>CATWQI010000007.1 GCA_958352885.1 uncultured Duncaniella sp.
GGCCACTCTATATTCTTGACATCTCCTTGTGCCCACCGGAAAAATCCGCTGACCCATAATTTCTGCGTGATCATTGACTATGCAGCTTGACTTATTGAGCAAGCCGAGATATTCCAATTGCCGAGGCGCCCCCAATAACGATGGAGCAAAAATATCCTAATGATCCGGAATTTCCGGATGGAGTACAAAAATCCGCTGACCCCAAAAGTATCAAACAAGTATCGAATATACAATTTTTAATATTTGCGTGCGGGATATAAAAGAAGAAAGAGCTGAGTCTGTATGACTTAGCTCTTTCTTTGTGTTGCCTTGGAAGGGCAACTTTTATGATATCTCGTGAAACTCCAATTTTATAATTATCGAGATACTAAGCGGTTATATATTTTAACAATTTCAGAAAGTCGCAAAAAGTGCCATAAACTGCCAAAGAAAAGTATCAAATAAGTATCAACTCAGCAACAATGCGCATTACCTTTGCGTTTGAATAATAAACTTAGACACACGAGTTTATAATGGCAAAGAACGCATATACCAAATTTTTTCTTCGCACAAAGGCCGCTTCCGGCAATGCCTTTCTATATACCCGTCGCCAAAGCGACGGGGAAAATCTGCTTTTGAAATCGTTTGTAGAGGTTGACATCAAGCAATGGAGCGATGCGGTTTCCACTACTTCAAAGTGGAATAAGTTTCGCTCCGGTGAAGGTAAGTATCTTTGCGATAAACTGGATGAAATCACCGCAACCATTGACTTGGTTTTATCCCAGCCTAATCCGACAAAGAAAAAGCTGGAGAAAGCAATTATCTCGGTCGCACAGCGTGAGCAGATTCAAGAACAGGCAGCTTTGAAAAAGGCACAGGAAGGAGCACAGGAACGGAAGAGAGCTCAACGTGAGGCTGAACAGCGGCGCAAAAAAGAAGAACTTGAAGCAATGCTCCGTCAGCGTGAAGAATCCTTCATTGTGGCTCTTGATGTCTTTATCGATGCTGCTCCAGCCCGAACATGGCATGGCAAACCAATCGGACTAAAAACCATACAGCACTACAAGCATCTCCGCCGCTATATCCGCGACTTTATGAGTAAGAAGCATATCACCGATATTCGATTTGATGAACTCAATAAGTCGTTCTATTCCGAGTATCTTACATTTGCATACGGCGAAGGATTGAAACTGAATACTATCGGTGACCATATCAAGGTTATAAAGACTGTCATCCGTGACCAGCCTATGCGCATACAGTGTATGGCAGAGGAGTTTTTACGCTGTGAGAAACTGAAAGAAGAATCAGAGAGTATTGCCCTGCTTGAAAGTGAAATCGCATTGATAGCAAAACAGGAGTTGCCGACTGAACATCTGCAGACTGTGCGCAATATGTTTGTGCTGATGTGCTGGACCGGTGTGCGCCATTCTGACCTCGAACAGCTCAACTACAATTCCATTCAAGTGACTGAAGATGGTGAGCGTTATTTTCAATTCAAGGCTAACAAGACTGATAAGACATCGGTCGTCAAAATACTGCCAGAGGCTCAGTCGATTCTCGACCTTTACAATAACGGTAAAGAAATGCCGCGTGTAATAAGCAATCAGAAGTTCAATGACGCACTGAAGGATATTATGAAGGCGGTTTATGAGGCGAACCCGGAAAGCACATTGGCGGGATATGTCACCAAAGCCTACACCGCAGATGTAGGTAACGGAAGAGCCGGACGCAAGAAAGACATTTATCAGCGTTGGCAGATGGTAAGCTGCCATACAGCTCGACGTTCTTTCGCTACCAATATGCGACTACGAGGAAACGACCGCGATGTAATCTGCGCCGCCACCGGTCACACCACGGAAGCATCACTTAGCCGCTATATCAAAGAAGAACGCCTCACCCGTGCATCACGATTGAAATGATAGCTGTGCAAAAGAAGAAGTTTTCTTTTCACCAGCCACACTATATATTTTGGTTTGGTTTAACTCGGGTATATATAGCCCGAATTAAACCAAACTTAATTGTGAAATCACAGTTTGTCTTATTGTGATATGTGAAATTGTAAATGTCGTGATGTAATTACTTGTATAATTGGAAATAAAACACTAACTTTGCGCTACCTAAAAAGGACAATAAAGCGTTTATTATCCTTATGTAATCCGCAAAAATGAAACAGACCATAATATCAAAAGTCAATCGTAGCAGGAAGGGGACAATCTTCTTGCCGGATAGTTTTTTGCCCATTGATACCCATTACGCCTCCAATATTTTATCGGAACTGTGTAATGCCGGTAAACTCGTCAGAGTCGCAACCGGGATATATGTTAAGCCAAAGATGTCAAGGTTTGGACCTGTGATGCCTACAATCAGCGAAATAGCGCAAACCATAGCAAAACGTGATGATGCACAACTATTGCCAACAGGAGCTACTGCCGAGAACTATCTCGGCTTCTCAACACAGGTTCCAATGAACGCCGTATATCTTACATCAGGTACTCCTCGAAAAATAAAGATTGGCCGAAGGACTTTGACGCTTAAACATAGTGTGCCGTCAACATTTGCCTATAAGGGTAAAATTATGCCCATATTAGTGCTTGCACTAAAATCCATCAAGCAGTATAACATTGACAATGAAACTCTTGATGTTGTTTATGGAGTATTGAAGGACAATCCTGAGGACGACACTTGGCATGAGGATATAGGCCATGCTCCACGCTGGATTAGAAAAATAGTAATCGAAACAAAAGAAAAAATCAAACGAAATGAGCAGATGGATTGACGCTTCGGATGCAGACCGCCAACAGTCGGCTTACATCATAGCAACCGAAAAGAATATCAGCGAAGGTGCAGTTGAAAAAGACTGGTGGGTAACTGCCATTCTGAAAGTGCTGTTTTCTCTTTCGCCGGCTAAATATATGTTTTTTAAGGGAGGTACAAGCCTCAGTAAAGGATGGAACTTGATAGACCGCTTTTCGGAAGATATCGATATCGCACTATATCGTGACTTCTATCTCGATGTTTTGGGTAAAGAATGTGCCAAAGCATCCACGAACAATCAGGTCAAGAATCTGCGTATTGCCAATCGCGATTATATCCTTGGCGAATTTACAGAGGAATTGACAACGAAACTCAATGAAGCCGGATTGAGCGAATGTCGGGTTGTACCGATAACGACAAAAAAGGATGGCTCACCAATCGACCACGATAGCGACCCGGTAATCATTGAAATTCATTATCCGGTTAAGGTTAGCTCCGATGCCTATGTTCGCCCCGTTGTCAAGATTGAGATAAGTTGTCTTTCGATGAAAGAGCCTTACGAAGTCAAGCGCATATCTTCTCTTGTTGGAGAGGCGTTTCCTCAAATTGACGATGAGACCATTGCCGACATTCCGACTATAATGCCAACGCGCACATTTCTTGAAAAAGCGTTTCTGCTAAACGAAGAATATCAGCGAAAGAATCCCCGCACCGAGCGCATGAGCCGACACCTATATGATTTGGAACGGCTAATGGATACACAATTTGCGGAAGCCGCACTGTCAGACATGGATCTATATCACGAAATCATTGCACACCGTCAGCGATTCTATCATGTCGGTGGCGTCAATTATGAACTCAACCACCCGTCAACAATCACATTTTGCCCCACAGGAGATTTGCGAGAAAAGATGCGACTTGACTACGAAGCAATGAAAACCTCGATGATCTATGGCGAAAAGCTGGACTTTGAATCACTAATCGCCAGACTGGAACAACTGCAAAAGCATTTCAAGTCAACCAGATAACACAATATTGATATCTCTATGAATAACATTAAAGATATAGAACAACGTACAAAAGTTGCAGATGCTGTTAGGAAGTATAATGACAGTCCTACGCCGGAAAACTCATCCAAATTTTTGGTGGAATTGGCAAAACTGGATATCGTTTGGTCAAATAATACCGAGGAAGAGAAAGAAGTCGCCAAGGATTGGGCCGATTTGAGCTATGAGTTGTTCGTATCCAAAGATTACGACAAAGCGAAAACAATCCTTACCAAATTGATGTCGGATATAAACCAGCTCTCTGACAAGGCTACGAGATAAGTTTCTTTTGCCCAGCTATCTCCATATATAGGTTTGGGTTTAGTTGGGCATATATAGCCCGAACTGAACTAGTTGGAGGCCATGTGTTATACGTTGGCTAAAACAAATTTCGCAGTCAGTTATGTTATTAACATGTTATTAAGCATAAAGAAGCAACGATGGTAAATCAAGAAAAAATGCGTACCTTTGCATGTCTAATACAAGCTCGAATATGTTTGATTTAAGAGATATAAAACATTGGCGTCGCTCATTTGGCGTTTATCCAATAAATGTCAAGGCTAATACTCCCTCGCAATACGCTCTCCTGACAGGGGGTGTGGGGGATTTTTGTCTTGATGTGTCACCAGAATTGGATAAAAGAAATTTCGACAGAATAGCATGGTCTCTTAATACAAAAAATTATATTGCCGTAGGTAATGATGATGTAAAAATTTATAATTGGCTAAAAGACGGTGTTGAGTCAATAGAAAAACGTTACGTTGAGAACAATATAGACAAATTCTATAAGTATATTTTATCCTCATCCTATGCAACAGTTAATGATGTTATACCTTTCATTATAAGTTTGTTTAGAAAAATGAGGAATTTAACTCATGAAGACAGAGCTCCACTAGAGGCTTTAAATTATTTATATATACTATTACTTTCTCTTTCATATGATGATGTAAACACCATTGATTTTGAGAGCTATGGAATATCCAGAGTACAGTTACCAGAGGGATTTGACTTGTTTATTGATGATGTCCGTTCTGGGGTAAAACAAATAAAACCGGATTTGGATATCATTCTCAGACATTGTTCTGGGCCTATTTTCCAAGAGGCTCATAGAATAGTTGATACATTTTTTTCAGAACGAGATTTATTTGGCGATGTTAGTAACAAACTTATAAGCTCGCTGTCGGATTATAGTAGTACTTACTATACCCCGCAATATGTGGCAAGAACCATTGTCGAGCAATGCCTACGAAATATAGACATAAATCAACCGAATTTATGTATATTTGACCCAGCATGTGGGTCTGGAGAGTTTTTAGTGGAAATCCTCAAACAATTACACGGTCTGAACTATCATGGGAACATTACCATAAAGGGATGGGATAAGTCAGAATGTGGGATTAATACAACATCCTTTCTGCTAAAATTTGCTCAAAAAGAATATTGGAGGGAGAGATTGTCTATCTGTTTAAGAGTAGTTGATGATTCATTGATAGAGGAATGGGATAATGATATCGATATTATTCTCATGAATCCACCGTATAAAGCATGGGAACTATTAAACAAGGAAGAACGCGGTATAGTGTCTGATGTATTCCCATTCGACATAACTAAGCCCAATTTAGCAATACCATTTTTGTATAAGGCATTTCATTCGCTTAAAGATAGTGGTATGCTTGGGTGTGTTCTACCTTCAGCATTTTTTACTTCAGATAATTATGTGCCTATAAGAACAGAACTGAATGAACTATATTCTAGTAAACTTGTCGGCAAGTTGGGTAATTATGTTTTTGAGAGCGCGCTGACTGATGTAAGCATCTATGTCGGACAAAAAAAGCAAGGACTGGATTTCACCACCTTATTGTGGTGCAATAATGAAAAAGGTATTGCCCCTAAAGCGTTATGTGCTTTGAGGAGAATGCAAGATGCCAATTTGCCTGAGATAGATAAGAAGGGATATAGTATCTATCAACCAGATATGTATCCTGATATAAATGATTCATGGAAAGTGGTCTCAAAATCAGATTATAATTTAAGATTGAAGCTTTCCGAATTATTACGTTCAGGCTTGCTTGTTCCACTACAAACTATTTTTACAGTTAAACAAGGTATACGAACTGGTGATAATCGCACGTTTATTATCTCAAAAGAACAATATGAGGGTTTAGATAAAACTGAACAGAGATATTATAGGCCTTCTATTGATAATGGAGCTATTCTCAACGGGCAAATTGCAATCAAAAACTATGTCTGGTTCCCATATGATGAACGCGGTTTGTTAATTCAAACAGAAGAACAATTGCAATCTGAAGCACCTGATTCATATAGACGATTTTTGCCCATTAAAGATAAGTTAGCGGGCAGAAAATCTATTCCCAATAAAGACCATTGGTGGATTTTGAGCCGACATAGAGACTGGTTATTAAAGTCTGAGACAAGAATTGTATCAACGGAATTTGGAAGTGCAAAATCTTTTGCACTAGATGTTGATGGAATATATGTTATAGAACGAGGACATGCTTGGATTCCAAAAAGGAAATTCTCAGAGGATGATTATTATTTCTATTTGGCGTTCTTTTCAAGTTCAACATTTGAAAAGATGTTATCCATTTATTCCACACAGTTGGCTGGAGGGAATGTCTATGATTTATCCGCAAAGTTTACCAACCAAATACCTATTCTATCAGCAAGTCTAATTCGTGATAGAAATATTCCTGAGTTTTATAAGTTGGTGCAGTTGGGGAAAGCAATGTATTCTGATGGATCATGGTTCTATCAAGATAGTATCAATAGTGTTATTGAAGGCTTATTATAACTCCATACTCTATTATATTTAGAATATGATAGAAAATATAGATTCAATCATCAGGAATTTAAATCAAAGATTAGGTGGTATTGTTGGTACTGACTTCGCATTAGATAAAGTCAGCGAAAGTAATGCGTCTCGTATTTTCCAAACGCACGGAAATGCTTTGGCTTTAAATAGATTAGAGGATGGAACTACCGGAGAAGTTAGTGTCTATAATTGGTTTGGTGAATATTATATCTTCATGGAAATAAAGATACTCTATGGTGTCTACGTCCCGAAAGGTAAAAGAAAAGTGAGAGACCGAATGGAGCAGATATCAGTATCAATATCTGTGTTTAAGAAGATTAGTGACTTTATAATACAAATTTTCCGTGCTGAGTGGGATGATTATGCAGAAGCCACAGACGGACATCCTCAACCTCACTGGCATTTTACAGCAGACACGGCTCTTTCCAGAACTTTTAAGGAATATGCGCAAAGATGCGGGGATAATGGTTTTATGCAAATTATAGCACCCAAAGAGAATGATATATCCGAATTAAAAGAAATGCATTTTGCAATGAATGGGCAGTGGGCAAAACAACAATCTCATATACATAAGATGGAATCTGATTCAGACCTAATTAGTTGGATTGGAGGTGTATTGGATACTATAAGAAAGGAGATTCGTTATGCTAATGCGACATAACACATTTATATATAGTTGAGATATTCACTCCATGTTGATTTATACCATGTTATATTATATTTATAGTCCTTCTTGTGATTGACAACGGATATAATGAGCTGTTGGGGGTGAGGGAGGAGAAGACGAGGGAGTCGGAGATGGTGGCGACGTATTCGTTGCGTTGTTGGCAGAGGTGGCGCGATGTTCTGGTTGCAGATGTTGGGAATGGGGCGATGAACAGAACTCGTCCGGCATCGTATGCTTCGCGGTATTTTTCGGGAATTTTCTTGTAGATGGACCGGGCAAGGATGCATATTATTCCGCATTTCCCCCGGAGGAGAAAGTCGAGGACTTCGCGCTCCATCTTGGGATAGAAACAGCTGACTATGGCAACATACTCCCCAGTTGACAACTATCGTCTCCCAGTTGAGTGTAGGAAAGTCGGAAACAGAATGCAAACGTATCGTTCTTTTAAAAAGAGCTGAAACAACTAATCACAGATAAAACAAAGGTTGCCGACAAATCAATAGAACTATCAGGAGAGAAAGGCTGAGAATAGCAATTTTTCTTTTCACCAGCTCACATATAGTTAGGTTTGGTTTAGCTGGCATATATAAAGCCCGAACCAAACCAACAAATATGATCATCTCTGGAATACCGCAACTGTGATGCCACAATGCTTATTCTGTGAAAGAAATTTTGGAGAAATTTCCGACTTCCTCGAAGTCTTTTTCTTCCACCAGTATGTCAGGGAGAAGATAATCTTCAGAGTTCGGCAGTTTTGCAAGAATACTCTCGTCGCTAATGTCCAGCCTATTACGAATTTTCTTGAAAAACTTGACCTCTGAATAAAGAATTGAATTGTCTGCTTCAATCATTTTTATTGCAAACTCGATCAATTTAACCTGTTCATCATCAGTGAGGGATGCGTTAACAACTTCGTTCAGATAATCTTTCAAGAAAATACTTCCTTGATTGTTAATGCGCTCAACATAAGAGTTGAGAATATTCTCAACATCCAAGCCATCAAAGGCGGAATCATTGAGGGACAGTTGCTTGACCAGAGAAATTTCTTCGTGGGCAATTTCTCCATCACAAGCACTGCAGCAAAACAGCGTTTTAAGATATAGTTCTTTGGTTTCCATAATTAGAGTTACACATTAAATCCGACACGTGGTCGGAGGTTAGAGGATTGAACCTCACCATCCATCTTGGATTTAATGGCAAGGTATTTCTTTATTTCAGCAGAAGTCAAAGATGGCTTGGTTTTGGATATAACTTCTTCTAAAATAGCCATAGTTATCTTTGACTTCTGACGTAGGGCAATACGCGATGCGTCATTGATTATCATTTCAATATCCGAAGACACATAGTCCTCGGTGAGTTGTGCGAGCTTGTCATAATCAAGACCGAAGTCATAAGGTCTTGATTTAAGATATAACTCGAACATGAGTTTGCGAGCTTCAAAATTAGGTGTACCGATATAGTATTTCTTATCAAGACGACCGGCACGAAGGATGGCGGGATCTATCATATTCGGGTAATTGGTTGCGCCAATTATAAATATGCCTTTCTCGCCTGTCCTATCCATCTGCGCAAGCATTTCGTTCACGGCACTTCTCGCCATCTCGTGAACATCGCTATCGCGGTTGGGTACGAGTTCGTTCATTTCATCAATAAAAATGATAGTAGGAGCATTTTCCTCGGCGTCCTTGAACATTTGAGCAATGTTCTCTTGTGTCGCGTTTACGAAGCGACTTTTAAGAGAACTGGGCTTTATGAGCATAAAGTTAAAGCCCACTTCTTCTGCAAGATGTTTTGCGAAAAAAGTTTTTCCACAACCGGGAGGGCCATAGAGTAATATTCCGTTAGGAATGGTAAGACCATACTTAGCATATTCCTCCGGATTATGCAGAGCGTCAATGACCTCAACTTGCATTTGCTCTTTAAGCTCATGCATACCTGCAATGGCTGAGAACCCCTTTCCTTTAGGAACGGTGATTTTTGTTCTCTTTTGTTGAGAGTCATCGCTTTTAGATTTTCTTTGATTATCGATGCGCTGTACTTTTATCTCGCCGTTAAGAGCTTTGATAAAATCTTCGGTCGATTCAAAGCGATCCTCAATATCTGAAGCGAGTGCTTTACGCATGATGTTCATTAAATCATCGTCAAGCTCAAATTTATCGACGTTCGGGAAGTGCAGAGGCAGAACTCGTTGAGCATCAATTTTCTCTCGCTGAAGATTCTCGTCGCCCTTGCAATCGGCAAGTTCAACGAAATAAGGAGGCATACCGTATATTAAGTTGAAAAGGACGGCACCGGCAGAGAAAATGTCAGACTTAACGGAGAAAACGCCGTTAAGGGCCTCGGGTGCAAGATAGAAAGGGGATAAACCATTCTTGTTAAATGAGGTGCTACCTTGTGAGAGGTATCTCGCATATCCAAAATCTATAATCTTAGGAATTGTTGCGCCTGAAGAAACATCCACCATCACATTTTGTAGAGTGATTTCATTGTGGATTATAGGCTCAGGCAAAGAGTGTAGAAATTTAAGGCCGTTTAATACACCTATAACTATACTCTTTGCGTCATACACACTGCATTCCCCCTCGCGGGCAAGGAATTGCGCAGTGGTTTCTCCGCTTATATAGTCAAAGACTATGTAAGCGAATTTTCGCCCATTTATTAGAGTTTCTCCACTATCACGATACTTGACAATATTTGGATTGTCAAGTTGTTTGGCAATCTGGACTTCAAGCACATTTCCATCGGAGTCAAATTGAGTGCGATGTAACTTAGCGCAGTTAATCAATTTGAGAAAGCGATTCTTCCCTACCGAGTCTTTGACGCGGTAGGTTTCTGCATAATTGCCCTCCTTTACAGAAAACGTTATCGTGTAATTACCAATCTGTTGTTTCTTCGTGAGAGTAAACATTATAGTCCTTTATATAAACGGTCAAATAAAATCAAGAATGCTTGTCGATTACCTAAAGATGACAATGGAATACTACTTATATCGCCATTTTCGATGAACCCAAAGAGTTTCTTTGAATGGTTAATATGCTCTATAATGAGATTCCCATTTGAAGTATATATGCTCTTGGTATTCGAAGAATTGTATAACGTACCATAAACATCAATTTCGTTACGTGAAATAGTTATAGCATCGGAATATAAATCATCATCCTTTAATAGACCAAAGTTGACTTTATCATCTGCTGCATGAGATAGAACAAAAAATGAAGTCCATACTTTTTCCACCATCTTTAGCATACAATATTCTTCATCGGCTCCATTAGGGTTTAGTACGTCATTAGGGCGTTTATCATTATAGGTTCCTTCTGAGAAGAAAATTCTATTATACTGATTTGTCGACTCATCGAGCTTGCCATAAATGGAGAAGTAATACGATGTATTACTGTATGTATAATTCATCTTATTGATACATTCTCCAGTGAAGAGATATTCAATATCCTTAAAAAGATGGATATTAACAGATGTTATATTATTTCTTGTGTCCAAAAAAGAGACAGTGGCAAAACCTTTATCTCCCACGAAGTAATCAGTTCCGGAAAAGGTTGAATCACTTATTCCAGTAGTAATTAATACCGCAAAAATAGTTATAATTCCTCCCCAAATGTAGTGGTTATATAAAAAGCCCCAATACAAAATAAGAATTATAGAACATATAGAGATGGCTATTATTTTTTTTCGTTTTGCCTCTCTAACACTTAACGGCTCACTATCTGATTGATTTGTATCGCAATATAGCACATTCCCAATTTCTTCGGGAATGTGGCTAAATATAGCGGTTTGTGCAGCTATTTTTTAAGCTGCTCAGATTTCCATGATTTGTTCATTTCGATTAGAAACTAACGCCGGGGCCACCAACAGGAGGCTCAATCATGAGGTCTATAACTGAACGCACTATTGGATGCAAAGTGCTTTCAGATGGGTTGGTTGCAGCAATTTCTTTGCCTTGTTGAAGGAGCTGACGGGCGCGGTTTGCATCTTTCCATTGGATAGAATTGAAATTCTTCAAATGGAAGTCGACGAAGCCCATGAGCTGATAGATGAGAGTAACTGCCACGAAAAGGCTGTTAATATCATCGAGGACTGCGCGACCGTGCCGAACGTCTTTGGAGCGGATAGCCATGTCTACTTGACTCCGAACTGCAGCGACCTGCTTGTCGTATTTATTGCCGAGGTCATTGTTAGCTCTTTCAAGGCGATCAAATTCCTCGCGGATTTCTGCTTCGAGTGCTTCCCACTCGTGGCTTTGTTCGACTTCCTCCATTTTGAGGAAGCTACGGCGGAGGTCTGCCTGAAGATGCATACGACCGTCTTCCGAACTCTTTTCACCATCGAAGCGACTGTTGATGTCAGAAATTAACTTGTCTGCTTCAGCAGTTTCGTTTTCGCTGATGGAAGAAGATGATTTCAGAGCGCGAAGTTTGTTGTTAGCAGCATCCTTGAGCTTTTCTAGTTCAAAGGATGAAATCACCGAGCGCGCTGCAATCTCAATTTCTTTCTCAACGGTTTCGCCGCTTACTGGGAAGAAGGCTTCAAGTTTGAGCATCTGCGAGCGGTCTACCTTTATAGTGATGTCAACATCACTTCCGACAGGAATCAGCTGTCCGACTTCATCACCGGTAATAACGACGTCAAAAACATGGTCGTTATGAACGGCAGATGTACCTTCAGCATTATGCTCGCTCTGGTAGATAGGAATGATAAGAGTATCTTCATCCATACCGGGGCGAAGCTGATTGCGCGTTTTGAGGCCATTAAGGGCTCCAGTAGCAGGGATTTGCTGGTTCTTTTCGAGACCTTTTACTGACTTTACAACATTCTTGTCAAGACCGGAGTCATGTGCCTCTATTGAGATATTGTACGGTAAAACGGCATTGCCGACAACAATACCCTGCATGATGTTGATTTCCTTGGGGAAGCAAGGAATGGCTGTGCCTTTATCATCGTATGCGGTGATAGTAAAGGCATTATTCTTACCCTCCATGAGTTGACATTCAATGACATCGCCGATGTCGTTGATTTCAACCTTTCCGCTTGACCAGCCGTTATCGCTGCGAACAAGTTCTACGAAAAGTTTGTCAGGGATATTTCCGGTGCACTCGTTCTTATCTAACTGCACAGTAACATACTCCATCGGCTGAACGGAGTTAGCTTCATACGAGAGATTTAGTGCAACTGTACCAACAGCAATTTCTTCTTTGACTTCTCTGTCAATACCGGAAGCGAACAGCGCAGCTCCTTTCGCGACAGCCGTCATCGGGTCGATGTCAGTATCAACATTGGGGGTAACTTGTTCACGTAGCATTTCACGAAGAACAGGCGAATAAGTAGGGCCACCCACGAGGATAAGTTTGTCAAGATCAGCACCGGAAAAACCGTTTCGCTTTAATAGGTCTTTGGCTATGTCTATTGCTTTTTGGAACACTTTGGAAAGAACTGGTTTAAGTTGTTCTTGCGTAATGACGAGGTCAAGTTCAATTTCGTTGCCTTCGTCATCTTCACCGAATTCGTCGAGCTGAGAAGTGATGTCTGCTTGTGCTTTGAACGAGAGTTGGTTCTTTGCTTGTTCGGCATAGAACTTCATGGCATCACGAAGAATGTTACGTGTTGCATCATTTGCCATGATTTCATCGATGACGAAATTTTCCTGAATGTATGGAATAATGATATTGTCAACTACAGCATAGTCAAGGTTTTTACCGCCGAGGTAGTTATCGCCCTCGGTGTCCTTGACCTGCATGATACCATCTTCTACCTTGATAAGAGCAGCATCGAATGTGCCGCCGCCAAAGTCGAACACGAGCCATTGCCCATTCTTGTTTGCAGAGTTTAAGCCGTATGCCATTGATGCCGCGATCGGCTCCTGAAGCAGTTCGCAATGCTCAATGCCCGCGAGTTTTGCAGCACGTTTGGTTGCTGCAATTTGGTCTGCCTTAAATTTGGCAGGTATAGTGATAACTGCCGCTGAAACATTTTCGTCTCCGATGAAAGATTTGAGTGTTTTAAGGACTTCAGCCGAAAGTTGTTCTGGCGAGAAGGTTACGTCCATATTCGAGCTGAAACTGGTCTTATCAGTTCCCATGTCTCGCTTGAACTCAATGAAAACATTTACTTTGCCACTGCTTAGGCTCTTGGATGCCTGTGATTTTGCTTGACGAAGATCGTTATATGCGCTGTCTCCGACCTTTACCACTTTCTTTCGTGTGAAAGAAACGCAGGAAGGGAGGGTGTCTTTAAGCGTGTCGGTTTTTTTAATGACCGGCTCGCCACCTTCCATCTTGCATATTGCGGAATTGGTTGTGCCCAAGTCAATTCCGAATTTCATTTTGGATTGTGCCATTTATATAGGGAGATTATAAGTTTTGACTTACTGTGATTTGTGCGGATTGAATCATCTTACCATTGTAATTAATCTGCGGTTTGATGATACCCGTAATAATCTGCTTTCCTTCGGGGATGTTTTCATCATCAATGATGTTTGCAGTAACCTTCATGCCTTCGTGGTATTCATTACCAAGCATATCTACGAGTTCATATCCATTAGCTTTTAGGTTGTCCTTCATCTGCTTGATGGATTTTGAGAGCTGCTTGTGACCACGAACTGAACTATCCATTTTATATAGCGTCATCTCCATAAAGGTGATTCGGTCGGCAAGGGTGGCTATAAGCTTTTGTTCGGTATCAGCACCTCCGACACTTGTGATTGAGATAGAGCCAATCTGCTTAGATATGGTTTGCATCTCAGAAATTTCGGATGAGAGGCGATTTACAATTTCCTCGTTAAGCTTATCTGCTTTAGCCGAAAGAGATGCGACCTCATTACCTCGTTTCGCGAGAAGCCTGCCAAAGATGAAAGCAATAGCTGCAACTATCAAAGCAAGCACAATGAAAATCCACATACCCGTTTGCGATTTTTCAGCAATGGCTTGGTTAAGATTTTCAGAGCTTGTTTGAATTTGCTGTCGTGTTGAAGATATGTTTATGTTGAGGCTATCAGCAAGGGCGGCAACGCTATTATTGGTTTCCACTAATATCGATTTAAGGTTGTCAATCTCATTTGACTGCTCAGAAATAGTAGAGTTGAGAGATGTGACTTCTGACTTCAGTGCGTCATTTTCGCGCTGAAGGGTTTGCACTGTTGCGTCGATTGCTTGAATTTTGGCGAAGCAAGAACGCAAAGTGTCGGAAGAATGTGCTGGGGAGGTAAAAACAGCGACCAATATGAAGCAAAAAGTGAGATTTATTTTTTTCATAAATTCAGAATTTCAATCAAAGAATATGCGTGAAAAGAAGAGAACAATTACTCCCGAAATACAAAAACCAGCCGCAAAATCACCATCATTAGCCTCGCATATTGCTCCTGCAATGACACCAATGACAACCCAAGCAACTATTGCCACAAGACAACCATTGTCATACCATTCTTTCTTTGGACTATTAACTGATGAGGTCGTTGTAGTTGATTTCGTTGCTGTTTGAGGAATTGTAGTTCGCAATGTAGTAACTCGTGGAGTAAATGGGTGAGGCGTTGAAATGCTAGTAGAAATACTAAGAGACTCACACATCTCTTTTAGAGATTGGCGATTTTGATTATATCGATTTGATTTGAAATCGGATTCCATATCGAAGGCGTCCATTAGAACGGTAGCTTTCCAAGCATCTCTCATAACAGGCTTTACTTTTGAGTCTATAATTTTTGCCGGAGAGTGTTCATTATCTAAATAGTTGAGCAGTCCTGGGTCTATTCCGGATTCTTTTATAGCTTTTATGACGGCAGCAAAATAATTTTGAGCTTGATTGACTTCCTCTATTATGTTGTGCAGAGCGTTGCCGACAACTTGCGTTGAGAGCGAGAGGTAGAAAGAGTTGGTTGCTCCAAGTTTTGACTTAATAGTCTGCAACAATGGTTTCGTGCTGTTAAGTAGCGTAACAGCGTGAGAAATTTTGTCGGGTAACTGGCAGAACTTTCTCAATTCCTCTTTCACCTTACGAGACTCAATTGCGACCTCGGCAGGAGGCATATTGTCCACGGCCTGTTTTAAGATGTCATAGTTCTCTTTACATCTATCTTTGGTGAGTTGACCTACGGCAATCGACAAAGCATAGGATTGAAGCACCATAGCCTTGCGAGGACTTTCAATGTCTGAGTCAGGAGCATTATTATAATAGTTGATGCCACATTGCAGCACCTGTTTTGCAACGTTGTCAGCAACCATCTGATATTGCGGACTTGATGCTCCTGCAATATCTTCGACAGTCTTTAGCGGTACTTTAGTTGAGTTCATCAACTTAGTACCTGCGGCAAGACTGGCTTCGGGACTTTTCGTGTCAGCGTTTTTGGCAACGGCTATTGCTGAGTTAATAGCCGAGATAGGTTCATCAAGCGCACTTTTGCTTACAATGGCACGGTCAGTGGCATTGGTACACGCCGATAAAAGTTTGCTTGCAGGAACTTCTTTAAGTAGTTCTGCAATTACAAGCTCGGCAAGATCATCTTCAGACAGTTGAAGATTGGCAATGCCTAATGCTTGGAGCAATTCTGCACAGTAGACTGAATTGTGAATGACTTTAGAGATGTTATCAAAGCCGGTGGCTGTATTGCCATCTATAAAAGCTAATACTCCGGAATTGATTAAAGAGGAATATGTTTCTTTCTTTTGGAAGATTTCTTCGGCTTTCTCCCGGTTTCCTGCTTGCAAATGCCTCAAAGCGATATCGTCCATCGGCGAGCCGCTTATAAACCAAAAGAGCGCATACTTTAGTTGGTCTTTATCAAGGTTTATGGCGGTGTTAGCAGCAGCAATACTATCAGGCGTTCTAATCGGTTTGTCGGTTAAAATCGTTGCAAAGTCATTTGGAAAGGCAACCTCCTTTCCGACTTTTGCGAAGGCAGCCAAGCGATTTTGGTTTCCCATTCTCTCTTTCAATGGGGTGTTGGAAAGGACGCCCAGTATTCGGTATGGGTTTTGTGATATGATGTGAATTGTCACGGTTCGCTAAACGGCTCATGAATCCCAGTTAGCCAATGATTGGTTTAACAAAAAAAGCGCAGGATCCGTACTGTTACTCGTCCCGCTATCAAGGCATGTGGCTTCGCCGTTTCATCGTAGAACGAGTAACGCAGAGCCTACGCCGTATGATATATGATACACCAAAGGGGACATGCCGACAAGGCAAATCCTCCGATGAGTATGTAACCATACCCGAGACATCTACCGTTACTTCATTCTTGACGATGGTTGAGAAATTGCCACATTTCTGATAGCCAAGAATCAAGCGCAGTAAACGCTTTCACTATGTAATGACCTCCCTCGTTCCGGCTCCTTGCGGAGTCTCACGGCGTAAGGTCAATGCAAAATTAGCGAAATTTTCTGAGATGGCAATCGAATATGCTGAGAAACATAAGGCTGTGAGCTGATTAAAATTGAAAATGCCACCGACGGCTGCGGAAGTTGTCGGTGGCATGGGATAGATTTAGGGATTGGAGGGATAGTAGTTTACGAAAGTGGTGTCGGCTTGGGTTCTATGCTCATGGTGCCGGATTAGCGATTTCATGCTGTCAACTTCGTGTTGGTTGCCGTGAAGCATTAGGCGTTCGCGGTGCATTACTGTATTCATGTCGCGGTTCAGTCCACGCTCGTAACGGTAGAGCCATTCCACATTCTCCAGTTTGGAGTTTTTGTTGAGCTGATAGAAGAATCCGTAGCCGAAACCTCCGGCGGCGAGGACTGCGATTGCAAAGATGATATATGCCCATCTGGGTATTGCCGCCCATACTGCGCCGTTGACAAGATTGTAGATGCGGTGCATCGCGGTGTCCGCTATTGCATCAAGTTTCTCATAACGCTTGTTCACTGCTTTGTCGGCTGCTTTTTGTGCGATCTTTTCTATCAGTTCATCTGATATTTCCTGGGTAGGATTAGGCGATTTTTGAGATGGATTTTCTGTATAAAGTTTTGTCACAACCTCTGCCACATAGTCTGTCATAAGATGTAGAGCCTTGTTTACCACTCCGACGATATTCTCTTTTGTTGCGATATTGTCAGGTACGGTTACGGTTACTTTGGGCGCCGGAATGTTGCCCGGCGCTTGTGGCGGCGTTGCCTTTGCCTTGGTTTCGAGGGTCTCGATGCGAGTGGTGTGGTTGGTAACTGTCTTTTGCAGGTCGTCAATCTGCACTTCTTGTTTCTTGACGTCATCATATAGCTTTGACATATTCAGATCCTTCTTGATTTGCGTTTACGTCTGGCTTCTTCTTTTTTGATGGCGTTTTGAAACGCCTGTTCCTCCGGGTCGAAGCCGGGGCCGAGAGTGAACAGATTTCCGATTGCTCCGACGGTGGCTTCAATCACATCTTCCACAAGTGAGGACTTTTGCGACGGTGCATATTCGACGGTTACTTTGGGGTGTGCCAGAGCATGATCAGACTGTTGTTGCCCATGCTTGCGGTTAAACTCAAAGAGGTTGTTCAGGCGGCGATATGTGAAAGCGCGGTCGATTTTAGACCCGTTGACCGTTATGTCTCCGTCTGTAAATTTCACGCCGATGTGTTTGCCGGTGTTGTGATCGTCATGGAATTTCATCTCAATTCCTGCACAGGCGAGGCGGCGCGAGAACTCATCCCACGACTTACAGCCATAAATCGCCTGACTGATCCGCTCCTTAAATACCGGAATTTTGTCCTCGTATTTCTGTTTCAGCGGCGAGTATGTGAGTCCGTATTTGTCCTTGATAGCCTTTACAACACGGTCGCTGCGCCTGAAATTGTTGCGCTCGTCGACTGCCTTGCCTGACATATCCACACGGTTATAGACGATATGAAAATGCGGATGTCCGGTTTCCAGATGGCGCACGATAAGATATTGTGTGTCCTTGATACCCATACCTTCCATATACTCTTTTGCGAGCTGAGCCATGAATTCATCGGTCAGGCGAGGCACATCGGCGTTGTCAAAACTGATGGAAATATGTCCTGCCGGATTCTCCTTGCCGGGCATAAATCCATGTATCGCTTCAAACGATTGCACCATTTTCGCATAGTCGGAGGTGAAGATATTATCGCTTCCGATGATGCGCCATGTGTCCGGCGTATATTCTTCGGGGTTGTGGAACTGGCGCGTCACATACCCCACGACATCGTGAAACGTACCGCTTTTAAGTATTCTTGCAAACATAATCAGTCTCTTTATTGGGTCTTAATTTTTTGAGAATGTCAAACATCTTATCGACGACGGCGGCTAATTTATTTGCCGCGCTGCGAAGTTTGAGCTGATGAAAACAGGTCATTGCCTGATTGAAATCGGAACTGAGATTTAGTATCCCTCTGGCAATTTCCTGTTCAATCTCACTCAGGCGGCTGACGATAGTGAGCCGGAACGCACCGTGGCGGACATACTCCGCCATCTTTACTCCGGCGGTTTTTGACCGCTCCAGAAGGTCGGAGTATTCGGCATCGTTAAGTTTGATTGTCACCACATGGGTGCGCTTCTCATCGGTCGGTTTAGAGGGACGACCACCCTTTCCGATAGTTGATTTACTCATAGTAGACATTGTTGTGGTTTATGTGGATTGGGGAGGCAAAGAGCGGCTTATGCTGCGCAGTTTTGGGAGTCGTTTTCGGAGAAAAAGAAATCCCGAAACATATCCTTGCCTTCCCAATTCACTACGTTCATCGGGAAGCTGCCCCACGGTGTACCGGGTGCAGTGGTCCCCCGACATTATTATCTCAGAGCTTGCGCCATATTTCGATGTCGTCAGCATAGAGATTGAGATGCTCCAAGAGGACGGCGTTGATGTAGCTGCCGACGGTGGTGTCACGGTCACCGAGGATGCGGGCGATGCGTTCCAGCTTCTCCCACACGCTGTCCTCGATGTTGACAGGGTGACGCTTCTCTAACTTTGCCGGTGAGAGATAGGCTGCCTTGAAGTCGGCGTAATCTGATTTGCGCTGTTGCTTGCCGATGCGCTGTTGCTTTGGCGGCTCGGTAGTATCGGTTGTCGTCTGCTCGTTGTCGAACAGATTGTCTGTGTTGGCAGGATTGGTGCTGTTGACAGCGTTGTCGCTGTTAACAAGATTGACAGGGATGGTTGAGTTGATTGAATTATCTGGTTGCATAATAATTTGTGGTTTGATGGTTGATACTATGGATTCGGGTGCATCGGTCAGC
The DNA here is from genome assembly GCA_958352885.1 of uncultured Duncaniella sp. Lineage (GTDB taxonomy): Bacteria > Bacteroidota > Bacteroidia > Bacteroidales > Muribaculaceae > Duncaniella. The sequence continues at coordinate 19,453 of CATWQI010000007.1, forward strand.
TCGGTTGACTTGGATGCGGTGGATTTATTTGTTTTCATTGGAAAGTGTGTTTTTTGGTGAAACTTTGATTTGTGAGATACTCATTCAAGTCATTGAACTCGGAGTATAGCGTAGAGCGGTCAATCACGGTTGAGCCATATACGGCTGTCAACTCGGTGAGTGCTGTTTGTCCGGCGGTATCGTTGTCAAGATAGCAGTTGATGGCGGTGTAACCTTTGAGATATGGCACAGCCTTGTTGACATTGACAACCGAGTTGAGTATGATTGCATCTGTTCCGCTGATGATTCCGAGTGTGAGCGCAGAGAGATAATCAATGAATCCCTCGAACACGACACACTCTGTTGACGGGCCATCTCTCGCCCACGGCAGATATGAGATGTCCTTGCGTCCCCGGCAACCTTTGAAATATCGGTTGCGCAGTTCCCAACCACCGCTGACATTCTCAAATGTCACGGCAAAATAAAACTTGCCGTTGACACAGTAATGTGCCTCCATGCATTTCGCTTTGGCGATGTGTGCCGGAATGCCACGCTCTTGGAGGTATGCGACAAGTGCGCGGTGTTCCAGTGGCACAACCTCAAATCGTTCCATGCTCGGCGCAGAGTGTCGCTGGGGATAAGAGGAAGCGACTGTCTGCACCGATGGCACCGGACAACTGTCGGCTATGCAACGCATGAGATAGCGCAGGTCTGTTGACCGATATATCTCGGTTGCAAGGTCGATGATGTTTCCACCTCTGCCAAGTCCGAAATCATACCAGCAATTGAGCGTGGTTTCGACCTTGAACGATGGTGTCTGTTCCTGTCGCAACGGTGATTTATACCATAGCCTCGTTCCTTTTCTCGCCGTCGGTTCATGTCCGAGTTGAGACAAGAAGTCGGCTAAAGGGATTGATTTAATCTCTTTTATCATGAGTTCTAAAATGTTTGGGTGAGCTGGTTCGTGGTTCAGGTTCTATTATATATGCCCTTTGCTAAACCAAACCAAAATTGTGGTTTTCAATAGTAGAAATCCGGATTGTAGATATACTCGCGGTTCTCGTAGCGAATCATTCCTTTGTTGTCAAGAAAGGTCTTCAACCCCTTGACCTTATTGTTGGAATAGGAATGACCGCAGGCGGCATATCCGGCTTTCAATGCAGCCTCGAAGTTGCGGCAACCTTTTATCGGGCCGTTGGCGAAAACTACCGCCAATGCCTCGCGGTGCTGTTCCTCGGTCAACTCCTTGTAGGGATATGGATCTCTGGCTTTCTTGCCCGGTTCGGTGAACACATATCCGCTGGCTATCTCTGGTAATCCATAGTCATTCACCCGGAATGCAAACGGGTCAAACTCGGCGGCGCGAATCATAGCGGCGCATACCTCCGATACGGTATCATCTGTTTTGCTTCGGCTCACCTGAAGGACTGTCTCAGCCTTGTTGTTGAGTTCGGTACCGACGTGACCACGGGCGTTGTCGTCGCTCTTGTTGAGGTGCAGAACGGTGTGGATATGTATCTGGAACTTGTCGGTCCACTCCATCAACTTGCCGATGAGGTCGGTTGATTCCTTAGCGCAGTTGATGTCATACATCAGGTCGCGCACACCATCGATGATTACCAGCCCAACGCCGGGAGTATTGATTATTGCCTGTTCTATGACTTCAAGGCGCAACGAGGGTGTAAGCTGACGCAGGGCCGCAAATTTAAGATTCTCCGGATGGGTGTCCGTAGGCAGTTTCGCCAGTCGCAGGGCGCGCTCCATGACCTTCTGACAGTGATACGGACTTTGCTCGGTATCGAAATAAAGGATTGTGCGCTTGTCGTCAGGAAACTCGGCGGTATAGCCCAACACCTTGCCGTTGACGAGCGAAGCACCGACAATGGCAGCGACATTGAAAGTCTTTTTACTCTTTGCCTTTCCGGTTGATGCCGAGAAGTTGCCGAGCGTGCCGATAACGCTGCCATTGGCATACAGCACCTCCGGCGCAGTCTGAATCTCATCAGTGATTCTCAACTGCTTTTCCTCCCAAAGTCGGAGAATGTCAGTCTTCACTTCTTGCATCGGCGACCTCCCTTCTTTGATGATTGGATGAGTTCGAGCGCAAGCTGTGCGTCGATGATGATTTTTCTGCCTGTTTGAGTAATGGCATCCTTAATTACGCCACTGTTCTTGATGCGGTGTGCGGTAGCTTTACTGCATTGAAGAAGCTCGCAAAGTCCTTCAATCCCATAGACGAGCCATCGGTTTGCAGTGGAAGCAGTGCTTTCGGGGGCAATATTGTCCCTGACATTACGTGAGTCAAGCAATTCTAACAGTTGTTCTCCGGTGTACTGCCAGAGAGGGAGTTTGAGTAACTGGTCTTTTGTCATACGCAGTGTTGTTTAGAGTTGTACTTACCGCCCTCTTGTAGAGCGCATCCGAGTAACTCCCGGACACTGCAAAATTACTGCCGGTCATGAGTGGTGTGTATGTGGTGTGTGAATATGTATATAGCAAAGCTACCCGCCAGAGTATCAAACTCTAACGGGTAGTATCGTAAGGTCTCAAAAGTGGAATTTCAAGTGGTGAAAGTGGTGCGCAGGTGGTATCTTTATGTCGCTTGGAGTTTCATGCTCGTTTTTTATGTTTTTTGAAGATTTCATCCACTTCGTCAGCGTATGCCCGACTCGATGCGCTGGCCTCGCTTCCGCGTGGATGACAGTACTTCTTCTCATAGTAACTCCATTCGATACCGAGATGGTTGAGAATCTCCTCCCGCCATGCTGTCTTGTGCTTTGCCGGAACAATCTCATATAGCTTCGATACGAGATAACAAGCCTTGATGGTTTGCTTGGGGCGTACCCTTATCGGCTCATGCTTGCCGTGGAGATTGAGCGATGAATGAAACTGTGTTTCTGTCGGATTGTCGAATACATCGTTACACACTTCATATAATTCAGAGATGAGTATCATAGGGAATAATTCTCCATTCCAGCATTTGTTATCCTGTATGTTGAGAGTTGTCTGTTCCTTTATGTCTTCCAGAGGTGTTAGAAAACTTCCTCCCCGATGCATCATCTTTTGCTCGAATGTCAGCCTTAATTTATTCTGAAGCTTTATTTCGCAAGGAGGAAAGTATCGCTCGGCATTAGTAAATAATTTGGAGCATACATCACGGAGGCGACTGTAGAGCGGTGGTAACTCCTCATCGAGAAAATCATCAAACTCTATGCTTCTCTGAAGACTTACAAGAAATTTCCGTTTACGCTTGAGCCAACGCTCCCTATGTTCATCAAGATGATATGCGAAAAGCTCACGGTTGACATCGTTCATTGTACAATCGGGAGGCATCGGCATCTTCCCTCTTGCAATCAATGAACCTTGATATAGCTGTGCATCAATTTTTAGAAGTTCAAATTCATTTAAAAGATGCTTTATTTCATACTCGTCAAAATCGTCCCTTTTCGAACGTTCCTTTCTATCGAGTTCCCGGAATGTATCATAGTAGGTGTGAATTCTACACACAATCTCGGCACAAAGATTCCTAACGGTATCGGCGAGTATTCTGCCAACCTCGCCAAGTGCATGGGTCTCTATAACGACAGACTCTTGGTCAATGGAATACAACATCTTGAAATTTTCCGCTATTCCTTTTCGGCAGACCAAATCTGATTTGGCAATCTGAGGATACTTGATATCCTGTCTCAGTTTTTCCAAGACAGGTACAACATCGCGGAATGTCATTGGTGGTGGCATAGGGTGGTGTTGGGTTTAGAGCGTTAATAAATCGTGAGAGCCAATCAGTTTTAACCATACTTGTTGAAACGTTATGAAATCTTAGCACTCAAGAACTCTAACAAGCGATACTCTAAGATTGTTTGCCTGCCATTGAGTTGATACTTTTGTGGCGTGTGGTAAAGACTGAAATTTTGGAAAAGTATCAAATAAGTATCAAATATACAATTTTTAACATTTGCACGCAGGGTGAAAAAGAAGAAAGAGCTAAATCTTAGTGACTTAGCTCTTTCTTTGCGTTGCCTTGGAAGGATTCGAAATTGTGATTAACAGCGAATGAATCTGAATGAAATGACCACTGTCAATCAGTTTATTACAACAAATTTGAATGTTAATAAATTCATAGAGATTTATTTCAACGCACTTTTGGTTGTGCAAAAACGTTATACTTGCACAACGGTATTTTGAAATGCACAACCAACTATGGAAAGAATAACTCTCTACCTCCGCACGACAAAGACGAGCGGTAAAATCAAGCTCCGCTTCCGCCTTACCGAAGGGCGTGAGGTGCAGCTATTTCACAAGAGTCAGATTGACGCCGACCTCGCCGACTTGAAGAAGTTTGAGATGGACGGCTCCTTGAAGCCTCGTGTCAGTATCTATAACGAGAAACTGCGTATCGCAATTACTCGGGAAATTGAGGCTATGCGGGAGGCATACAATCTATTGAAAGATGAAGGGCGAGTATTTGACGCCAATGATTTTGAAGAAATGATTGACAAGATACTCAACCCGGAGAAATACAATATTGTCAAGGTTGAAGAAGTGGAGACACTACTCGACCGATTCAATAGGTATATTGACGGACTGAAAACATATGGAACTGTCAGCGAAGGACGAGCAAAAATATATCGTATCGTCTGGGATAAACTTTCGCGTTTCCTTATTATTTTCAAGAAAGCCAAATATACTGCGGAGCAGTTTACCCCGGAGGATATATTGGCATTCCGTGAGTTCGTTATCAATGAATACAAATATGTAGATAAATATAAGGCTGTATATGGCAACTTGCCAAAAACATCAGTGCCGACTAAGCAGGCGAGTATAAACACCGCCTCCGCAAAACTTCGCGCATTGCAGGCTTTTTTCAATGAGCTGGAAGAGAATGACGAGATTTTGAAATCTCCGTTTCGACGTCTCACCAAGAAAAGACGGAACGAAGCACTGAGAGAACAGTATGATGACCCTTTCTTTCTTCGGTATGATGAGGTTCAGCAGATAATGACGGCAGATGTTCCCGATAGTCTGAAGGAAACCAAAGATGCCTTTCTTCTTCAGTGCGCTCTCGGTTGTCGCATCGGAGATTATCTGAAGTTGTCAATGTCGAATATCGCAATTACCGACGATGGCATTCCTTATGTTCAATATCTCCCCAAGAAAACTATGAAGACACAGAATGACCGACGAGAAAAGAAAACACCATTGATGCTGTTTGCGTTGGAAATCGTCAAACGTTCCGGCTTCAAATTTGGAGTTCTCAAATATGCGTCCGGCAAGAGTGGGTATAACGCTAAGATAAAGAAACTGCTTGAACACTGCAAGATTGACCGATTGGTTAATCAGTATGACGAAGCGACAGGTACGATGCTCCGCGTACCTCTACACACTGTCGGCAGTAGCAAATTATGTCGAAAGACACATATTGACATATCCAACAAGGCTCAGGTCAATATGTATGCCACAGGGCTACATGAGATTGGCAGTAGTGCGGTAGAACATTACTCAATGCTTGAGATTCGAGACTTGTTCACTCTGCTATGCGCTGCTTTCAATCAGCCTCAATATCGGGTTGATAAACAGCTAAATATCCTCCTTGATGAGAAAAATGAGGAGGATGATGGCTCAACAGCAACTGTGTAATAAACTTTTTGACAGAATATAGTGTTGGAATTTTGTGATGAGCAAAATATTTACTATCTTTGCAAACACAAAGGGTAGTTTCCCCTTGAAAGAAATACTTCGCTTGCGCGAGCAACGATTTTAGGGATCGGTTTCGCCCGGTCGGAAAGAGCAGTCGAAAGACCGCTCTTTTTTATTTTTTAATGCGGTATTACTTTCTGCCCCAACAGCACTCCGTTGTCTTGGAAAATATTGTGCTTTACAGCTTCGTAAGAGGGGTTATTCCTTTCCGGATGGAGCAGATGTATAGTAACGGGATATGCTATCAGGTCAGCTATCTGCAATCCTATGATGTTGTCCTTCTTATTCTTAAAACCGAAGTCTCTGACTCTTGACCGCAGTCGGTCTGCTTCAACCCATTTTGTTCCACGATTGCGTAAGCCATTGTAATAGTCAAGTAGTTTATTGTCCTCTTTCTTGCCTCGGCGTTCAACAACAACAGAAATTTCAGGCTGGCCTTCATTATCGTTATTGTCAACACAGAATATGCTTCTTTCGATGAGATAGGATAATGACAGACCATAAACATCATCTTCCTCACCACGCACGCAGAACTTATTGAGTTGCTCTTTCAGAATAGTACAACTTACAATTACATATGCCTCATGCTGACTGAGTATGCTTTCAATGCCTTCAAAAAATCGCACCCTTACACTCTCATCGGCAAGAATTGAAAATGAACCACGCCATTTACGGATGTCAACAGAATGGATAACTACATCTTTTGTGCTGAATATATCTTCTTTCAAATTCTCAAAAGTCTTATTCAGTGCATTAAGATTCTGTCGGGATACAAGTATACCGCACAAAGTAAATACCGGAAATCCGGGGTCGTACTTTGCGAGGTTGTGGTCTCCGCACTCATCAATAAAGAGGTAATATTTTGACTTTGTTGTCTTTCCCATTGCGATTTTCAACGCAAAGTTACTAAAAATCCGCGATGTAAGCTTCCCATATCAGATATTTTCGCTAACTTTGTCATCGGATACTCTTCGGACTGTCCGCGGCATTTTGGAAAAAAAGAAGCGTTATGCTCATCTTGTTTGTTGAAAACGTAGGAAATTTTCAAAACGATGCAAGAGATAGCATAGTGGTTCTCACGCATATGCGTGGGTCACTATTGTTACATCTGCATCAAAGGTTTCCTACGACCATCAACAAAGACGTGGCATAGTTGGCTCACGTTTTATATTAATATCTTTTGCTAAAGAGTCAATAGCAATTTGAATTCAATAAGAATTTCGTAATAATCAAGCATAATGATATGATGAAAAAGATTTTAAAGGTCCTACTTGCGCTGGTGGGACTGGTTCTGCTCTCATTTGCCGGTTTAATAATCTATTTCAAATTTTTCTATTCATCAGAACCGTCGGCAGAAAGTTATTATGTCGAAAATTTACCATTGAATAATGACAAATTTTCAGACGATTTTCATGAAATAACGGAGATTGTAAGGGACAATTACTCCCTTTACGAAGCCAAGCATCTAAACATTGATTCTTTGTGCGATTCGTTTTCTACACGCGTAGGGCATATTTCCACATCTAAGGAATATGGCGAACTTCTTCAAGAATTCTTCGCATCTTTGAAAGTTGGTCATTCGTTTGTATATCTCAAAGAGTATAGCGCAGGCACTTTCCCTGTATATATCAATGATTCCGTTTTCATCAATAGCCCAAACGAGATTATGACTGAGGCAGGATTGAAGGACAAGGACAGAGTTATAGCCGTAAATGGAGAACCTATTGCTCGGTGGATGGATCGGAATGAAAAGTATGTATCTGCGTCCACTCCACTGAATCGCCGACTGTACACGGCTGCAAATATATTCCGAAGCCTATCTGACACTGTGCGCGACTATACTGTATGTCGTGGCAATGACACCATTTTGGTAAAACTGCCATTGCTGACTAAGGACAAGTTGCCATCAGCTGAAATAGTAAAAACAAGCTGTAAAGTACTGAATGACAGTATCGGCTATATTGTAATCAATACAATGATGGATGGTGTTCTTGAAAGTTTCTCGGCTGATTTCAACAAAGTGCGCAATCTTCCATATCTTATAGTCGACATAAGAAATAATGAAGGTGGCAATAGCGGTAACGGGCGAGAGTTATGTAAATATTTCATACATAGCGAACAACCTCATTGTATTGATAACAATGTGATGACCCCGTCGGACAATGCTTATCATGGTAAAGTTCTGTTGCTCATAAGCCCTATTACTTTTTCAGCCGCTGAAAGTTTTGCTATCGACATGAAGGAGAGCGGCAATGTCATATTGATAGGAGAGCCAACGGCCGGAGATACCGGCAACCATCCAAAGACATTCAAAACTTCAAACGGCATATGTTTCCGTATTCCTACAGCCAGTCCATCAGCATCCCCTAATGGGTTCCCATTGGAAGGAGTTGGAGTTACTCCAGATTACTATGTATCCCAGACGGTTTATGATTACTTTAACGATAAAGATACCCAACTTGATTTCGCAATAGATTTTTTAAAGAACAAATAAGCCAATATATCAAAGCGCCACCAAGAGTGATTTTCTCTCGGTGGCGGTTCTTTTAGCGACCTAACGATGGTCCTCGTTTCGGCTCTTTGGGTTTGATGCCAAGTTTGGCGAGTAGTTCTTGCGCCTTGTTGCGGAACCATTGAAACACGCTCACGCCGTCTATCGTCAAAATAAAGCGATGTTTCTCTTTTGGGTCTCTTTCAAGTTTTGCATCGGAATGTTCGGTGGAGAACGACTGTTCATGTTCTGGCGAATAGAGCTTCCCGGAAAATCCTACGGACTGCTGAGCAAGTATCCGCTGGGTCATCTGGTCGGGAAAGCCTATATGTGTGCAGTACCTTCCCCATACAATCAAATCCGGCACATCGGGACAATACCGTTCGATTTCAGCCTTGTATTGGGCTAAGTCGGTATCCAAGGCACTACGCATCTTCCGCAATTCAAGGCTTTCGACTTCTTCCGACAGTTTTGTCTTAGCAGACACAAGGCGGTCGTGTGTCTCTACCAACTGCGTTACTTCCGGCACGAGGGTATTGTTCGTTGCAATAAGCTCTCTTTTGGTGCGTGTCAAAGTCTCGCAATCCGTCTTAAGCCTTTCATTGGTCTCCTTGTACAGTTCGTGCTTTCCTTCGAGATAACGGTTATCAACCTCAAGTTTCCTGTTATCTGATTCAAGTGCGGTTTTCTCCCGACTTAGTTTTTTCTTCTGGGTGGAGAGTTTCGCCACGTCCTGTTCAAGACTTTTCTTTTCAATCTGGCACTGGCGGTAGTATTCGTGCTGGTCAACATGGCGGGCTTCGGAACCCCGGATGCCACGTTCCAGACCGAAGCGTTCCATTGCCTCAGCATAGGTATCTTGAAAGTGCGTGAGGTTTTCACGGGTCATAATGCTGTCGGCACTCAATCTGGGAGCGTTGCCCGACTTGGTGCGATAATGCTTCCGGGCTTTCGCTTCGCTCGCCTTCTTCTTTCTCTCGGTGGTGACTATCGGCACGACCGTGACATGAAGGTGCGGTGTCTGCTCGTCCATGTGTAGATGTGCGCCGACAACATTTTCTTCTCCGAATGTTTCCTTTGCCCAGCGGACACTTGACTCCGCCCAATCGTTGAGCCGCCCTTCTTCGGCTAAACGCCGCAGGGCATCGCCGTCGGACGATAACAAGACATTGAGGGCAAGCACTTGGTTCTTGCCAATCTTCCGTGTCAGTCCGGCATGGTCAAGGCGGTGCTGGATTGCCTCGCCCAAACCGTCAACTCCATCGGGATATTTGATGAAATCATCGCGGTTGAGATGGCGTAGTTCGGGGTGGGCGTTATCGGGCTGAGTGCTTCGCTCGATGTGGCGGGCGATGGCATTGCATGAACCGCTTGCCTTCATGATGTGGAGTACTGCGTAACTCATAGGCAAGCGTGTTTGTGTTGTGGAACAATCGGAGTGTACGGCTTCTCTTTAAGCCGTATCGGGGTTTTCAAAGGGGATGTCCCCTTTGGCTCAGTAGGGACATTTTTAGCGTGGTCTTTGACCATGCGGCTCGAAAAATTCCCTAATGAGCTAAGGAATTTCCGGATGGCGTAATTTCCGTGCCACCACTGCACGGATGGTACTGCACTGCCACAGCAGTAGTACACTGGTATAACCATTGTAATGACTGCAATGGATTTTGCGACGAAAAAGAGATGTTTCACGGGATTTCAGTTTTGGAATTTACCCTTGGCACAATTGACATTCTGGCACAGACGGGGCGCGTCGGCATCTCCGTCAGAAATGCCAAAGTGCCAAGAATGCCAAGGGGTGAATGTTTATAACTTGGTGTAGTTTCCGTAAGTGTTACGGGTGAAAAGCACGCCTTTCCGGTCCTTCAGGAACCGCTTGAAGCTACGCTCCGGCATACCGCATTTTCCGGCTATCGCCACACCTTCGGCAGTGGTGAAACTGTCGGGCAGTTCCGAGAGAACGGCGAGCTGCAACTCGGTCAGAGCGTCCTCGCTGATGATGCCCTGCACCTTCGATGCGGTAGAGCGGAAATACTCGGCAAGTCGTATCGACCTCTCCACCGTGTCCACATCAATCAGTTTCTTCTCACCGCCACACGCCCAGTCGGCGAGAGCGAGCAAAAGAGAAAATCTGATAGCGTAGATTTCGAGTTTGCTTGCGATGGAGGTCAGGGTGTCGCTTCCGTCGGCGTTGCATCGGTCGGTCTGCTCGTTCTGCCACTGATAGAGGCGGTCGAGCGCATCCGGCGAGAAAGGAACGTCCTCCGGTATTATCTCACCGTTGCCGTCAACCGTCGGCACTATATCGATAAGCCTTGACAGGATTTCACGCCATGCGGCCGCGATGTCGAATGACGGCAGTCGGCGGGTGCGGTCCCATTTCGGTTTTGTCTGGTCGGCGGGGAACACATAGAGTATGCGCTCCATGAATCCGTTGGCGTTGCGGTTGTTCGCCGCGAGGTCGGTCAGTACCTTCGGCTGTATCGTGCCGATGACGCATAGGAAAGGATTGCGGATAAACACACCGCTCTGACTGCTCTTGCGGTCGGACATGGCAACCTTGTGGTTGAACACCGACATCCAGAACTCCGATTCAGAGCCGCTGTTGTAGCGGTTGAAATTCTTGACCCAACCCGCAAGCTCGTCATACATCAGTATCAGTCCGCGGGGATTCTCCGAGAGAATGCGGTGTACTGCCTCGTTGGTCACGTCCTGCATCATGAACCTGACACGCCGTGGCTCGGCAGGGTTGAGTTCGTAACCGTTGGCTATCCTTTCTTTCGGTGGCAGTTCCATCGCCGCGTTGTAGCGTTTCAACGCCTCGGCAAACTGAGCCGCTTTCTCGGCATCGTGGTCGATGAGGGGTTGCATAAGATAGCTGAGAGGGTGGCTTTTGCAGACACCGGGGCATCCGACAAGGGCAACGAAAAGAATGGCGTATTCCTTCCACCCCGCCATAGCCTCCGCTGAATGGGTATTGCCGATTACAGCAGCCATCGCAGTCAGCATCGAACCTGCAATGTAGTCTTTCGGGAAACCGAGAGTGGCGTTTGCCTCATTGACAATCTCCTGCAACTTTGCAGGCAGGACGTCAACGGGGAAATCACTGAGACTCTGCGATGTCGGTTGTGTTGCAATCAGGCGGTCAGATGTCGCAGACTGATTGGTCAGTTGGTCAGGTATGTGATTTGTAACCTGTTCACTTGACTGACGAGTCACTTCCGTACATTTGATTGCAGATGTATCAGGATTGCTGCCGGCTTTCTTTTTGGCAAATGCCTTCATCTCATTGCCCTTAGGCTTTGAGGTAGCCTTTGCTGATGATGAAGTTTCTTTTTTCATCTGCGATTACATTTTGCGTTGAGAAGATCTGATACCTCGCTTTGGCGATAGCGAGTGGCACGGTTGACTTTTACGGCTGTGAGTTTTCCACTCTTGGTCAGATTATAGACTGATGTCAGCCCTATGCCGAGTTGCTGGGCGACTTCCTCTTTAGTCAGTAGGCGATCTTCAGATGCCTTCATAAAAAGAGGGAGGATGCGCTCGCGTGTAGCGTCGATTGTGTCAACCACAAGCTGATGGAGGTCAGCGAGAGAGACAGTGAGAAGAATATTTGGAGAATTGGGGTCGGAGAGAGAAGCTTGGAGAAGATTATATAAATTCATTGTGAGGTCTGAATTTAAGATTTTACGCCGAAACAATACATTGCCACATCTCCGGCGCTTTCGAGCGGTGACAACGGTCTGTAATGACATAGAGGATGCTGTCAGCTTGTTTCATTAAAGCCAACAATTGTTGCTGCCAACCAATAGAGGTAAGCAAAAGGCGTAGTTCTCCCATGCCGCTTGTGTTCGCAAAAGCCAACAGCAGTAGCGGTCCACCTTTTTGAGGGCAGAATACGCTTTGTGTTCGGTTGCAAATCTTTGCAATCGGAACCTTTCTTCTAATGTTACATTGAGGTCACCTTACCCTGTGCTATCCTATTATATAATTATGCGCCAGATGCTTGGAACCTACTACATATCTCCTCTACTTAACGCCGCCACTAAATCCAAAAAAAATCCGGCGTGTTTTGGCAATATACAGTAATGTCCGTCAGTACATTATGACGCGCACAGAGCGTCAGTATTTTCAATTCTCAGTAGCCGCTGACTGAGGAATAAGCCCGTTAAGCATCGCTTCCTTACGGCGAGTTGTTTAGGGCTGGCGGTACAGGCCGCCACCTTACGGCTTCTCATAAGTTCATAGTACATCGGATGCCTTTTCACCCGACTAAGATAATTACGTGTCGCAACGACAATTAGGCATAGCAACGTCAAAGAGCATCATTCCTAATCCGGGCAATATGGTTGAATGTGTCGGACGGATGCTTCTGCCTCGTAGCGTTACATAAAGATACGAAAAAAATCTCATATCTCCAAAAGAGCACAATCTATACAAGTGGTGATCCTGTATCTCAGCCATCGCTATAAATTGGAGTATAGCCATAGCTTCCATAAGTGCAACATCAAACAACAACAGCCGGCATCAGCGTAAAGTCGGGTCTTTGCCCGCACGCCGATTATAATCGCGTTAGTAAAGTTTCCGGTTACGATGTCTGGCACACACTCTTAGGATTGTGCGTTGGTGTTCGACCCGTTTAGGTCGAATATGTTTGACGCCCACTCTTGGGTCTTGTCTTTTGGTGTGTCTTATACATGACGGTCACGGCAGGGTACAGTGTCAGCCCCGCTATTGTCGTGTGAAAACACACCGCAACTACTAAAACCATATAGTCGCCTGTATGGTTCAGGCGTGAGGGAATGAAGTCGTGTTAAAAAATGCAAAATCAACTATTGCGCTTGAATGATGATGAATGACGATGAATTTTGAAAGAGATTTTCGGCGCATAGTAAAAAACCTGTGTAAATCGGATAAAAATATTACCTTTGCGAGAAATAAAAAGCGCATTGGAAAAGAATCCGTACATAGAATTGGCTGAATGCCTTCTGCCCGAAGAAATGGTGGAATATTTTGAGGTTGTCAAGGTCGAAAAGACCAAAGAGACGCTTGACGTCACGTTGGAAGAACGTGACAACGGAGTGGACGGCTACAAGCCGGGACAGCTGCGTTCTAACGGATTCTATGAGGAAAGCATAGTGCGCGATTATCCCGTCAGAGGGCGGAAGATGTCGTTTCATATCAAGCGGCGTCGCTGGGTCGATACAGAGACCGACAAGAGCGTCAGCCGACGCTGGGATTTAGTAGCCGAAGGCACCCGCTTCTCGAAAGAGTTTGCGGCTTTTTTAAAAGATATGCTTGGACAGATACCCGATTACGGGCCGCTCTCTTGAATGGTTCTTCGACATAGACGGCGACTTGTTCGAGCGTCAGTATAAGCGACACCTGAGCGGATACTGGGATTGGAAAGACAGCGCCGAGGGTCTGCATGCGGATCAATGGCGCGTGTTTCCTCAGAACATAGGCCCGCGACTGAGCATAGACGAGACGTCGCTCAGTCGCGGCGAACTATATACTATCGTCACAAACAAGGATGCTCACGGCAGAGAGGGATCCATCGTGGCCATTGTGCTCGGCACGGATTCTGATGTGGTCTTAAACGCTTTACGTCAGATAACCAGTGAACTACGTCGCAAGGTCACAGAAATAACGCTTGACTTGTCTGAGAGTATGCACAGAATCTGCCGGATGGCCTTTCCGAGAGCATCACGTGTGATAGACCGTTTCCATGTGCAGCGACTTGCTCTCGATGCTGTGCAGGAGATACGCATCGCACACCGTTGGAACGCCATCAATGCCGATACCAATGCCAGAGAACAGGCAAAGCTTGAAGGGCGCAGATATGAACCCGAACGTCTTGAGAACGGCGACACGCTGAAAGAACTGTTGGCCCGTGGTCGCTACGCCCTGTTCAAGTCGCCTGACAGATGGACAGAATCGCAGCATCAGAGAGCCGAAATATTATTCAGACTCTATCCCGACCTCAAGGAAGCATACACACTGTCGCACAATCTCAGGACCGTATTCAACAGCCGTTCGACCAAAGGGAGTGCACGGCTTAATCTGGCCCGCTGGTACAACCGGGTCGCCGACTCAGGCTTCAAGTCATTCAACACCATAGCAGCCACGTTCCACGAGCACTCCGAGGAAATCCTCAACTTTTTTGACAACCGCTCCACAAACGCATCGGCCGAATCGATAAACTCCAAAATCAAAGCTTTCAGGGCAAAACTTCACGGTGTCAACGACACGAAATTCTTCATCTTCCGCCTCTGCAAAATCTACGCCTAAACACAGGTTTATTACCATGCGCCAGATTTTCAGTTTCTGTTGTGCAAATGTTGTGCAAAAATGGCAAAAGAAAATCGCAACTGATTGATATTTAATCAGTTGCGATTTTAAAGTGTTGCCTTGGAAGGATTCGAACCCTCACAGGCGGAACCAGAATCCGACGTGCTACCATTACACCACAAGGCAATTTTTCAATATTTTATTGTCAATTTCTCAATTCTCTATTGAAGTTTTTTACGCTTCGTAGGTCATTTCCTTTATTGACGGTGCAAAGGTAGGAAGTTTTTTCTAATCCTCCAAATTTTTATCAAACTTTTTTCATAAAATTTAAATTTGGTGCGCTAACAGCCAGTTCTAACTATAAAAAATGCCCGGACATCATATATATTCGCATCCTTGATGTCCGGGCCGGGGTTGTTTTATAGATAAAAACTCTTTAGGCTATCTGATTACTACTTTTGAAACCTGTGTACCTTTCTTTTTAATGTAGAGACCCGGCCGAAGCGGATACATAACACGAGTCCCTTGTATATTATAATACTCTGAAGGCTGATTATCCTCCATGAGCACATTTTCGATGGATGATGTGTTCATATTTATGGAAAATTCCTGCACTTCCGATGGAGCATAATATTGTTTGACAGCTACAAACATCACTGTCATCTGACTACCGTTAAAATATAACGGATACTCATCCAAATCATATGTAATTCCATTATGTTCCCCTCCTTCATCTTCCGACCCGCCAAATGCACTTAACCCGGGAACCGGGATTACAGGGTCAAGGCCATCAAGAGTATAATAAATCTTCACATCAGACTCACGTTTAAATATGATGGGCTCATCGATCTCATACCTTTTCTTCTCAGGTAATTCAAAATGCTCCCCCTCAGTAGTTACAGGCTTGGGGTCTCCTGTAATAGCCAGGGCCATTATTTCAGTCGGCTCATATCCTTCTTTGACAGCTACGAATTTCAAATCTATCGTATCTCCATAATATACAATAGGCACGACATCGACATCAAAGGTTGTCCCTTCCCCATCCGATTCACTTAAAATCACAGGATCTGAGCCATCTATTGAATAATAGATTCTAACATCAGAATCTTTGACAAACTCAACCTGCTCCTTAAATTTATAGCCATCAGACTTTGGCTGGGTAAAATGCTCCGCCCCTGTAATCTTATTTTCAGGCAATGCAACCTCAAATTTAAACACATTGCTATATCTAAAAAATTCATTTCCGAAATCGTCGTTACCTATATATCTTGGTTCATAAACGCCAAGTACCCATAGCACAGACCCTTCGCCACGAGGGATGGATATATCTCTGCCATCATTGGATTCCACCATATATCCCTCTTCAATCAGCTGCGGCAAACCGACCGGACTCCCATCGTTAAACATATACCTCACTTCAAGGGGAACATCTTTGAAGTACTTATTTGGCTCCCACGACGACGTCAGAATAACCTCGTCTGCAGAGTCATTAGATTCATCGATTCTGAAAGCAAACTCGTCCTGACGGTAAAGGACAACTGATGAATACTCCGATTTTTTTGCACACCGGAACCAGTTATCACTTTCATAGTACCTCAAGAAATACCTTGGCGAATCCTTAAATTGAATATCTACTGACCCATCGTCATTAATGGTTATGAGATTACTATCAATTTTTGTAGTCACAACATGCTCATCTCTGAAAAACAGGTCGTAATTTTGCGTTGTGACAAGTGGTTGATCATAGACCTCAGAATATATTTTCCACGGGTACTCATCATCACCCGAATCCCAAAGGTTAAAACGGGATGAAGCATGCTCCTCTGTCGAGCCCGCAACAATAATGCTACCATCCTCATTACGGGTAACCGGAATTTCAGACAGCCCATACTTTGATGATTTTGTCTTAGACTTAGATGTTATTACATCATAATCCTTTGCGGCAATGATATACGCACTCTGATAGTCAAGATGACATTTATCCGTCACAGGAAGATAGGTAACATCGGCATACGATATCGGGACAGACGCTAATGCGACCATGCCAGACAAGAAGGAGCGTAAAAATTTATCCATAATAAAGTTGTTTGTGATAATTGCGACCTTTACACGAAATCAATACAGGTATAGATCTCATGAATCATGTCAATGGTTTGTAGATATATGGTGATGAAGCATATTCGAGCCAACGTTATGATGCAAATTTAAAGTAATTTGAAATAATGACAAAACGCTATGTTAAATTTTTATCTATTTTAACAAAATTCCCTGCCATTTCCAACTAAATGGCAGGGAACGCCCAATCGCATGTCGACAAATAGTAAACATATCCTTATACGGCAAACCCTATTCGGTGGTTAAATCTTATCGGAGTCGGAACCGGAGTCGGAATATCTTCCGGCAATATTAAGCTCAAGTCCAAACGAGTCGGAGCCGCGATATCTGCCAAACGAGAGGCCATCGCAGGGAAAATGCCATTTTGTATTACATTCATAACGTGCCGTGCATTACCAAATGCCTCATCCCTATTATTATAATCATGCTCAAGCAGACAGTCAAGCTTGATTCGAGCCTCTTCGGATAACTCATATTCATTTTTTACAAAAAACCGCTCGGCAATTTCTTTCAGTTCTTCAACTGAATAATCATCAAAATAATATAAATTACTTGATGGTATCCTGGACGCAAGACCGGGACTAAGCTCAAACATCTTCATCATCGGGGCGGAATATCCTGCAAGTATCAACATCCAATCCCTGCGTGATTCATCCGCAAGCACCGACATCAGAGTCTCAAGCACGAACCGCCCAGGGTCACGAGGGTCATTCGGCTGATGCAACTGATGAGCCTCGTCAATGAACAGTATGCCACCCCGCGCCTCCTCCAATGCCGCCAGCGTATTCTCAGATTCTGAATTATAGTATTGCCCGAGTAGATTTGCCCGCTCTCGTACAACTACGTGTCCGCTTGAAAGCACTCCGCTATCTCTTAACAACTCTCCCATTATTTTTGCTACGGTCGTCTTACCCGTACCAGGAGAGCCAAGAAACATCGCATGCAACGACGTGCCTACAACAGGAAGCCCAAGCTCTGCACGGCACTTGTTAAACTTCATGAGCTTAGCATAGCTTTTGACTTTCGACTTCACGTTTTCAAGACCGACCATATTATCAAAATCCGAGGCTATGCTTTTGCGACGTTCGGCTGCATCTTTTTCAGCCTTATCCTTAGCCCTCTTATCGATTATATTATCGCCATCAGCCACAACATAATCTTTAATACATCCAAGCTCCTCCTGACTAAAGCGTCCTTCCTCGGCTAAGCCTGCTGAACTGAACACCATCCCAGTAAAAGGATACCCCATACACAATAGCTCCACATAAAATGTCCCATCATAAGACTCTCCAAACGAAAGATTCGCAGATACCTCTAACATATCATCCCCCCATTCCTCTATATCGCAGAACCCTTGGGTAGCCCCCCCTCCAGGGTTAATCATTCTGTACTCAATCTGAGGATAACGATGATTAGAAAATGTCTGATTTTCCAACACGAACACTGATATAAACGGAGCATTACGAGTACCGTATAATGCTTTATACGGATCAACCTCCGTCCCGGCTCGAAGACATCCATACTGAGGGCTGAAATATTTTGTAGGCAGTTTTTTAGGATTGAAAAAACGCAGGTCTTTAGACAGCATCTCCTTTTCACTTCCAGGATGATATATAACCACACGATAATCATGCTCAGGACATATCTGCGACTCTGTCAATGGGACATCACATCTCACCTCCTCCCACTCGTCAGAATCCTGCAACCGCACCGAGATTGTTTTACTTGTCACTACATAGCCACCGGTAACATCACATATATTAATATGGAAAGCCTCCCTTACAGGACGGCTGCTTCCTCCATACATAAGGTTAGACGCTCTAAATGCCACAGCCACATGATTGACATGACGGAACAATATAAAATCATTCCGATTATCAAAATGCTCAAATCCAGGGAACTCATGTGCTATTTTACTTGACGAGTCATAGGGACGTATACGTATATTTGAGAGAGAGATAGTCGATTCTTTATATTTTATTGCCATAATTATTTATCGTTTAAATTGTTTATTTTTATTCACTTAATTCTATTTACAGAAACCGGAGGGAACACAATTATCTAACAAGAGAGCGTGAGTCAACTTGCGCCCACTTACGCAAGCCGCCAATCCAACATGTCAAAGAACTATCATCCACAGCATGAATCGAAAAGACGCAGTCATGGCTGTGAACGACAATAGTGAATGAATTTAATTTGGGAAAAACGCACACACTACCGTCGCAATCGTCGTAACGAACGATTGACCATGGATAATCTGATGTTACAGTAGTGTCTCATAAATGTGCGTAATAAACAATTATGGGATTTTCGCTGCAAATATAATGACTAATCAGACAATCTGCAAATTTTTCCATATTAATTTTGTAATATATTCAGAAAAGGCTAATTTTGTAGACATCCATTCATTATACATTTCAATAAAATGAGACATACCATATTATTAGCGACAGCGTTAATGCTGGCATCTTGGCCCAAGACCAACGGTGCCACACCATACACAGAAGATGGCGGGCTCTCCTTAGAACTGATTGAGAAACTGCGCAAATCGTACGAAAACACCCAAACCAACAGAGCTCTTCATAACGCAATCGCTAACAACGAAATTTCGGCATTAGCTGTAAATTCAGCCAATCAAAACAATTTAGACACACACTTCTCCCACCGTGTGCCAAGTAAAGGAATTACCAACCAGCGCTCATCCGGCAGATGCTGGCTATTCACCGGATTAAACGTTCTGAGAGCCCAGATGATGACAAAGCACGAGCTGCCGATGTTAGAACTATCACAGAACTACAATTTCTTCTGGGACCAGCTGGAAAAGTCCAACTTATTTCTACAAGGGATAATCGACACGGCCGACCGACCTTCGGATGACAGAACTGTAGACTGGCTTTTCAGCAACGCCCTCTCAGATGGCGGACAATATACCGGCATCGCAGACAACCTCATGAAATACGGAGTAGTGCCAATCGAGGTGATGGGAGAAACCGCCAGCAGCAAGAGCACATCAAAAATGCGACAGCTGCTGACGTGGCGACTACGCGAGGATGGACTTAAACTTAGGGAACTTGCCGCTAATGGAGCCAACAAAGAAGAACTCAACAATACGAAACAAAATATGTTAGAGGACATCTATCGTATATTGGCGCTTAATCTTGGCGAACCTCCGACTGAATTCTCATGGACACGCAGAGACAAAAACGACAATGCGGTTGAGACAAAGACCTATACTCCGCTCTCATTTTTCAATGAATACGCCGGTAACGACCTTAAGAACGATTATGTAATGTTGATGAACGACCCGACCAGGGAGTATTACAAAAACTACGAAATAGAATTTGACCGCCATGTCTACGATGGCAAGAACTGGACATATGTCAACCTTCCAATTGACGAAATCAAAGAAATGGCAATAGCCTCTATAAAGGACAGCACTGCCATGTACTTCTCATGTGACGTGGGACAATTCCTGGATCGCGAACGCGGGCTTCTCGACCCTGACAATTTTGACTACGATTCGCTTTTTGGCACCAAATTCGGGATGAATAAAGCAGACCGAATACGCACTCATTCCAGCGCATCATCCCACGCCATGACACTCGTTGCTGTAGACCTTGATGAAAAAGGAACACCTAAAAAATGGATGGTAGAAAACAGCTGGGGAAACGGAGCTAACAACGGACACCTCATTATGACAGACAAGTGGTTTGACGAGTACATGTTCCGCATAGTGGTCAATAAGAAATACATCACACCAAAGGTATTAAAGATATTAGCACAGGAACCGATAGTGCTTCCACCATGGGATCCAATGTTTGCTGAGGAGATGTAATCCACCTTAAACGAATATGCAAAAAACAGGTAGCCGCCAATTGGCAGCTACCTGTTTTTTGTCACTCTATTATCTTGCGTCTCTTTTTAAGCTTAAGAGTGTCAAACCCGTTACCATACACGCTACGTACAAACGAATTTGTTATATAAGCTCCGGGGTCCTCCTCCTTTACTATCTTATATATATAATAGGTGTCAGCCTCCCTACACCACACCAGCATAAGCTGTCTGCCTGTTTTTGTCCAAAAGCCTTCACAGTCCCAATTAGTCACACCCCTGCCGGTTTCATGAGTAATACGATCAGCTATTTTCTCCCACTTGTCCGACAAGATTATGAATTGCACCGTTTGCCTCCCTTCATTCAAGAACTTATCAGTTATATAGGAATAGAGAAATATAGCAATCCATCCATATATTATAGTTTGAGTCCGGAGCTGCACTCGACTCTCCATATCTCCATCAAACGGCAAAAAGAACGACAATGCCACAATAGTCATGTCAACAATCATCATAACACGTCCCACGCTCACATCACTGACTGTAGACATAATAGCAGCGACGATATCAGTTCCCCCAGCAGTACCATGATGGCTATAATATATGCCAATTCCTACGCCAAGGAGAATCGCACCCATAAGCACACTCATTGTCGTGTCCGCGACCAACGGCGGATGAGATGTGAAGTAGCCCTCGATACAGCCTATCATAAGAGAAAGCACCGTCATACCGAATACCGTACGAAGCACAAAACCTTTGCCGAGATATTTATATCCACAAACCAGGAGCAACACATTTGTCCCATACATTGCCACTGCAACCGGAATCAAACCCGAGGTTGCATAGAACACCAAAGTGCCGAAACCGGCCATACCCCCGATTACTATATGGTGAGGCAATATAAATACACAGAAACCTATGGCATACACCGCCATCCCAAGCACAATAGCAAGCAAATTTTCCACATCTGACTTCCATTGCGCACGCTGTCCAAACTTAGATGATGATACTGTTGTCATTTTTCATGATTTGATTGCGACAAATTTAATGAAAATTTCCCAACACAATGAAACTGCCGTCTAAACTTTTTACAGATTATTTTTAACTGCTTCCCTGTGCATGATATAAATCACGACAGTCGTTAGAACCACAGAGAATATTATCCACCAGAGAGAATCAGGCTGAATATTGCTATTGGTATCAGCAACGCTACCACCGGACATTTCAGTCACACGACCACGCCACATCGCATAAACCACAATACCGTTGTTAACCATATGTATTATAACGGGGATCCATACTGAGCGCGTCCACCACAATAGGTATCCAAAATAAGCGCCCAAAAGCAACCTGGGGAAGAATCCATAAAACTGCATATGAAATGCACTGAATATGAACGCCGTCAACCATATAGCGGCATGAGGGCTCAATGGACCGCTCGCCAGGAGTCTCTGCATAGCGCCCCTAAAAAAAAGCTCCTCACTGAAGGCTGCCAATACCGACACTATCAGCATGCTTACCACAAGATCCCCAATTGAAACGCCACCCAATAGAATTTTAACCGAGCCTTGCGCAGACTCTTCATTTCTCTTCAGCCACAACTCGAGGTCAGATAATGAATCCGGCAACGTTATGCTCTCATTCCATGCGACCAAAGCGTTCATAAGCGGAATGGAAAACAATATGGTCAGCATCGCCAATATCAGCATCCTGGCACCGCCCCACCTGTCCACAGCCAATAATGAAGCCGGAGGGTCTGCCACCTTCATGGCAATAAAAACCGAAGGCAACACAAACACTACCACATCCTGAACCACAGTTGCAATTCTAAGCGTTAGAGTCGTCATGCCCCCATGCGTAACCGCTCCAACGCATATCGCACCGGCAAGCAAACACAAAAAAGATATTAGAAAAAAAAGCAGTAGCCGCAATGGATATGTATACCCAAGCCTGACATCAGAGAACAACGCAAATTTATTCATTTGTCAAGATAAAATTCTGTGGTAAGATTAATATATTCATCTGTAAGTTCATTTTTACTGTCACGGATACAAAGATACGAAAATTCAGGAGATATATAATTCTTCCCCTCCTTTACAACTTGCCACAATGTGCGAAACGGCGCCCTTCCATCCCTGGAACTCACCGAAAGTTTACGCCACACACGCAGTCTGTTTAATGCGAGCTCAAACTCAATCTCATCATCACGTTCCGCAGGCGCAATGAAAGCAAGCGAGTCACACTCGAGCTTTAGCCTTTGTGCAGAGAACCCAATAAGTTCCTTAACGCCAAATTCACATCCATGCCGAGCAAGCGACCTGGCAGAATCAGGTGAATGCAACCGCTCTGTGAAAAACGGAGGATTTGAGACAATCAGAAGAGGGGATTCAAACTGCGATTCAAACTCTGCGATATCACAATTCACCACAGCCACCCTATCATGCCATGGCGAACGCAAAATGTTATCGGCGGCATCAGCACACGCATTGGAATCAATTTCAACACCTGTTACCGATGCCCCTTCCGCACGCTGCGCTATCATTAACGCTATGAGCCCCGAGCCACATCCAACATCAAGCACGTTACTAATACCTGACACATCAGCCCATGCGCCCAACAACACGCCGTCTGTACCCACTTTCATGGCGCATCGCGAATCATCTATTGCAAATTGTTTAAATCGGAATTGTCCCATTTTCTTTCAAATTATCAATATTCAAATCCGACATTATCAATATATAATGTCAACCCTTCTGTGCCCACATAAGCCTCTCCATTCCCGGAAGAAAACATCAGGACCAAATGTGTAGGCGTGACATCCGGGGAATCCCATCCCTCCTCTATAATCTTAGTCATTTTCCCTTTTGAATTGCGAGCATAATACGCTCTTTCCCCATCCCTAAACCGCAGATATGGAGCAAACGATTTGTCGCCAGATGCATCACCATATATAATAGGTAGCTTATATCCATTGACCCATCCGGACGATTTAGAAAACAGCTTACCGGCAGTCCCAACCCGCTTTGCATGGATATTCCCATCTTTATCCTCCCACCTTCTCTGCAAAAATAAAAACACAACCGCGTCATCATGCCCTGGTATCTGCTTCTTTGAACCAAACCCTGATGATTTTATCCGAAAATCAGTAGCCGGCATATCAACTTTGAAGTCGAACAACAATGCCTTAGGACGTTTGGCGAAAGGTATACCCATTTCCATCTTGCCATATGGATTCTTTGTAGATGTGATCGGCTCAAACATCCTCCCAAGAAAAATAGAACCAGCCACCATCACATCCATATTTATCAAGCCAAGGACCTTTACAGACTCAATTTGAGCACACATCTTGACACACTTATTGCCTCCTCCACGGTCATGAGGATATACCGCATTTGAAGTCTTAACAACACCTGAAACTTTTGCATACACATTGCTTGTCGCCCATGGAGAACCTCCGGTGTTGGAGTAAGGCTTATTGCCTTCAATCGTCTGGGTAGGACCGATTTCATATACAACCTTCTCGTTCCCTCCAATTACAGCCGACTCATGCAAATGACGTGTCACCCAAGAGGAAAAGTCACCATATTTAATCTTTTCTATCTTTTGAGCTACGCCTGGCAATACGACTGCCGCAGAAAATAATGCAAACAGAATAGATCGAGGATAATTACAATACATGATTCCAATTTTTATTTCGATACAAATATGACAAATTTTATTTGAATAACATAATCCTTATAATATTTATCTGAACTTTATTCTACATTATATAACAAAGTGAATATCATTATTGATTTTAGAAATATTAAGCATTCCGCTCAATAAAATTAAAATAATTGACATTTCCAACTTTTTCCATTAAAAAAAATAAACCGCTTGTATTTTTATAACACCGTTTGTTATATTAATATGAAAACTAATAAGATAGCATATCAGAATATTTAAATGTATTTATAAATGCAATTACAATTGCAACCACAACATTTGCTATTGTAAACAACATAGTTCTGATTACAACTGTAAATATTGTTAGTTTTCAAAACTTAATTAACCCTATTCAAAATGAAATTCAAAATCGCAAATTCACATATACAACCACAGCATTTTTGCTATAGTCGGTGCTATTTACAAACGCAATCACATTCAACCTGTTGCGTTTTTCATGATGCAATCTACCATGTTTGCAAACTCAACATGTGAATAATTTAGTCATTTATATATTTTTACATACAACCCAATTAATTGTCCATCAGCATAGTATAAAAACAACCACAAGTCATACTTTAATAAACCATACATCCATCTCAATCCAGCAACACAGAATAGTACAGTATCTACATGTACTATCTGATTTACCATTAAATACAATCGAAACATAAAGTAGTAGTTTATATTTTCGATTTATAACCACATCACCAATACTCCTATTGGAATTATTGAAGTTTCGTTTTGCATTCAAATCTAATATTTACATTATTTAAACTTCCAAAAATTAAATTTGGAATTTACAAACATATTGATTACATTTGCACATCGAATTACAAAGTGAACCCGCACGAATTTACATTTATGGACCTCGTTTCAAGACTCAAACACTACCTTGACTCTCGACAAATCAGCGTAACCCAGTTTGCCGATGAGTGTTCAATTCCACGCCCCACTGGCTCCCAGCTGCTTGCGGGACGAAATAAAAAGGTTAGCGATGAAATAATCAGCAAAATTCATCTCGCCTATCCCGACTTATCTATCGTTTGGCTTATGTTTGGCGAGGGGGAGATGACATCGGACTCAAATATTAAATTCTCAGAGCCCCAAAAACAAGAAGAAATAGGGTTTGCCGATAACAATAAAACTGAGTATCAACCCGATAACAGTCCGGAAACTTATTTGGGGAACGAGCACAAAAATCAGCCGGAAAAAATCCAAGAAATAGATGAAAGTAGTTTCGAAGGAAATACGTTCAGTTTCTCATCAAATCCCCCGGCTTCATCAGCTGAAACAAATGCTCCGGACACATCTATTACGGACATGACCGAGAAAGACCCCATTACAATTACGCCAGGTAAAGGCAAACGTGTCACTGGAATTGTAGTATATTATGACGACAGCACATATGAGTCATTCATACCCGACCCAATGCACCGTCATCCATTCATGAGATGATTTGACAATGTGAAGGATTCTGTGTAATTTTGCACTTCCATATATTAGATAGACACAGATGATTTCCATTAACAGCCTCTCAGTAGAGTTTAGCGCAAAGTCATTATTTGACAATATATCATATATTATAAACCGCAAGGATAAAATTGCCCTTGTTGGGAAAAACGGAGCCGGAAAATCCACTATGCTCAAAATTATTGCCGGCATCCAAAAACCGACATCAGGATCAGTCGTCGCACCGCACGACACCACCATCGGCTATTTACCTCAGCATATGACAATCAGCGATACCGCTACTGTTATCGAGGAGGTCCGGAGTGCCTTTAGCCATATCGACAAGATGCGCATGCGTCTTGATGAAATAAACCACGAGCTTGAAACCCGTACTGATTATGAGTCGCAGGGATATCAGGATCTCATAGAAGCCATGACATCCCTCACCGATCGCCTGGCTATGGAGGAGAGCGAAAATTGCGAGGCGGAAATAGAGAAAACTCTTATGGGGCTTGGATTCAAACGCTCCGACTTCAACCGCCCTACCGCTGAATTTTCCGGCGGATGGCGTATGCGAATCGAGCTTGCAAAGCTACTTCTGACTCGCCCCGACGTCCTGCTCCTTGACGAACCGACAAACCATCTTGACATTGAATCCATCCAATGGCTTGAAAACTTTCTTGTGTCAAAAGCCAACGCAGTCGTACTTGTCAGCCATGACCGTGCGTTCATCGACAATGTCACCAACCGCACCATCGAGATATCACTGGGTAAAATCTATGATTACTCTGTAAATTACTCAAAGTATGTGATACTTCGGCAGGAACGACTTGAACAGCAGATGAGAGCTTACCAGAATCAACAGAAAATGATTCAGGATACCGAAGATTTCATCGAACGGTTCCGTTACAAAGCGACAAAGAGCGTTCAAGTCCAGAGCAGAATCAAGCAGCTTGCAAAAATAGAACGAATTGAAGTTGACGAGGTCGACACATCCCACCTCAATCTTAAATTCCCACCCGCCCCTCGCTCAGGCGATTATCCGGTCATAGCTGACAATGTAGGGAAAGCATATGGCAACCATCAAGTGTTTGACAATGCCACTTTCACCATAAAACGCGGCGAGAAAGTAGCGTTTGTTGGAAAAAACGGGGAAGGCAAATCAACACTTGTAAAATGCATCATGGGAGAAATCCCATTCACCGGCAATCTAAAAATAGGGCACAATGTCAAAATCGGATACTTCGCCCAAAATCAAGCCCAACTGCTTGACGAAAACGTAACAGTGTTCGACACAATCGACAGAGTCGCAGTCGGCGACATCCGTACAAAAATCCGAGACATACTTGGAGCCTTTATGTTCGGAGGCGAAGCCTCGGATAAAAAAGTAAAAGTTTTGTCCGGAGGAGAGAAAACCCGGCTTGCCATGATTAGACTCCTGCTTGAACCGATGAACCTACTTATTCTTGACGAGCCGACCAACCACCTTGACATGAAAACAAAGGACATACTCAAACAGGCAATCAAGGATTTCAATGGCACAGTAATAATAGTAAGCCATGACCGCGAATTTCTTGACGGGCTGGTGGAGAAAGTTTATGAATTCGGAGGAGGCAAGGTCAAAGAATGCCTTGGCGGAATATATGAGTTTCTCGAAAAGAAAAAACTCGCATCACTTGCGGAACTTGAGCGCACCACTCACAAAGAGAGTCAGGACATAAGCAATGTTGCATCACGCATGAACGACGCATCGGTAAAAAAACCGATAGTTCCCTCGGCAGAGGCGACAACCGCAGATCCTCGCAACAGGCAAAACGCTACGACCGGAAAACTCACATACGCACAACAGCGCGAACAAGAGAAGCTGATAAGAAAAGCTCGCAAAAAAGTCGAAGAAGCCGAAGCTGAAGTCTCACGACTGGAATCAGCAATTACCGAAATCGAATCTGAAATATCTGCCGGCAATCCGCCCGCCGACATTTACGAGCGCCATGCAGCCACAACAAAGCAACTCGAAAATGCCATGTCCGTATGGGAACTCGCATCAATGGAGCTTGACAAAATTTCTAATGATGTCAGATAAGCCGTATACCTCCTGATGTAATCGAAATGATCTTGTTTTTGTAAAGGTGCCCGATTGCCTTCTTAAAGTCTTTTTTGGAACATTGGAATGTTTCCCTTATTGACTCCGGTGATGATGAATCCCCCAGAGGGATAAATCCGTCTGGCTCATTAGCCAGACGTGCTCTAATCTTTTTGGCAAGCACCTCTACCCTGCCATCGCCGCCCCCATTAAGCAGCAGGTCTATTTTACCGTCATCTCTCACATTCTTCACATAAGCGGTAATCACCTCTTCAAGCACGAGTGGGACATATAGATCGCCCTCATAGATCATCCCATGAAACAAATTGTCGACTATCGCTTTATAACCTATCTCCGTATGCTTGTATATAAGAGCTTGGACCTTATCGCCGACCTTATATTCCGGATAGCGGTTACCTATAAACTTCTCAATCTTAGCTGATGCGACAACTCTCTTGGTGACATCATCAAGATAAATATACACAAGACATATCATCCCCTCCCGCATTTTGACCTTCTGCTCACTGAATGGCACAAGCAGCTGCTTGGTAAGTCCCCAATCAAGGAAAGCCCCAATGCGGTTCACGGCATTAACCTGGAGAAAGGCGAATTCACCCACCTGGGCATAAGGATGTTCGGTAGTTGCTATCAATCGCTCTTCTGAATCCCTATATATAAATACCTCAATCTCGTCACCGGGATGCAACGGCGATTCGACATACTTGGCGGGGAGCAATATCTCCAAGCCCTCACCCCCGTCAAGGTAGACCCCGAAATCTACATTCTTAACAACTTTAAGGGTGTTATATTTTCCTATTTTTACCATTTCATGTTAATTTTATCTGCAAATTTAAGTAAAATATCACAAAATCACCTAATTTTGCAATTTATACATCATAATATTACAACGCTAAACCGCCATTGGTTGTTAATTATGACACCGGGCAAATCAAATCAGACAACTGACATGGATGAAATTCTAAAATACTTCCCTGCTCTGACCGACAATCAGATAAGACAGTTTACAGCACTTGGCACACTCTATCCGGAGTGGAATGATAAAATAAACGTAATCTCTCGCAAAGATATCTCCAACTTGTACGTCCACCATATATTACACTCCCTATCAATTGCTAAATTCATAACTCCGGTAGAGGGGAGCGTATTTATTGATCTTGGCACCGGTGGAGGATTCCCTGGAATACCGCTTGCCATAATGTGGACGGAGTGTCGCTTTCATCTCATTGACAGAATCGGGAAAAAGATAAAAGTAGCGGCATCCATAGCCGAAGAAATCGGACTTACCAACGTCACATTCCAGCATGGCGACATTGGAGAGTGCCATTCTAAAGCAGATTTTGTCGTGTCAAGAGCCGTCATGCAACTTGACGAACTTGTGCGACTCATTAAGAAAAACATATCGAAAACCAACCGCAACGGATTCCCTAACGGACTGATATGTCTTAAAGGCGGGGAACTGGCAGATGAGATAAACAAAGTAAAGCGTCCGTCCATAGATGTGCCGCTGAGCGACTATTTTTCCGAAGAATATTTCAAAACCAAAGACTTAATCTATGTTGAATTATGAAAATAAGCAGATTTGTATTTAACATGTTCGGGATAAATACGTATGTGATGTGGGACGAAGAATCTCGCGAAACAGCTATAATAGATCCCGGAATGATTGACAATGAAGAGCGTAAAGCGATTGACAGTTTCATTGAGCGTAATAGGCTTAAAGTCACCCAGCTTCTAAACACCCACATGCACCTTGACCATATATTCGGTAACTCATACGTGAGGAACAAATACGGTCTTGACATCAAAGCTCATCACGATGACAATTTCCTCGGTCTGACACTCAACGACCAGGCATCCAGATTTCACCTCCCGCTGAAACTTACCGACGCCGGACTTGATGTGGATCTGCATGACGGAGACAGAATATTCTTAGGAAAAGAATACTTCGATGTCCTTGCCGTACCGGGTCATTCCCCGGGCAGCATAGCTTTTTATTGCCCGGAATCAGGCTTTGTCATCACAGGCGACGCACTTTTCAAAGGCTCCATCGGCAGGACTGACCTTCCAAAGGGAAACCATAAACAACTCATTGACTCGATTGCGAAAAAACTGCTCACCCTTCCAC
Organism: uncultured Duncaniella sp.; assembly: GCA_958352885.1. Taxonomy (GTDB): domain Bacteria; phylum Bacteroidota; class Bacteroidia; order Bacteroidales; family Muribaculaceae; genus Duncaniella. The sequence goes on from CATWQI010000007.1 coordinate 49,240, forward strand.
CGAACACAGTAGTACTTCCCGGACACGGTCCTGAGACAACTATTGGTTATGAAATGGAGCACAATCCATATTTTTAAAAGTTATGCATATTCGCTTGCATGACATTAACATACAATTTTCTAACAAAATTTGCAGCACAAAAAATTAAAGAAATTTTTCTTTATTCATAACTTTTTGTTTAAATTTGCACAAATTTAGGTTTCGGGTCTGCATGTCAGCCATGCAGGCTCAATAATTCGACCGTTAGGTTACAAATTTGTTAGGATATGACAAGACCAAAACTTAAAATACGCGATTTGACATTGCGTGACGGGCAGCAGTCGCTTTTCGCTACCCGTATGAGCCAGGAAACAATTGACAAACTACTTCCATTTTATGAGGATGCCCACTTCTATATAATGGAAGTTTGGGGAGGCGCCGTACCCGACTCCGTTATGCGCTACCTTGACGAATCACCTTGGAATCGTCTCCGCACCATCTCAAATGCAATGGACTCAAAGGGTGAACACCCAAAATCATTGCTCTCTGCCCTTTCTCGCGGACGCAACCTTTTCGGTTATGTCCCCTATCCCAATTCTGTGCTTGAAGGGTTTTACAAAGAGGCCATCGCCAATGGACTGAATGTGATGCGAATCTTTGACGCTCTTAATGACATCGACAACGTAAAGGAGTCCATCCGCCTCATAAACTCTCTTGGAGGAATTGCCGACGGTGCCGTATGTTACACCGTTGACCCCAAACCGGAAGCCCCTGCTCAACCGGAAGGACTATTCGGAAAACTTAAAGCGCTATTCTCTTCTAAACCGGCAGAACCCGATAAGATTTTCACTGATGAATATTTTGTGGAAAAAGCCAAGGCGATGGAAGCGCTCGGAGCAAAAATCATCACTCTCAAGGACATGGCAGGTCTGGTCAATCCTCTCCGCGCCGCCTCAATCATCTCCGCCCTCAAGCGCGAGGTCAAAGTCCCCATTGACTTCCACACCCATTGCACCCCCGGCTATGGTCTCGCCTCTGCGCTTATGGCAATCATCAATGGAGTAGACATTCTTGATACAAATATATGGTGGTTTGGCGGAGGTTCGGCTGCACCGGCTATTGAACTGATTTATATTTTCTGCCAACGTATGGGCGTGGAAATCGAAGCTAATATGGAGGCTGTGGGAAGAATCCGCAAGGAACTTTACAATGCCCGCAAGGCTCTTGCCGACTTCGATCTCAACAGAGACAACATGCCTGTAGAATTTGACCCGCTTCACGACCAGTTACCGGCCGAGATTCTCGCCTTGTTTGATAGTGCCATCGAGTTCGCAAAAGCCCATGATGAGGAAGCACTTCTTGACACCTGTCACAAGATTGAGGCATACTTCAATTTCCCGAAACCCAATGAACTGGTAAAGAATGCCGAAGTACCAGGCGGTATGTACTCAAACATGGTAGCCCAGCTCAAACAGCTCAAAAGCGAAGACTTACTTGAGGACGCAATGAAACTCATCCCGATGGTTCGCAGAGACGCAGGTCTTATACCTCTTGTAACACCTACCAGCCAGATTGTAGGAAGCCAGGCTGTACTCGTCGCACTCGACCGCAAGAACGGAAAGCCCGACTACTCCAATACTTCAAATCAGTTCATTTCACTCGTAAAGGGTGAATATGGTAAGACTCCGGTAGCAATCGACCCCGCATTCCGTGAAAAAATCACTGGCAGCCCGGAAGAAAAACCTTATGATGTGACCACCTATCGACAGCCTGAAAACCCTGTTCTGGAGGATTTGGGAGGCAAGAAGCTCGCATCCAACAATGAAGAATACCTCTTACTACAGCTTCTACCTACAGTTGCCAACAGTTTCTTGCGCAAGCGTCGTGCCGAAGAGCATGTGGCGGAAGAGGCAGCTAAGCCCGCTCCGGTCGAGGAAGTGAAAGTAGCCATTGAACCCATCACAGGTCCCGTACTTTCAGCTCCTATGGGAGGCAAGATTGTTTCCGTAGCAGTAAAAGACGGACAGGCAGTAAAGAAAGGTGACCTCCTCCTCGTTTACGAGGCTATGAAGATGGAAAACGATGTAATGGCTGAAAACGACGCCGTAATCAAGCGAGTACTTGTCACTGTTGACGAAATCGTAGGCACTGACGCTCCTCTAATCGAATTCCAGGATTAACCTACTTATACATATGAGAGACCGTGAAAACATAGCAGTTTTCACGGTCTCTATATTTTTCATAGGTGCAACTTTTATCCTGATTGTGTCTATACTCATAAAAACGGAATTGCCATATTTTACCAGCTGCAATCTATTCAAATTCAGGTCCTTCACCCAAACAGAAAAAAATGACGCACAACTAAACAATGTAACCCTCAGTGGCATTTTCCATTGCATATTTTGCTAAGTTTGACAATTTAACTACCTTTGTGGCAAAATTCGCAACGAATATTTATTTTTACTTAATCATTTATTTATGAAAGCTTTTAAAGTTATCTTCATGACTTTGCTCATGATAGTTGGCGCATCAGCAATTACAGCCCAAGCACAATTCAAGATTGGACCTCGCGTCGGTCTCACAGTAAATGAGCTCCACTTCAACAAGAGCATCACCGATACTGACAACCAGACAGGATGGACCGCCGGTCTTACCACTGAATTCACCGTACCCGTGGTTGGCATCGGATTTGACCTTTCTGCCATGTACGTGCGCCGCAACGCCAAATTCCTGAGTGAGAATAAACTTACCAAGGACAATCGCGACTATATTGAAATCCCCTTGAACCTCAAATACAAGTTCTCAATTCCCGTGGTAAGCAAGGTGCTTGTCCCCTATCTTGGTGTCGGTCCCAGCGTTTCATTTCTGACAAGTAAGAGAAACATTGAAGGCGCATATCAAAATAAGTCAGTCGACTGGGCTTTAAACTTCGGATTCGGCGTCCAGCTTTTCAGTCATCTTGACGTGAACGCCCGTTACGGAGTCGGTCTGACAAAAGCAGTACAGACTGTAAGTTCTCAAAACACCAATGCCGGCATTGAAGGCAAAAACCGCTATTGGACTGTGTCACTTGCATACCTATTTTAAACGGACAAATCCACATCAACACAAAAATCGGGTCGCAGGAATCCTGCGACCCGATTTTTTATGATCCTAAAAAGCCGGCATCTTCCCGATCTAACGGAACAAAAAAACATAACAAAGATGCTGCCTGACCATTATTAGGCAGGCGTACAGACCAGAAGATGAAAAGAGACTGCCTAAACTTGGTTAGACAGCCTCTTTTAATTCATTCAGGAAGTGATGATTACTTTCCAGCGATAGAGTCTGAAACAGTAAGGCGCGCACGACCTTTAGCACGACGACGGGCTAAAACTTTACGTCCATCAGGTGTAGCCATGCGGGCACGGAAACCGTGCTTGTTAACTCTCTTTCTGTTAGAAGGTTGAAATGTTCTTTTCATTGCCGTATATTCTTTTATTTTGTTTATTCTGCATTTTGAGGTGCAAATTTAAGAATAAAATTTCGTATTGGCAAAACATTTTCACATTTTCTAACATATTTCTTTCCTTATCTCGTCGCACCAGGCATCTATCCTTGCATCTGTCTCTTCAGAATGGTTGACATTATCAATACATAGTCCTACGACGAGCCCCTTCACATCACTTTTTGAACGGGAATAATCATAGCCATCATTATTAAATGGTGCGATAAACATCGGATGGGCATCATGTAGGCGATGGTATATCTCTCCCACTGAGTTGCAGAACGTATCACTCATAGAGTCATCCCCGCAACCGAATATAGCTACCTCCTTATCAGTTAAATCAAGGCTTCCGACCCCGTCAAGGAATGTCGCCATATCTTCCTGCAAATCACCGGCACCCCAAGTGCTCGCCCCAATCAACAACACTTGGTACTCACCCACTGCCGAGGGAGCAGTTGTTGCCACATCGTGTACATCTTGAGGGTTAACGCCAAGCTTATCCGCTATCTTTTCTGCAATCCCTTGCGTCGTGCCTGTAGTTGAGCCGTAGAATATTCCAATCTTTTTCATATCTGTTATTTAAATATTTCGGACTGATGAGAATTACCATACTCATTACATAGTAATTCACTCAATTAAACGCCGTTTAGCGAAACTTGGTTCAGTTCGGGAAAAATAAACTCCATCCACATGCAGAATTATGAAAGAAAATTCGTAATTTTGCTATTCAATTTTTAGATTGAACCAACCAAATCATTTCAAAATAACGCACACATCCATCTCATAATAATGGCATCAAACCCCTACTCACCAATCGACGAGTCCTCCTACTCCGAAAATACATTATATGACCCCGAAGCCATCCTTAACAGTGATGCGCCGGGACATTATACCACATCGTCAAACGCCCGTATCCCCGAACAAAACCAGACCGAGCCGATAGCCCCCTCGCCCCAACCTGAGCAGCCATCAAACGGACCAGTCGCACAAACCCGCCAACCCAAACCATCAGCGGAGACATCCCGCAGCAGCAATCTATCGGGAATATCAAAAGCGTGGGCACTTGCCCGTGATTCGCGGACAGTCATGTTCATGGGGCTTGTTTTCGTGGCATTCGCCGCCTATGCTCTCATTGTATCCATATCTTATTTCGCTAATATAGGCAATGACCAAAGCGCAATGCTCAACTATGATTACGCTCCCGAAATGATTAAAAATGCGGGCGGTCCGTTTGGTGCATGGCTTGCACACACACTGTTATACAATTGGCTCGGAATCGGCTCGTTTATATTAATATATTATCTGGCAGTATGCGGACTTTCCATGCTTCGGGTTTACCGCCCGAACTTCTGGTCGCTGACACTCAACTGTCTTCTCACAGCGATTTCACTTTCTGTGGTATGCGGCCTGGTCACATACGAAATAGCCTCACCGATATACTGGGGTGGCAGACACGGTCATTTCCTGAATGAAAGGCTCATAACGTTTACCGGAATTTGGGGTGCATTGGGTGTCAGCATCATAATGATTGGAATGGTTGTATTCCTATATCTTACAAAGCTAAAAATAGCCATTGGCTTCATTAGCGGCAAATACGGAATATACAAGGCACGCCAGGATGCCCGCCGTGCTGAGCGCAGGCGTATTGAGGAAGAAGAGGAAGCGAGACGTGCCGAAGAGGAACGAAATGCAGAAATAGCACGTCAGGCAGAGATGGCTCGTAAAGCAGAGGAAGCTCGCCTGGCTGAAGAATTACGCAAAGCCGAAGAGGAGGCTCGCAAAACTGAGTCTGAACGTATTGCCAACGAAAAGCTTGCGACCGAGCAAACTGAAAAAGTATTGCCACCCACTCCGGTTGAAACAATTGCCGACTCCGAAGAGGAAGTAAAGTCTGACATAGCCACAATCGAAAGCGAAAATTATCCGCTAAAACCGATTTTTAATGAACCCCAGGACTCTGAGGAATCAACGATTGAGAATGAGACAGACAATGATGACATCGATGAGATTGAGCCTCTTTTCGCATCATCGGAGGAAAAACAGGAAACTTCACTATTCCCTGTAGCACCGGCCTCTAACGAGACACAGCCGGCTCCACCTGTCACCGACATACGCCCGGAACTGTACGACCCACGTGCAGAGCTTTCTCGTTACAAATTCCCTGCCATAGAACTTCTCCGCGCATCCGAAGACAAGGGTGTAACAGTTGATGTGCAGGAAATGGAATTCAACAAGCACCGAATCACCGAAACTCTCAGGCATTACGGCGTGGAAATCTCACATATCGAGGCCACCATCGGTCCGACGGTGACTCTCTATGAAATTATCCCTGCCGAAGGGGTGCGCACTCGTTCCGTGAAAAGCCTTGGCGATGACCTTCAGCTTAGCCTTGCCGCATTGGGCGTTCGCATCATTGCGCCAATCCCGGCAAAGGGCACTATCGGTATCGAGGTCCCCAACAAAGACCCCCAGGTGGTGTCTATGCGCTCAGTTATTGACAGCGAAGAGTACAAGAATTGCAAGATGGAACTGCCAATGGCATTGGGACGCACTATATCCAATGACATATTTATGGCAGACCTCAGCAAGATGCCACACCTCCTTGTCGCCGGTGCCACTGGCATGGGTAAGTCAGTAGGCCTTAACGCCATCATAACATCATTACTGTACAAAAAGCATCCGTCAGAGCTCAAGTTCGTCCTCATAGACCCCAAACGAGTGGAGCTTAGTCTCTATCGCAAACTTGAGCGTCACTTCCTCGCAGCCCTCCCTGGTGAGGATGCGATAATCACGGACATGTCTAAAGTTGTGACTGTGCTCAATTCTCTCTGCGTAGAAATGGACAATAGGCTCTCGCTACTTGAACAGGCAGGAGCCAGAAACATCAAAGAATACAATGAAAAGTTCATCGCAAGAAAACTGAATCCGGAAACTCACCACTTCCTCCCCTACATTGTCCTGATCATCGACGAGTTCGCCGACTTAATCATACGTCAGGGCAAGGAAATCGAGAATCCTGTTTCTCGCCTTGCGGCTGTGGCGAGAGCGGCTGGCATACATCTGATTATCGCCACACAACGCCCGACTGTAAACGTCATTACCGGTGGCATAAAACTTAATATCCCCGGACGTATTGCCTTCAGAGTTATCCAGGGCAACGACTCTCGTACCATCCTCGATCAGCTCGGAGCCAACCAGCTCATCGGACGCGGAGACATGTTATTCTCTATAAACGGTAAGCTTGAGCGTGTGCAGTGTGCTTTTATTGACACCCCTGAGGTAAGTGACATATGCGAAAGCATCGCCCAACAGGTCGGCTACTCGCACCCATACCAACTACCTGAATATGCTCCCGAAGGCGATGGTGGCTCATTCACTGCTGTGGGCGACCGGGATCCGCTCTTCGATGAGGCTGCTCGATTTGTAGTATCGACCGACACCGCATCTACCTCTTCGCTCCAACGCCGCTATTCTATCGGCTACAACCGCGCAGGGAAAATCATGGACCAGATGGAAGCTGCCGGTATAGTTGGTCCTTCACAGGGAGGCAAACCTCGACAGGTGCTTGTTGACCCGATTACATTGGAACATATATTGGACAACAATTAGCCCTGCGATAGCAGAAAACCAAATCTCAACCTTATGTGTTGTATTGAAAATGAAAAAGCAGATATTATATCTAACAATAATTTTCTTATCGGCGATAACCGTCAGTGCCGCTGAAACAGCAGCAGGTATCCTTTCCGGTTCTGCCAATAAGATAAAAGCGGCCAAATCATTGGTGGCAAAGTACACCATCAATGCTGACGGGCACACACAGAACGGGATAATGACAATTTCCGGTGACAGATTTACGATCTCATCACCACAGATGGTGTCATGGTATGACGGAAAAAACCAATGGACATACTCAAGCCACAGTGGCGAGGTAAACATTTCCGAACCGACCGATGAAGAATTACAGCAGATCAACCCATTCGCCATTATCCGAGAGTTCAGCAGCAACTACAAAGCCCAGTTGCTTACGAGTGCCGCCGGCTCAAAAAAAATCAGACTCACTGCATTGTCACCAAAGAGCGACATCCGCAGTGCGACACTTACAATAAATGCCAAGACCCTCTACCCCACCCGTATTGACTTGACTATGGGCAATCGCCAAAATGTCACCATCCAGATTACAGAGATAGCGGAAGGTCCCACACTTCCGGCAGCCAACTTTCGGTTTGATGCGAAAAAATATCCAGGTGTTCCGGTAATTGACTTGCGCTGACCTCCGGTTTCTAAATTAATTTTAACTATCAAATAAATAAACACAACTATGTCAGAAATCAAGACTCGTTGCCTTATCATAGGCTCAGGACCTGCCGGCTATACCGCCGCCATCTACACGTCCCGCGCCAACATAGCCCCTTTAATGATTGAGGGATATATGCCGGGCGGACAGCTCACCACCACCACTGAAGTCGAAAACTTCCCCGGATATCCACAGGGTGTCACAGGGACACAGCTCATGGACGATCTCCGCAATCAGGCTCAGCGTTTTGGTGCTGATATCCGTGCCGGATTCGTAAAGGAAGTAGACTTTTCCAAGCGTCCCTTCATAGCCAAGACCGACAACGATATGACCATCATTGCCGATTCCGTTATAATTGCGACAGGTGCTTCAGCCCGTTATCTTGGTCTTGAGGACGAAATCAAATACAATGGCATGGGAGTATCGGCATGTGCCACATGTGACGGATTCTTCTATCGAGGCAAGAAGGTTGCCGTTGTCGGAGGCGGAGACACAGCTTGCGAAGAAGCCCTATACCTTAGCAATCTTGCGGAAGAGGTATATCTCATTGTCCGCAAGCCTCATCTGCGCGCATCCAAAGTTATGCAGGCGAGAGTCCTTGACAAGAACAACATTAAAGTTTTGTTCAACACTGTGACTCAAGGTCTCTATGGAGTTGACTTCCTTGAAGGCGCTCATCTTATTGAGAATGGAGGGACAGCTGAAGAGCGTATTTACGACTTGCCTATTGATGGTTTCTTCCTTGCAATCGGTCATACTCCTAACACTGAAGTATTCCGCCCGTTCATAGAATGCGACCATACCGGATATATAAAAGTCGCTCCTGACGGAACTGCCACAAACATTCCCGGTGTATTTGCAGCCGGCGACGTAGCCGATCCGACTTACCGTCAAGCAATAACTGCAGCGGCAATGGGATGCAAGGCAGCTCTTGATGTAGAGAAATTCCTTATGGAACAAGCTTAAATGAAATCGTCCTGTCAACTTCTTTCGGACGGAAATATCACCCTCCGTGCTTTAGAGCCTATTGATGTCGATACCCTTTACAAATGGGAGAATGACACCACACTCTGGAGTGCGGGGGTGACGCTTGCGCCGTTCTCCAGGAAACAATTATGGGATTACGTCAACAACTATGACGGTGATATATTTGCAGCCAAGCAGTTGCGGTTAATGATTGACATCCCCGGTGATGGATTCCCTGTAACTATCGGCACTATCGACCTTTACGACTTCGATGCGGCTAACTCTAGATGCGCAATCGGAATACTTATCGCCAGCAACTATCATAAACAGGGATATGCGTCAGCAGCCATCAGGCTGGTTGAGAATTACTGCCGCACACGCCTGTCATTGCACCAGCTCTACTGCATTGTGGCGGAGAACAATATAGCCAGCCGAAAACTATTTGAAAAATCCGGGTTTAAAATATCGGGAAGGCTGAAATCGTGGATTCGCATGGCTACTGCTTATACCGACGCCTATATGTACCAGAAATTTTTATAGCCAAATCCTGAATGCCTTCATTCCAACAAATCTCATAATGAACTGAAAGCATGCCTATCCGGCAGATAAATCGCATACAGGCAACTATACAATAAGGCAGCGTGCTTAACGTTTTATCGAATCAGAGAACAATGTGCGGTTTAGCAATGACCTTCCAAGTGTAATTTCATCCGTATACTCAATTTCATTCCCCACTGACACACCTCTCGCCAACTGAGTGATTTTCACATCTGTATATTGGGCAAGCCTACGGTATAGATAGAAATTAGTGGTCTCGCCTTCCATTGTTGCACTCAATGCCAATATCACTTCCTTGACATAGCCATCAGCCACTCGCTCCACCAGTGAATCAATCTCCAGCTGGTCAGGTCCGACACCATCCATCGGAGAAATAACTCCTCCAAGCACATGATATACCCCTAAAAACTGTCCTGTGTTCTCAAAGCTCATCACATCCTTCACACTCTCGACCACACAGACAATCGAACGGTCACGTCTCTCATTCGCACATATTGGGCAGACCTCAGTCTCCGATATATTATGGCACCGGGAACAGTATCTGATACCACGCCTCATATTTATTATTGCCTCGCCAAGAGCTACACCATTGCGTTCATCTGTACGGAGTATATGTAATGCCAGACGAAGAGCAGTCTTCCTGCCAATTCCCGGCAGACGAGACAACTCTGTTACCGCACCCTCAAGTAGCTTTGAAGCAAATTCCTGTTGCATTTCTATGTCCAAAAAATGTGACTTACTATTAATTTCCAAGAACTAAGTTAGCCATTTTGATGCGCATGAACAAGAAAAAAGCTTACTTTAACAGATTTTTCAAAAAAATCAAGCTATACATGTTATGCTTGAATAATACTATGCGTATTATATACATAATAATATAGAACCATACATATTTTATCCCCGAATCACATTGACCACCGAATCCAAGACTTCCTGCTTCTTAAAGCTACGACAACAGTTGCATGCCACAGCATCCCGGATACTCTTTTCCAAAGAAGACGCCGATGATGCGCTACAGGAACTGTTTATAAAAATGTGGCAGCATGCGGATGACAATGCCCACTCAGCTCAGAAACAGGCATTCCTCTATACCGCTCTGCGCAACATCTGCATTGATATCTTGCGCAAACGCAAGCTAAATGCTGATGCCACAGAGTATTCAAGACACATAGATGACAACATGGAAGTCCCGCTCGACAGGGTAGATAACCAGGACAAACTCACGAATATCCATTATAATGCCCGGAGATTACTCTCTGGCATCCAACTTAAGGTATTCAGGCTCTACACTCTTGAAGAACTCAGTTATCAGGAAATATCAGAGCTGCTTGGCATTACGGTTGAAGCGACTCGAAACCACATGTGCAGAGCCCGCAAGATTCTAAGAGAAAAATGCAAGGAACTTTTAAATGATGAATAACGTATGAAGCAACAGACATATATCACAGCACAACAGATTGAAGAACTGATTGATGCCTACTTTGATTGCCGGCTATCACGCATTGAAGAGACCGATTTACGGAGAATACTGGCAGAAACGGCATTCAGCACCCCTAAAATCAATGAATGTCGTCTAAGCATGGGAATGGAATTACATCTGAAACAACAACTCCAAACCGGTAGCCGGAACCACAATCGCTCAAGAGCCTGGCTATCGTTGGCTGCATCAGTTGCTGTCCTGGTAGCAATAAGTTACACCTTTGTCGGCAATAGCATGCACACTGGAATCCCAAGCGAAGGCACTGTATCAGTATACATTGCCGGAAAAGAAATCAAGGACTATGCTCAAGCAAAAGAGATAGCAGAAAAGAGCCAAGAAGAAAATATGGCAATGATGCGTGATATGCTCAATGAAGTCAATCTGCAACAATCCGAAAGCAAAAAGGAACTAATGATAATGTTAAAATCAAATTAAACAGATAAATCATGAAAAATCATCTTCTAACTCTAATTCTCATCCTCTATGCATTCATAACTGCTCATGCGGAATCCGCACCTCCACGTCTTGCCTGTGAATCCATATTTACTGACAAGGAGATTCGCAATGAATGCACCGAAGTTGTCATAAACACCAGCCCTGGCAGTTACTACCGTGGATTTAAGGTAAACGGCGACCCGACATTGGTAAAACTGATTGAGGAAAAGCTGGAAATTGACCGGCAGCGGTCAGCCAACACTGTTGAGAAATATGAAGGGAACGGGACATACCGCATAATTCTCAATATACCCAACAACGGATACATTATAAATATCGGTTTCACGGAATATAATGACCGAAAAGCGACCCTATTCATCGAAGCTCCGGCAGATGCATTTAAATAATCCAGACCGGCAGCCATAGAACCAATCCTGGCATTAGTCAACCTCGCCATCGAAATTACGCAGGTAAGCGCAACAAATAAAAATGAGTCGAGTTCTTTGACTTATTAATAATAAATGTGTAATTTTGCACTCTGAAATTTCAGATGTTATAACATTATGGAAATAATTCGCAGTGTAGCAGAATTAAAGACCAAGCTTAATAAGGCTCGTGAAGCCGGCTCAATAGGCCTTGTTCCCACAATGGGAGCACTTCATGACGGACATTTGTCGCTTATCCAACGTGCCAGAAAAGAAAATGACACGGTTGTGGTGAGCGTGTTCGTCAATCCTACTCAGTTCAACAACCCAAACGACCTCGCCACATACCCCCGCACCGAGGCTGCCGATGTGGCATTACTTGAGAATGCCGATGTCGACTATGCTTTTATCCCTTCTGTCGAGGAAATCTATCCGGAACCGGACAACAGAATGTTCGAACTTGGTCCGGTAGCGGAAGTAATGGAAGGAGCAATGCGCCCTGGTCATTTCAACGGTGTGGCTCAGATTGTGAGCAAGCTTTTTGATTTTACCCGCCCCACTCGAGCATATTTTGGGGAAAAAGATTTTCAGCAGATTGCAGTAATCCGCAAAATGGTAGAGATTGAAGGCTTCAACCTCGAGATAGTGGATTGCCCTATCAAGCGTGAAGCTGACGGATTGGCTATGAGCTCACGAAATGTACGCCTGACTCCGGAGCAGCGTGCCATAGCGCCCGCCATACACAGGACTCTTGAAGGCAGCCTGTCCTGGGCTAAGGAACATACCGTGGAGCAGACAAAACGTTACGTGATTGACGAGCTCAACTCATTGCCTCAATTGGAAGTCGAGTATTACGAGATAGTTGACGCACTCTCAATGCAGCCTATTTCCGATTGGAATGATACCATCCAAGCCGTAGGATGCATCACCGTATTCTGTGGTGATGTCCGTCTTATTGACAATATTAAATACCCCGCAAGGATATGATGCTCGAACTTCTTAAATGCAAAATTCACCGTGTAACGGTGACTGAAGCCCGTCTTGATTATATCGGCAGTATAACCATAGACCAGGATTTGATGGATGCCGCAGGAATTTTTCCGGGCGAACGTATATACATTGTTGACAACAATAACGGCGAACGGTTCGACACATACGTTATAGCAGGCGAACGTGGGTCCGGTGTTATATGCCTTAACGGTGCAGCAGCCCGTAAAGTCCAGGTCGGCGATGTCGTGATTCTGATGTGCTATGCGTCAATGACCCCCGAGGAAGCCCGTACGCACAAGCCGGTGGTAGTATTTCCTGACACCAAGACCAACAAACTGGTCAACTAAATAATTTACTCCTAAACCCCTCATTCTTCAATATAATCCATGTTTGAGAATCTAAGCGAAAGACTTGAAAGAAGTTTTAAAATACTGAAAGGTGAAGGCAAAATCACTGAAATCAATGTGGCAGAGACACTTAAGGATGTGCGCAGAGCACTTCTTGAGGCTGACGTCAACTTCAAGGTGGCGAAGCAGTTTACCGATGAGGTAAAAGCTAAGGCCCTTGGTCAGAACGTTATCAATGCCATTAAACCCGGCGAATTGATGGTCAAGATTGTCCATGACGAACTTGCAAGACTCATGGGCGGTGAGACAGCCAACGTAAATCTATCCGGGAATCCTACTGTGATCCTGATGTCAGGTCTTCAGGGTTCCGGTAAAACCACGTTCTCAGGCAAGCTCGCAAGGAAACTCAAATCGGAGCAGGGAAAACGCCCCCTTCTCGTAGCTTGCGACGTATACCGTCCGGCAGCTATCGACCAGCTCAAAGTACTTGCATCGCAGATTGACGTGCCGGTTTACACTGAAGATGGCAATAAGAACCCTGTGGAAATTGCTGAAAATGCTATCCGCCACGCTAAGAACAACCATCTTGACCTCGTCATAATCGACACCGCCGGTCGCTTGGCTGTCGATGAACAGATGATGCAGGAAATCGCCGCTATCAAAAAGGCTGTAAAGCCTCAGGAGACACTCTTCGTGGTAGACTCCATGACAGGTCAGGACGCAGTCAACACCGCCAAGGAATTCAATGACCGACTGGACTTCGACGGTGTGGTACTCACCAAACTTGACGGCGATACCCGTGGTGGTGCAGCTCTGTCAATCCGTACTGTTGTCACCAAGCCTATCAAATTCGTCGGCACCGGTGAAAAACTTGATGCGCTTGACCTTTTCCACCCCTCGCGTATGGCAGATCGTATTCTTGGCATGGGCGACATTGTCTCTCTTGTTGAAAAAGCGCAGAATGCCTATGATGAGAAACAAGCACGTGAATTACAGCGCAAGATTGCCAAGAACCAGTTCAACTTCAACGACTTCCTCCAGCAAATCCAGCAGATACAGAAGATGGGCAACCTTAAAGAGCTCGCATCTATGATTCCGGGAGTCGGAAAAGCCATCAAGGACATTGACATTGACGATAATGCTTTCAAAGGAATCGAGGCAATCATACGCTCGATGACCGAACAGGAACGCCAGCATCCTGAAATCATCAACGGTAGCCGTCGCAAACGTATTGCCAAAGGCTCTGGCACCGACATCCAGGAAGTCAACCGTCTCATTAAGCAATTTGACGATGCCAGAAAAATGATGAAAGCAGTTTCAGGCATCAAGAACCCGATGGCAATGATGCGTGGCATGAAAGGCATGCGCCGATAACAAGCCATTATCTCCGCTTTTTCAATTCCAATTTCACCCACCCAACTATAACTGATTATGACACTGATTGACGGAAAAAAGATTGCTGACGATATCAAACGTGAAATCGCCGCTGAAGTAGAGGAGATGATAGCGCTCGGCAAACGTCGTCCGCATCTCGCGGCTATACTCGTAGGACACGACGGAGGTAGCGAGACTTACGTAGCAAACAAAGTTAAAGCGTGCGAAATGTGCGGCTTCCGCTCCACTCTCATCCGCTATGAAGAGGAAGTAACTGAAGATGAGCTTTTAAAGACAATTGACGAGCTCAACCATGATGAAGAGGTGGACGGATTCATTGTTCAGCTCCCACTGCCCAAACATATATCCGAGCAGAAAATCATAGAGGCTATTGATTACCGAAAAGATGTTGACGGATTCCATCCTATCAATGTCGGACGTATGTCTATAGGTCTCCCCTGCTTCCTTTCCGCCACTCCGTCAGGTATCATAGAGCTCCTCAGACGCTATGACATTCCAACCCGTGGTGCAAATTGTGTCGTGCTTGGAAGAAGCAACATTGTAGGCAAGCCTGTCGCTACCCTTATGATGCAGAAAGCAAATCCGGGAAATGCCACTGTCACAGTACTGCATAGCGCTTCCGTAGGTATTGCTGAAAAATGCGCTGAAGCGGATATCATAATTGCAGCCCTCGGAAATCCGGGCTTCGTAACCGCCGACATGGTAAAGCCCGGGGCGGTGATAATCGACGTTGGCACCACCCGTGTGCCGGATTCAACACGTAAAAGCGGATTCCGTCTGCGTGGTGACGTAGACTTCGAAAGTGTGGCTGAAAAATGTTCGTTCATCACGCCGGTGCCCGGTGGAGTAGGACCTATGACTATCTGCTCGCTGATGAAGAACACCTTGCTTGCCGCAAAGAAAGAAATCTACTCCTAAGGATACATATCTCCACTTAATCACCGCGCCCATCCGGAAATGTTTACGATACTGCTTATGCTCCTGTCATGGATTATCCCGGCAGACTCTGCCGAGATAGTCTTCGCAGGTGATGCAATGCAGCATCAACGGCAGATTGATGCCGCCAGACAACCGGACGGGTCGCTTGATTATGATGATTACTTCAAGTCTCTGGCTCCATACATATCTTCAGCCGACTTCGCTGTAGTCAATCTTGAAACCCCTCTTGGAGGAGCCCCCTATTCCGGATACCCAATGTTCTGTGCTCATGACAACTATGTTGATGCGCTCACCGGTTCCGGGTTCGACCTAATATTATCTGCCAACAACCACATCCTTGATCGCAAGGACAAAGGTGTGATTAGGACAATTGAAACGTTTGAAAGGAAAAATGTCCCTTATTTAGGAGTATATCGCAACAAAGCCCACCGCGATTCAATACTCCCTATGATACACGACATCAACGGCTTTAAAGTGGCATTTTTGAACTACACGTACGGCACCAACGGAATTACCAAGAAAACAGATATTGAGATTGACTATATCGACCGTGACCTCATAGCTGCCGACGTGGAAAAAGCCAGAGAAAAAGGCGCCGAGATAATAGCCGCATGTATCCACTGGGGTGAGGAATACCACCTCTTGCCAAGCCTGCAACAAAAAAAATTAGCCCAATACATTGCAGACCTTGGTGTCGAGCTTATCATCGGTGGTCACCCGCATGTAATCCAGCCCATGGAAATAAGATATAACGAAAAACACAAGCATAACTATTTCCTCGTATATTCTCTCGGGAACTTCATCTCTGCCATGCGTACCACCGATACAAGAGGGGGAGCTATGGCACGTGTAGTACTCGGACGCGACATTTTCGGGAAAGCCTACGTCCGCAACGCATCTTACAGGCTCGTATTTGTCGAACCGCCTTGCAACAAGGGTGACAACTATAAGCTCCTTCCAGCCGAATCACCGGAAATCGCACCGGCTATGCGTCCTTATCGTGACGCATTTGTACGCAACGCCGTCCGTATATTTGACAAACACAATATCAAAACACCTCGTGACACCACAGCTATTCATTAGCGTTAATCAGGCATGCCATTTTTGCAGTATTTTTAACTGTTTTTGTCAGTTTTAGAGACTGGCATTTTTTTTGCTTGGTTGTTATAAAGAATTAGAGTGGGATTCAGGCAGTACTTATCCCATCTGCCCCCATCTGACCAATAGATAACAACTAAAATCAGATACAATATGCAAAAAGGACAAATTGGTGTTACCACCGAAAACATTTTTCCGGTCATCAAAAAGTTTCTCTACTCAGACCATGAAATATTTCTCCGTGAGCTGGTTTCCAATGCTATAGATGCCACTCAGAAACTGAAGACACTCGCCTCTTTCGGAGAATTCAAAGGCGAACTGGGAGAAATGCGTGTTGAAGTCAAAGTAGACAAGGAAGCCGGCACACTGACTGTCAGTGACCATGGCATTGGCATGACAGCCGACGACATCGACAAGTATATAAACCAGATAGCGTTCTCCGGTGCAGAAGAATTCCTAAACAAATACAAAGATACAGCAAACGCCATAATCGGGCATTTTGGTCTCGGCTTCTACTCCGCATTCATGGTGGCAAAGAAAGTGGAAATCCGATCTCTTAGCTACAAGGAAGGAGCCGAAGCTGTACGGTGGGAATGCGACGGTTCCCCAGAGTACACAATGGAACCCATCGAAAAAAGCACCAGAGGCACAGACATAGTCCTATACATTGATGACGACAATAAGGAGTTCCTTGAGCAGAGCCGTATTGACACTCTTCTTAAGAAATATTGCCGCTTCCTGCCCGTCCCTGTCGTTTCCGGTAAAATCCAGGAATGGAAAGACGGGAAATATATCGACACAGACAAGGACAAGGTAGTCAACGATACCGAACCGATGTGGACGAAGAAACCAAGCGAACTTACTGACGAAGACTACCGCAAATTCTATCACGAACTCTATCCCGGACAGGAGGACCCTCTATTCTGGATTCACCTTAATGTGGACTATCCCTTTACACTGACAGGCATCCTGTTTTTCCCGAAAATCAAGAGCAACCTCGAAATACGAAAAGACCGCATACAGCTATACTGCAATCAGGTGTATGTGACAGATTCAGTTGAGGGCGTGGTCCCCGAATTCATGATGCTGCTTCAAGGTGTGATTGATTCACCCGACATACCGCTCAATGTGTCAAGATCATATCTTCAAAGCGACAGCGCCGTTAAGAAGATTTCAGGATACATCACCAAGAAAGTGGCTTCACGTCTTGAAGAGCTCTTCAAGACCGATCGTGCAGATTTTGAGTCAAAATGGGATGACATCAAAATTTTCATCGAGTATGGCATGCTCACGGATGATAAATTCTGTGACTCAGCAATGAAATTTGTACTACTCAAGGACACAGACAATAAATACTATACACTTGAGGAATACAAAACCCTCATTGAAGCCACCCAGACCGACAAAGACGGCAATCTGGTATATATCTACGCCACCGATTCTACCGCTCAGTACAACTATATCCACGCCGCCAATGAGAAAGGCTATAACGTACTACTCATGGACGGTCAACTTGACGGTCATTTCATATCTATGCTTGAAAGCAAGATGGATAAAACAAGATTTGTCAGAGTGGACAGCGATGTCGCTGAGAACCTCATTCCTAAAGAAGATAAGAAAGCAACGGATCTTTCCGCAGACCAGATTTCACTCCTTACCACCTTGTTCCACAGCCAGGTTCCAAAGATGGACAAGAGCGATTTCCTCGTGTCATTTGAATCGCTTGACCCTGCCGCCAACCCCATTCTTATAACCCAGAATGAGTACATGCGGCGTATGAAGGATATGGCAGCCACACAACCGGGCATGAGTTTCTATGCCGAACTCCCTGACAATTACAATCTCATAGTCAACACTTCACAACCTGTAATTAAGAAAATTCTTGACGAAGCGGAAAAGGCTCTCGACGAGACTATCAAACCGCTTCGTAAGGAAGTTCATGAGGGCAATGAGCAGTTGTCTGCCGTCCGTGCGGAAATCAAAGACAACAAACCCACCGACGAGCAGTCTGCAAAAGAAAAAGATCTCACCGCATCTATTGAGAAATCCCGCAATGAGCTGGAAAAGATTATTGGCAATTACGCTTCCGGAAAGCCTGTAATCAAGCAGGTAATAGACATCGCACTTCTTGGCAACGGACTGCTTCAAGGCAAAGATTTGAGCGAGTTCATCAAGCGCTCCATCTCAATGCTGTAATTTGCCCGGCGACACCTGCTTGCCAAATAACCGAAAAACACTCCACAAAGCACCATATTCACTTTGCGGAGTGTTTTTTTGTGTGTTTCCCATTAGGTTTTTAAAAATCAATAGTTAAAATCATGCTATATTACTGTTTCGTCACGAAACAATGATTCATTTCTAATATATTTTATCTATGAGCTATTAAAATCTGTCACTCATGACATGTCAGATTCTCTGGTTTTCCGTTCTGTATCCTGCGCGACATAATAGCGGATTATGGAATAGAGGACATTCTGCATTGGAGTGAGCGTATGCTCGGGATTCTGTCCAAGAATGAACTCCATGCTCAGGGCATTGCTGATAGGTGTACGGTCAGCCTGCGAGAGGGAGTTGATGGTGTTGATGACACGCTTTGTGATGATTACTGAGCTTTCCATAATGATATATCTAAGTTTACACTGCAAAGATAGCCACCCACCAGGGCAACAATCACGCCCATCATATCAAATATATGTTAACACCAGGAAATCCGCCTATTTCAGAAATGCCGGAGCCGACTCAACCGAATTGGGAGAATAAGCACATACTGCATATCTGAAGCTCCCTACTGGAACACGCTTTTCAGGCTTGTAAGTGACACCAACAAGATATCTCCCGTCAATACCGTCATCAAACTCATCCATTGCGTCCTCCATTGAAACATCCGCTGGTATCGCATAGACAGTGTATCTCACATTTTCTCCGTCAAGGGGCGGAATTACATCCCATGTTAGCATTCCGTCATGGAGAATCACCCCCTTGGGTGAAGGGTACTCATAACTTTTCTTCCACTCCATCACGGGTGTGAGGGAGGGGCTGCTGAAAGCATCAGCACTGAGTTCATCACTAATCTTCGACAGATACTTGGCACTATATATCAAGGTGCCACAGGCTCCGTCAATGCTCAAGTTACGGTTAATGGCCACCTGTGACAATATCTGCCCTCGGTTAGCCTTGCTGTCGCTCTTAGCCACATGTTCCATAGTGACACTTCCGTAAAAATGACGACCGTAAAGATTAGCGGCATCACTCCACCATTTCGCTATCGGTTCATATGGCGCTGTGGCATGATCAGTATGCCAGTATATCTGAGGAGAAATGAAATCTATTGTATGCTGATACATTAAACCCAGCGGGTCAGAATATATTTCGTCATACTGCCAGTCGGAGGCCTTTACGCAACATGGCTCCATACCCCATTTGGCTGATGATGTATCAGTCTTGCCCGCCACACCTGCGGGAGATATCCCAAACGCCACATCCGGACGCTCATCCTCTATCATTGCATGCACGTCGGCTATAGCCTTATGGACATTGGCTCTGCGCCAGTCGCCAAGACTCATCCATGGTGCCTCCGCTCGGTAAAGCTCATAATCGGGGACATCATCGGTCTCCGGGATTTTATTGGGATAAAAGTAATCATCGAAAATCAACCCGTCAACCTCATACCCTGTCACAATCTCACGGCACAAATCGACCACATGCTGTCTCACCTCTTCCAAACCGGGATTAAACACTGTATATTTCCCGTACGAAAGCAGCCACCCGCTTGTCATCCACCCCAAATCCTGCTGCGTACTATAATTAGTACCGGTACTCCATCGGAATGGATTGACCCATGCATAGCATTCAAGTCCTCTTTTATGGCACTCTTCCACCACGAACTCAAGCACATCCCAACCCGGAGACACACCACGGCTGCCTGACACAAATGACGACCAGGGCTCATGTTTTGACTCATACATCACATCCCCCATAGAACGGACCTGGAAGCAGACGGTGGTTAGGTTCATCGCCTCGCACCTGTCAAGCAACGCAATCATCTCCCCCTTCTGCTTCTTCTGTATGGCTGCGGACGTTCCGCTTTGTGATGGCCAATCAATCCCCCACACTGTCGCAACCCACACGCCACGGAATTCGCGCTTCGGATTAGATGCAGATACTGAAAAAAGCGTAAAAAACAATAGTAATGTTGCAAGAATATATCTGATTCGGTTCATCGTTCTGTTTATTTTAACCGCAAAATTAGTATTTTCAATTGTTAAAAATGCCATTATGAAGAAAAACTGAAAATAATTACATGGACATGGTGTGAAATCTGCAAAAAATATCTAATTTTGCAAGTTGTAATTCATACCACATTAACAGCAACGATATAGCCATCATGCAAAAATATATTTATATATTCCTCACAGCCCTGCTGCTCACCTCGTGCGGCGAATACCAGCATGCACTTAAGAGCACCGACGCCGATTACCGCCTCGATTTTGCGAAGCGAGCTTTCGAGCAGAAAAAGTACACCCAGGCGGCGACAGTCCTTTCCGACATAGTGTCTGTATTCAAAGGCTCCGACAAAGCGGAAGAATCGCTCTACCTCCTTGCCCTCTCAAATTACGAGAACAAGGACTATGAAACTTCCGGCGAATTCTTCAAGAAATATTACACCCGTTATCCCAAAGGCAAATACACCGAACTTGCGCGCTTCTATGCGGGATACGGATATTACCTTGACTCTCCCGACCCGCAGCTTGACCAGACAGGTACTATCAAGGCCATACAGGAGCTTCAAGCCTTCCTTGATTACTTCCCGAGGAGCGACAAAGTCTCTATTGCCCAGAACGCCATCTTCGAGCTTCAGGACAAGCTGACCCTTAAGCAGCTCGAAAACGCCCAGCTGTACTACAATCTCGGCACATACCGTGGCAACAATTACGAAAGCGCCATTATCGTGGCACGCAACGCCATAAAGGACTATCCTTATTCCAAATACAAGGAAGATCTCGAGCTCCTCATCCTCAAGGCACGCTACCAGGAAGCCAAGGAGAGTGTTGACGAGAAAAAGTCTGACCGCTTCCGTGAAGTAATTGACGAATATTACTCATACATCAATAACTATCCGGACACCCCCAACCGCGAGGAAGCTGACAACATCCTCAAAATCGCACAACGTTACATAAAGGAATAGCCGGCGCACGGACAGACCTCCTCTTATTTTTGACAAAACAATAAATTCAAGATACTAAAATGGACTATAAGAAGACTAACGCTCCTCTGAACACCCAGACCCGTGACCTCATCAAAATGAGCGAGGACACAGGCAACGTTTATGAAACCGTCTGCATCATCGCAAAACGCTCCAACCAGATAGCCGGTGAAATGAAGCATGATCTCGAAAAGAAACTTCAGGAATTCGCCTCCCTAAGCGACAACCTTGAGGAAATCTCCGAAAACCGCGAGCAGATTGAGATTTCGCGTTTCTACGAGCGTCTCCCCAAACCGACACTCATAGCCACACAGGAATATATCGACCATAAAATCCATTTCCGCAACCCGTCAAAGGAAAACTTGAATCTCGACTAACCACGACGGAAATACGATACAGCGAACGACAAAACACTCCGTATAAATCGGAAATCATTTTGTCGCTTTTAAAGCAAAAGTATTGCATATATTAAATTTATTTTATACCTTTGTGCGCTCTTTTGAGCAAAATATATCTATTAATCACTTTTAAACATCTGTATCAATGCACTTGAACTCTGATGAAAAAGTAGAAATCTTTGAGAAGTACGGTAAGGGCAAGACTGACACTGGCTCGCCTGAAGCCCAGATTGCATTATTCTCTGTCCGTATTGCTCATTTGACTGAACACCTTCGGTCAAATCACAAAGATTATACGACTGCGAGAGCTCTTAAGGCTTTGGTAGGAAAGCGTCGCCGTCTTTTGGATTACCTTATCCGCAAAGACATCAACCGCTACCGCGCCATCATCGCCCAGAAGGAGCTCGGTATCAGAAAGTAAGCCGACAAAGGCACTACTTGAAGATTACAACTGGTTGTCTCGGTTTCAGACCTTGGCAACCTTTTTTATGTTATATAACATTTTTTCATCTCGATAACTTTGAATTACTAAGTTATTTTCATTAATTTTGCAGTCTCAAAATCAATAGTTACCACATGTCAGATAACAGAAAAATAAAGACAGCTCTCATATCCGTGTTCTATAAGGACGGATTGGAGGAGATTCTGTCAAAGCTCAACGAGAATGGCGTAAAGTTCCTTTCCACAGGAGGCACTCGTTCCTTCATTGAAGGACTTGGTTATGAATGCGATGCGGTCGAAGACCTCACCGGTTATCCCTCTATCCTTGGAGGTCGAGTAAAGACATTGCATCCCAAAGTGTTCGGCGGCATCCTTAACCGCCGCGAAAACGAAGGTGACCGTGCACAGATTGCACAGTATGAAATACCCGAAATCGACCTTGTGATTGTAGACCTCTACCCTTTCAGCGCAACTGTTGCATCTGGAGCACCCGAGGCTGACATTATTGAAAAGATTGACATAGGAGGCATCTCGCTAATTCGTGCGGCCGCCAAGAACTACAAAGATGTCATCATCGTGGCATCAAAAGCTCAGTACAAACCTCTCTCAGAAATGCTGACACGCAACGGAGCCGAGTCATCTATCGAGGAACGCCGCTGGTTCGCATCACAGGCATTTGCCGTTTCATCCGGCTATGATACCGATATTTTCAACTACTTCGCTTCTACCGAAGTAGAGTCTCCGATAGAATCTTGCGAAGAACTTAGAATAGCATTTGACGACGCAAAGAAAATGCGTTACGGAGAGAACCCCCACCAGAAGGGCACCTTCTTCGGTGACTTCAACGCAATGTTCGAGCAGCTTCATGGTAAGGAAATCTCCTACAACAACCTCCTCGACATAGACGCAGCCGTAACACTTATATCTGAATTCTCCGAACCGACATTTGCTATCCTCAAGCATAACAATGCATGTGGTCTTGCGACACGTCCCACCATTGCTGAAGCATGGAAAGACGCCCTCGCCGGTGACCCGGTAAGCGCATTCGGAGGTGTCCTTATCACCAACGGTACTGTTGATGAAGCTGCTGCCGAGGAAATCAACAAAATATTCTTTGAGGTAATTATTGCACCCTCCTACACCGACGGAGCTCTTGAGATTCTCAAGCAGAAAAAGAACCGTATCATCCTGACCCAGAAGTCTCCTCTAACCACTAAACGTCAGTTCCGTTCGATTCTCAATGGCGCACTTGTGCAGGACCGTGACTTGAAAATCGAGACACCCGACGACCTGAAGCAAGTCACCACTCTCGGTGTCACCCCGCAGCAGGTATCTGACCTCCTTTTCGCCAACAAGATTGTCAAAAACTCTAAAAGCAACTCTATCGTGCTTGCCAAAAACGGCATGCTGCTCGCCAGCGGCGTAGGTCAGACTTCACGCGTTGACGCACTAAAGCAAGCAATCGAAAAGGCTCACTCCTTTGGATTTGATCTTCATGGAGCTGTCATGGCATCCGACGCCTTCTTCCCCTTCCCCGACTGCGTGGAAATAGCAGGTCAGGCAGGTGTCACTGCTGTGATTCATCCGGGAGGCTCGATTCGTGACCAGGAGAGCGTTGATTATTGCAATGCACACGGCATGGCTATGGTTACAACCGGATTCCGTCACTTCAAGCACTAAAAACACAAACCTCTCAACATCATGGGATTATTTTCATTTACTAAAGAAATCGCCATCGACCTTGGCACTGCCAACACCATTATAATACATAACGACAAAATCGTTATTGACGAGCCTTCAATAGTCGCACTGGAGAAGCGAACCGGCAAACTCATTGCTGTTGGACGCGAAGCCAAACTGATGCAAGGCAAGGAGAACGATGGTATTGAGACCATCCGCCCACTCCGTAAGGGCGTGATAGCCAACTTCAACGCCGCTGAGATGATGATTCGCGGTCTTATAAAGAAGGCAAGCTCCAAGAGCAACTGGTTCTCACCATCCATGAAAATGGTTGTAGGCATACCCTCCGGTTCCACAGAAGTGGAAATCCGTGCGGTACGTGACTCATCTGAACATGCGGGCGGTCGTGACGTATACATGATATACGAGCCTATGGCTGCCGCTCTTGGCATCGGCATCGATGTGCTTGCGCCACAAGGCAACATGATTGTTGACATAGGCGGCGGTACTACCGAAATCGCTGTTATCTCACTTGGTGGTATCGTATCCAACAAGAGCATTCAGGTTGCAGGCGACGACCTTACCGACGACATTATGGAACAC
Source organism: uncultured Duncaniella sp. (assembly GCA_958352885.1). Lineage (GTDB taxonomy): Bacteria > Bacteroidota > Bacteroidia > Bacteroidales > Muribaculaceae > Duncaniella. Next base: position 73,958 of record CATWQI010000007.1, read on the forward strand.
ATGAGCCGTGTGCACAACGTCAAAGTAGGCGAACGCACAGCCGAACAAATAAAAATCCATGTCGGCTCCGCCCTCACCGAACTTGAAAATCCGCCCGAGGACTATATCGTCCACGGTCCTAACAAGATGACAGCACTCCCTATGGAAGTGCCGGTATCATACCAGGAAATATCTCACTGTATCGAAAAATCAATCTCTCGTATTGAAGCTGCGGTACTCCAGGCTCTTGACGAAACTCCACCCGAACTCTACTCCGACATCGTCATGAACGGAATCTTCCTTGCCGGCGGTGGTGCTATGCTCCGAGGTCTTGACAAGCGACTGACTGACAAGATTGGCATCCAGTTCCACATAGCTGAAGACCCTCTTCTTGCCGTTGCCAAAGGCACAGGCGTTGCCCTCAAGAACATTGAGACATTCTCATTCCTCATTCGATAAACCTATTTATGCGATTGGCAGCTCTGAACAGGGCTGTCAATCGTCAAAATTACCGACTGACAGCCCCTGCTGTCATTGCTGGTGTTCCCCCCACTGACTCAACGTGAGCGAATTACTTAAATTCTTTGTCAAATATAGCTCATGGTTCCTGTTTGCGCTATACATTGTTGCAGGATGCTTTCTGCTATTCTCCAACAATCCGTTCCAGCACCATGTCTATCTTTCGTCAGCAAACATTGTGTCATCCGGTGTATATCGGGCGGCAAACAGTGTCACGTCCTACTTTTCGCTCCGTGACATCAATGAGGACTTACAACGGCGAAATTCGGACCTCGAATTGGAAATATACCACCTCAAAGATGTGATACGTGACTACCAGGAGCAGATTCATGCCGATACTATGTCTGTGGATTCCGCACTCACACGTTACAATTTCCTGATAGCCCATGTAATAAACAACTCCATCAACCGTTCCCACAACTACATCACCATCGAGAAAGGCAGACTTGACGGTATCGAGCCTGAAATGGGTGTAATCGACCAAAACGGAATCGTAGGAATCGTAAATGTGGTAGGCGACCACACAGCCCGTCTGATTTCACTCCTTAACCCCTACTTGCGATTATCATGCAAAGTAAAAGGTGAACAACAGGTGGGTTCTCTGGTCTGGGACGGTCAGGACCCGGGAGAAGCGATACTTGAGGAACTCCCCAAACATGCTAAGTTCGTCAAAGGCGACACAATTGTGACCAGCGGATATTCATCAGTATTTCCCGAGGGTGTGCCTGTCGGGACCATCCTTTCTGGGACACGCGACCGGGAAGACAATTTCTATACTCTGCGAGTCAAACTATTCACCGATTTCTCAACACTCTCCACCGTCAGAGTAATACGAGATAAGATGAAAGACGAACTGTCAACTGTCGAAAAAGAACTTGAGATAAAAAACATCGACTAAACATGAACAAGACCACACTGCAGTTCCTACTTCTTGGCATCATATTAGTACTTGCGCAGGTGATTGTGTTCAACCACATCTGCCTGTTCAATGTGGCTGTCCCCATGGTGTTTTTCTATCTAATCATCCGACTGCCAATCACATTGTCAACCAACTGGATGCTTACCATAGGCTTTTTCCTCGGGCTGATAGTCGACATATTCTCTGACACATACGGCATGAATGCGCTTGCCTGCACTATTGAGGCAATGCTACGACGTCCGATTCTCCGCCTATACGTCCCTCGTGAGGAAGATTTGACACGTCCGGAACCGTCAATGTATTCACTCGGAACCGCGACGTATCTTAAGTACATCCTTACGATGACACTCCTCTACTGCACACTTGTATTCCTAATCGAAGCCTTTACTTTCTTTAATCCCATCCAGCTTGTGCTGCGCATTGTATGCAGCACCATCCTATCGATGATACTTATGCTGGGTATTGACAGTTTAATGACCCCAAGAAGTGAGAAAAGACTATAATCTCGAGAAACGTCGGTATGTGATAGGCGGATTCATCGTGGTTATCGCGCTTATTTACATGCTGCGCCTGTTCAGCTTGCAGGTGCTTGACTCAAAATACAAGGACTATGCCGACTCAAACGCTTTTCTGCGCAAGGCGGTATATCCATCACGCGGTATAATATACGACCGTGACGGCAGACTAATAGTGTACAACCAGCCTGCCTATGACGTAATGATGATACCTCGCGACGTCAAGGACTTCGACACTCTTGACTTCTGTCGCGCCATCAACATTACTCCCGAGGATTTGCGTCAGCGTATCGCCGACATGAAAGACCTCCGCAAGAATCCGGGTTATTCCACATATTCCCCTCAAAGGCTACTTACGCACCTTACGGCAGAGGAATACGGGCGGCTTCAGGAAAAACTATACCGTTTCCCCGGATTTTACATACAGAAACGCATCCTGCGCGAATATAATTACAAATCAGCGGCAAATGTTCTTGGCAACATTCGTGAGGTATCGCAGAAAGATATCGACAAGGACCCGTATTATATGCCGGGCGATTATGTAGGAGACATCGGAGTGGAACACACCTACGAAGAGCACCTTCGTGGCGTAAAAGGGGTGGAAGTACTGATGCGTGACGCTCTTGGACGTATACAGGGACGATATGAGGATGGTGCGCTTGACCGTGATGCGGTAGCCGGTAAAAACATCAAGCTAAGCCTTAACATTGAGCTACAGCAATACGCAGAATCCCTGATGGTCAATAAGAAAGGGGCGGTAGTTGCCATCGAGCCCGAGACCGGTGAGATACTGTGTCTTGTCTCCGCTCCGACTTACGACCCAAGCCTTCTTGTAGGCCGCGAGCGTGGTAACAACTACAACAAGATGATGAAGGACCTGGACAAGCCATTGTTCAACCGTGCCATTCAGGCTACATATCCGCCCGGCTCCACATTTAAACCAACCCAGGGACTGATTTTGCTCGAAGAAGGAATCATAACCACCGGGACAATGTTCCCATGCTCCCACGGATTCATTTCCGGAGGTCTAAGAGTAGGATGTCACGGGCATGCATCCCCTCTCGCCCTCAAACCTGCATTACAGACCTCTTGCAACGCATATTTTTGCTGGGGATTCAAGGCTATGATTGACAAGCGTGGAAAATACGGCAGTTCAGCCAATGCGTTTGATATCTGGAAAAAGCATATGGTGTCAATGGGCTACGGCTACAAACTTGGCATAGATCTCCCGGGCGAATACCGAGGCTTCATACCCAACGTGGATTTCTACAATAAATGGTACGGTGCAGGACATTGGAGCGCCAATACAATCATATCCGTTTCAATCGGTCAGGGTGAGATTCTTGCCACTCCGCTTCAGATCGCAAATCTTTGCGCTACCATAGCCAACAGAGGTCATTACATAACACCTCATGTTGTCAAAGAAATACAGGATACTGTTGTCCCGGCGGAGTATCTCCAAATGCACACCCCTACTATTGCGGCTCATTGGTACAATGACATTGCCGAGGGTATGCGAATGGCAGTCACAGGAGGTACTTGTCGGATTGCCAACCTTCCCGACATAGAGGTATGCGGAAAAACAGGAACCGCACAGAATCCTCATGGTAAGGACCACTCAGCGTTCATGGGATTCGCACCATATCAGAACCCCAAGATTGCAGTTGCCGTATATGTTGAAAATGCCGGTTTCGGTGCTACTTTCGGAGTCCCCATAGGCTCGTTAGTCATGGAACGTTACCTCCGTGGATACATTCCACCCGAAAGGAAGTATCTTGAGGAACGCATGCTTCAGTCAAACACCATACAGTTTGCCGGCACAAAAAAACACTAAAATTCTAACATTCACATATATTCCATAAGGTGCAAAAAGATACAGGCTCATCGGTTTTGAAGTATGTTGACTGGTTCACAGTCATCATCTATATCCTGCTGGTAACCGCCGGCATGATTAGCATCTATGCGGCAAGTTACGATTTCGACCACGCCAACATGCTCAGTTTCACTGAGTTTTCAGGCAAACAATTCCGATGGATAGGACTCTCTCTGGGACTGGGACTTGTACTGCTGCTCATCGATGTGAGAGTCTATGAAAACTACGCATACGTAATATACGTGGCAGTGCTGCTATTACTTCTGATAACGATATTCATAGCCCCTGACATCAAAGGTTCGCGTTCATGGCTCGTATTAGGCCCTATGAGCTTGCAGCCTGCCGAATTCGGTAAATTCGCCACCGCCTTATGCCTTGCAAAACTGTTTTCGAGCTACAACTTCGTACTTAATGCCTCACGGAAAAATTATGTGCGCGCATTGCTCATAATATTCCTCCCTGTCATACTTATCTTAGGACAGAAAGAGACCGGTTCGGCACTTGTATACCTGGCGCTCTTCTTTGTGCTATACCGCGAAGGAATGAGCGGTCTGATACTTCTGGCAGCGCTTTGTGCTGTAGTGTTCTTTGTTGTAGCAGTGAAATTCACCGGCACCCTGTTGCTCGGTATCCCGGTTGGTCAGGCAGCCGTATTCATGATGATAATGACACTCGTAGTGGCGATGCTTGCCATATATTGCAAGCATTTTGAAGCTGCCCGCAATGTCTTTTTATGGTATGCTGGTACCGGAATATTAGTATACGTGCTCACCATTTTAGGAGTTGACGTGCCCGGCACCTATTACTTTCTTTTCACCATCGGCGTGTCACTGGTTTACTGTGTGTTACTGATGTTCAAGACAAAAGCCCGCAACCTTATCATTACTGTCGGAGCGGCTGTCGTATCAATCATATTCCTTTTCTCTGTCAACTATGCGTTCACCTCCATACTCCAGCCACATCAGCAGATGCGTATAAAAGTAGCTCTTGGAATAGAGGAGGACCTGCGTGGTGCCGGCTACAATGTCAACCAGTCAAAAATTGCGATAGGCTCGGGAGGCTTATGGGGCAAAGGATTCCTCAACGGCACTCAGACAAAACTGAAATATGTGCCGGAACAACATACTGACTTCATATATTGTACCATCGGAGAAGAGGAAGGATTCATTGGAGCCGCCGGTGTGCTCCTGCTGTTTCTCATCCTGATTCTGCGCATCATATCTCTTGCCGAACGCCAGCCCACAGTGTTTGGACGAGTCTATGCCTACTGTGTGGCAAGCTATCTGATTTTCCATATAGCTATTAATATCGGAATGGTGGTTGGCTTGTGCCCTGTAATAGGCATACCTCTACCCTTCTTCAGTTACGGAGGCTCATCTCTGTGGGGCTTTACTTTCTTGCTATTCATTCTCCTGCGTATCGATGCCTCTCGTCGTGAACGCTCATTCTAACAAGTTCCTACCGAGTTGGTGCCGTTTGCACTCTCCGTCACAGGTTTCCATATCGCCTATTCATGGTCACTAAAAGACTTAATCAATTAGACAACAACAGATTACAGATACAATAAATCTAAAAAAATATCCTCAAGGATTTTGGAAATCCTTGAGGATATTTTTTTAGATTAGCCTAAATAGCGCTATTTTTAATATATCAGACACCTCACGCTTCACCGTCAAGACGAACGTCCTCATAATCTTCCTTGATGTTAGGGTCTTCAAGCCCGTAATGATACTTGGCATTCATTGCCTTGAGCACTATACCGAATATGAGAGCAAGCACACCCAGCGAAGCAAAGAAGCACATAGGAGCTGTATAGTCATACTTCATCGGGTCATCAACACCGGGATTTGTAGCTGTAAGTATCTTACCGATAATAATGGGCACAAATGCCAGACCGATATTCTGCACCCAGAAGATCAGAGAATATGCACTTCCAAGGAATCGCTTGTCCATAATCTTTGGAACCGAAGGCCACAACGCCGCAGGCACAAGTGAAAACGAGATTCCAAGCACCACAATAGCTGAGTAAGTTATAATGTCACTCTTGGTGGCAGGAACCACGAATGCGAATGTAAGATGACACACTATCATGAGGATAGCTCCTAATATCAGCATTGACGCACCTTTGCCTTTGCGGTCAAGGAAATATCCGAGGAATGGAGTCAAGAATGCGGCTCCAATAGGGAACCAACGGAAAATGTCGGATGCCTGTATGTCAGAAATACCAAGATTGCACTGAAGCATATTAGCGGCATAACGCTGGAACGGGAATATCGCTGAATAATAAAGTACACACAGCAATGCAACAATCCAGAATAGCTTGCTACGGAATATTGCGCCCACATCCGACAGTTTGAACTCCTCCTCAGCGGCTTCTTCAGCAGTCTTTGCGGCGCCAAGCTCTTTGTCCAATTTGGTATCCATGAATGTGAATACTATATAGCTCAACAATCCTATACACAGAAGAGCCGAACAGAATGCGACTGGGGTCACAACTGACGGAGTGCCTCCCCAATCTGCTAATCGGGGAGAAATAGTGAAGATAATCCAGACTCCTATACGGGCAATAGCCATCTCAAGTCCCATGGCAAGAGCCATTTCCTTGCCTTCAAACCATTTGGCAAGTGCCTTGGATACGGTTATACCAGCCATCTCGCAGCCGCAACCGAAAATCATGAACCCAAATGCTGCAAGTTTGGCACTGCCGGGCATCGCTGTCCACCATGAGCTAAGCCACTGGTCAAGAGCACTTCCGGTAAAAAGATTGCTGATGGCATAGAGCTTGATAAACGCACCGGCTACCATCATTGATGCCGATAGAGTTCCTGTAAAGCGAATCCCCATCTTGTCAAGAATGATACCGGCAAGGATAAGGAATCCGAACACATTCAGAATATACTCCGCACCGGCATAATATCCGAACGCATCAGGCGACCACCCGCGCTGAGTCTGAATCAGCGACTGGAGTGGCGACATAACATCGACAAACATGTAGGCGAATAGCATCATTGACGCAACCAGTATCAATGCTGTCCATCGAGCCCAAGCTTTGTCGGACAGCAATTTGCGTACCGACCCCTCGACATTTTGATTTACTTTTTCCATTGATTTATTTATTGTTATTTTAATTATTGATTGATATCACATGCTGTTTTACATAAATCTTCACAAAATTAACAAAAAATCGGAATTTAATTACTAATTTCGCTTGATATTAACCAACCTTCATCACTTTCATGCTTGTACGCCAACGATATGACCTGGACCGCACTGTGCGCCTTATAATAAACTGCGTGATATTAGTCGCTGTGATTTGGCTCATCAACGTTCTTAAGGATGTCCTGCTCCCCTTCTGTGTGGGATGTCTCATCGCCTACCTGTTTGAACCGTTTGTGCAGTTCAACCGTGACCTTTTCAGATTAAAAGGGAGGATATTGGCAACATTTATCACCCTGTTTGAAATGACATTCCTGTTCCTTCTGATATGTTATTTCATTATACCTATGATAATAAGCGAAGCTTCGCAGATGGCAAATATGCTTAAGAAATACGCCTCCACTGAATTAAACATACCGTTTGTCCCGGAATCATTCCATGATTTCCTTCGCAGAAATGTCGATTTCGAGCTTATAGCATCCAAACTCACCCGTCAGGAATGGAGTAAGATGATTGAGGAAGGCCTGTCTGCGTCATGGTCTGTAATCACCGGTTCTATTTCTCTTATATTAGGTCTGTTCAGCTGGGTGATAGTATTCCTCTATATAATATTCATAATGATTGACTACGAGAAAATTTCCCGGGGGTTCCGACGCATGGTAATGCCCAAGTACCGTCACATTGTATTCAAGATTGGTCATGATGTGAAGGTATCGATGAACCGTTACTTCCGAGGGCAGGCTTTAGTCGCATTTATCGTAGGCATCCTTTTCAGCATTGGGTTCCTTATCATAGGTCTCCCGATGGCTGTGGTACTCGGTATGTTCATAGGACTGCTCAATATGGTGCCATATCTTCAGCTCGTCTCACTCGTGCCTACCACAGTGATATGTATCGTATGCTCCGTGAGCGGCGACACCGGGTTCTGGCTTTTGTGGTGGGAAGCGATGGCTGTATATGTAATTGTGCAGATAATCCAGGACTTTTACCTGACCCCAAGAATTATAGGAAAGGCAATGAGTATGAATCCAGCCATAATATTCCTCTCGCTATCAATCTGGGGAACCCTTTTAGGCATGATTGGTCTTATTATTGCCATACCGCTAACAACATTGCTGATAGCCTATTATGATGAATATGTGATCAGGCCTCACGAACGGCGCTACAACAAAGACAAGGCTGTCACCGGAATTGAGTGACAGCCTTGCCGGAAACTATCGTAAGGGTACGCCTTAATTCTTTGAATCAAGGTAATTCTTGACTTGAGCAGCAATCTGCTCCATCCCCTTGATGGTAGGATGACCCTTTTGCTTGTCTATGCCGGTAAGCTCGATGCAATCAATGCCATAATGAGCGCAAATAGTCTTAACTGACTCATTTATTTCATCTTTAAGCCCGTCATTCAGAATAAAATATATCTCCACATTCGGATAGCGGTCAATCATATTCTCTAACAGGCAGCTCATAGCCGGACGGAAAGAGTATAGCTCTTCGTCAGTCCAGTCCGAATACTTGTAATCACCTATCGGAGCTCCTGCCCACGAATCATTAGTACCCCCGAATATAAATATGATATCCGGATCACCGAGGTCATCGTGGCGGTTTACAAATGAGCGGAGTTTGTAATCCTCACCTCTATATCCGGTATAACATATGGTAGACCCTGAATAGGAATTGTTTATACCAAGTTTGTATCCGTTCTCCTTTATAAACTTGTGCCACCATGTCTGACGCACACTGTTCACGTCAGTGCTGTCGTGCTTGGGTGCGTGATACCATACAAGATTAGTGTCAGGATGCAGATATTTCTCGTAAGTTGAATAAGAATCGCCAAGTATGGCTACAGTTTTTCGATTGTCAGCCGCATATACGGAAAGAACCGATATAAATGCGACAAAAAAGCTGAGAACAGTTTTCATGATAAATTTTTACAATTGATTAATTTGATGCAAATTTATAAAAATTTTCATTACTGTCACAACAAACAGTTTCTTTGCCGGATGATTAAGTGGACGGATTTTCTACGATTCATGAATCTGGCATTGACACGGATACCACAATCTTATCAATACGCGCATTGTCCATATCGGCGACTTCAAGGCGAAAACAATGCCATTGGAATACATCTCCCTCCACCGGCACTCGCTTCATGTGCTCCAACATCAGACCACCGAGAGTTGTATACGTGGCGGGGAGATATAAATCCTCTCGGTCAAAGAACGACAGAAAATCATATATCGGACACTGACCGTCCACAAGCCACTCCTCACTGTCAGGACGCTTTGTGATTACCGGCTCATCCATGCTCTCTGACATATTTCCAATTAATCCGTCAAGAATATCACGTAATGTCACGACACCCTGAAAACTGCCATACTCATCACATACCAATGCCACATGTTCCTTTGAACCCTTCAATGCGTCAAGAGCGTCATACACAGTCATGCTTTCCGGCAGATACAATGCCTGTGAAACCTCGTTCCCAAGATTGAAATTCTCATTACCGAGTGTCAGTATAAGGCGTTTAAGTGATACGACACCACAGATATCATTCTTATCCTTGTCAAATACAGGATATGATGAATGCAACTCATCTGCAAGCACACTGCGTATCGCTCCGGCATCCATACTCTCTGTAAGCGTTACCACTTCTTTGCGGTTAGTCATGATAGCCTCGATGCGGCAGTCTCCAAGCACAAGTGCCCGTTCCATGATGTCCTGCTCGACTTCTTTCACCTCTCCGGATTCCGTACCCTCCTTTATCAGCGATTTTATCTCCTCCTCAGTAACTTTAGATGTATTATTCCCCAGCCTCAATAGCTTTACAATACCTGATGTTGATACTGATAACAGCCATACAATGGGAAATGTTATTTTGGACAGCAATTTCATCGGTGGAGCCACAATCTTAGATATCGTATCCGCCATGCCAAGACCAATACGCTTAGGAACAAGCTCACCTACCACAATTGAGAGATAAGTCACCACAGCTACTATCATAATCTTTGAAATGCTCATTGCCAGCTTAGGCTCCATTCCTATTTCCGCAAGATATCCGCCTAAATCGGTAGCAATAGTTGCCCCTGAGAACAAACCGGTAAGAATGCCTATCAGAGTTATGCCAATCTGGACTGTCGACAGAAACCGGTCCGGTTCATTAGCAAGGTCCAAAGCTATCGCTGCACTCCTGTTTCCGTTTTTGGCATCAGAAGTTAGTTTGGACTTACGGGCAGAAATAAGAGCTACTTCCGACATTGAGAAGACTCCATTCAGAAGTATGAGTGCAATTATGATTATCAAATCATCCATACAAAGACAGGTGAAATTTTTCTCAGTATAACAAAATTTATATAATTTTTGTTGACCGAGATGAAAAATCCCACAGTCTATTGATAGCGTGAAAGCTTCGCTAACGCCTGCTGATACTGGTGTCGAGTGTCAAGATAATCATTGTTCGCCAAGTAAAAATAATGCACTTCCTGAAGATATGTCAGAAATGAAATCTGACCTCCGTCAAAAGCTTTCTTCAATAGTTGCAGGTTGGATTCATCATGAATCACCTTCTCATATTTATCCACAAAATCGCCAAGCACAACCGCCTGTTTGTACAGACCGGTAAGCTCTCCCATGCGCTGTGTCAACCGCATTTCTGCATCCAGAGCCAATGCCTCAGTTTCAAATCTGGCTGCTTTAACCTTATTTTTACCATAGAGGAACGGAAGTGACATCCCTATGGAGAATCCGTTATACTTTTCTCCTTGCTCATTCTCATGCACATAACCGACTGAAAATCCCGGATAAAGACTCAATTTCTCGACATTCGCCTGCAAACGTCCTGCCTCAAGTGCAGCCATTGCGGCGACGTATTGCGGGTCTCTTTTCCTTATCAGTTCCGGGTTCGGGACCAAATCCGCCAGAATCCACCCCGGATACTCATCTCCGAGTTGGCTGAGCAATTCATTCACATCCTTACCGCCGTTAAGTGTCTCAAGCGACGACACAAGAATATTGTATTCCCCTTCAAGCGATTTCAGCTCACGGTCGGCATAAATCTTCTCAATCACAGCCTTATTATAATCAAGGCGAGTCTGCTCACCCCTCTCCATTGCAGCCCTGTAGGTCTCCACAAGCCGGTCCATGCTCTCTGCCAACACCGTAATCGCATTGATTTTCTGACGGGTATATATTATGTCGACAAGAGCCAGGCGCACTTCCATCCGCACATCCATCAATGCTGATTCCCTTAGATACTGCATAGCGGTTTGCGACGTACGTATTGCCTCCCGACGAGCGGCATACACGCCTGGCCAGTCAAATGACTGGGACACTGAAAAACTCCATTTATTACCGATTCCCTTATCGCCCCAGACATGCTCAAATTCCACATCCGGAGCATCCAAGGCATTCTCGCTCCTCATTATCTCAATTTTTGCAGCATCAGAAGCGACACTGTATTTTTCCGTGAGATTGTTTGCCACAATCGTATTCATCACATCACTGAAAGTGTCAGCATGGAGCATAAATGCCTGCATCAATAAGGCTGCGGCGATGTAGAAGCATCTCATTTTTCTTGAATTATATTGTGGTTTCTTTTTTTACTTCTGTTAACTTTGATTTCCTTAGTTCGGAAAGATAATATGTCAGCGGAACAATAAATATATTGAGCACTGTGGATGTAAGCAATCCGCCAAGTATCACAATGGCAAGCGGTGACTGAATCTCATTGCCGGGTTTATCCCCGTTCAAAGCAAGCGGTATCAGTGCCAGTGCCGAGCTCAATGCTGTCATCAATATCGGATTCAACCTGTCGGCGGAACCATGCATGATTCGCTCCATTAATCCCTCACCTTCATCCCGTAGCTGGTCATAGCGCGACATAAGCAGCATTCCATTGCGGGTAGTGATACCCAGCAGTGAAATAAAACCGATAATCGCAGGTATATTGAGTTCCCCGGATGTGATGCGAAGGAGAAATATGCCTCCGATGATTGCCAAAGGCATGTTCAGCAATATTATGACCGACTGCGTAGTATCATGGAACTGGGCATACAACAGCAGATATATTATTACCAGTGCCAGAATTGACACCAGAGCCAATGTCCGTGAGGCTTTAGCCTCATTCTCAAACTGTCCGCCATAATTTATGTAATAGCCCTCCGGCAATTGCACATGCTCCTCCACCTCGTCCTGTATATCATTAACCACACCACGCAGGTCTCTGTCAGCCACATTAGCCGAAATAACTATACGTCTGCTCACATTTTCTCGGTTTATGGTATTGGGACCTGTCGCTGAAACTATCTCCGCCACCTCACCCAGCGGGACTTTTCCCTTGCCGGTATCAATGGTCAGATTGCATATATCTTCTATCGAGCTACGGCTTGACGCATCCATCCTTAGAGTCAGGTCGTAAGGTATACCGTTTTCATACACCTGCGACACCTTTTCTCCACCTAACGCGACATTGATGAACTCAGCGAACTCACCCATAGGAATCCCATAATAGGCAAGCATGTCACGTCGTGGTCTTATATCAAGCTGAGGTCGCTGCACCTGCTGCTCAATATTCACATCCACGACGCCTTCCACCTCCTGCGCCGCAGATTTGATCTTATTCCCAAGCACATATAGCTTGCCCAAGTCATCTCCGAAAAGCTTTATGGCTATCTGAGCCTCTGTTCCGGAAAGCATCGCATCAATTCTATGAGATATCGGCTGCCCGATTTCGATGTTTGCACCCGGAAGATGAGAAAGCTTGTGCCGTAAATCAGCCAATAGCTCTTTGCGATCACGGCCATGCTCAAGACGGTAAGGAGCTTCAATCTCCGAGACATTCACACCGAGCGAATGCTCGTCAAGTTCCGCTCGTCCAGTCTTTCTGGCGACAGTTGAAATCTCAGGCATTGAAAGTATTATTTTCTCTGCCTCTCGGCCCAAACGATCACTCTCTTCAAGAGAAATTCCCGGAAGAGTGCTGACATTTATAGTCAGAGAGCCTTCATTAAACGACGGGAGAAACCCTCGTCCGAGAGTGAAGAACACACCCACGGCAGCCAGAAAAAGTATACCTGTACCTATATATATGACACGTATACGCTTAAACGATTTTTGCAGAGCAGAGGTGTATCCCTCACGCAGCTTGCGCACCACCCACGATTCCCGATCAAGTTTTTTCCCCACCTTGTCGCCTCCCAACAGATAACTACAAAGGACCGGTGTGACTGTAAGCGCCACAATTGTCGATGCTATGAGAGCTACTATAAACGAGATGCCTAAAGGCTTGAGCATTTTTCCTTCTATCCCGTCAAGAAAGAAGAGAGGCAGGAAGCTCGCCATAATTATCAGCGACGAGTTGAAGATTGGGAGACGCACCTCCTTAGATGCGTTATATACCACCTTGAGTATCGGTTCTTTCTTCTTAAGATTCTCACGCAAACGCTTGTAGACGTTCTCGACATCCACAATGGCATCATCGACAAGAGAGCCGATGGCAATCGCTATACCACCGAGACTCATCGTGTTAATGGTGAGTCCGAGCAGATGCAGCACAATCACCGTCACTATTATTGACAGAGGTAAAGCGACCAGCGATATCAAGGTGGTACGCAGATTCATCAGGAAGAAGAACAGAACCACTATCACAAATATAGCGCCTACGAAGAGCGACTCCTGAAGATTGCTTACGGCATTGGAAATGAAATCCGATTGACGGAATATGTCGGTGTTCACTTTTACGTCAGTCGGCAACGTGGTCTTCAATTGCGATAACTGACCGTCAATCTTCTCTGTAAGCTCAATCGTACCTACCGCCGGCTGCTTGGTGACCGTGAGCAGCACTGCTGGATTAGCATTCACAGATGCCACACCTAACTTAGGTTGCTGGGAGCCTGTGGCTATTTCAGCTATATCATCAAGGCGAACCATTCCGTTTTCGTCATTCTTGACTACGGCAGCCGCAAGTGCCTCCAAATCGTTTGTAGTGATATCCCCCTTTATCAAATACTCGTTACCATATTCGTATATCACGCCACCGGAAGCGTTACCGTTCATGCCGGCGACAGCATTCCGCACCTCTGCAAGAGTAACGCCATACTTTTGCATGGCAGCCGGATGCAACCTTATCTGATATTCTTTGGCATCACCACCGATCACAGACACCTGCGAAATACCGGATAGTGACAACAGGCGCGGACGTATCTGCCAGTCTGCCAATGTGCGCAACTGTTCCATAGTCGTCACAGAGTCAGCCGTCAGACCTATTATCAACACCTCACCAAGAATTGAAGACTGAGGTCCAAGTGTCGGTTTCCCGACTCCGGGAGGGAGATTCCCCTCTGTCTCAGATAGTTTCTCAGTAACTATCTGACGGGCACGGTATACATCCGTACCCCAGTCAAACTCGACCCACACCACTGAAAATCCGGTTGCTGACGACGAACGTACGCGTCTCACACCGGCAGCTCCGTTGACCGCAGTCTCGACCGGATATGTGACAACCTTTTCAATCTCTTCCGGAGCCATTCCGGGAGCCTCAGTCATGACAACGACTGTCGGCGCATTCAAATCGGGAAATATATCGACCTCAGTGCGAAGGAACACATACACACCGTAGAGCAACAACAATCCGGACAGCACAATGACTGCCATACGGTTGTTAAGCGATGTCTTTATGATTCTATTCAGCATCTTTTTCTTTGACTTAATAGCTAATGTGAACGAACTACCCTGTATTTATCAATGGGAGTGGGAATGGCCTTCCGGAACCACGGTAGAAGTCTCTGCCAGACGTATAAAGGTCATACCTTTGGTCACCACTGAATCGCCATGGGATATACCCTCGATGACCTCCACTCTTTTTCCGTCGTTTTTGCCCAATTTCACGGGACACTTTTCATACCCATGGGCATCTTTCTTCACATAGACAAAGGTCTCACCCATCTGCTCGGAAACAGCCGATACAGGCACAGTCACCACACCGCTCCTGACATTCCCTATCAGATATACATCCGCAGCAGAACCCGGTGCTATCTCGCCGTTATTATCAAAGCTGAAGTATACCGGTATATAACCCCTAACATCATTTCCTGCTGCCACGGTCGACGACATCAGCTTTCCGTCACAATCACTAAGAGAAATCACCTTATCACTTTGTGCCGGCTGTATGTTCGCAGTATGGATAACGGGGAGAAACGATATGTACCGCTGGGGAAGCAACACCCTCAGTGTCATTCTTGTGCTTCTGGCTACAGTAGCAATAGCCTGTCCCGCTTCGACATATGCGCCATCCGCAACCAGCAGATTACCTATCACGCCTGACATCGGAGCCGTAACCGCACCACCGGCAGCCCGGGTGCTGTACGAAACTTTAGCCGATTCATACGCTTGCAACGCATCATTGTAATCCTTTTTAGTCACGATTCCATCGGCAAGCAGCGGAGTCAGACGGTCAAGCTCACGCTTAGCCGCCTCAAGATTCACCCTGGCGGCTTCATTTTGGTCACCGCCGGTTATACCCTTTGCCGAGATAGTAGCCACCAGGCCGCCTGCCTTGACATTCTCTCCTTGAGTAATCCCTTTAGCGAGCGTCACAACGCCCGACGCAGGAGACGTGACTACAGCCTGGTCGGAAGCTGCGGGGAGCACTTCGCCCATCACTTTAACCACTTCATTGAACTGTGACGGTCTGACACATTCTACTGCGACCCCGAAACGTATGGCATCGGCAGGACTCATTACTATTTCGTCTCCATGGTCATGTTCTTCCGTCTCTCCGGAAGTATGTCTTTCTTCTTTATCAATGCAACTGCAAAACGAAAACACAGCAATAGCCGTGAATATCTTAAATTTCATCAATACAAAATAAATTTTATAAGATTAGGCTTAGGTTGTGATATTAGGCACAAAAGTACATAACAAATCCGTCACATCAAAATCTTTTTGAATTATAGCTTGGTTATTTTGCCCCTTTTTTCCTACCTTTGTGGCTAATTTTGTAAAGATGGACAAAGAGATAACACTTGAAGGTTTAAGATTCCACTATACCGATTCGGTGGAGGGCGACAAAACCATCATCCTCATGCACGGATGGGGATGCAACCACACAACTCTCGCCTCCATCGAGCGCATAGCCTTAGGTTGCGGCTACCGTGTCATTAATGTCGACTTTCCGGGCTTCGGTAGTTCCCAGGAACCCGAGGATGTGTGGGGAGTAGAGATGTACACACGGCAGATAGAGCGTCTCGTACAGGAATTGGGAATAAAATCCCCTATCCTCCTCGGGCACTCATTCGGAGGTCGCGTAGGCATACTGTATGCCTCACGCAACAGTGTCGACAAAATGATTCTCGTCGATGCCGCAGGCATAAAACCCACCCGCACCTTCAATTATTACAGGAAAGTGTATACATTCAAGGCAATCAAACGCCTTATGTACATATTATATGGGAAAGAGGCGGCTGAACGCAAACTCGATGCCCGTAGAGCCAAAGCAGGGTCAAGTGATTATGCCAATGCCTCTCCAATGATGCGCCGCATATTATCTAAGGTGGTAAACGAGGATTTGACAGACCATCTGCCTCTCGTCAAAGCACCCACTCTGCTCATCTGGGGAGAAAACGACACAGCCACACCACTCAAAGACGCACAGAAAATGGAAAAACTCATTCCCGACGCCGGACTTGTCTCCTTCCCGGGATGCGGACATTACAGTTTCCTTGACAATCCCGGGCAATTTGCGGCAGTGCTCCGAAGTTTCATCGGAAACACGGATAAATAACGAATAGAATTCCAAACCACCCCTACATATCACCAAAGCAATATGTTAGCATTAGGTATCATCGCAATTATACTGGCAGCAATCAATGTCATTCTCGAATTCAAGCGTGACTTGATGATGCTTCAGCAAAACTCATACCGCAATGAACGTTACAACCGTTGGCTCTCTTCCTCGCAGGATACCACGTCAACCATGCGGCTCGTTTCGGGCGCTGTGGTACTTGCCTCCCTGTCAACATTGTCAATACCAGTGATATCACTTAGTCTCATAGGAATAGTGTCGATTGTCAACATATTTCGTCTTGCCGGAGCAAAGTACAAAAAACCGCTTGTAATGACAAAACGCGCATGGCGCATCCTATCCGTGATGCTTGTATTGGCGGCACTGGTAATCGGGGCGGTTGTATGCTTCTGTATTTTCAATGGCTATTCTCTGGAGTATGCGGCTATCTGCACTTTGCTGGTCTATTGTTTCTCTCATGTCTTCGCCTTGACCGCAAACTGGATACTTAAACCGGTGGAGAAGTCCATAAATGACAAATACTACCGTGACGCTCAGCGTATCCTCGCATCTATGCCCGATCTGAAAATCATCGGTGTGACCGGAAGCTACGGCAAGACCAGCACAAAGCATTATCTTAACCGTATCCTTGCCGAACACTTTGATGTGATGATGACTCCGGGCAGCTTCAACACCACCATGGGTGTTATCCGCACTATCCGTGAATACCTGAAGCCTTACAATGAAGTATTTATCGTAGAGATGGGTGCCAAGCAACCGGGTGATATCAAAGAAATCTGCGACCTCGTGCATCCTGAAATAGGTATCGTGACCGCAGTAGGCGAACAGCATCTTGAATCATTCAAGAGTATAGAAAATGTGCAACGCACCAAGTTCGAGCTCATTGACTCACTCCCTGCTGACGGGCTGGCTGTTATAAATGACGATTTCCCGTTCGTTGCAAACCGTCCGGTCAACAATGTGGAATGTATCAGATATGCGGTCACAGCTACTGATGCCGCTACATATACAGCTACCGACATAACATATTCACCCACAGGTACCACATTCAAATTCGCAGGCAAGGACGGAGAGGAGATTGAATTCAAGACCCGTCTTGTGGGAGAATGCAATGTATCCAACCTCCTTGCTGCAATCGCAGTGGCTTTGCGCCTTGGCGTCCCTGTTGAAAAGATACGCTATGCCGTATCCCAGATTGAGCAAGTGGAACATCGCCTCAACATGAAACGCACCGCCGGCGGAGTGACAATAATTGACGATGCCTTCAACTCCAACCCTACCGGCTCCGGAATGGCACTGGATGTCCTGGCTATGATGACTCAAGGCAAACGCATCATAGTCACACCGGGAATGATTGAACTCGGCGAACGCCAGCGGGAACTCAACGAAGCATTCGGCGCCAAGATAGCCAACTGTGCCGATGAGGCTATAATAGTCGGCGAATACAATCGTGAAGCTATCGTAGCCGGAATCGAGAGCATTTCTCCGCGCACAGCCGTCATACATAAAGTAAATTCATTTGCCGAGGCACAGCAACTGCTTGCCACAATGCTGCGTCCGGGTGACACCATCCTTTATGAGAATGACCTGCCTGACACATTCAAATGATAACGTTTTGAAACATTTATAACTTCTATCATAGACAATGAAAACCAATATCGGCGTATTTTTCGGCGGACGTTCCACCGAGCATGAAATTTCTGTCATCTCAGCCTCTCAGGCTATGCACGCTATCAATCGCGAAAAGTATGACGTGACTCCCATATATATATCCAAACAAGGCAAGTACTATACCGGTGATGCGTTGTTTGATATCTCGAACTACCGTGACATCCCGGCTCTTCTTGACAAATGTACAGAGGTATACATGCGTCCTGTGTATGGCGATTACAATCTTTACCGTGCAAAATCAGCAGGAATGTTTGGCAACAAGGGACCTGTGACCACACTTGACGTGGTCATCCCGGTACTTCATGGTTCTAATGTTGAGGACGGCATATTTGAAGGAGTCCTTGAGACCATAGGCATCCCCTACGCCGGATGTGACACATTGGCAAGTGCCAACGGCATGGACAAAATCACCATGAAGATGATTCTTTCCGCTTGCGATATCCCGGTGATAAACTATGTGTGGTTTACCGATAAACAGTGGTTTGCCCAGCGCGACGCACTCATTGAGAAAATCGAAAGCAAGATTGGCTATCCGGTTATAGTAAAACCTGCAAATCTTGGCTCAAGCGTAGGCATCGGAAGAGCGGCAAACCGCGAACAGCTAATCGAGAAAGTGGAAATCGCAGAGAAATACACATCGCGAATCATAGTCGAACACATGGTTGACAACCTTAAGGAAATCAACTGCTCAGTACTTGGCGACTGCGACGAGTATCAGTCATCAGTGCTTGAAGAACCAATCAAAAGCGCTGAAATCCTATCGTATGAGGACAAGTACATGGGCGGCACGAAAGGAGCAAAGGGAATGCAGGCATCTCAGAAAAGAATCCCTGCGGATCTTCCTGTAGATATGACCGAACGCATACGATACCTCGCAGGTGAGACATTCCGGGTGTTAAGCTGTCACGGTGTCAGCCGTATCGACTTCATAGTTGACGATGACTCAAACGAAATATATGTCAACGAAATCAATACCATCCCCGGCTCACTATCTTTCTATCTTTGGGAGGCTACCGGAATTTCATTTGACAAATTAATGGACAAGCTGGTACACCTCGCACTGAAACGCAAACGAGAGCAAGGGCAGAAAACAGTAAGCTACGACCAAAATATATTCTCACTCTCGGGCGGAGCGAAAGGTGGAGTAAAAGGCGGTAAATTCAAAAAATAATATCGCTTTATGGGAAATGCGCTATACTGGATAGCCGGAGCAGTGCTGTTCGGACTAATCTCAGCCGGTTTCTACACATGGATGTCCACCCGAAAGAGCGGCAAAACGGGATTATTCCTAAGAAGCGCACTGGTATACACTGTAATCGGACTGGCAATCGTATGGATTATGTTCATCGTCGCAAAGGAATAATGCGATTATCCCGACCGGGGTCAATCATGATGATAAGGTTCACCACGTAGGATAGTCATGGCACGGTAAATCTGCTCTACAAAGAAAAGCCTTACCATCTCATGGGTGAATGTCATGCGTGACATTGATATCTTGTCGTTAGCCCTGTCATACATACCCTGTGAGAAACCATAAGGGCCGCCGATGACAAATACCAGCCGCTTTATCCCCTGCACCATCCGCCGGTCAATCTGCGAGGCAAACTCCCTGGACGTGAATTCCTTTCCTCTCTCGTCAAGGAGCACCACGACATCTCCCGGCTGTAATGACGCCAGCATAGCCTGCCCCTCACGTTCCTTCTGTGCGGCTTCAGTCATCCCTTTTGCCGACTTGACATCGGGTATGACAACCATCTCCACAGGCAGATAATGGTTGACACGTTTGAGAAAGCCATCAATACCTTTGACCAGATAATCGGTGGTTGTTTTTCCCACCGCAAGAATCACTATTTTCATCTATTATATATATTCTAAATTTATTATTACCATAATATGAAAACCAAAGACCAACTTATCGACGACCTGCTCACACTGGCGTTTGCAGAGGATGTAGGTGACGGTGACCATACCACCCTAAGCACCATTCCGGCTGACGAACGCGGCAAGCAGCGCCTTATTGTAAAGGAGGAAGGTATTATTGCCGGTGTTGACATAGCTCGCAAGGTATTCGAGAAATTCGACCCCGAGCTCAAAATGACAGTGTTCATCGAGGACGGCTCCCATGTAAAACCCGGCGACATAGCCTTTGAGGTAGAGGGAAGCGTACGTTCTCTACTCCAGACAGAGCGTGTGATGCTCAACATCATGCAGCGCATGAGCGGTATCGCCACTCAGACTGCCCGATACCAGGAACGGCTGAAAGGACTCAATACTAAAGTGCTTGACACCCGCAAGACTACTCCGGGCATGCGCATGCTTGAGAAAGAGGCTGTACGCATAGGCGGAGGTTGCAACCACCGCATCGGTCTGTTTGACATGATTCTCATAAAAGACAACCACGTAGACTTTGCAGGAGGTATAACCCAGGCTGTAAACGCCGCAAAAAAATACCTCGCCGAGAAAGGCAAAGACCTCAAAATCGAGGTTGAAGTTCGCAACACCAACGAAATCAACGAGGCTCTTGCCGCAGGCATAGACCGTATCATGCTTGACAATTTCACACCTGAACGCACTCGAGAAGCCGTAGAGCTAATCAACGGAAGAGTTGAAATAGAGTCTTCAGGCGGCATCACGCTTGACACTCTTCGGGAATACGGTGAATGCGGTGTGGATTTTATATCCGTTGGCGCACTCACCCACTCCGTTAAAGGTCTCGACATGAGTTTTAAGGCTGTCAACGATTGAAATATCAATCTTCAATCGTCAGCTGACTAAGGTTAAAGCCTGCAAAATTATCAATGATTTTGTGGGCTTTCCCTTTTAATCTGTCAGCCAGCTTCTCACGCGAATTTGTAGTGGCGACAGCTATCACCGCCGCTCCTGAACGGGCTCCCGCCTCGACACCTTGTAGCGAATCCTCAAACACAAAACAATCCTCGGGCGCCACGCCTATTTTACTCGCACCAAGCAGGTATCCCTCAGGATCGGGCTTGCTATGCTCAACCATCGAACCTGTGATTATCGCCGCAAAATAATCCTTAAATTCCGGATGACGCTTAAAAAGGAAGTCCATCTTGACATTATCGCTGCTCGTCACTATCGCAGCCGGTATGCCGGCATCCTTCAATTCGCCGAGAAACTTCATCACACCGGGAAAAACCGGATACATCATATTATTCTCAAATTCATGCAGAGCTTTCACTATTCCATCACGCTCCTCCTCTGCGAAATTTAGCAGAATCTCACCCAAAGTCGTACCCTTTATATCATCGGCAAACGACTCGGAACCGACATTGTACTTACGTCCGGTTGCTCCCCAGAACTTGGAATACTCCCCTTCGCTGTCGACCAGAACCCCGTCAAGGTCAAACAACACACCTATATTCTTATTATTCATATTCATTTTTACATTCTTGATTGTCATACAAATTATCACACTGCAAAGTTAGCCAAAAATCCAATAAATATAGTGCGGAAACGCAAATACGTCATTGGTAACAGCATCAATTTTCTATTTGGAGGTAAGGAGTATTTGTTGTAACTTTGTGGCATAAAATCCAATCACCGATAATTATCACTTATGGTCGTATTTTTTAAGAAAGGTGCCAACCTTATCTATGCGGTGGAAACCAACCACAAATTCACCGACTTGGAAAAGGAAAAACTCACCTGGCTATTTTCAGGCGCAACGCCCCTGTCATCAACCAGTGTCAAAGGTCGCTTCATTGGTCCCCGCAAGGAGATGATTACCCCTTGGAGTACCAATGCCGTGGAAATCACCCAGAATATGGGAATCGAAGGTGTGACACGCATCGAAGAATTCCATAAAGTCACCTCTGACGAGCCTGTTTTTGACAAGATGCTCTCACGTTTATATGACGGATTGAATTCAAAGGTATTTACCACAAGTACCACAGCCGCCCCTATCGAATATATTGAGGATATCACCGAATATAACCGCCGCGAGGGTCTCGCCCTCAGCCAGGACGAGGAAGATTATCTCCGTCAGCTCAGCGAGCGTCTCGGACGTCCGCTGACCGACAGTGAAGTATTCGGTTTCTCCCAAGTAAACAGTGAGCACTGCCGCCACAAAATTTTCAACGGCTCATTTGTGATTGACGGGGAGGAGAAACCTCTCTCGCTTTTCAAACTTATCAAAAAGACATCACAGGAGAATCCCAACAAACTCGTATCAGCTTACAAGGACAATGTAGCTTTCGTGGAGGGACCGACTGTCGCTCAGTTCTACCCCACCCATCCCGAACGCTCCGACTATTTTGAGGTCCGTGATCTCCCCACAGTGCTCTCGCTCAAAGCTGAGACACACAACTTCCCCACCACCGTCGAACCATTCAACGGCGCAGCCACAGGTAGCGGCGGTGAAATACGTGACCGTCTCGGCGGTGGACGCGCCAGTCTGCCTCTCGCCGGCACTGCGGTATACATGACATCATATCCCCGACTCGGCAACTATCCCTGGGAGCTTATGATGAATCCACGTGCATGGCTGTACCAGACACCGGCAGAGATTCTTATCAAAGCTTCAAACGGAGCATCCGACTTCGGAAACAAATTCGGACAACCACTCATCTGCGGTTCACTCCTCACGTTCGAGCATGACGAAAACGGAAAGATGTATGCCTACGACAAAGTAATCATGCTTGCCGGAGGTGTTGGATATGCGGCTTCAAAGGATGCCATCAAGGGCACACCTGAAGCCGGTGAAGCCGTAGTGGTAATGGGTGGCGACAACTATCGTATAGGCATGGGCGGAGGAGCCGTATCTTCTGTTGAGACCGGTCAGTACGCATCAGGTATCGAGCTCAATGCCGTACAGCGTGCCAACCCGGAGATGCAGAAACGTGTGTCAAACGTAATCCGCGCTCTTGCTGAAAACGACAACAACCCCATCGTATCAATCCATGACCACGGTGCCGGAGGACACCTGAATGCACTGTCGGAACTCGTGGAAGAAACCGGAGGCAAGATTGAAATCGGCTCTCTACCTATAGGCGACCATACCCTCTCATCAAAGGAAATCATCGGCAACGAGAGCCAGGAACGTATGGGTATGGTACTTAAGAAGGAAGACATCGAATACGTGAAGACCATAGCCGACCGTGAGCGTGCTCCAATGTATGTTGTGGGCGAGACTACCGGTGACCACCGTTTCGTATTTGAACAGAAAAACGGTGTCAAGCCCATCGACCTTGCCATGTCTGACATGTTCGGTTCTTCACCCAAGACCACACTCACCGACACTACTGTTGAAACCGTATACACCGATGCCGAATACACCGAGGACAACATTGAGCAATATGTCACACAGACACTTAGCCTCGAGGCTGTGGCATGCAAGGACTGGCTCACAAATAAGGTGGACCGTTCCATCACTGGCAAAATAGCCCGCCAGCAGTGTCAGGGCGAAATCCAGCTGCCTCTCAGCGACTGTGGTGTTGTAGCACTCGATTACAGCGGCACAAAAGGTATAGCGACCTCTATCGGTCATGCGCCTCAGGTCGCTTTGATTGACTCGGCTAAAGGTTCGGTAATGGCTATTGCCGAAGCTCTCACCAACATTGTGGGCACTCCGCTTTCCGATGGCATACGCGGTCTTTCGCTCAGCGCCAACTGGATGTGGCCCTGCAAGAATCCGGGTGAGGATGCGGCTCTCTACCGTGCGGTTGAAGCATGCAGCGAATTTGCATGTAAAATCGGTGTAAACATACCCACTGGCAAGGATTCTCTTTCCATGACTCAGAAGTACGGGGCGGACAAGGTGTTTGCTCCCGGCACAGTCATCATATCAGCCGCAGGCGAGGTGAGCGATGTGAAAAAGACCCTTTCACCCGTCATTCGCCGCAAAGGCTCGATGCTGTACTATATAGACTTCTCATCCGATGCCCTCAAGCTCGGCGGTTCGGCATTTGCCCAGACGCTTGGCAAACTTGGAGCAGAAGCACCCACCGTGACCGACGCCGACAAGTTCGTAGCCACATTCCAGACTGTGCAGGAACTCGTGAAGAAGAATATGTTCCTCGCCGCTCACGACGTGGCAGCCGGAGGTCTTGTGACAACCCTGCTTGAAATGACATTCGCCAACACTGACGGAGGCATCGAACTCGACACCACTGGATTCGAAGCTCTTGGTGAGACTGACCTCGTGAAGATTCTATTCGCCGAGAACCCTGCTCTCGTAGCTCAGGTCGACGCTTCCAAGACTGCCAAGGTTGATGAAATTCTCACCAAAGCAGGCATACGCTTCTGCCACATCGGCGTACCCACCGACGAACGCACCTTAATAATAAACCACAACGGCACTCAACGCCTGCTCGGCATAGACCATCTGCGTGATGTATGGTTCCATACCAGCTATCTAATGGATGCGATCCAGAGCGGCGAGACTTGCGCACGTTCACGTTACGAGAATTACAAGAAACAGCCCATACGCTACCGCATGCCTGCCGGATTCGACGGTAAGCTTGCTTCACGAGGCATAGCACTCCGCCGTGACGGACATGGCGACCGTGTAAAAGCCGCTATCATCCGCGAAAAGGGAGTAAACGGCGACCGTGAGATGGCATATTCGCTCTACCTTGCAGGGTTCGACGTCAAGGATGTACACATGACCGACCTTATGAGCGGACGCGAGAACCTTGAAGACGTGAACATGATAGTATTCTGCGGAGGATTCTCCAACAGTGACGTACTCGGTTCAGCCAAAGGATGGGCTTCGGGATTCCTCTGGAACGAAAACGCCAAAACCGCACTTAAAAACTTCTATGCCCGCAAGGATACTCTCTCGCTTGGTATCTGTAACGGCTGCCAGTTGATGATAGAGCTTAACCTCATCAACCCCGAGCATCCCAAGAAAACACAGATGCTCCACAACGACAGCCACAAGTTCGAGTCACAGTTCCTCGGAGTAAGCATCCCGCAGAACAAATCAGTGATGCTCGGGTCGCTCTCCGGAAGCAAACTCGGTATATGGGTGGCACATGGCGAAGGCAAATTCCACCTTCCCATGCCGATGGAAAACTACAATGTGGTGGCGAAGTACAATTACAGCGGCTATCCTGCCAACCCCAACGGCTCACGCTGCTCGGTAGCCGGTATATGTTCAGCCGACGGCCGTCACCTCGCCATGATGCCGCACCTCGAACGAGCCATATTCCCGTGGCAATGCGGTTACTACCCGGGCACCCGCCACACTGACCAGATAACCCCGTGGATTGATGCGTTCATCAACGCCCGCAAGTGGGTCGAAGAACATACGAAATAAGTAAAACTTGATGATAATTGTGGGAGAGGCTTAAACGCCTCTTTCACAATTATTCACATTTAAGGTAATTCTTTTTCACTTAAAATGTTGTAAATTTGTCGTGTCCGGTATAAACCGGAAGCTAATTACACCTAAAACCAAAAATCTAAAATAACCAATCTATAACAGTATGAGTCTTAACATCATTGTGCTCGCCAAGCAGGTGCCTGACACCCGCAATGTGGGCAAAGATGCAATGAAGGAGGATGGCACCATCAACCGAGCAGCGCTCCCCGCCATCTTCAACCCTGAGGATCTCAACGCTCTTGAACAAGCACTCCGCTTGAAGGATGCTAATCCCGGGTCAACCATCACGTTGCTAACCATGGGTCTTCCCCGCGCCTCTGAAATCATCCGTGAAGCTATCTACCGTGGTGCCGACAGCGGCATCGTGCTCACCGACCGTGTGCTCGGTGGTGCCGATACCCTCGCCACATCCTACTCTCTCGCCCAAGCAGTGAAGAAAATCGGAAAATACGATATCATTCTCGGCGGACGTCAGGCTATTGACGGCGACACCGCCCAGGTAGGACCCCAGATTGCCGAAAAGCTCGGTATTCCTCAGGTTACCTACGCAGAAGAAATCCTCGACCTTAAGGACGGTCATGTTATCGTGAAGCGTCGTCTCGAGAACGGTGTGGAGACTGTCAAAGCACCCCTCCCATGCGTCGTGACTGTCAACGGTTCCGCTGCTGACTGCCGCCCCCGTAACGCAATGCGTGTCCAGAAATACAAATATGCGGCATCTCCCAGCGAGGCTGCCAAGCTTTCTGACGAACGCAAAGCCCTCCTCGAACAGCGCCCTTATCTGAACCTTCAGGAATGGAGTGCGGCTTTCGTGGAAGCCGATCCCGCACAGATAGGTCTTCCCGGCTCACCCACAAAGGTCAAAGCTATCGAAAACGTGGTATTTACCGCCAAGGAAAGCCGACAGCTTGACGACAGTGACGCCCAAATCGAGGAACTTGTTAAAGAATTGATTGCCAACCATACTATCGGATAAAGCATAAACAACAATGGACAAAAATAACTTAATCGTATATCTCGAATTTGAGGACGGTCATATCGCCGACGTCAGCCTTGAGCTGCTGACCAAAGGTCGTGTGCTCGCTTCAAAACTCGGTGTGAAACTTGAAGCCGTAGTGGTTGGTGATAATCTCGACGGTGTTGAAAAGCAGGTGTTCCCCTACGGTGTCGACCGTCTTTATAAAGTTGCCGACGCTCGCCTGTTCCCCTATACTTCCAATCCCCATTCGGCAGTGCTCATCAATCTCTTCCGTGAAATTGAGCCGCAAATCTGCCTCATGGGTGCCACTTGCATCGGTCGTGACCTCGGTCCCCGTGTGAGCTCATGTCTCCACAGCGGTCTCACTGCAGACTGTACAGCGCTCGAAATCGGCGACCATAATGATCCCAAGACCGGCAAGGGCTACTCTGACCTTCTCTATCAGATTCGTCCTGCATTCGGTGGCAACATCGTGGCAACAATCGTCAACCCCGAATGCCGTCCACAGATGGCTACCGTCCGTGAGGGCGTGATGAAGAAAGAGATATTTGACCCCAACCACAAGGGAGAGGTAATCAATCTCGACGCAAAGAAATACGTGAGCGACGAGGACTTCGTAGTGGAAATCCTTGACCGCCACATTGAGAAATCCAAAATCAACATCAAGAACTCCCCCATCATCGTGGCAGGAGGTTACGGCGTTGGCTCCAAAGAGAACTTCCAGCTCCTCCATGACCTTGCTAACGTGCTTGGCGCCGAGGTAGGCGCATCACGTGCGGCTGTTGACGCAGGATTCACCGAGCACGCACGTCAGATTGGACAGACCGGTGTCACCGTACGTCCCAAACTCTACATCGCCTGCGGTATATCAGGTCAGATTCAGCACATTGCAGGTATGCAGGACAGCTCTATCATCATTTCAATCAACAATGACCCCAACGCCCCCATCAACACTATCGCCGACTACGTAATCACCGGCAATATCGAAGATGTGGTGCCCAAGTTGATTAAGTACTATAAAAAGAATTCAAAATAAGCAGATAAAATGGCTAACTTTTATACAGATAATCCCGACTTGAAGCACCATCTTAACCATCCGTTGATGGAAAAGATTGTTGCTTTGAAAGAACGTAACTATACCGACGCCGAGAAGTTTGACTACGCACCTCTTAACTACGAGGACGCACAGGACAGCTATGACAAGGTGCTCGAAATCGTTGGTGAAATCTGCGGTGACATCATCGCTCCCAATGCCGAAGATGTCGACCATCAGGGTCCACGTGTGGAAAACGGCAGAGTAATCTACGCTGACAAGACAAGCGAAAACCTCGAAGCTTGCCGCAAGGCCGGTCTGATGGGCATGGCCATGCCTCGTCGTTTCGGCGGTCTCAACTTCCCCATCACTCCTTACATCATGGCTGCCGATATCGTGAGCCGTGCCGACACCGGATTCGAAAACCTCTGGGGCCTTCAGGACTGCGCAGAAACCATCTACGAATTTGCCGACGATGACCAGAAGCAGCGCTACATCACACGTGTGTGCCAGGGCGAAACAATGTCAATGGACCTCACAGAACCCGACGCCGGCTCTGACCTTCAGTCAGTCATGCTCAAAGCAACCGAGCAGCCCGACGGCACTTGGCTCCTCAACGGTGTGAAGCGATTCATCACCAACGGTGACAGCGATATACACCTCGTGCTCGCACGTTCCGAAGCAGGTTCACGTGACGGCCGCGGTCTGTCAATGTTCATCTATGACAAGCGCAACGGTGGCGTAAACGTCCGCCGCATCGAGAACAAGATGGGTATCAAAGGCTCTCCCACCTGCGAACTCGTCTACAAGAACGCCAAGGCAGAGCTATGCGGTTCACGCCGCATGGGCCTCATCAAATATGTGATGGCTCTCATGAACGGCGCTCGCCTCGGTATT
Source organism: uncultured Duncaniella sp. (assembly GCA_958352885.1). Classification (GTDB taxonomy): domain Bacteria; phylum Bacteroidota; class Bacteroidia; order Bacteroidales; family Muribaculaceae; genus Duncaniella. Next base: position 102,643 of record CATWQI010000007.1, read on the forward strand.
GCCGCACAGTCGGTAGGTGTGAGCGAACTCGCATACCGCGAGGCTCTTGCCTATGCCAAGGACCGCAAGCAGTTCGGAAAAGCCATCATCGAGTTCCCCGCCGTATACGAAATGCTCTCTGTGATGAAGGCAAAGCTTGACGCCTCACGCTCACTGCTCTACGAGTGCGCCCGTTTTGTGGATATCTATAAGATTTACGACGACATAGCAAAGGAACGCACCCTTACCCCCGACGAACGTAAGGAATCCAAGCATTACAGCCGCCTGGCAGATGCTCTCACTCCGCTTGCCAAAGGCATGGGCAGTGAATACTGCAACCAGAATGCCTATGACTGTATCCAGATTCATGGCGGTTCAGGTTTCATGAAGGACTACGCTTGCGAGCGTCTCTACCGTGACGCACGTATCACTTCCATCTATGAGGGTACCACCCAGCTTCAGGTTGTGGCAGCTATCCGTCACGTCACCACCGGCACCTACCTCAATCTCATCAAAGAGTACCAGGCTGTCGAAGTTAAACCTGAACTCCAGGCTCTCAAAGAGCGTCTCGCTGCGATGACCGAACGTTACGCCCTGGCAGTAGAAACTGTCGGCAATGTCGACAATGCCGCATATGGCGACTTCATGGCACGCCGCCTCGTAGAGATGGCAGGCTGCATCGTGATGAGCTACCTCCTGCTCCTCGACGCCAACCGTAACGAGTCATTCACCCGTTCTGCAGAAGTATATGCTAACCTCGCCCAGGCTGAAGTCTCCAAGCACTCTGACTTCATAGCCAACTTCAAACCCGAGGAAGTAGAACTCTACAAAGTGAATTAATCGTTAAAATATCTAAACAAATTAACACAAGCGACTGTAAACACGAATAAATTTCGTAAATTTGCAGTCGCTTTTTAGCATCCCCGTGTGATGGGAAATTAAGGAGCATTACTAATCAACACTTAATTTTGAGTAACACAACTAAATTCAATCAGAAATGAAGACATTCCAATTGACAGCCGAGCCCCGTACCGACCTCGGTAAGAAAGCAGCTAAGGCTCTCCGTAAGGAAAACAAAATCCCCGTTGTCCTCAACGGTGGCGAAATCGTGACTCTCCCCTACGAGAAGCCCCTTAAGGCTGGTGAGAAGGTTATCGAAATCGGTAATGGCAAGGGTCTTGTGACAACTGACCTCGTAGTTGACCGTGACGCTGTGCGCAAGCTCATCTATACTCCTGACATCTTCGCTATCGAGCTCACCGTAAACGGCGAAACCCGCATGGCTGTCCTCAAGGATATCCAGTTTGACCCCGTAAAGGACACAGTTCTTCACATCGACCTTCTCGAAGTAAACGACAAGAAGCCTGTAGCTATCGAAGTCCCTGTCAAGCTCGAAGGTCATGCCGAAGGTGTGAAAGCCGGTGGTAAGCTCACTCTCTCTATGAAGAAAATCCGTGTTAAGGCTATCTACACTGAGATTCCCGAACGTGTGGTTATCAACGTTGACCACCTCGGTCTCGGCAAGACTCTTCAGATTGGCGACCTCCACTTCGAGGGTCTCGAGCTGATGAACGCAAAGAACGCTGTTGTCTGCGCTGTTCAGCTCACCCGTGCCGCTCGTGGTGCTCAGGCAAACGCTCAGTAATCCGGGCTTAGCTCTGATAACATCTCAGCGTTATCTGATAAACTTTATAACAGATTTTCTCACTTCACTGCGGGAAAATCTGTTTTTCTTATTGACAACATCGTCTCAACAGACAACTCTGATAATTATGAGGACGCAATTCTCGCATATCATTTGAGTCGTCTCGTAAGAAAACTTCCATTTTAATTTATTAAGAGCCACTTATGAAATATCTTATTGTCGGACTCGGAAACATTGGAGCGGAATACGCCTACACACGCCACAATGCCGGCTTCCGTATAGCCGACGCTCTCGCCGAATCCGCCGATGCGACATTTTCCACCGAACGTTACGGTGACATAGCCCGCATGAGAGTCAAGAATGCCCAGCTCGTAGTTCTGAAGCCATCCACCTACATGAACCTGTCGGGTAACGCCGTGCGCTACTGGAAAGAAAAAGAAGGAATCGAACTGGAAAACATACTTGTCATCGTAGATGACTGCGCCCTACCCTTTGGTGCTATCCGAATCAAACCTCGCGGAAGTGATGCCGGGCACAACGGTCTTAAAAATATCGCCCAGATGCTCAACACTCAGAATTACGCACGTCTGAAATTCGGCATTGGCAATGATTTTCCACGTGGCACACAGGTTGACTATGTGCTCGGTCGTTTCTCGGACGAGGAAGAACGTCTGATGCCCGAACGTATCAAACTTGCTGTCGACGCTGTCAAGACCTTCTGTCTCGCCGGCATTCAGACCGCCATGAATACATACAATAATAAATAGCTCGAATAATAAATAGCACTGCTATTTCCCGCTCCGCACGGAACACTCACCAATATAAAATTATGAACGAAGTAAGAGTTGACAAATGGCTTTGGGCAATGCGAGTGTTCAAGACACGCACCATAGCCACCGACGCATGTAAAAAAGGACGCATATATGTAGGCGACGCTGTCGCCAAACCGTCACGCACCATCAAGGAAGGTGACATAGTGAAGGTACGCAAACCGCCGGTCACCTACTCATTCCGTGTACTTGCGCTTACCCAGAACCGGCTTGGGGCTAAACTCGTACCTGAATATATGGAAAACATCACGCCAAAGAGCGAACTCGACCTACTCGATGTAGTGCGCATCTCAGGCTTTATAGACCGTCGCAAAGGTCTCGGTCGACCCACCAAACGCGAAGGCCGCGAACTTGCCGAATTTACCGACTCCCTCTCCGACGGCTGGGACATCGACTTCCTCGACGACGACGATGATGAATAGTAATCATGATTCCAACCTCAACACAAACCTATCCATGATATTTACCAAAAACGCAGCAATACAAGTTACAGAGTTCATAATTTCCCCACTAAAGGGAAATTGGGCATTCTTTATCATATTCGGACTTCTAATAAGCGGTAACGCCACACTTGTCCCCTTCCGATTTCCTCATGGCGGATGGGAGTACTATTGGGCTCCGTCACTGGCAGGGCTTTCCCGTGGTTTCGTCATATCCTATATTGCCACCCTCCTTGTTAAATTATTTAACAATTCGGGGGGGGTAAAAAGTCTATTCTATTTATTGGGCACAATTCTGTTCTCTGTTTCCACCTACCTTGTATTCGAACTACACACGGCTATTACACCTTCGATTCTTATCCTTCTAATCGAAACTAACGTCGATGAATCTACAGAATTTCTATCTCAATATATTTTGAGGGCTTCATGCCTCAAATATCTGTTTCTCGTTATATTCATAATCGCCATTATTGTCTTTGGAGAGAAGCGTGGACTTATGACAGGATATCTATTCAGATACAGGCATATTATCACAGCTCTCACATTAGTATTATTAAGTTTTGGTGTCTGGAATCACCTTACACTCTGGAGTGCGGCGAGACAATCAAAAAATATCAATAACACCGCCGGAGCCTTTGGTTTAGGCAAACTTAACTGGGGTGTTAAAGGAGTATACTCCGATTCAATCAGCAATCTGTTTCTGTCAATCAACTTCCTGCGCTATCTACATCAGATTACTCAGGAATGGGTATCATTAAATGAACAGATATATACTTCGCAACCCACGATTCCACAAATCAAAGAGCCTCTGTCCATCATACTGATACTTGGCGAATCCCATTCAAAACTTCATACTTCCGAATATGGTTACACGCTTTGTACCACACCTGCTATTTCCCATGAAAGAGATGCAGGTAATTTATTCGTATTCAACGATATGATATCCCCATACTCAAGCACTACAAGCACAATAAAGAATTTAATGACACTTAATTCCATCGGCGACGGGGAACAATGGAACGAAGCGGTGTTCTTCCCCGTAATTCTTAATATCGGTGGTTATGAAGTATCGTTATGGGACAACCAGAACGACTTCCGTTCGAACAACTCACATCGGCCATCATGGGATATAGACTTAGCAACTTTCCAGACCGCTGAAATATTCAGGGACAAATGCTATTCCTTCATTTATGGACCCCGGCATGATTACGATGGCGAGATAATAGATAAATTTCTGTCATCTGTCGGTCAAGGTAAATCACCTGATTTTGTCTGGCTGCATCTTATGGGACAGCATTTCGAAGCAGTCAAACGTTATCCTCCTGATGGCAAATGGGATTATTTTAAACCAATCGATTATAATCGCAACGAAAAATGGATGACCGAAAAGAAAAAGCAAACTATTGCTGAATATGACAACGCTACTCGATATGTGGACTTCCAGATAAACCGTATTTTTGACCATTACAGAGACTCGACTGCCGTCATAATATATCTGTCCGACCATGGAGAGGAGATATATGACTATCGGAATATCTATGGCAGGCAGGGTAACGATGCTATGACACTGAAAAAGGCAGAATGTCTCCATGAGATACCTTTTATAATCTGGTGCAGCGATAAGTACAAGGCTAAATATCCGGAAACAATTGCCGCCATAGAGAAGAGCCTGAATAAACCGGGAATGTCCGACAACATAGGGCATATGATATTCCATCTTGCCGGACTTAACATTGACAATCCGTACTACAAGCCGTCACGTGACATATTGTCTGATTCATACTCATGTCCCCGACGTGTAATTAACAGTACCGTGGATTTTGACAATGAGGCTGACTACGACATGCTCAAAAATCTATTGTCACCAACCGGCATCTCTCACTGACAGCCACCAATAAACCCCGGCTGACTCACAAATCAGCCGGGGCATATTCCTTTCAGTCCTCAAAGTTTTTTATCCTGTATTTCAATTTTCCGGATAATCGAATTTCTTGCGGTAGAACATGAAGTCCCTTCCGAGATATTTCTCTCGCACGGTCGGGTTCTCGGCAAGCTCCTCTGACGTACCCTGGAAGAGGATTTTACCCTCAAACAGCAGGTAGGCACGGTCAGTGATACGCAATGTCTCCTGCGCATTGTGGTCAGTGATGAGAATACCGATATTCTTCTCCTTCAGACGGTACACTATCGACTGTATATCCTCGACCGCAATCGGGTCGACACCCGCAAAAGGCTCGTCGAGCATGATAAACTTCGGGTCTATGGCGAGACAACGGGCTATCTCGGTACGACGGCGTTCGCCACCCGACAGCTGGTCACCGAGATTCTTCCTCACCTTCTCCAGGCGGAACTCTGATATAAGGCTCTCAAGCTTGTCCCGTTGATACTCAGCCGAAGTATTGGTCATCTGAAGCACTGCCCGGATATTATTTTCAACCGATAGCTTACGGAACACACTCGGCTCCTGCGCAAGATAACCGATACCGTTCTGCGCCCGCTTGTATACCGGATATTTGGTGATGTTAAGGTCATTCAGAAATATCTGGCCCTCATTAGGCGTAATAAGCCCCACGGTCATATAGAACGTGGTGGTTTTACCGGCTCCGTTAGGACCAAGCAACCCCACAATCTCACCCTGCGTCACATTTATCGAAACATGATTCGCCACAGTTCGCTTGCCATATTTCTTGACCAGGTTATCGGTGCGGAGCACCATCTTGTCTGGCGTACCCTTGGGTATCAGCTGTCCGCTGGAGTCACGCAATCCGGTCTCCTGTTCCGGTGAAAAATTCTCTTCCATCTGTCTTTTGTACAACAATCTTGATTAAGCTTTGCGCAAGCGCGATTCTATATAATCGGTGAGCAGCTGTATGGCAACCACATTACTCCCGCCTTGAGGCACTATCAGATCTGCATAGCGTTTTGACGGTTCAATGTACATTTCGTGCATCGGCTTAAGCACTTCCTGATAACGGTTCAACACCATAAGCGGCGTACGTCCGCGTTCCACACAGTCACGGGCTATCACACGTATAAGACGCTCATCGGCATCAGCATCAACAAACACCTTGACATCCATCATGTCACGCATCTCAGGGTCGGTCAGGACAAGTATCCCTTCCACTATCACCACCTCGCGAGGCTCCACCTTGACAGTCTCCGGCTGACGGGTGCATGTGAGATAGGAGTAAGTAGGCATCTCGATGCTCTTACCCTCCTTAAGCTCACATATATGCTTGGCAAGCAGCGACCATTCAATTGCCGCAGGCTCGTCAAAGTTGATTTTACTGCGTTCCTCCTCAGGGACATGGCTTGAATCCTTATAGTAGGAATCCTGCGGAAGCACCGCAACCTCCCCGGGTGGGAAACTATTGATTATCTTGTTGACCACGGTGGTTTTCCCGGAACCGGTACCACCGGCTATGCCTATGATTATCATAATATGAAGTTATAATATGCAAAGGTAAAGATTTTTTTGTAATTTTGTGCATAGAAATTCACAGCGCCACTGCGATTATTTGTCAAAATCACAGATGAAAGAGCTTTCCGAGAAAAAATATTACAAGATAAGAGAAGTTGCCGAGATGTTAGGTATCCCGGCATCCACTCTGCGCTTCTGGGAGAAACAATTCACCATCATCAAACCGCATAGAAACGAGAAAGGGACTCGATTCTACACACCTAAGGATGTGGAGACAATACGCATGGTGCATTTCCTTGTCAAAGAGAAAGGGCTCAGACTCGATGCGGCTCAGGAAGAGATTCGCCGTAACCGTGACGGCGTGACTAAGAAATTTGAAGCTATCGAGAGGCTCAGGTCTGTCCGTGACAGACTTCAGGAGATGATTGACGCACTTCACAAACTTCGTTGAGAAAACAGCAATGGAAGAACCACGCAAAAAGAGCACAACACCACGCACCCGCACATCAGGCACACGACGCAAAAACAAGAAAAAGAAAGATTCGTGGCTGAGCCGGCACTCGCTCGGTGTGATGATAGCAGTGATAGCCGTATTCGTGGCTATCGGAGCCGTACTTGCATTTGCCTTCATCCCCTATGGAGGCAGTGATAAGGAAAGTGACTGGGTATACATACCTTCCGACGCCACTCCATCGGCGGTAAAGGATTCACTTAAAACAAATCTTGGATCCTCAATGGGCACACGGGTCTACATGCTCTGGAAACTTATGGGTGGCTCAGTGGCAGCCTCGCAGGGAGCCTACGAAGTCCGTGGCGGACAGACAGCACTCAACATAAGCCGCCGCATCGCACTCGGACGTCAGACCCCGGTCAATGTGACATTCAACGGCACACGCACCATGGAGCAGCTGTCACGCCGTATAGCCTCACAGCTCCAATGCACCCCGGAGGAATTTCTCGAAGCATGTGCGGAAATTCTGCCTGAAAGCGGTTTCAGCCGTCAGGGATTTCCCGCAGCCTTCATTCCGGACAGTTACGAATTTTACTGGAGCGCATCCCCACGCAATGTGGTGAGACGGCTGCTTGACTACCGCAACCGGTTCTGGGATGACGAGCGTCGTGCCAAAGCCAAGGCATTGGGACTGACTCCGGTCGAAGTAGCCACAATAGCGTCAATTGTCGAGGAAGAGACAGCGAAAAAGGATGAGCGTCCGCTCGTTGCCCGACTCTATCTCAACCGCATCCACAAAGGCATCAAGCTCCAGGCTGACCCCACAGTCAAATTCGCGACAGGCGATTTCACCCTTCGCCGAATCACAAGCAAACATCTGTCAATAGACTCTCCATATAACACATATCGGGTAAAGGGACTCCCTCCCGGTCCTATCCGCGTCCCTTCAGCAGCGACACTCGATGACGTTCTTAACGCACCAAAGCACGATTACATATATATGTGTGCCAAGGAAGACTTCTCGGGCTACCATAACTTTGCCAAGGACTATGCCTCCCACATGGCTAACGCACGCCGCTATCAGGCAGAACTGAACAAGAGAAACATACATTAAACCAATTATCACACAAAGACTAAACTAATCATAATCACTCATGAAACCATTATCTCACCTCATCATTGCCGCGATTGCCATATTTTCGGCAATCGCGGCAACACCGGCAGCAGCAAAATCACAACTGCAAGCCGACACAGATTCAACCGCAACATACGTCCCCGGACATGAAAGCTGGAGAATGTATAATCCTTTTGACATAACTCTGAGCATCGGAGCCAACATCAACACAGGCGGAAAGAAGAATAGCCAATGGTTCGGTACACGACCTGCCGTAGTGCCGCAAATAAATTATCGTGTAACCGGATACATTTCCAGACACTGGGGTATATACGGTGACGTCGGACTCTCAATATACAAGACAAAAGACGACCTCCGCACAGGATTTGAGGATTTGATGAACGGAATGGCGGACATCATGTTTATGGGTGTGTCAAGATGGCATCTTTCACTTGGCGTTGGAGGTGCCTACCGCTATGAAAGCCGACGTGTACATCTAACGCCACGTGCCGGTCTAAACTTCCGGCTCACATCAAGTAAAGAGCGTAGTTATTCCAACAAAGAGGGCGATTGGGAATCAAGCAAGCAACTTGCGTGGCTTTGTGCGGACACCGGAGTTGAAATCGGCTACCGTATCTCCCGGGGATGCAGCCTCATACTCGATTTTGACTATTCACTTCCGCTTCAGGATTCCAAATTCCACCTCACACATACACACAACTCGACCTCCGACGTAAATGTCTACAAATCCCGTGCATGGGGTGATGAGTTCACCATTTCTATCGGCGTGAAGTTCGGGACAGGGAAATAACGACACTACACATCACAAAGACCGGTGCCATATAAGCGACACCGGTCTCTGCATATATTAAATTTATACGTACTCCTACTTGATGTTGGGATTCAACTTGTTCCATTCGGAAATAGGAGGAAGAATACCGAGTGAAATCACCTCGTCACGCAGTTTGCAGAGATGGTGATAGCTCTGGTCAAGCTCTTTCTTTTCCTCCGGAGTTCCCTTTACAGGATGTACAGTCACACCATTCTTATCCATGGTGGTCTCCATAGCCATCATTATATGGTTATAAGTTCCGTTATCCACGTATGCTCCGGCAGGCCAGTTGAACGGTTTGCCACCCATAACGGCCGCAATCATCTCGATTGAGAGATAGGCAGGACTCTGGAATGAAGAACGTCCTCGAAGGTCTATGATATTCTTGCCACCCTGGATGACACGCTGCTTCATCTCCTCCCACTCCTTCTCGGGAAGAGCCTGAGTGCCGATTATCTGAGACAGAGGCTGCCCTGCCACAGTAGTAGTTGACGCAAATACCGCCATCTGTTCGCCATGACCGCCGTAAGTCCTTGAGTTGACAATCTCGTCGGCAGGGATATGGAAATACTTTGCCAATTCGCTACGCAGACGTGTGCTGTCAAGTGCCGCAAGAGTAGACACCTGTGAAGGTTTCAGACCCGAGTAAAGAAGTGTCACCAGACCGGTTATGTCAGCCGGATTGAACACTACCACCACATGCTTCACATCAGGGCAGTAAGCCTTGATATCCTTACCTAACTGTTCCGCAATCTGAGCATTGCCACGGAGCAAATCCTCACGTGTCATACCAGCCTTACGGGCGGCACCTCCTGACGAAACAATATATTTAGCATCCTTGAATGCCTCTTTGATGTCAGATGTATATGTCAGATTCAGACCGCTGAAACCACAATGGTACATCTCCTCCGCAACACCTTCCAGACCGGGAGCATATGTGTCAAACAGACAAATATTCGGAGTAAGGTGCATCATGGCAGCTGTCTGCGCCATATTAGAGCCAATCATACCGGCAGCGCCGACTATGACAAGCTTCTCATCGGTTAAATAGTTCATAATTATAGTATTTAAATTACACGTTTCTCTTTTGATTACAATGTGCCGATAAATATACAAATACACATTCTGCCATTATAACCATCATGGCATGCAATTGGTTTATCCTTAATACCGGAAAAATCCCTAAAAATCGGATATCGCATAACAATATGCCCGTTCTGACGCAATCAAAAATAAGAGAAATCACACAATAAATCTGAAAAAGTCACAAATATCAGTCAAACAGACCATTTTTTAGAATTATTTTCATATCTTTGTAGCAAATATTATACACACATTATGACCCCACCCCCAAATATCACAACGGGAATATCTGTATTTCAAACTCTTGAGGAAATCTCATTCATTTCCTTCCCGTCACGCCTCGACTGGCTTCTCCTTGCCGTATGCGCCAAAGGCGAAGTCTCCGCCACTGTTGATGTCGCCATGCGCCGTCTGACAGCAAGCTCAATCATGGTGCTGCGTCCGGGACACATTATAAACCATTGCAAAGCCAGCGATGACTTTGAAGGTTTCTTCATTGTAGTCAAGGAGGATAAACTCAACGAGCTGCTCCCATCCATGCACTTTGTGGTACCCTACAGCCTCCAGTACAATGCAAATCCAATAATAGAAATCACCGACGAAGAACAGGAAACCCTTCAGCTCATCTATGCGATGCTCAGGCGCCAGCTTGAAGGAAATGATCGTCCATTCAGCGAAATGGCACTCGCATCGCTCTGCGAAGTCCTGTTTTACAACACATTAGGCATATATGCGTCACGCACACAAGCCACAAGGCACAATTCACGTCGTGACGAACTCTTGTCTAACTTCATCGAACTCATCGAAACGCATTTCAAGCGTGAGAGGTCGGTCAACTTCTATGCCGACAAACTTTTCGTCACCCCCAAGCATCTTTCGGCTGTGCTCAAGGAGATAAGCGGACGCACCGCCGGCGAGTGGATTGACCACCGTGTGATTCTCGAAGCGAAAATGCTCCTGCGTACCACCGGAATGAACATTCAGGAAATCAGCCTTGCGCTCAATTTCTCCAACCAGTCATTTTTTGGCAAATATTTCAAACATCTTACCGGCATGTCACCACGCGACTACCGTTCAAAACTCTCCGACGTATGATGAAGAAACAATTTCCACTCATATCCCTGCTCACTCTCATCTTGTCCATCCCGCTCGCAGCCATCGCGTCACAATCCGACCCGGAAATCTCTACCCCTTATATTGAAAAGGTAGAGGCTGCCGACAAAGCATGTGCCGACGGGAAATGGGAAGCAGCCGAGCACTATTTAATACAAGCACTTGAAGCTGACCCGGACAACCCGTCAAATCCCCTGCTCCTCTCCAATCTCGGGATGATACGGTTCAATCTCGGCAAGGACTCCCTTGCAGTAGCCACGCTTTCCGAAGCACATGAGATGGCACCGGCATCTGTCACCATTTTATCAAACAGAGCCAAAGTGCTTGCTGCCATCGGCGAGGAGGAATGGGCTTATGAGGATTACGGTAAAATCATTGAACTCGACACCACATATATAGCAGCCAGGCTTCAGCATGGTCTGCTGGCAATGCGTATGCGGGATTTCAACACAGCTAAAAGTGATTTCCAATACCTTGAGACATATTTCCCAGAAACAGACGAAACAAACATCGCAATGGCTACATTCAAAAGTCTGCTGGGCGAATATGCCGAAGCAATACCGTACTATAACAGAATTCTTGTAACTACCAAGGAACCGGAATACTACGGAGCGCGTGCCTACTGTTTCCTTATGACAAACAAACTCCAGGAGGCATCCGATGATATAGCTGCCGCTCTCGAACTCGCACCTGACGATGGTGAACTTTACCTGTACCGAGCAGCGTTAAATAAGATGCGTTTCCGCCCGGCAGATGCGTCAGCTGATGCCAGGCATGCCATAGACTTAGGTGTCGACCCGGCTCGAGCTAAGCCTTTTATCACTAACTAAGAGAGCGTTAAACAACCAAGACAACTATGAACGGATTAGTCATAAAGAACACTGGCAGCAACTACCTCGTAAAAACCGAGGCAAACACGCTGGTTACATGCAAAGTCAAAGGAAATTTCCGTCTCAAGGGCATACGGACCACCAACCCGGTGGCAGTAGGCGATAAGGTTACAATCAACGATTCCGACGGTGCGACAGCATACATAACCGCCATCTCGCCACGCAGGAACTACATCATACGACGTGCGAGCAACCTATCAAAACAGGCTCATATCCTGGCTGCCAATCTGGACCAGCTATGCCTCGTCGTCACACTCTTTCATCCCACCACCTCCACCACATTCATGGACAGATTCCTTGCTACAGCGGAAGCTTACAGAGTGCCGGCTGTACTGGTAATAAATAAGATAGACCTGCTGGAGGATGACGATGAAAGCATGGAGTATCTCAATGCTGTGTGCCATCTCTATGAAACTATCGGCTATACCGTGATACGCCTCTCGGCAAGAACCGGAGAAGGCGTCGATACTCTCCGTAGTATCCTTGACGGGAAAGTGACTCTGTTCTCCGGCAACTCCGGTGTAGGCAAATCCACACTCATAAATGATTTGATTCCGGGACTCGACCTTGCCACTGCCGCCATCTCCGCCACCCACGACACCGGCATGCACACCACCACATTTTCCGAAATGTTTGAGGTCCCGGGCACATCAGAAGGCACATATATCATCGACACGCCCGGAGTCAAGGGGTTTGGCACGCTCGAGTTCGAGCGCGAAGAGGTAAGCCATTTCTTCCCGGAGATATTCAAATATAGCGAAGGGTGCCGCTACGGCAACTGCACTCATACCCATGAACCGGGATGTGCGGTGCGTGAAGCATTGGAACAAAACCTCATCTCGCAGTCAAGGTATGCTTCATATCTGTCAATACTCGACGATGCCGACGAGGGAAAATACCGTAAGGGTTATTGATTCGCCGATTTGTCATCAAGAATCGATGTGCCGGATATCGCACCCAGCCTGCCGGAAATCTCGCCCAGCATATCAAGCGGTAATGAGAGCGTCATGGCACATGTATTATCAAAATCCTGCTTAATGATAGATATTACTTCCCTGGGCTCTGACTGGTTACGTGATTTGATAAGTTTCATCACATCGTTCATGGCAAGATAAGGGAATGTCAGCGAAAGCATGGTCATCTCCCGTCCCTCTATTATCTCTGCCGCCTCTATGGCAAGTCTGGCAGCCTCCCGGTAAGCAGCGATAAGCCCTGAGGTACCAAGCTTTATCCCGCCGAAATATCTCACCACTATTATCACTATATTGGTGAGGTCAAATGAATTTATCTGTCCGAGTATAGGCTTGCCGGCAGTCCCGGAAGGCTCGCCGTTGTCCGTTGACAGATATTCCTTTCTGTCAGCACCTATCATATACGCCCAGCAGACATGGCGCGCATCATGGTACTCATTGGTATATAAAGCAATATACTCCTTTGCCTCCGCAGCCGAAGCTACCGGAATGGCAAAGGAGATAAAGCGACTCATTTTCTCTCGGAAAATGGCTTCACTTGACGCTGCGATGGTGAAAAATTTTGCCACCTGCTGAAAAAATCGTTGTATTTCCAACAATGTCAGATGATGAGCATTGCATCACCGTACACTCCGAATCGGTAACCCTCTTTCACCGCCTTATGATAAGCCTCCATCACGAGGTCATAGCCTCCGAAAGCAGCCACCATCATCAGCATAGTTGAATAAGGGAGATGGAAATTGGAAATAAGTGCGTCAGTAACAGTGAAATCATAAGGAGGGAAGATGAACTTGTTGGTCCATCCTGAATAAGTCTTCATATGACCGCCCATGCTCACCGCACTGGCTATGGCACGCAGCACGGATGTCCCGACCGCACACACTCTGTGACCGCCATCCTTTGTCTGGTTCACAAGCTCCACAAGCTGTTCCGAAGCCTCCATTTCCTCCGAATCCATACGATGTTTGGTCAAATCCTCCACATCTATCTCACGATAGTTGCCGAGACCACTGTGAATCGTTATGAAACCTTGGTTCACACCTTTGATTTCAAGACGTTTCAGCAATTCCCTGGAAAAATGAAGACCGGCGGCAGGAACAACCACGGCACCCTCCTTCCGGGCAAATATTGTCTGATAACGTTCGGCATCCTCCTCAGTGGGTTCTCGTTTTATATAATAAGGAAGCGGTGTAGTGCCAAGCTTGTAAAGTGCCTCCTTGAACTCTTCGTGAGGCCCGTCATAGAGAAAACGCAATGTACGGCCACGCGAAGTAGTATTATCAATCACTTCAGCCACCATCGACTCGTCATCGCCAAAATAGAGCTTGTTGCCGATACGGATTTTGCGCGCCGGCTCTACAAGAACATCCCACAGCTTGTTCTCAGCGCTCAGCTCACGAAGCAGGAACACCTCGATACGGGCACCGGTCTTCTCCTTGTTGCCATAGAGACGGGCAGGGAAAACCATAGTGTCATTGTAGACAAACAAATCCCCGTCATCGAAATAGTCAATTATTTCCTTGAATACCCTCTCCTCTATAGTGCCGGTTTTGCGGTTCACCACCATCATACGTGACTCGTCACGCTCGGGATTAGGGGTCTGGGCTATCAAATCCTCAGGAAGACGAAATTTAAATTGCGAAAGCTTCATCCTTAACTTTTAATATCTAATATATTTTATTCAGTTTACTTTTTTAATTACCGGTATCAATTCTTTCAGGCATTAGCCGGCTGCTCACCCTCCGGAAACTCCAACTCTGTCGTGCGAATCAGCTCCACAGCCTGCTCGACACTAAGACAGTCTTCTATCCGGGCTTCCCCCACTCGTGTGCGCCGTAATGCCGTAAGATGTCCACCGGAACCAAGCGCTTCGCCAATATCACGCGCGAGAGCCCGTATGTAAGTGCCCTTGCTGCATACTATACGCAGTGTCAGAGCCTTCTTTTCCGGGTCAAACTCCACTATGTCTATGGCATCAATCACAAGCACCTTCGGCTTAAGCTGCACGTCATGACCTTTGCGTGCCATATTATATGCGCGTTTGCCATCCACCTTACAGGCTGAAAATGACGGCGGGACCTGTTCTATACGCCCTCTGAAACGTGGCAATATCTCCTCAATCAAATCCAGTGTGATATGCTCGGTAGGATGTACTGCATCAATCTCCGTCTCCAAATCAAACGACGGAGTGGTAGCACCCAACTGTATGGTAGCCACATATTCCTTTACTCCGGCCTGAAGCTCCTCTATCCGCTTTGTGGCACGTCCGGTAACCACAATCATAACTCCGGTGGCAAGAGGGTCAAGAGTGCCGGCATGACCGACTTTCATTTTCTTCTTGTGCAGACGATGCAGCAGCACACCTCGGACGCGTTTCACCACATCAAATGACGTCCACTCAAGAGGTTTGTCTATATAAAGTACTTCTCCGGTTATAAAATCCATATATGTAATTTACCAGACAATACAAAGTATACCTATAGCCACACAATACACGGCAAACCATACAAGCTTACCCTTTTTCACGAGATTAATCATCCACTTGCATGCCATACATCCCACAATAAACGAAGCCAGGAACCCGACAAGCAGTGGCAGTGTGCCGACAGTGCCTGTCACACCTTCTCCCTGAATCATATCCTTGACTCCGAGCAATGCCTCGCCAAGAATCGGGATGATTACCATGAAGAACGAGAACTGGGCTATCTTATCACGCTTGTCACCGAGAAGCAGTCCGGTAGCTATGGTAGTACCCGAGCGACTGAGTCCCGGAAGCACGGCAATCGCCTGTGAGCAACCGATAATAAAGGCGTCCAGCCATGTTATATCATGACCTTTCACACCTTCACGGGCCTCACGTGCCGGATTGCGGAAAAAATATGCGAATGAAAGCAATGCGGCAGTCACAAGCAGGCAAATACCCACCACAAGCAGACCGCCACCGAAGAATTGCTCTACGAAATCCTTGAAACAAAGCCCGACTATGGCTACCGGAATACAGGATACCAAAATCTTACATACGTAAAAGAAATTGTCATCACGGGCTATTGTGAAAAATGACTTACACAGAGGTACAAACTCACGCCACAACACCACTATGGTGCTGAGCACAGTAGCGACATGCAACACTACATCAAATTCCAATGCCTCCGAACCCTCAAGCCTAAGACCGAGAATCTCCCGGAATATCTCAAGGTGACCACTGCTGCTTATAGGCAGATACTCGGCAAGTCCCTGCACTATACCGAGGATAAGAGCGTCAATTACATCCATTTCTGTTTATTCTTTATTACTTTTACGCTTTGATGTATACATTATGCCGAAACCCATGAATATGAATCCAAGGAATGCGATGGTCGGTCCCACCACTACCCGTCGCACCGAGAATATATCCTCATTAAACGAGTCCCAGTCAGTAGCGCCTCCTGCCATCAATGCGAATCCCAGCACTATCATCACGCCGGCAATCACCATCAGTCTGAAATTATCCTTCAGAAGGGGCATCTGCTCTCGGCTTTCCTTTATCAGTATCTCTCCGTCGGATTTCTTCTGTTGTGTGAGCGTTTTTTTAGCCATATATCTTTGTCATTTAAACATTTCGTCATACGTAAGGCGCAGATAACGGTTGGTGGCGAACAGAGCCGCTACCAGACAGAGCACCATGCCTGTAACCAACACTCCGGCAAACACCGGAAGCACTATGGATAAATCCAGTAGCGAGACCACTGAAAGGTTAAGCGCCTTACCATAATATATAAGTAACGACAACGCACCTACAGCTATTATTCCAGCTATAAGTCCGTTGACGATATTGTCCACAAGAAACGGTTTTCTGATAAATCCCGAAGTAGCTCCGACAAGTTTCATCGTATGTATGGTGAAACGGCGGGCATAGACCGACAGACGCACGGTGTTGAATATCAACACAAAGGAAATCACCAGCAAAGCTATGGCAACTATGAGCAGTCCGAGGGTTACGCTCCTGAGTGTACTGTTGATGCGGTCTATCATTTCGGTATGAACCTTCACATCACTCACCTGCGGCATGAGCATCAGAGGCGAGACTATCACATCTATGCTGTCCGGTGACGCGTATGCCGGCGTGACATGCACATCCATCTCCCCGACAAACGGATTGACCTCGGCAAGACTCATTATATCCTCATCCTCACCGACAATCTTCTGCCAACGCTCCAGCACCATCTCAGGTGAGGAATAGTCACATTTGGCAGTACCGGGATGTCCTGCCACCACCTTTTTAACAGCAGCGATTTCCGATGCTGTGACATCCTCGTTAAACAGGACCACAAAACCTATATTTTCCTTTATACCCTCCGTTACTTTATGTGCCGCAATCCCCACCAGCGATGCCAGACCGAGGATAAAAAGCACTAAAGCAACCGACACGGTAGCGGTGGCCCTTGTACTGAACAGAGGTATTAAGTGATGACGCCTTTTAGCCATAATAACTATTATCTTGCAAATTTACTACCTGAGCACCCCTTTGTCAAGAGTTTTAACTAAATTTTAACATATAATTCCCATTTCTCAATTAATGCCGTCATATCCTCAGGTATAGGAGCCGTGAAAAACATCTCTTCGCCGGTGTCAGGATGCACAAATCCAAGCGTCCTCGCATGGAGTGCCTGACGCGGACAGATGTCAAAACAGTTGGAGATGAATTTCTGATAGGTTCCGCTACGCTCTCCGCGAAGTATCTTGTCGCCTCCGTAACGTGCATCATTGAAAAGCGGATGTCCGATGTGCTTCATATGCACACGAATCTGATGGGTACGGCCTGTCTCAAGCACGCATTTCACCAATGCCACATGTGTCAAATCCTTAAGGACTTCATAATGGGTCACCGCATGCTTCCCGGTAGGGTCGTCGGCGGGGAGCACAGCCATCTGCAGCCTGTCCTTGGGATTTCTGCCGATATTCCCCTCTATGCGCCCGGTCTTTGAATCGGGAACGCCCCATACCAGCGCATTGTACTCACGCTTTGTGGTCTTGTTGAAAAATTGCTTCCCCAGGTGAGTCTTTGCATCCGGAGTCTTTGCCACCACAAGCAGTCCTGACGTGTCTTTGTCGATTCTGTGCACGAGTCCGAGCCTTGGGTCTGACACATCGTAGTCAGGATTGTCCCTGAAATGGTAGGCAAGCGCATTGACCAGGGTTCCGGAATAATTTCCATGCCCCGGATGCACCACAAGCCCCGCAGGCTTATTGACCACGAGGAGCGAATCATCTTCGTACACTATATCGAGCGGTATATTCTCCGGTATGATTTCGAGTTCATAACGCGGACGATCCATCACCACCTGCACCACATCGAGCGGCTTTACCCTGTAATTGGATTTTACCGCCTTTCCGTTGACAAGTATGCACCCGGCGTCGGCAGCCTGCTGTATACGGTTGCGCGATGATTTTTCAAGCCGTGTGACCAGGAACTTGTCCACTCTAAGCAGTTGCTGTCCCTTGTCTGCCACGAATCTGAAATGCTCGTATAGCTCCTGCCCTGACTCATCTGTGTCGACCTCCACCTCCGGGTTGTCGGTGATGCCGTCAATCTCTTCTGTCTCCATCATCTTGACTTTTCAGCTATATATCACGATAGCTATATTATTGAAACAAATCAAGCTGCTCGGAATGTTCAAGCTCCTCCTCCGCAGTGCTGTCGCTCTCTATTATCTCCGGCAAACCTTCCCCTACCTCAAGCTCGATTGTCGCACTTATCGGTACCCGGGCTCCGGGCGAAAGACGAGTTCCCTTATAGCGCACCGCAAGCACCAGGTCCTTGAAGTCGCTCGGCACTCGCCTCTCAACCACTTTCTTAATCTCAAGCCCCTCAAGTATCGACTTTGCCTGACGAAGCGAAATGTCGGTAAGCGACGGAAGTGTTACCATCTTTGGCGACAGGGCATTGATTGTAAGGTAAATTTCACGTCCTTCCTTCACCACTGTTCCTGCCTTCGGATTCTGTTCTATCACGGTTCCCGGAGCAGTGCGGTTATCGTACACCGAGTCACTCAGCAGCGCGACCAGGCCATTATCCTTAAGTGCCCGCGCGGCTCTGTCGTAAGGTAATGTCTTGACCGAGGGAACCACGATGGTGTCACCGTGACGGGTCCACACGTCAAGCCACATCATGGCAAGCCAGGCTATCACAATGCCGACGAGTATCATCAGACCGATGTGCAGGAATATTTTTTTCATACTGGCATATTTTTATGTTAGAATTTTGCGGTTAATTGGGGATAGCAATCGCAAATACCTCGTCGATAGTCCCAACATAGTGGAACGTCAATCCTTCGAGATATATCGGGCGGATATCCTCTATATCCTTGCGATTGTCCGAACAGAGGATTATATCGGTTATACCAGCTCGTTTCGCCGCCAGGATTTTCTCCTTTATGCCGCCGACAGGGAGCACTTTGCCTCGCAATGTAATCTCTCCTGTCATGGCAAGCCGCTCACGCACCGGTTTGCCGGTCAGAGCCGAAAGTATGGACACACACATAGTGATACCCGCCGACGGACCGTCCTTAGGTATTGCTCCCTCAGGGACATGGATGTGTAATTGCTGCTTCTCGAACTCCTCAGGGTCGACCCCGTAATGGGAGCAACGCGCACGGACAACCTTGCAGGCTATCACAGCCGATTCTTTCATCACGTCACCAAGATTGCCGGTTATGGTCAGTTTCTCCCCCTTGCCAGGTGTAAACGATGACTCTATGAAGAGAATTTCACCTCCCACAGCAGTCCATGCGAGACCTGTTGCGACGCCCGGGGTGTCTGACACCTCGTAGCGTTCGGGAGTGAACATTTCCACTCCAAGATAGTCGCGAAGATCCCCGACATTTACCGTCGGCGAGTACTCCTTGCCACGCATCTTGTTAAGCACAATCTTGCGTATCACCTTGGCTATGCGCTTGTCAAGCTGGCGCACTCCGCTCTCACTTGTGTAACCTTCCACTATCTTGGTAAGAGCTTCCGGCGTAAACACTATCTCGTCTGCCTTGAAGCCGTTTTCGGCTGCGATACGAGGAATAAGGTGGCGGCGCGCTATCTCAATCTTCTCTTCTATCAGATAACCGGATATATCTATTATCTCCATGCGGTCAAGCAATGGCTGAGGAATAGTCGAGAGGGTATTGGCGGTAGCGATGAAAAGCACATGCGAGAGGTCATAATCCACATCAACATAGTTGTCATGGAAATGGCTGTTCTGCTCCGGGTCAAGGACTTCAAGCAGAGCGGCTGAAGGGTCACCCTTGAAGTCATTGCCGGTCTTGTCTATTTCATCGAGCAGAAGCACTGGATTGGATGCGCCTGCTCGTTTTATGGCATCGATGATACGTCCGGGCATCGCTCCGATATATGTACGGCGGTGACCGCGTATCTCTGCTTCGTCATGCAGACCGCCGAGCGACACACGCTGGTATTTCCTGCCGAGAGCTCTCGCTATCGACTGCCCGAGTGATGTTTTTCCCACACCGGGTGCCCCTACAAGACATATAATGGGCGAACGGCCTTCGGGGGTGTTCATCATTACGGCAAGCTGCTCAAGTATGCGCTCCTTTACCTTTTCCAATCCGTAATGGTCCTCGTCAAGCACTTTCTCAGCAGTATGGAAATCAGTGGAAAGCGGGTCTCCTATACCCCACGGAAGATCGGTCAGGAGCTGAAGATATGAGTATTGCACCGAGTAGTCTGGACTTTGCGGATTAAGCCTGCGCAATTTCTCAAGTTCCTTACCG
Organism: uncultured Duncaniella sp.; assembly: GCA_958352885.1. Lineage (GTDB taxonomy): Bacteria > Bacteroidota > Bacteroidia > Bacteroidales > Muribaculaceae > Duncaniella. The sequence goes on from CATWQI010000007.1 coordinate 123,172, forward strand.
AATGTTTTACGCACATCGTCGGGGAATTTTATGTTTTTTGCTTTCTCCTCAAGAGCACGGCAGTCGTCATCGTCGCCATAAAGCTCGTCACGTATAACATCGAACTGATGCTGGAGGAACATGTTGCGCTGCTGCTCGTCTATGTTCCGGCGTGCCTTCCTGTGTATCTCTGCACGTATTTCGGAAATCTGTTCGCTCTGAGCCAGGTTTGCGAGAAGCACCACCGCCCTGTCCTTCATACGGTTCTTTTTGAGCAATTCGTACTTCACCTGAGGTGGAAATGGCGAATGAGTGGCTATCATGTTGATAAGCAGACCCGGAGATGGAATATTCTCTATGTTGAAGGCCAAATCGTTCATCTTATCGCCTCCGTTATTGAGGATATTAAGTGTCGTCTGGCGGATATCAGCCACCAATGCGGCAAATTCCTTGTCCGATGCCCTTGGGACAGAATCCTTTACCGGCTTCACGGCTGCTGCGAGAGCCCCGGGTATAGGAGTAAGCTCCACAGCCTCTATCATTTTTATCTTCTCACGCGCTGACAATATGGCTGTATGAGTACCGTCCGGCAAATCGAATGTCTTGAGCACGTCAGCCACCACACCATATTCATATAAGTCATCGACCGACGGAGAATCGACCGACGAGTCCTTCTGGCAGAACACACCTACAGGAATATTCCTCTCTGCCGCCTGTGACGCAGTGCTTACTGAAATTTCCCGTGCCAACGTGATGGGAAACGTAACACCCGGAAACAACACCAAATCCCTCATCGCAATGATGGGTAGAGCGGCGTAATCCGGTTCGGGACGCTCGGCTGGCACACCGATATCTATCTGTCCTACTGATACTATCTTAGTTTCTTCTTTCATTAATATTTAAAATTTAATCCCCTCCGCTCCGGTTAATCCGGAAGATTTTTCCCTTGTCATAACGAGCCCCCAAAGTTAGTAAATTTTCGGCAATTCACAGCTATAATACATATTCTATTTACCATCCCCGTCAGTGCTCTCTGGCAATTCCAAAGAGCGTTTGCTATTTTAACATTTTTTAAGCTAATTACATTTATTAAATTTTTTAGCCCTTTTATTTCCATTTTGCTTGTTTGCGGGGTTTGGCGCTGAAAAAGTGTTGAAATTAGCGACGCTTTTTATTTCACCCACCGATTTTTGTCCCCTGAATAGCTACACTTGGATTAGGATAGTTTAATTTTTTATTTTAACTTTGCATCACATTAATAAGACATTTGCATTATTAGACATTTATAAATCCACTGACGTTAAGTACTATGTGTAAGCAACAAAGGGTGACCGTGAGGCCATCCTTTGTTATTTTCCTGCATACGTGTATATGTTCTCAGTTCCCTTTGACAAGCTTCATAGCCGCCTCCATAGCCTCGGATGCGGGAACAGCCACATCCGGCAACGTACCATGTATGTCATTTTCATCCGCATTCATCTGCCAGAATCGCTTGTAGGAAACAGAGCAAAGCATTTTTGACACAGGCAGCTTATAGCCCAGCACATCGCCGAAATGCACACTCATACCGCCGGTTTCCTCTCCCACCACCGTGCCTATGCCGCATTCCTTGAATGTCCATGCAAAAAGACCCGCTGACGAGAATGTCCTGTTCGAGGTAAGCAGATACACGTTTCCTTGGAAATGTCCATCCTCATCTGTGCGCGGCTGTATACAATCATCCTTACCACTTTCATGGAATGCCAACATTGGCATAGCATTCGGATTACCCATAAGTTTTGCGGTTGTAGGGGTTATTTTTACCAGCATTTTCACAATCTGGTCAAAGGGCACAGGTGAGATGTAGCTAAGCAAAACATCCCCGACACGACTGCTGCCTCCGCCATTGTTGCGCAAATCTATTATCAGATTTTCAATACCTTCTGTACGCATAGCCGTAAACATCGAATCGGCGAACTGCTCCATCCTCCCGGCATCGACGAATGAGCGGAAATCCATAACGGCGACATTGTTGGCTCTGTCTATTTCAAACGAATAGGCGTCATGACGTTTATTGCTTTGCGTTGACGGACAGCGCTTCTTTATTTCCTCCCATTTCACAGCCGGAAAGGTATGTGTCAGTGGCTTCTTTCCACCTTCCGGGATATATTCGACTACGTAATTATCGGCAGGATACAGCATCTGAAACAATGCCTGAAAAGGCTCGTAAAGCTGCGACAGTTTGTAATGACGCTTTTCACCGCTGACAAACGGCATCATGGATTCAAGTATCTCTTCTGCGCTCTTACCATTGATGCTCAACACCTTTGAGCCTTTAGGCACTATCGAATCCAGACTGCTTACACATTCAAGCGAGCCGTCCGACATCACGTCGACAAACACAGGCATCCGGTCAAGTTCATAAGTCATAAAGCTATTGTACGGGAAGTAGAGATTTGTATGACCGTCACCAATCATCGCTACTACCGGAGCTATCAGCCTGTACAACTCGACCTGTGACACTGAGTCAGGCAACGCGTTGACAGCACTGTTCACAGCCTTCATCAGATTTGCCTGACCGCAGACTGAAAATATGTCGGGGTGAACCTGATTGAGAGTGTAAATCAATGCCGATATGTCAAATTCAGCCTGTTCCTTCGTCAATTTTCCAGAGGGCGCAACCTTAAGTAGTTCCGGGTCAGGATTGTCGAATGGCGATACTGATGTCCGTCTGACCCTGACATGTGCCGTGTCACCATCCTGGGTGAGAACATCGAAGTCCATTGACTGCCATTCATCAAGTCTCATGACTATCGAATCGACATCTGTGACAAACTTTATTTCCGCAGCGGGAGTTTCCAATACGTCCGGATTGAGGTCCGGCATAACAGTCCATCCACCCTTGTTAATCTCTCCGTCAAGTACTACGTCAATAGGATTGACACCGGTTCTAAGCGTCAGTTTTTGCTGCCCGGTCATTCCGGAGACCTTTTGCGCATTGACTATATATGACGCCGCCATAGCAAATGCCAACATCACAAGAAATTTTTTCATACTGAATTATAATTAGTGATTATCTACTATCTATAGTGACGCACCATACTTATAAAAGTTACAGAATCCACCGATTTATTTTTCCGGCAGCACACATTAACCATGGAGCTAAACCGGTCAATAAATATTAAAGGTTAAAGTATCGGACTTAACAGACGGAATATGGATTCCTTAGCCTTGTCACTCTTCGGGCGGCGATTCCATTCCGCAAGCTTGAGCCTTGTACACTCCTTTGTATCCTCCATGAACTGCCCGGCAAGTTCCGTGTTGACTTCCTCGGAGTATGTGACCACATTTTCCTCAAAATTATGCTCGAAACTACGGAAATCAAAGTTTGTCGAACCTGTCGACGCAAAATCGTCATCCACCACGAGCACTTTTCCGTGAAGCATTCCCGCCTCGTAAAGATAAATTTTTATACCGGCAAGAAGGCATTCTTCAACATAGCTGCGTGAGGCATATGTCAGAATCCACGAGTCACTGCGGCGAGGCAGCATCACTCTGACATCCACTCCTGATAGTGCCGCACTCTCCAAAGCCTTGAGCAAACCGTCGCTCGGTAGAAAATACGGAGTCTGCAAGAACACACGCCGCTTGGCAGTGGATATTGCCTTAAGAAATATCAGCAACATATTGCCCCATCTGTTGGTAGGACCCGAAGTGATAAGCTGCACCATCACATTACCGATACTTCCGGGGATAGGCGAAGGTGCGGAGTTCACATCGTCGCAAAGCAACGCATGACCCATGAATTTCCAGTCCACGGCAAAATTATATTGCAGACCTGCGACAGCCGGACCGGTAATCCGCACCGCAGTGTCACGCCATTTCCCGAACGGCTTACCCGTAATATAACGTTCCGCCACATTCATACCGCCTATATATCCTGTTTTGCCGTCAATCACCACCACCTTGCGATGATTACGCCAGTTTACCCTATTGATATGATTCGGAAACGCAAGCCGGAAAAACGAATGCACCTCTACACCGTTTTCTCTCAGTTTTTTGAAGAAATCACGGCGGCGTGCGTCAAACGAGCCTATATAGTCATATATCACTCTTACTTTCACCCCATGCCTTGCCCTGTCAATAAGGATGTCTCTGAGCTCACGACCGAGGACATCATTGGCAATGATATAGAATTGCAGATTAATATATGTGGTGGCTCTGCGCAAATCATCAAACAGATGCTCGAAATGCGACTTCCCGTCATTGAATACTCTCAAATCGTTGCCCGTATAAAAAATAGCACCGGCTATCGAATAGCCAAGACGTATTATCTGACGGTTTTCAATGGATATCTCCCTGTTAATTCGGGGCAATGGCTGCGCATCCTCCTGCTTCAGCAGTTTGCGGCGATTGCGCCGCGATATCATCTTGACATTCTTTATGCTCCTGCCGAAAAGGAAATAGAGAATCACGCCCCCGACAGGAAAAAGCAACAGACCTGTGACCCATGCCAATGACTTCAGAGGATTGCGGTTTTCGCTCAGCACTATCCCTATCACACATATTATCAACACACCGTAAGCCACAAGAAGCCCCCACAGGAGCCCCTTCAATGTGATTGAGATAAACAGCGTAAGCATCAGGGTCAGTTATAATGTGTCTGTACGTTAATAGGGCAAAGTTAACGCATATTTACAAATTTATCAAATCATAACGGCGAAAAATCGGGAAATTATTGCTAATTTCGTGCCACAAAAGCAGATTGATAAGTATATATTAATTTAAAGAGTTACTAATGCGTAAAGGGTTTCTACGATTGGCGGCGGCAGCTCCCCGGGTAAATGTGGCGGACGTGAATTTCAACGTCGCCGGAATTATTGAAAAACTACAGAGGCTTGACAGTGAGAATGTCGAGCTGGCAGTCTTTCCCGAGATGTGCGTCACGGCTTACACCTGTGCCGACCTGTTTCATAATTCCACACTTCTTGATGCAGCCGAAAAAGCGCTCATCAGGCTTAAGGATTTCTCAACATCCATAAGCACCCACTTCGTAGTCGGACTCCCTGTCAGGCATAACGGGACTCTCTACAATTGCGCTGCTCTTATACGGAACGGACAAGTGGACCTTGTGGCAAAAAGCTACATACCAAACTACAATGAGTTCTACGAACGCCGATGGTGGCGCCCGCTCCCGCTTGGCAGCTCACTGACAGTCAACATCGATGGTCTGGAAATCCCTTTGACATCCGGACGTGTGTTCCACTCCCACGGCGCAAAAGTCGGAATCGAGATATGCGAGGACCTCTGGGTGCCCGTCCCCCCTTCATGCCGCCTTGCCATGGGAGGTGCGCAGGTAATAGTCAACCTCTCAGCATCCGATGATCTCATCGGGAAATATGCCTATCTACAATCGCTCATCAAGCAGCAATCCGCCCGATGCTTGTGCGCTTACGCCTACGCAGGAGCCGGCTGGGGTGAGTCATCCACCGATTTGACATTTGACGGAAAAGCCATCATAGCTGAAAACGGTGTTATCCTCGCCGCCAACAGCCGCTGGGAACCCGAGGACAACACAGTCATATCCGACATTGACATCGAAGCTCTTGATCGCGACCGACTCCACACTACCACATTTGCCGACTGCGCACAAGCGGAATGCGACAAAATCACAATGGAGACTACCTGTCCCGGACAGGACACATGTTCAGACCCCGAAATAGTCGAGAAAAAACTGTACCGCAGGATTGACCCGCACCCCTTCGTACCTGCCGGCACCGATGCCATTGACTCCCGCTGTGATGAAATTATCAATATCCAGGTAGCAGGTCTCGCCCGCCGTCTGGACGCAATACATTGTCACTCATTGGTCGTTGGCATATCAGGCGGTCTTGACTCGACACTCGCACTGCTCGTGGCTGTAAGGACATTTGACCGTCTCAAGCTTGACCGTAAAGGCATTATCGGCATTACAATGCCGGGATTCGGCACTACCTCTCGCACCCATAACAATGCTGTCGCTCTCATGGAGGCTCTCGGGGTGACTGTGCGCGAAATCTCAATCGCTGCTTCCGTCAACCGGCATTTCAGCGACATAGGGCATGACCCGTCAGTCCACGACGTAACCTACGAGAACTGCCAGGCGCGTGAACGCACACAGATACTCATGGATGTCGCCAACCAGACCGGAGGCATAGTGCTCGGGACAGGTGATCTCTCGGAACTGGCTCTCGGCTGGGCGACATACAACGGTGACCACATGTCAATGTATGGTGTCAATTCCGGAGTCCCCAAGACACTTGTGAAATACCTTGTGAATTACTTCGCCATGCGCGAACCGGATGGCTCCCCCATACGCACTCATCTCCTCGACATCATCGACACCCCTATCAGCCCCGAGCTTATCCCTGCGGACGAAAACGGCAATATAAAGCAGAAAACCGAGGATCTCGTAGGCCCATACGAGTTACATGACTTCTTCCTGTACTATATGCTGCGTTACGGATTCACGCCTGAACGCATATACTTCCTCGCACGCAAAGCTTTCCGCCCGGAAGAATATCCCGACGAAGTAATAATGCACTGGCTCACTACTTTTATGCGAAGATTCTTCAACCAACAGTTCAAGCGCTCATGCCTCCCGGACGGCCCAAAGGTCGGCTCCGTATGCCTCTCGCCTCGTGGTGACTGGCGTATGCCCTCCGACGCATCTTCGACACTCTGGAAACCATAAATACACCACCATTCGAATCAATAATCAAGACCTCTCCCGAGGATGAAAAAAATAGGACTCTTACCACGGATAGCCATCGCCATACTGGCAGGTATCCTTTTCGGATATGTGTCGCCCGTCTGGTGCGCACAGATATTCGCCACATTCAACGCCATATTCTCCCAATTCTTAGGGTTCATGATTCCCATGATTATAGTGGGATTTGTCACCCCCGCCATCGCTGAGATTGGGAGCCGTGCAGGAAAACTGCTTGTTGTCACAGCCCTGATAGCATATTTCGCCACCTTCTTTGCCGGTGCATTGTCTTACATCACAGGCACCCTCACATTCCCGTCACTCATCGGAGGCGAGGAAGGTGTTGCGCTGGCGGAGAGCAGCCTCAGGATTCTTCCATATTTCACAGTGGAAATGCCGCCCCTCATGACAGTAATGACAGCCCTTGTGCTCGCATTCATGATGGGACTTGGCATAGCATTCTCATCAGGCAATGCTTTGCAGCGTGGATTCGACGAGTTCCGCACCATTGTCAGCAAGGCTATCGACACGGCTATCATCCCTCTTCTTCCTATTTATATATTCGGTATATTCCTCAACATGACCATGGAAGGCCAGGTCGGTATGATACTCCGATGCTTCATCAAAATCATAATTATCATTTTCATCCTGCACGTGTTCATACTTGTGCTACAGTACTGTATCGCTGCTATCTTTTCCAGACAGAACCCTTTCAGGATGCTACGCACCATGCTGCCGGCATATTTCACTGCTCTCGGCACACAGTCATCGGCAGCCACTATCCCCGTCACGCTACGCCAGGCCATCAAAATGGGAGTGCGTGAGGATATAGCCGGGTTCGTGATACCACTATGCGCCACCATCCACATGAGCGGAAGCACATTGAAGATTGTGGCATGCGCCCTCGCACTGATGATAATGCACAATCAGCCACATGACCTTGGGCTTTTCTGCCATTTTATAGCAATGCTTGGTATCACTATCATCGCCGCTCCTGGCATTCCCGGAGGTGCCATCATGGCTTCAATCGGACTCCTTCAATCCATACTCGGGTTTGACGAGCAGATGGTGGCCCTGATGATAGCCCTCTACATAGCGATGGACAGCTTCGGCACCGCCTGCAACGTCACCGGCGACGGGGCTCTTGCCGCTATAATCAACCGTATTTTCCCGTCAAAATCCACAGACAGCCCATCGCATCATCATATCGCTGACTGACAACACCTAAGCCTTCGCAAAAGCTATAAGAATCCTCGTCTCCACGACACTTGAGTTACAGTTTTTAGGATTTTTCATCATAAAAGCTGTAACTTTTTTACAGTTCATCCGTCATATAGATAAACGAATCACTTCGTACATATCTAAACTCACACATTATAACTTTCAATTATGAGAAAATCCATTCTGCTTCTTATGCTCGCATTATGCGTAGGTGTTTTCAGCGCCTCGGCTGAAAGCAAAACATTGACGGTAAAGTCTAATTACAAGACAATCCATGCATTCTGCGCAGCCGACGTGGTTTACAACCCGACTTCCGGCAAAACCACCACCATAGAAATAACCGGTCCATCAGATAAAATCGAATGGGTAGATGTGACCGTATCAAAAGGCACACTCTCAATCGGCACCAAGAAAGAATCCAACGGTTCTCGTAACGGTCGCCATCTCAAAGGGGTCAAGATAACTGTCAACGGTCCTCTTGTAAGCTCGCTCCAGGCATCCTCAAGCGGCAAAATCTCCTCCACTACCCAATTTGAATTCCGCAAAAGCACTGTCAACCTATCGGCAAGCTCGTCGGGTGAGATAAGCCTCGCCAAAGTCACCTCACCGGTTATACAGGCAAAGGCATCATCGTCCGGCGAAATAACCATCTCGACAACACGCACACAGACTCTCCATCTGCAAGCGTCATCATCCGGTGAAATAAATCTGAAGGATGCCACTACGGCAACCTGCCACTCTCAGGCCTCATCGTCAGGTGACATCAATATAAAAACTCTCAAGGCAGATAACACATCATTCCAGGCATCGTCATCAGGCGACATCAAAATCTCGGATATCACAGCCGGTTCAGTTTCTGCCCAGGCTTCATCCGCCGGCGATGTGGAAATCAGCGGAAAAGCCAATTCGCTCAATGCGTCAGCATCATCAGGCGCCGATATAAACGTAAAAAAACTCTCTTATACCCAGTCATCAGTCCGCGCTTCAAGCGGTGGCTCTGTCTACGAGCGTTAACCAACGGACTGCATCCCACATTCTCCCTCTCCTTCCTGACTATTTGCCACGCTTACGGAAATAGTCAATAGCATCCTGCTGAATTTTTGACTTCATCAGGTGATTCACACCAAGGTAAAGCAAAGCAAATGACAGAAACTGGCATATACATATAGCCAACGGATGCCAGTCGAGTTTCAGCATCGCCACAGCCGGGAGAGCCAACAGTACGGTCTGAGCCATATACGGCGCCATGTCAGAGAGATATGCCGCCAACGACCGGCGGGTCACACGGATCACAAACCATAACGCCACCATCCATGTGACTATCGAAGCCGCAAGCTGCCCCCAAAGGAATATCTCCACACCTTCCACGACATTGGACGGTGTGGAGATTCCTATATATGGAAGTGTGATGACTATCGCTGCCACCGCAACAGAGTCACGGATAATCTCTGTGACCACCAGCAGGCGCGACTTGCCGAGTGATATGATATAATTGTTGTATAGCAACGACAACACAGTGAAGATACCCCTGAGCAACAGTATCTGAAACAGAATAATAGATGCGTCCCACTTGTTGCCGAACAGCGTATGGAAAACAGGCGCAGCCATCACCATAAGCAATCCCATGGCGGGGAACAGCAGATAGGAAGTAAACCTGTGGGTCTTACCGCAAATGCGGGCATAACGCTCAGGGTCATCCTGTACCTGCGACAGTAGCGGAAGAAAAGACGCAGTAAGCATCTGGGACAAAGACATGATACCCATCTTGCTCCATTTGTCAGCCTGACTATAATAGCCAAGCGGTATGAATCCGACCTTGTATCCTATGAAAAAGGAATAGATATTCTGGAACACCGTATTGAGAAACGAGCTGAACATCAGCCCTGAACCGACTTTGAAGAAACTTTCCAGAGCGCGCCATGAGAATACGGGAGAGGGAAGCCAACCGCTCGTAACCCAAAGCACTGCTGACTTTACAGTGGCAAGCGTGATTGTCTGCCACACTATAGCCCATGCACCCCAGCCTGTAACAGCCATATAGATACCGACGACAGCACTAACTATCAGACCAAGGCTATTGCTCACCGCCACCATCTTGACGTCCATCTTCTTCATCAGCTTGTTGGTCTGCACTATGGCTGTGGCGTTGATAATGAACGACAGGAACATTACCCTTGATAAAGGTATCAGCCGAGCGTCATCCTGAAAGATGTCGGCAATAAACGGGGCAGCAATGAACAGAATCAGATAGATGACACATGCGGCTCCGATGTTGAACCACAGGACGGTAGAATAGTCAAGCTGCGTGGGTGATTTACGCTGAATCAGAGCCGATGAGAAACCGCTGTCGACAAACAACGAAGCGAATGCCTGAAACACAAGGACAACACCGACGAGACCGAAATCCTCCTCAGTAAGCGTGTTGGCAAGCACCACACCGGTCACAGCGTATAGCAGCTGTGACATCACCCGGTCTATCACATTCCACTTTATGGTGCGGGCTACCGTGAATTTCAGTTCTTCTCCCATCCGGGCACAATCAGATTATTCGGCAGCCTCACCAATCTGCACAGCCTTGATACCGACCGTGCGGTTTTTAATTTCAGGCTCCCCCTTATAATATACTTTAGTGGAGCCGGCACCGACGAGCGACAGAGTTTTCACCGCCCATACACCAATCGAACCGGTACCGCTTGCCTTGACAGACACCTGATGCGCCTTCAGCCCGTCAGCCTGGATGACACCGGTTCCCATAAATGAGATATTTGCCCGCTCGCAACTTCCGTCAAGCACCAGAGTCCCGTTACCGGTAGCTATTTTACCGTTCACCTCGGTAGATTTCACATCACGCACAGCAAGCCGCCCGTTGCCTATCAAAGTTGCGCTGAACTTCGGTCCCCGGGCCACCGAAAGTACCCTCACGGTAGAATCCCCCGAGTTCTCAACTTTGGTCAGATACTCAGAATAGACCGTAACAAGGGGCATATCCTTTACACCCACACTCTCAGTAGAAATCTGCATGGTAAGTTTACCCTTCTTGTTGTTGAATATGAATGCCGAAGCCTTATCGGGCAGAGAGGTAAACACCGCCAGTCCGGCAGAGTCGGGGTTGCAACGATAATCCACATTGATACCGTCAACCACTTTCAGCTCGTTAAATTCGCCTACATTAAGTTCGTACTTGGTAAGGCTCTGGGCATTGAGCGCCAAAGCAGCAATAATCATAATTATGGGGGTAAATACTCTTTTCATCGCAATTATCAATTTTATCCATTTGCTATAAGTTTCTCCACACGTGCGAGCACATCCATCAGAGAGTCAAGAGTCGATGCTCTGAGCATCTCTATCCTCGTGTCCCTAAAATGGGATATTCCCTTGAACAAGGGTGAGGCTGCCAGATGCCGGCGAATGTGCAGTATGCCTCGATACTCGTCAATCCGGTCAACGCTTTCACGTATCTGACGGCGCAGAAGCTCGAATTTTGCAGCAAGAGTTAGCTCCGGCTCGTCAGAACCGTCAATACATCTGCGGATTTCCCGGAATATCCACGGAGCTCCGATAGAGGCTCTGCCCACCATCACACCGTCAACCCCGTACCGGTCAAATGCCTCCCTGGCAAGTTCCGGAGTGGTAATGTCTCCGTTTCCAATCAGAGGGATTGTAAGACGCGGATTCTCCTTCACCTTCGCTATCATCTCCCAATCGGCGGATCCGGTATACATCTGCGAACGTGTGCGCCCGTGCACAGTCAAAGCCTGTATGCCACAATCCTGAAGCTGCTCTGCGAGCGTGACTATTATCTTGGATTCACAATCCCAGCCTAAACGGGTCTTGACAGTGACCGGAAGTTTCACTGCTTTGACCACAGCCTGAGTAATCTCAAGCATCTTCGGGATGTCACGAAGCATGCCGGCTCCTGCCCCCTTCCCTGCCACTTTCTTGACCGGGCAACCGAAATTTATGTCAATGATATCGGGATTGGCAGCCTCCACTATCTTGGCAGCCTCGACCATCGGCTCCACATCCCTGCCATAAATCTGTATGGCTGTGGGACGTTCTCCGGGATCAATGGCAAGCTTACGCACAGTGGCGGGTATGTCACGGATAAGGGCGTCTGCGCTCACAAACTCGGTGTAGACCATAGACGCGCCCTGTTCCTTACAAATCAGGCGGAACGAACGGTCGGTGACATCCTCCATAGGTGCCAGCATCACCGGTCGTTCTCCAAGATTTATACTCGCTATTTTCATTCTGATGATTGGTTACGGTACTACGGAAATGCAATTATACTGCAATAGTACAAAATTACGTAAAAAATCCCAACTTTCTCCGATTACACAGCCACAAAAATAGTCCTTTTAGCCTATTTTAAGGCTAAAAGGACTGTTTCTATAAAAAAGAAGCTGGTCGCCCTTAAAATGAGCAATCAGCTTAATTTTTTCTTTGCTTGACGCTTGTACTGAAATTATTCAGCAACAACAGCAGCGCTGTCAGCAACAACAGCAGCGCTGTCAGCAGGAGCAGCAGCAGAGTCAGCTACAACAACTTCCTCAACAGCAACTTCCTCAACTACTGCAGAATCAGCAGCCTCAGCAGCCTTGTCAGAAGAACCACAAGAGAAAAGAGATGCGCTGAATACAACAGCGAGTAATAAAACTAACTTTTTCATTTTCTTTTTGATTAAATTATAAAACAATTTTAAGCTTCAAAAACGCCACAAAGGTAAGACAAAAAAATAACATACCAAACTTTTTTTAGTCTTTTTTTTGTCAAAACCGAGATTATAGCAAAAAAATCAAAAATTTTGTAGCAAATTGCCCGTCGTTTTAACAATCCCATGCAAACTTACCTGGTCCTATTTCCCGGGTTTCGCAAGGATAATAATTTTTCATGATACCATGCCATCGGCATTAGAGCAATTGCTATTTCCTGCGCTTTTGTCGGCGGAGCTCACGTCGAAGTTCCCGGGCCTCCTCCCTTTCGAGTTCTCGTCGTTCTCGACGGTTCATCGGATAGTCATCCCCGGCATACTGACTGCTTGGCGCAGATTCCGGGTCCCCAACGGCAACGATATCACCGTTATTTTTGTTATCTTGATTGACCGGTTTCAGAGACAATTCTTCAGGATAGCCTTCATCAGAGGATGAGGAAGCCTTCTTACGAAGTGCCGCACGCTGACGCGCGGCAGCTGAGCGTCGGCACGCCTTGTCAATCTCAGAGCGAATCATCGAGAATGCAATGTAGACTTCCAATGAGCAGTCATCCTGACATATATTTTCGCCCTGCAAATATCTGTCAAGCACTTTAATCCCTTCGTCACAGAGGTCGGGACGGTGCATAAGGCCGGTAAAAGTGCCGGTAATGCGTACTGCAAAGTCAGCATATGCTTTCTTGGAAATTGGCAACTGCGGTGTTTTTGATGATTTCGTGGTATCGGTGTTGGTTTTCATAGTTATCGGTGTTAATCTGTTTTAATATGCAGCAAAGTTACAGCCATATCCACATGGAAAAGGTGCTATAAAATAAAAACGGCAGTAAATTTGATGTGTGGAAAAATTCAGTTAAATTTGCACATTAATTAATCCGGACTAATAAGCAAATTATACCGACTATGCTTGCAAAGCGCATTATCCCATGTCTTGACGTCAAAAACGGCAGAACTGTCAAGGGTATCAATTTCGTCGGTCTGACCGACGTCGGCGACCCTGTGGAACTCGGAGCGAAATACGCAGACGACGGCGCAGACGAACTTGTGTTTCTTGACATCAGTGCGACACTTGAGGAACGTTCCACATTCGCACAGCTCGTGAGCCGAATTGCCGACCGTCTGAACATTCCTTTCACTGTCGGCGGCGGTATATCGACCCTCGATGACGCATCCCGCCTCCTTGATGCCGGTGCCGACAAGATTACCATCAACTCTTCAGCAGTACGCCGTCCCGAGCTGATCAGCGAAATAGCATCACGTTACGGCAGCCAGTTTGTAGTCGTGGCGATTGACGCCAAGCAGGAGGAAGGCACATGGCATGTCACCACTCATGGCGGAAGCCGCCTCAGTGACCGCGAGCTTTTCTCATGGGCAAAACTGTCGGAGGAGATGGGAGCAGGAGAAATAATGTTCACGTCCATGAACCATGACGGTACTCGCGAAGGATACCCATGCGACACTTTCGCACAACTTGCCGAATCCATCAGCATCCCTATCATAGCCTCCGGAGGAGCAGGAAGCGTAAAGGATATAGCCGACGTACTCACATCGGGAAAAGCCGATGCCGCACTCGCCGCCTCGATATTCCACTACGGAGAGATAACCATTCCGGAACTAAAGAAAGAGCTTTCGGTACTTGACATACCTGTAAGATTATAAAAACAACCACACCATATACATATATTATATATACTTATGACTTTCGACGACTTCAATCTCGGCAAATGTGCCGACTCGCTTCTCCCCGTTATCATTCAGGATGCCGTGACACTCCGTGTGCTCATGCTCGGATACATGAACCGGGAGGCTTTTGACAAGACTGTCGAGACCGGCAAAGTCACATTTTACAGCCGTACACGCAACCAACTCTGGACAAAGGGGGAAACAAGCGGCAATTTCCTTGATGTAGTGGAGATGTACCGTGATTGCGACGATGACACATTGCTTATAAAAGCTAACCCGCACGGTCCTACTTGCCATCGTGGCACCGTGTCATGCTTCGACACCCCGGCGCAGGATGGTTTTATCCGTTCTCTGTCAGCCCTCATAGCCAAACGCCATGAGGAGATGCCTGAAAACAGTTACACCACACGCCTGTTCATCAAAGGTGTAAAGAAGATAGCTCAGAAAGTCGGAGAGGAGGCAGTAGAGTCAGTAGTCGAAGCTGTCGACGGTAACCGTGACCGCTTCACATACGAGGCCTGTGACCTCATATACCATCTCCTCGTCCTCATCGAACAGATGGGCATCACCCTACCCGAACTCGAAAAAGAGCTCCTCCGGCGCCACAGCTAAGAAGCAACTTCCGGACATAATTACGAGAAAATTACTGACCTCACCGGCGGGAACCTATGCAACGAAATTCCCGGCGGTGAGGTCAGCGAGTAAAAAAACTACTATGTGCCAATAAGATAAACTAAGACATCAAATATTCATGAATGCCACTGGCGGCATTGCGTCCGGAAGCTATGCAGCGCACCACAAGTGACGCACCGGTCGATACATCGCCGGCTGCGAATACTTTGGCTACACTGCTCTGCTGACGATCGTCGACCTTGACATTGCCACGTGCATCCTTTTCGACTCCGAGTTGTTCAAGCAGCCCCTCCGCCACAGGATTGGTGAAACCCATGGCAAGAAGCACGAGGTCAGCTTTGATAATCTCCTTGTTGCCTGTATGCTTGAGGTTCATGCGGCCTGTCGCGGCATCCTTTTCCCATTCCACATCCTCGACCTCGACCTCCTTGACATTACCGTTTTCATCCGGGATAAACCTGCGGGTATCAAGCAGCCATCGGCGTTCACATCCCTCCATATGACTGCTTGAAGTCTTGAGGACGACGGGCCAGTAGGGCCAGGGGGTGGCAGGATTGTCACCTACCGGTGGTTTGGGCATGATTTCAATCTGTGTTACCGAGAGAGCCCCCTGACGGTGAGATGTACCCACGCAGTCGCTGCCGGTGTCGCCGCCGCCTATCACAAGCACATGCTTGCGCTTGGCGGAAATACGCTCTTCGCGCGGCACTTCCACCCCGGCATTGACACGGTTCTGCTGCTGGAGTAGCTCAAGGGCGAAATGCACACCCTTAAGGTCACGCCCCTCAACTTTCAGGTCACGGGGCACCTCCGCACCCATGGCAAGGCACACGGCATCGTAATCTTTAAGCAGCTCTTCTGCCGTGATATCCTCTCCGACCTTCACGCCGCATCTGAATTCTATACCCTCCTCCCGGAGCAAGTCGAGACGGCGGTCTATCACGCTCTTGTTGAGCTTGAAATCAGGAATGCCGAAGCGGAGAAGTCCGCCGGGAGCCTCATTTTTCTCAAACACTGTCACACTGTGCCCCTTGCGGTTAAGCTGATTGGCACATGCGAGTCCGGCAGGTCCGGAACCGATTACGGCTACCTTGAAACCGGTGCGGCTTTTGGGAGGACGGGCTGAAACATACCCTTCGCTGAATGCCCGTTCAACTATTGCAGCCTCATTCTCACGTATGGTGACAGGCTCATGCTCCTTGTTGAGCACACACCCTTTCTCGCACAGAGCCGGACAGACACGCCCGGTAAATTCCGGAAAGTCGTCGGTCATGGTGAGGAGCTGATACGCGCCCTTGATGTCATTCTTGTACAGTCTGTCCTGCCATTCGGGCTGACGGTTACCCAGCGGACAGCTCCAGTGGCAGAAAGGCACGCCACACTCCATGCAGCGCGATGCCTGCAGGCGGCGGTCCTCGGTGTTGAGCGTCTGCTCCACTTCGCCATAATCGTTTATTCGGTCGTGCACGGGGCGGTAACCTGCCTCCTTACGTGGTATATTCAGAAATGCTTTAGGATTTCCCATTGTATATTCTTAAAATAGTTGGATTGTGTGAATAGGTTAGCGGATTAGTCAACCTGCATGGAGGCTATCTTGCGTGCGAGACTTGCCACTTTCTCATCGTGGAGCACCTTCTTATACTCGATAGGGATAACCTTGATGAATTGCTGCACATACTCGTCCCAATTGTCAAGCATCGCTCCCGCAAGGGGGCTGTGAGTGTGCTTGTAATGATTGCCAATCAGGCGGTAAAGCTCGCGGTTATCCGCCATCTCCTCAATGAGCGACAGCTCGACCATCTCCATGTTACAGAAATAATCGAAATCACCGTTAGGATTCCAGACATAGGCTATACCACCGCTCATACCGGCAGCAAAGTTGCGTCCTGTTGTGCCGAGCACCACAGTGCGTCCGCCGGTCATGTACTCGCAGCAGTGGTCACCTACACCCTCTACCACAGCTGTAGCGCCGGAATTACGCACACAGAAACGCTCGCCGACCCTGCCGTTGATGTAGATTTCTCCGGATGTAGCGCCGTAGAGGATAGTGTTTCCGGCTATAATATTTGCCTCCGGAGCAAACTTTGAGCCTTGCGGGGGTACAATCACAATCTTGCCGCCCGAAAGCCCCTTGCCTACATAGTCATTTGCGTCACCCTCAAGGCGGAAGGATATGCCATGCTCGAGGAATGCGCCGAAACTCTGACCGGCAGCCCCCTTGAAGGTGCAGAGAATAGTGTTGTCAGGCAGACCTGCGTCACCGTACTTCTTAGCCACGACACCCGAAAGCATCGCTCCGACCGAACGGTCAGTATTCTTGATTGGGAATTCCAGTTCTACGGGCATCCCGGACTCAATGGCGGGATATGCACGGCTGATAATCTCACGGTCAAGCACATGTGCTATGTCATGATTCTGAGCTACAACATTTATAATGGCATTGGTCTCAGTCTCCTCGGGCATGTAAAGGAGGCGAGAGAAGTCAAGCGTAGCGGTCTTGTGCGACTCCATGCCCGGTTTGACAAACAGCAAGTCGGCACGACCTATGATATCATCCATCTTCCGCACTCCCATTTCAGCCATGGTCTCGCGGATTTCCTGAGCGAGGAACTTGAAGAAGTTAACCACATATTCCGAACGCCCCACGAAACGCTTGCGAAGCTCCTCATTCTGGGTAGCCACACCGACAGGACAAGTGTTCATGTGGCACTTACGCATCATCACGCAGCCAAGCACGATGAGGGCGCTTGTGGCAAATCCGTACTCCTCCGCACCAAGCATGGCCATAATCACGACATCACGCGCGCTTTTGAGCTGACCGTCAGCCTGAAGCTTCACCTGACCACGTAGATTGTTGATTACGAGGGTCTGCTGGGTCTCGGCAAGCCCTATTTCCACCGGCACACCCGCATAACGGATGGAACTTGCCGGCGAAGCACCTGTGCCGCCATCGCTGCCGCTTATGGTAATCAAATCACTCTTAGCCTTGGCGACACCGGCGGCGATAGTACCGACTCCGCTCTCAGCCACGAGCTTGACGCTGACCTTGGCATCGGGATTGATATTCTTGAGATCAAATATCAGCTGCGCAAGGTCCTCTATGGAGTAGATGTCATGATGAGGAGGTGGAGATATGAGAGATATGCCGGGGATGGAGTGACGTGTCTTGGCTATGATTTTATCCACTTTGAAACCTGGAAGCTGACCACCTTCGCCCGGTTTTGCCCCCTGAGCCACCTTAATCTGGATTTCATCAGCGTTCACGAGATACTCGGCTGTCACGCCGAAACGTCCCGACGCCACCTGCTTGATTGCAGAGCGGGCTGACGAACCATCCTCGCGCGGTTTGAAACGTTCAGGGTCTTCCCCACCCTCACCGGTATTGCTTCGCGCACCTATGGCATTCATAGCTATACCGAGGGCCTCATGCGCCTCACGGCTGATGGAGCCGAACGACATCGCTCCCGTGACAAATCTCTTCATGATTGCCTCGATAGGCTCGACCTCGTCAACAGGTATTGGCTCCCCTTTCTTGAAATCCAGGAAGTCACGTATGAAGATTGGCTCCGGCTTGTTGTCGACAAGCGAAGTAAACTCCTTGAATTTCTTATAACTTCCCATACGGGTTGCAAGCTGGAGTGTAGCGATGGTCTCCGGATTCCAGGCATGCGACTCCCCATCTTTGCGGAAAGAATACTGACCGATAAAAGGAAGCGGCATATCGTCCTCGAAATCTTCGGAAAACGCCTCGGTATGCGCCTTGGCTATATCATGGTACAACTGCTCAATGCCTACACCGCTGAGTTTGCTGACAGTGTTGCCGAAATACTCACGGCAGAGGTCATCGGACAGACCGACTGCCTCAAACAGCTGTGCGCCCTTATAGCTGGGGATGGTAGATATACCCATCTTCGACATGACTTTCAGCAAGCCCTTGTCAACCGCCTTGATATAGTTCTTCGAGGCTGTATCAAAGTCCAGCTGTATGTCATGGTGCTTCACCAAATCGTCAATCACAGCAAAAGCAAGATAGGGATTTATGGCACTTGCTCCGTAACCTGACAGGAGCGCAAAATGCATTACCTCACGGGCATCTGCCGTCTCTACGATTAGTGCGGTCTGCACACGTTTCTTGCAGTCAATAAGATGATGGTGTACGGCAGAGGTAGCAAGCAGCGATGGTATTGGGGCATTATCCTTATCCACGCCGCGGTCACTGAGCACCACATAGTTACATCCTTCATCCACAGCCGCCTCAGCCTCCTTGCACAGACGTGTCACAGCATTGCGTATACCGTCGGCACCCTCGCTGACAGGGAATGTCATGGCAAGTTTACGGGTATTGAAGCCCTTGTAGCGGAGATTGCAGAGCAGATCGAGCTCACGGTTGGAGATGATGGGGCGTTTCAACAATACCATCTTGCACAGTTCGGGGGACATCTCAAGCAGATTGAGCTTTACCGCACCGATGTAGCTGTCAAGGCTCATCACAAGCTCTTCACGGAGCGGGTCGATGGCAGGATTGGTCACCTGGGCGAAATGCTGGCGGAAATAGTTGTAGAGCAACTGCGGCTCCTTTGAAAGCACGGCAAGCGGAGTGTCCTTACCCATGGAATTGACAGGTTCCTTGGCATCGGCAACCATCGGAGTAATAATTTTCTCCACCTCTTCACGGTGATAGAAGAAGGTGTGGAGGAGTCTTGTATAATTATCCACAGTGGTCTCCACCTTACGCCCGCTGCTGATGGAGTCAAGGTTGATGCGGTTGCGTGACAGCCAGTCACGATAGGGGAATTCCGAGGCAAGTTTCTCCTTAAGTTCGGCATCGTGGAATATCTTGCACTCCTCCATGTCAATCATCATCATCTTGCCTGGACGCAACCGACCTTTCTCTTTGATTTCGGAAGCTTCAAAAGGGAGCACACCCATCTCGGATGCGAGCACTACTGTGTCATTGTTGGTGACAAGATAGCGGGCAGGGCGTAGACCGTTGCGGTCAAGCATACCTCCGGCATATCGTCCGTCGCTGAAAAGCAATGCCGCCGGACCGTCCCATGCTTCCATGAGGATGGAGTGATATTCATAGAAAGCCTTAAGTTCGGGCGATATCGGGTTCTTGTCATTAAAGGACTCGGGGATGAGCATTGCCAGCGCATGAGGCAGGCTCATTCCGCCCATCACGAAAAATTCGAGCACATTGTCAAGGGAAGCCGAATCGCTCATACCCGGCTGCACGATTGGCGTAACGTCACGGTCACCGAAATTGGCGGGATGGAGCATACACTCACGCGCTTTCATCCACAGGCGGTTGCCCTGGATGGTGTTAATCTCACCATTATGTCCGAGCATTCTGAACGGCTGCGCAAGCGACCATGTGGGAAACGTATTTGTGCTGAACCTCGAATGTACCAGAGCCATAGCCGTGGTAAAATGCGGATTCATCAAGTCCGGGAAATAGTAGCGCAGCTGAAGGCTTGAAAGCATCCCTTTGTATATTATCACACGTGATGACAGCGACACTATGTAGAAATCCTCCTTCCCGGCAAGCGATGACGCCGCAATCTTCTTCTCCACTGACCGGCGCAAAAGATAGAGGCGGATGTCAATAGGGTCATTTGTCTCCTCATCCGCCACAAAAATCTGCTTTATGACAGGTTCCGCCTTGCGTGCCACCGAGCCGAGCTGTTCATTGTTTGTAGGGACATCACGTACGGCAATGAGTTTCAGGCCCAATTCTATTGCCTCACGCTCTATCACATCAAGCATAATCTGCTGCGAATCCTCGTCCTTAGGCATGAATACAAGTCCGGAACCATATCGTCCCTTCTCAGGCACCGGGATACCCTGAAGCAATATAAACTCGTGGGGAATCTGAACCATAATTCCCGCACCGTCACCGGTCTTGGGGTCGGCACCTTCGGCACCACGGTGTACCATGTGTTCAAGTACCTGAAGACCTTTTTCCACTAACTGATGGGATTTTACGCCACGAACATTGACAAGCAATCCCACGCCACAGGCGTCATGCTCGAAACGAGAGTCGTAAAGTCCGCGATTTTTCATCATTGATTGTTGCATATATATTTGTTATTTGATGAATTTTCTATAAATTTCGGCTATCCCGGGAGGGTATGCCCTACTCTGCCGATTTCAATTTTCGTCGGTGCCACGGAACCATTCTGATTCCGACGGAAGCTCCATAGCCGCTTCAGTGCCATATTCTTCCCCGTGCTGTGATGAATCGAGACCGACTTTCTCGTTCCAGTCGGACACTCGCATAGGCACTATCTTGTCTGTAAGCCAATACAGGGCATAGCTCATCACAAAAGTATAGACAAACACCCCTGCCATAACTAACAGGTGATTACGGAAAAACTCGCCACGTGAAATCATGTCAGGCTCACCGTTGGCGAAGAAATCGTAGGCGAAAACACCGGTGAGAATTGTACCTATGATACCACCCAGCCCATGTGTCGGGAACACGTCAAGAGCGTC
This sequence comes from uncultured Duncaniella sp., assembly GCA_958352885.1. Lineage (GTDB taxonomy): Bacteria > Bacteroidota > Bacteroidia > Bacteroidales > Muribaculaceae > Duncaniella. Next base: position 144,618 of record CATWQI010000007.1, read on the forward strand.
GTCAAGCACTCGGCTGTAACCTTTCCAGCACACAGCCATATTGCAGCACACAGTGATGAAAAATGCTATGAAAATGCTCTCGCCCACTGTAACCCATCCGGCACAAGGAGTGATGGCAACCAGCCCTACCACGGCACCGATAGCCGCACCCATGGCAGACGGCTTGCGTCCGCGCAATCCGTCAAGGGCTATCCAAGCCACCATAGCGGTTGCAGCCGCAGTGTTCGTATTCAAAAAAGCCGACACAGCTATACCGTCGACCGCCAATGAGCTGCCACCGTTAAACCCGAACCATCCGAGCCAGAGCAGAGCGGCACCAAGCAGGACAAAAGGCACATTGGCAGGCTTGGATGACTCACCTTTGGTCAGATGACGCTTGCCAAGGAACATGGCTCCGGCAAGTGCGGCAATACCTGAGGCTGCATGTACGACAATACCTCCGGCATAGTCATGCACATGAAGCATGCCGAACAACCCTTCGGGATGCCACGTACAGTGAGCCAGTGGACAATAGACGACCACGGTCCATAACACCATGAACAGCAGATACCCTGCAAAGTGGACCCTCTCGGCAAATGCGCCTGTGATTAGCGAAGGTGTTATGATAGCAAATTTCATCTGGAATAACGCAAACAGCGCAAGGGGAATCGTTGTGGTGACAAGCCCTATCTGCGAAAGCTCGTTAGACGGGTCTGTCACATTCCTCACACCGACATTCCTGAACATAAAGAAATCAGTAGGGTCTCCAATGATATGATGAATGTCATTGCCGAACGCAAGACCGAAACCGAATACAACCCATATCACACTTACAAAGCCCATGACAATGAAGCTCTGGAGCATTGTGGAAATAACATTCTTGGAACGGACCATGCCCCCGTAGAAGAAAGACAGACCGGGAGTCATCATCAATACAAATATCGTGGCAGTGATCATCCAGCCAACGTTAGCCCAGAGATGGTCACCTGCGAGGTCATATTGACCATCCTGAACATCAATTTTCAAGCCCAGGACACTGAAAACAATCAATCCTACAACTACGGTCAGCCAACCGACGTTGATTTTTTTACCATTAAATTTCATACCTATACATATTATATCTGATGTAAACTGATAAAACGAGCCTAAACAATCTTAAAAATCATTTATTGATGCCACAAAAGTAGCATATTGTTTCAATATATACAATATTTATTGCAAATTTCTTTAAAAAAAGTTTTACTGCTTACAATTTTCCATTATCGATTTAGTAACAATTTCACTGCTAAAATCACAAGTCATGACTCGCCGACAATTGTGTTTTGCCGTATTTTTTGTATTTTTGCATGCAGAAAAGAAACTATAAAAAATCAATCTTTCAATCATCTATGGCATCACCTAATCATAAAGTGTACGGATTGATAGGCTATCCGCTCACACACTCTTTTTCCCAGAACTATTTTAACAATATGTTCGAGTCAGAACATATCGATGCAGAATATATCAACTTTGAGCTTCCCGACATAGGCGACCTGATGGAAGCAGTGGCGGAAAACCCCAACCTATGCGGTCTTAACGTCACTATACCCTACAAGGAACAAGTTATACCCTACATGGACGAGATGGATGAAGAGGCAGCTAAAATCGGAGCCGTTAATGTCATCAAATTCATTCGTGGCAAGAATGGCGATATCCGTTTCAAGGGTTACAACTCAGATGCCATGGGCTTCCAGAACTCGATAGCCCCACTCATCAACGACAAACGAACCAAAGCTCTTGTACTTGGCACAGGCGGTGCATCGAAAGCTATCGTACAGGCACTGATTAACCTTGGTGTAGAACCCACTCTGGTATCACGCAGCAAGCGTGACAACACCATCACATACGCAGAGCTTACTCCGGAAATCATGGAATCACACAAAATTATCGTCAACACCACACCGCTGGGCATGTACCCCAATGTTGACGAATGTCCCGACATACCTTATGAACTTCTGACACCCCAGCACCTGTGCTATGATTTGATATATAACCCGGACGTGACCACATTCATGCGCAAATCACAGAAATATGGGGCAGAAATAAAGAACGGACTGGAGATGTTGCTTCTTCAGGCTTTCGAATCCTGGAATATCTGGAATCTTTGATTTCCCCGTAAGGTTCACCCTCTCCACTCTCTCCTTTAACCGTCACTAAAACATAATGCCTCCTCTCCTTCCATATGCAATCACGCTGATTGCCGGAATCCTTATTCAGGGTTCCGGAATCAGCGTGATTTTTATGTTTCTGCCACTTGCCGCCGCCGTGACACTGCTCATATGCAAAAAACCGACACCTGCCCTATTCTCCCTGACAGCACTGTTCGGATATATGATAGCCACAGTCCACGCCCCGGCAAAGATGGATGACCGGCTGACACTCACCGAATGCCATTATTCAGGAATAGTAAAGGAGATGCTGGAACATGAATCATCACGGACTCTGATTGTAAGCATTGACAGCTGTGACGGGAGCAAATGCGCCCCATTCATGACCAAACTGTTCATACCGTCCACCCTACCGGTGGTGGATGAGACGGAGCGCATCAAATTCACATCCATATTGTCGCATATCGCATCCGGTACGGAAATTCCTGACGAGATTGATTACAACAGTCCGTTGATACGCAAAGGCGTAATAGCCGAAGCAACCATAAAGCCCGACAGCCTGCGTACGACAGGTGTCGAGTCAGGCATACTGAACTCGATAGCAAGATACCGCAAAGAGATAGTGGCGTGTATTGCCTCGACAGCACTGGCCCCGGGAACAAAAACATTCCTTATAACGACACTTACCGGCGACAAAAGCTACCTGACAGCCGATATGCGGGAACTGTTTTCCAAGAGCGGCATTGCCCATGTGCTGGCATTGAGCGGGATGCATGTCGGCATACTTGCGTGTCTGATATTCCTGCTTCTGCTCCCGCTGGAACTGACCGGGATGCGCAACTTCAGGATAATCGTCACCATAACCCTCTTATGGCTGTTTGCCATACTGACAGGACTTTCCCCGTCAGTAACAAGAGCTGTGGCAATGGCGACTCTGATGTTTATAGGGAAACTGATGCAACGTGTGCATTCACCATTCAACACCCTATCGTTCGCAGCAATCGTGATACTTATATTCAACCCTCATGCCCTTTATACCATAGGATTCCAGCTAACATTTACAGCTGTCGCATCCATACTGCTCATATCACACAAACTCAATCCGTTCTCTCCTGCAAGACGTCTGCCATACCTCATGGCATCATACATCACGGTGACAATAGCCGCCATGCTCGGCACCGGAATAATAAGTGCTTATCATTTCAGCGTGTTCCCGGTATATTTCCTGATTACAAACGTTGTCACCACACTTGTACTGCCACTTCTTTTGGGTGGAGGTGTGATACTGATATTACTTTCCATGGCAGGAACCGGATGCGCATGGCTAACCTCTCTCGCGGACGCATTATATGCGATAATCGACAAGACCGCCGAGGTGGCAACATCCCTTCCCGGCAGCCATATTGACGGCATAATCATGAGTGAGCTTGTAATAGCAATGTACTTTGCCTCATTAGCCCTGTTCATCGGATACCTTTACAAACGGCGCAAGGTATGGATAATATCCACGGCAATGACAGCAGTCGCCACCATCATGGCAGGACTATCCACTTCACCACAGGCTCACCCAGACATGCTTTTCATACCGAAATCATCAAAAAGCACATCGGTACTGGTAAAGGATGGGGGCAAACTGTGGCTTCTCACCACGGCACATACAGTCGAAATGCCAGAATTGAAGAGCGAATATGAACAACGTTATGACAGATTCATGTCACGATGCGGGATTGACTCCATAACACCCATGCCTGACAATTTCCATACGAGCAGCATCTCAAGACGACGGAACGTGCTTCATTTCCACGGGAAAAACATAATCATAGTCAATAGCGACCGGGAGAATCGGAGATATCCGTCAAAAATAGATTATGCGGTAATATGCCGAGGATTCAAAGGTGAGATTACCGACTTAGCCAGCACAGTGTGTCCAGACACGGTAATTCTCAGCGCAGACATCCATAAGCAGCGGAATGACCGTTATGCCAAGGAACTTACAGCGGCAGGACGAAGCCTTAAGGAATTACGCAAAGGGATACTTATCCTGACAGCAGAATGATGGTTCATATGGACTGGAAAGCGCCCTTGGCAAGCAGTTCCCGATAGCCCTGATTGAAATAATGGCGTTCAAAATCCTTCGGACGCATAATACGCGAGTCCCATATCACCAGATCAAGGTCTATAGGAATTATGCCTTCAAATGTAGCCACCTGCGTACGTCCATGATCTGCCTCCCAGCTCTTCAAATCATTTATTACATCATCATAGCTCTTGTTGCTGTACCCGTGCACCACTGCATTGAGGTAAGGTTTGTCCTTGCCGTTGAAAGCCGGAGACTCATATACCGACGAAACGGAGCAGTGCGCCAACATACCCATCAAATGCTCGATAACCTGAGTTATCTGGTATTCGCGGTCGTCCGTATTGCTTCCTAAACCTATGGTACAGGAGATGGATGTTTCCATTATATCTGCTTTTTTTATTGGATTTTCAAATTATTGCGGGATTCCTTTCATGGTCAACGCTATACGCCCGCGAGCCACATCTACATCAATCACTTTCACCCTTACACGCTGTCCTATCGAGACAACTTCCGCCGGAGATGAAATGAACCTGTCGGAGAGCTGTGAGATATGAACAAGACCATTCTCCTTCATACCCAAATCGACAAACACTCCAAACGCTGTGATGTTGTTCACCTTTCCTGTAAGTTCCTGTCCGAGATGCAGGTCATCAATCTTCCGGATATCATCATCGTAGGGCATCTCCTCTGCAGTATCACGCGGGTCGCGCCCGGGCTTCTCAAGTTCAAGGACGATATCCGTGAGAGTCGGCAACCCTACTTCCTTTGTAACATAGTTCCCCAGCTCGATACTATGCAGCAAGTTCTTGTCACGGGCAAGACGGTTGACATCTGTGCCTGCATCCTCAGCCATCCGTTCGACAAGTTCGTAACGTTCGGGATGCACAGCCGTATTGTCAAGAGGATTCTCGCCACCGGGGATACGCAGGAAGCCTGCGCACTGCTGGAAAGCCTTCTCACCCATGCGCGGCACATTGAGTAGCTGTGTCCGGATTCTGAAATCGCCGTTTTCCGCACGATACTTCACTATGTTCGCTGCAAGAGCGGGACCGATACCTGACACATAAGATAGAAGTTGCTTGGAGGCAGTGTTGACATTGACACCGACAGTGTTGACACAGCTCTCCACCACATAATCAAGAGCTTCCTTAAGCCTGTTCTGGTTCACATCATGCTGGTACTGTCCCACTCCGATTGATTTAGGGTCAATCTTCACAAGCTCGGCGAGAGGGTCAAGCAGACGCCGTCCGATTGAAACGGCACCACGGACAGTGACATCTTCACCCGGGAACTCTTCACGCGCCACATCGGATGCTGAATACACCGATGCTCCATTTTCGTTGACCATGAATATCTGCACCTTACGCGGAAGCATTATATCACGGACAAAACGTTCGGTTTCACGACCGGCGGTCCCATTGCCTATGGCAATCGCATCTATACGGAACCTGTCGACAAAATAGCACAGGGCATCCGTGGAACCTATATAATCGTTGGCAGGGGGTGTCGGGAAAATGACATCGTGCTCCAATAGATTTCCCTGCTCGTCAAGTGCCACAATCTTGCAACCGGTGCGGAATCCAGGGTCAATGGCAAGCACGCGCTTTCTCCCAAGCGGGGAAGCCATAAGCAACTGCCGCACATTGTCGGCAAACATCTGTATGGCAGCCGTATCACTCTTTTCCTTTGTAGCATTGGCTATTTCAGTTTCAATGGAGGGACGCATCAGACGGCGATAACCATCCTTGACAGCAGCTCTGACAATATCGGCAGCTTCAGCGGGAGCTCCCGACTTGACAAACATACGGCTGAGACGGTCCACCATCTCGTCGTCATCAATGCTTATGCTTACTTTCAGCACACCTTCGTCCTCTCCTCTGCGAATAGCAAGGTAACGATGTGAATTACATGTGCGCAAAGGTTCTGAAAAATCAAAATAGTTCTGATAGTTCTTACCTTCCGATTCCTTGCCTGACACCACCTTGGCCGATATTGTCGCTGAACGCTGATAACGTGCCCTGACTATATTGCGCGCCTTCTCGCTTTCGCTGACCCATTCGGCTATTATATCCGAAGCTCCGGATATCGCATCCTCGCTGCTCTTCACATCTCCTTTCACGAATTTCCTTGCCTGCTTATCCAAATCGGAAGAATTCTGCGCCATAATTATCCTGGCAAGTGGCTCAAGACCAAGCTGGCGCGCAGCCTGCGCACGTGTATTCCGTTTGGGTTTAAACGGCAGATAGATATCCTCAAGGACAATTGGGTCAAGAGTTTCCGTGATACGCTCTTCAAGTTCCGGGGTAAGCGCACCGGCACCTCTTATCACCTCCATAATGTATTCCTTACGGCGGTCAAGTTCGGCAAGAGCCTGATGCCGCTCCTGTACGGCGTGGACTATCACTTCATCCATGCCTCCGGTCGCTTCTTTTCTATAACGTGCTATGAAGGGCACTGTAGCTCCTTCATCAAGGAGACGCAGACATGCTGCTACGTGTTTACGCAGGTAAGAGCCGAGCTCTTTGGTAATGATATTAGCGTGAATGTTCGCCATGCTAATCGGTCAGTTTTTCTTTTTAAGTGTAATAAGTGTGATTTCAGGCGTGGCACCGATACGAGCCGGAATTGCTACTGTGCCCACACCGATATTGACGTATAACTGATGTTTTTGATTGTCGTCAGAGTATAAACCTCCCCATGTCTTATACCTATACTCGGCAGGTGACCATCCCAATACTTCCATCTGCATGGCATGAGTATGACCCGAGAGAGTGAGCGGTACATTTACATCGGCGTGCCCGGAAATCGAGTCGACCCAGTGGGCAGGATTATGTGACAATAGAATTTTTGTAATGCTGTCACCCAGCTGAGGATAAGCCTTGCGGAGCGAACCGTACACATGGAAAGGCGGGTCCCCGATATTCTCAACACCAATAATGGCTATGGAGTCATTGCCCCTACGCACAAACGATGTCTCATTGAGGAGAAGGCGCCATCCCATATTTTTCTGAAGCTCATACATGCGCGACATGTTTTCCTGTTTTGCAAGTGCCGACGGCCACTCGGAGTAATCACCGTAATCATGATTGCCGAGGATGGAAAACACGCCATCAGGAGCATCCAGCCGTGAGAGCGGCGAAGTATGAGGCTCAAGCTCAGCCGTTTTGGAATTCACAATGTCACCGGTAAACATCACGACATCGGGATGCAAAGCGTTGACAGCATCCACAACCTTAGCGACATAAGAAGTATCGTTACCGTAAGTACCTACATGCAAATCCGATATCTGGGCTATGGTATAGCCGTTGAATTTCTCAGGGAGATCTGCAATCTCTACATCCACCCTATTTATGTCAATGGAATAACGGTTTATCAATGCTCCCCACCACATAGCTATGAACGTAAGAACCGCCAACACAGCTCCCGCCAACGAAAGCCAGGTAATCCTCTTCCTTCCAAACAACTGTGGAATCCTTGCGATTAAATCAATCAGCAGGAACACATATTTAGGTATATAGAAGGTAAAATATGTGTACAGACACCACATGACGGTCTGCAAAAGCTCGTTAGAGCAGTTACGACGCGGCAATGCGACTGTAACAACAATGAGTAATACCAACGCTAATGCACTCCATAACTGTATGCGTGAAGGGAGCAGACTTCTGCATCTCTGTTTCAAAGCCCTATAAATATACGAATCCACCAGAAGGTTGACCAGTATTATCATTATCATAGGGAACATAGGGAGTCTCATAGGCGCATCTGAATAAGAAGATTAATTACATATATTTCAGCATATTCCCGAAGCAAGCAACTTGTTGCGCAATGGATTGGCATACATCATATACATGTACGTACGCATGAAACTGCGCTCCTGAGGCGTAATGTCCGGGACATCAACTTTGTCAAGCTGGCCTTCTATGTAACCTGTTATCACATCGACCTCTTCCGGAGTGTAACGCTCACTGTACATATCGGTATCGAATGCTCTGTCGTAAGCGATATAGTTGATGGGATATATCTTATATCCGCTATGGATACCGCAGTCAATCTGATGACATGTGGTGTGGATTACCTCAATTTTATCAGCATCGGCAGGAACCGCATTCAGGAAGGGGGTGATACATGAGGCGAATGAGATGTGGATTCGTCCCTTGTTATCAAGAAGCCCAATCTCCATTGAACAAAGGTCGTCATGCTGCGACTTTTTGAAATCGGGGTCACGGTGGCGCATGAGGTATTCCTTTGCCTTGAGGTAGTCATTCGGGTCAAACTCATAAGATATGGACACCGGGAATATGTTAATCTCCGCGAGGCTTTGTGCCACAGAGCCCTCACCTCCGAGAGCAAGCATCTTCAGCACACTCTCCTGTGTATGGTCACTTGAATCCTTAGCCCTGCCCTGACGCTGTGCAATCCATATGCTCTCATGCTTCTGCGTGATGGCATAATGAATGTATGCAGATAGTTCCTTAGCCGCATCGAGGGCCTGCCGTGTAGGGAGATTACGCTTCACTATGAAACTGCCGTTAAGCTTCACAAGGTCTGTAATCCAATCGTAAATCAGAAGATTGTCACCGATTGCCACCTCCGATGTCTTCAGCCCCTTGCGCAGGAAGCAAAGATTAAGGAATGAGGCATCAAGAACGATGTCACGGTGATTCGTGATAAATGTATAGTTGGTATCAGGCTTTATCTTGTCAATTCCCGAGGTTGTGATACCGTTAGTGGTACGGCGTTCCAATTCCTCAAGGAAATTCTGCATCACATGAGTCTGGAATTTATTCTTGTCGGTGCATTGCTTAAGCCTCTGAACGAAATCTTCGTACTTTACATCGGGTAACACCCAACGGACTGCATGCTCAAATCCCGGTTGACTGACCAAATCAGCGATGCGCTCAGGAAATTGGCTATCATCGTACGGGGCAATATCTGAAAAATCGTATTGTAGTGCGTCCATTACGCTGTAATATCGTTATACAAATTATATGTATTAAACCAAATAGTTGAAACAATAGTTGGGTCAAAGGTATAACTTTTTACTATAATTTGCAAGCGAAAGATGGCAAATATTGACTCTTGGCACACAGAATTAATGTTTTTTTAATGCTGTGTAGGGTACGATGACAAACTGCAGCCTCGGCGCATGAAGGATGTAAACCACAAAACGAGAGGTATATTTCACTCTGCGAATCTTATCCCAGAGAATGGTTTCCGGAGCCGGAACCGGGAAAACCACCTCTTCCGGGGGATTGTCCTGTCCGAGCAGAGGGGTACGTAGAACCGGTTTCTCCGGAGGAAGATAGACCAGGCGCAGACTCTTCCCCTCATCAATCTCCACAATCTTGTGCGTGACAGCCCTTCGTGCCTCAGGGGTCAGCATGTAATATGTGTAGAGGAATGACATCAACATCGGAATGACGATGAAGAGGAGCATCAGTGCGATGAACAGGAAACGCTCATCGAAAATAATGCCTGCGATGGCACACAAGACAAGTGGCAGAGCGACAGCCCAGCCATATCGAGGAAGCCACAGGCCCAACAGAGTGGAAAGATAGTCGCCTGAAGTGGTGGTAAAAGGTGCGGTCTCAGTCAATGAATCGGCGTGTTATGTCAGTGTAATTCTCTATACGGCGGTCACGCAGGAAAGGCCACCAGCGTCTCACCTGCTCGGAACGCTGCATATCCACATCAATGACAGCCATGGTCTCTTCGGCGTCAGGAGCGCAATAGATAAGTTCGCCCTGAGGTCCTGCGATGAAACTTGTACCCCAGAATTGTATTCCGGCGGTCATCCCCGACGGGTCAGGCTCATGCCCCACCCGGTTTACAGTGATGACAGGAAGGCCATTGGCGACGGCATGACCACGCTGCACAGTCATCCATGCGTCACGCTGCCGTATTTTCTCGTCAGCGGTATCACTGCTCTCCCAACCAATAGCCGTAGGATAGATCAGCAAAGATGCTCCTTTCATCGCCATGAGGCGCGCAGCCTCCGGATACCACTGGTCCCAGCACACAAGCACGCCAAGCCTGCCCACCGAGGTGTCAATCGGCTCAAACCCTATATCACCCGGTGTGAAATAAAATTTCTCATAATAGGCGGGGTCATCAGGTATGTGCATCTTGCGATACTTGCCGGCAATGGACCCGTCACGTTCAAAAACAACCGCTGTGTTATGATACAGACCGGGGGCACGCCGTTCAAACAACGATGTGACAAGCACTACTCCCGCCCGGCGTGCGACTTCCGAATAGAAATCGGTGACATCCGACGGGATAGCCACAGCAAGGTCAAAATTGTCCACGGATTCCACCTGGCAGAAATAAAGGGAGTCATGGAGCTCCTGAAGTACAACAAGTTCCGCACCGTCGGCGGCAAGACGTATGATTTTCTCGCCAAGTCTACGACGGTTCTCCTCTATGTCAGGAGTGTTATGCTGCTGTATTATACCAACTTTCATACTTTGATTCACTTAGATTTTTCATTCCTACATAATAACGCATCAAACCCACTTGCCGTTTGATATACCGGCTATAGCTCCCACAGGGAACTGCATGGTGACGCAATGGAGAGAACCATGCTGACGTATGAGCGCACGGCAGTCAACCGGCACAACATCACGTTCAGGAAATACGATTTTCATAATCTGCTGCGCAAGCAAATCCTTCTTCGGCTGATTATAAACCGGGAGGAGAATGCTGTGCGGGGTTATGAGAAAGTTTGCGTAAGTGGCAGGAAGCTGCAGTCCGTCCTCATCGAAAACAGGGTCAGGTGACGGAAGCTCGACAAGGTTATAAGGCAGCCCTTCCGATGTGCGCAATGAGGCGAGCTGTTCACGCATAAGAGCAAGCGATTCATTATTCGGGTCCTCCTCTACCCCGCATCCTACATAAAAAATGGTATCGTGCGGAGCCAGACGCGCCAATGTGTCAATGTGGCTGTCGGTATCGTCGCCTGCAAGCGCTCCGAAATCGAGCCAGAGCACACGTTCCACACCGAAAGCATCCTTTAGACAGGTTTCAATCTGCTCCCGTGAAAATTCACCATTTCGATTCGGTGAAAGCAGACATTCGGAAGTGGTAAGCAGCGTACCTTTGCCGTCACTCTCTATGGAGCCTCCCTCAAGCACAAAGTTAAGCCGATTTTCAAGCGGCGCGTCAAATACGGTTATTCCCGTATCCGGAAGAGCGGCAATACGGCTATTGACAAGATTATCATGGTTGGATGCAAATTTTAACCCCCAGCCATTGAATTTAAAGTCAAGCACACGTAAGGAGCCGGCAACTTCCACAGTAATTCCGCCAAAGTCACGTGCCCAGGTATCGTTGGTGGGAATGTCCAGAAACTTGACTCTATCAGCAGGGAAACCATAGCTCTCCACTGACTTAAGGCATAAATCCGCCGGACCGATAAGGAGCACGCACTCCTCACGGGCGATAGCTTTGATAATACGTGCGAAGCAGTCACGTGCTTCGTCAAGCATGTAATTCCAGTCGGTCTGCTCATGAGGCCATGCAAGCATCACACAGTCATGCTTCTCCCACTCTGCCGGGAGACGCCTCACAGACACCGGCTCAAAATTGTCATTCATCCTCAAAATCTTCTTTCAAATTATCCCAGATAGACTCCTGGGATTCGAGATACTCTTCACAATAGTCCATGAAGCCGCGTTTCTCGGAGCTTCCGACTTCATCGCACCACTCTCGATACATGGCGCGCACCTCAGGATTCTCGTGAATCATTTTCTTAAATTCCGCCTCGGCGATGTCGACACTTCCATAATGATGCAACATCTCGTTGAAAAGGCAGGTAATATCATCCATTTCGTTTAGTTTAAGGGTGTTGTATGTTCTGAATTGTTTTAAGCGCAAATGTGGGTTCAAATAAAATGTGTATACACTAATTCGAAGGTTTTCGGGTCAAATTTAAAGCATTACACTCAATTAACCAAATCTTTCATGCGCTAAAGACCGCTATTCAACACCTTTTAAGTTTTGCAAGCAAATTTTAAGTGTTTTGCGATGGTAGAAATGAAGATATTACTGTTTTTTCATTTGCGTGACACAGTCAGAAATGAATACCTCACACCGGAACGAGGGTCAACATTTTCAAATTGCGCCTCAGGAATGTCCCATATCTCCGATTCCAACATAGGGAAACGGGTATCGGCATCCGGACACTCCGCATCTATCAGGGTAAGCTCCACGCTATCAGCAACCGAAATAGCCTGCCGGTAGATTTCGCCTCCGCCTATAATAAAAATACTGTCATCATCAGCGCATTTTGCCAATGCCTCCTCAAGCGAGAAAGCGGTCTCTATCCCGGGTGCCGAGTAATCCTCATTGCGAGTCACCACTATGTTGCGTCGTCCGGGCAAAGCCCCCTTCGGGAATGATTCAAACGTTTTTCGCCCCATAATGATGGGATGCCCCATGGTGAGAGCCTTGAAACGCTTAAGGTCGTCGCTTATATGGAAAAGCAAGTCGCCATTCCGCCCGATGGCATAATCACGCGTTACTGCCACTATTATAGTTATCATACGGCAACCTGAGCTTTGATGTGAGGCTGGGCAACGTAATCGACAAGTTCGAAATCCTCATATTTGAAATCAAAAATGTCCTTCACATCCGGATTTATTTTCATTTTAGGCAGTGCTCCAGGGGTACGTGAGAGTTGCTCTTTGACCTGTTCAAAATGGTTATGGTAAATATGAGTGTCACCGAGCGTATGCACGAATTCACCAGGTTCAAGTCCGGTGACCTGAGCCACCATCATCAGTAGCAAGGCATAGGATGCGATGTTGAACGGCACTCCAAGGAAGCAGTCGGCACTCCGCTGATAAAGCATGAGCGACAGTCTGCCGTCAGCCACATAGAACTGAAAAAGCAGGTGGCACGGCGGCAATGCCATGTCCGGGAGATCAGCAACATTCCATGCGCTCACGATGATACGGCGCGATTCCGGATTGTTCCTGATAGTCTCGATTACCTCCTTTATCTGGTCGATATGACCTCCGTTGTAATCGGGCCATGAGCGCCACTGGTAACCATACACATGCCCCAGACTGCCGTCGGGACGCGCCCACTCATTCCAAATCCTCACTCCATGCTCCTGGAGATACTTGACATTTGTGTCACCTTTCAGGAACCAAAGAAGCTCATAAATAATCGATTTGAGATGCAATTTTTTTGTGGTAAGGAGGGGGAAGCCGTCCCTGAGGTCAAAGCGCATCTGATAGCCGAATATGCTTCGGGTTCCGGTACCGGTGCGATCGCCACGGTCCACTCCTTCCTCCATTATCTTATTCAGCAGGTCGAGATATTGTTTCATCGCAGAAGATGTATTATGATGTTTTTAGTTCAATTTTATTGACCATGTCAGACAATTCCGCCAACCATTATGGCTTTGAGCGGCACTGCCGGGCATACATTCTGACAGGCACCGCAGCCGACGCATCTGTCAGAGTCGACCGCAGGATAAGGTCCGTGACCCGCACCGTCCGGTATCTGCATTGTGATTGCCCCTGCCGGACATTTCCGGCTGCAACGGCCACAATGTTCACCATCGGCATACGAGATACACAAATCCCGGTCCACATGGGCAAGCCCGATTGGGGTGGTATGTTTCTCTGCTACAGTGAGCGGGTGCAGCGCACCACTCGGACACAAGTTGGCGCATACCGTGCAGTCATACAGGCACCACGATGCATCAAAATCCATGACCGGATGGAGCGCACGCAACAATCCGTACTGGTCAACGGATGGGACAAGCACATTCTGAGGACACCGTGCCACACAAAGCCCGCAGGAGGTACAACGCTCCAGGAACTGGCGCCTCGACCGTACGCCCGGAGGGGTGACAGCCAACAGATGGCGCCCTGATTTCGCTCCCGACGACAGTGTGTCCACAGCTCCTGCCCGGTTCTTCACTTTCGCGGCAAGAGGAGCGGCAGCGGCAAGCAATGCGGTAATCATAAACGCACGCCTACCGGAATCCATGCCCACAGCCCCGTCAGCCAGCGGGTTACGGGTACGCTGCATCAACGGTATGGACAATTGGTGCCGTGTATGCGTATAGTGTATAGCGTCATTCGGGCACACTGTGAGACAATCAAAACACACCACACAGCGAGACATATCAACCACATGGTCAGTCAAGTCCACACATGATGATTTGCATATATACTCACACTTCCGGCACTGGATGCACTTGTCGGTATTGATGTCGAAATGGAACACTGAATAACGGGACACATAGCTGAGCGTGGTCCCGACAGGACAAACCGTGTTGCAGAATATACGTCCGTTTCGGAAGGAGAGAACAGCAATTGCCGCCACAGACAACAGCGACACCGATATCCCAAGAGCCGAAGCAACGGCGATCCTGACAGCAGGAGCGCCCGAGACAGACGCATATAGATTCAGACTCCAGCCCCAGGCAGGACGCAGTATGTCAAGACAAAAACGCCCGTATATGCTGTAGGGGTCAAGAAGCGATGTCACTACGGATATGCCGAGGAATATTGACACGGCAACAACGAACAGTGAGATGTTACGTAGCTTGCGGCGCTCCGGATGAAAATGGTAAGCCCGCTTCCCGCTTATGAAATCGCCTATGCGTGGGATACGTGCGCAAATATCCTGAAACACACCGAGCGGACACACCAAGGAACAATAAACACGCCCGAAACAAAGTGTCAATATAAGCCACACGATAAACGTGCCGAGCGAAAATGCCATTGCGGCAGGGAGAAACTGGATCCCGGCAAGCCATGAGGCTATCCTCGGAAATGTCATCCCATAGTCCACAAAAAGCCCTGTCAACAGGGAGATGCTGACCACTGCCAATATGATGCGTGCGACCCTCAATATGTGACAAGATTTGCGTTCCATATCAGTGCAAAGTTAACAAATAATTGTCAAACCCGCACAAAGGAATGTCCGTTAATTACGCACCAGGGTCGCCACAGCCTGCGCTGCAATCCCCTCGCCTCGTCCTTCAAAACCGAGATGCTCGGTGGTGGTGGCCTTTACCGAAACACAGTCGGCATCAAGCCCTAAATCGGACGCCACATTCATAATCATAGCCGGAATGAAGTCCAGCAGTTTCGGACGCTGGGCTATGATAGTCACATCGACATTGTTTACAGAGTATCCCTTAGCACGCACGATATCAACCACTTTACGGAGCAGAACACGGGAATCAGCGCCCGAATATGCGGCATCCGTGTCAGGGAAATGGTATCCTATGTCACGCATCGCAGCCGCTCCGAGTATGGCATCGGACAACGCATGGAGCGCCACATCCGCATCACTGTGCCCAAGCAGCCCCTTTTCATACGGCACAGTCACCCCGCACAATATCAGTTTCCTATCCTCCACAAGCTTGTGGACATCATAACCCATTCCTATTCGTATCATAATATGTCAAATTTCCTTTTTTAATGCTCGTATATCAACCACCGGTATATTACTACTTACCGAAAATCTCCTTAAGGCCGTCCATGTCAAACGTCAGCGTGAAACGCAGCGTCTGGTCGAGGGGGGATGTCTGCGCGGTGGCAAGCATGTATGAGGCATCAAGCCTCAGCACATTCAGGGCAAACCCCGCACCTACGGCAAAATACTGAAGATTACCCTTGTCAGGATTCTGGTAATAATAGCCTCCACGGAGGAAAAACTGCTGATTGTAATTATATTCGGCACCTATCGCCAGCGCTATCTCGCGAAGCTCCTCCTTGAATCCACCCGGAGCATCGCTGAACGACTTGAATATCCCAGTGACAGGCGACATATCCTGCCAGTTACGATAGGCTTTCACATATTCAAGTTCGCCATCGGTGCCCTCAGCGTAATCCACCCGGCGAGGCATTGTCGGGACAAGAAGTTTGTTTAAATCCAGATTCAGAGACAGGTTGTGATAATCGGCAAGAGGGAATGTGAAAGAGGTGCCCAGACGTAGATTTGTCGGGAGAAACGCAGGATTTTCGCCATGATTATAGGACACCTTAGTACCAATATTGGATATATCCCACCCCCACGACCACTGACACTCGCTGCGTCCGACAATCGGGTATGTGGTGTAATAGCCGGAGATATCAGCCGAAAATGCGGAGGCACCGGTCGAACGGTCACCTACGTAGCTGTCGCTGAAGCCGAGGTCACTGTATATATAGCGGAACACTATACCCATGGAATACTTCTCGGAGAGCTTGCGTGAATATCCGATGTCAACCGACATCTCATACGGATTCAGGGACTGCCCACCGCCTTCGCCAACAGGCGTCGTGACCACTTCGCCAAGCGAGAAATACCGTAGAGAGGCTGATAGCGCCTGATTATCCTCATGGCCCACTTTCCAATACCCAGACACATTGGCAAGGAAAATATCATCAACAAGCTTGCGAAGCCAAGGCGTGTAACTCACCCCTACCGCTCCCTTGCTATAAGCAAAGGCATATTTCGAAGGATTCCAGAACTGGCTGTTTACATCCGGGTCAGTAGCGGCGCCTATGTCGCCCATCGCAGCACCTCGAGCGTCAGGCGCAATGCCGAGCGATGTAACGCCAGTCTGAACCGGGTTAAATTCATCTTTGCCATCAGCTAAGACACTGACGGAAGAGACGCCCCCCAGAAGAAGCATGAGTGATATGCGGTAAATGGAATTCATCAAATCGAATTTAGATTGTATACATAATTTATAACTTAGAAACATAATAAATATTGTACCGGGATGCGAGAAGCTGCCGCAGGCAGACCTTCCGATCGGAATATCACTATTTTTAGGTATTTGAATTTTCATTTATATTGTCGAAATTTGCAGTTAAATTTCATCAAACCGTCATGACAAGACTTTCACAACTTTCCACCGGCGATAAGGCGGTAGTAGTCAAAATATTAGGTCACGGCGCCTTTCGGAAGCGCATGATAGAGATGGGCTTCGTGAAAGGGCGCGAAATCAAAGTCCTTATGGCTGCTCCGCTCAAGGACCCAATAAAATACCAGATAATGGGCTACGAGGTGTCACTCCGAAGGGCTGAAGCCGAACTCGTGGAAGTGATACAGGTTAATGACGGAGACGAAAACAGAATCCTGACGAACCATACCAATGTGATAGACTGCGAGAATCCGCCGGTATGCCTTCACGAGGCGCACCGCCGTATAATCAATGTCGCGCTGATAGGCAACCCTAACTGCGGAAAGACTTCCCTGTTCAATATCGCTTCAGGCGCACGCGAGCATGTGGGCAATTACAGCGGTGTGACCGTTGATGCGAAAAAAGGCAAATTCAAGCACAAAGGCTACACATTCAATATTGTAGACCTTCCGGGCACATATTCACTTGCCTCATATTCACCGGAGGAGTTGTATGTGCGCCGCTATCTGAAGGACGAGACTCCGGACGTAATAATTAATGTGGTTGACGGTTCTAATCTCGAACGCAATCTATATCTCACCACCGAGCTTATAGACATGGACCGGAGTATGGTTATAGCGCTCAACATGTATGACGAGATTGAACAGGCGGGTACAAAACTCGACTATGAAACTCTCGGCAAGATGATAGGTGTACCGATTGTCCCCACCACCGCTAAAACAGGCAAGGGAATCGAGACGCTATTTGACACGGTGATAGAAGTCTACGAAGGCACAGAGCACTCGGTACGCCACATACATATCAATCTTGGCAATGACCTTGAAAAGTCACTTACCGACATCAAGGACACGCTGAAAGCCGACCCTCACATAGGTAAGCATTTCTCACCGCGTTATCTTGCCATCAAGCTTCTGGAAAAAGATTCTGAAGTGGAGGGGCTTATAAGGGAATTACCTGACGCTCAACACATACTGGACCTACGCGACCAGCAACTTGCCAAATTCAGCCAATTGCATCCGGATGAAGATGTGACAGCAGCCATAGCCAACGAAAAGTATGGCTTCATCGCAGGTGCCTTAGCTGAAACTATGGTGAAAGAAAAAATATCGGACATTAATTCCACCCATATTCTTGACACAATAGTCACCAACCGACTGTTCGGATTTCCGATATTCCTTGCCATAATGAGCTTCATATTCTGGGCGACATTCGAAATTGGCTCCTACCCTATGGAATGGATAGAAAACCTGGTTGGGTGGCTTGGCGAGATGGTGAAAGAACACATGCCTGACGGCGTGCTGAAGGATCTCATCGCCGACGGTATAATCGGCGGAGTAGGAGGAGTGATTGTATTCCTTCCGAATATTTTGATTCTGTACCTTTGCATATCATTCATGGAGGACTCGGGATACATGGCCAGGGCAGCTTTCATTATGGATAAAGTAATGCACAGGCTCGGACTGCACGGCAAATCATTCATACCTCTGGTCATGGGATTCGGCTGCACTGTCCCATCCATCATGGCTTCGCGCTCTATCGAGAGCCGCTCAAGCCGTATAATCACAATACTTATAAACCCGTTTATAAGCTGCTCGGCACGACTGCCGATATACGTGCTGCTAATCGGCACATTTTTCCCGAATCACGCCACACTCGTGTTCATGTGCATATACCTGTTCGGCATACTCGTGGCAGCGCTGACAGCCAGACTACTGCGTAAATTCTATTTCGGCGAGGATGTGACTCCGTTTGTGATGGAGCTCCCCCCCTACCGTATCCCGACTATGAAGGCGACATTACGCCACATGTGGGGCAAAGGGGAACAATACCTGAAAAAGATGGGAGGGATAATCCTTTTCGCAAGCATAATCGTGTGGGCTCTTAATTATTACCCGACACACGACGAGGACTCGACAGCCATCACTGCCGACGGCATAAGCGTAGTTGACGATTCGGAGATTGACTTTGACAATGACAGCTATCTCGAGATGATGGGCAAGGCAATAAACCCGGTCATGGAGCCCATCGGATTCCACTGGCGCGCATCGGTAGCCGCACTGGCGGGCGTGCCCGCCAAGGAGATTGTGGTATCCACTCTCGGCGTGCTTTACACAGGTGACGAAGAGGCATCGGAACAGACCTTGTCAAGCCGTCTGACCGCACCTAATCCAGCCACCGGCAAGCCAGACTTCACGGCTGCAGCGGCACTGAGCTTCATGGTGTTCATATTGCTGTATTGCCCGTGCATAGCCACGGTAACGGCAATAGTCAAGGAGACCGGCAACCCTCGCTACGGTCTGTTCTCAGTGCTCTACAACACCCTCGTGGCATGGATATTCGCATTCATCGTATACCAGGTCGCATTGCTGTTATAGAAATTATTGCTACCTTTGCAGCATAGTCACAATGCCGCAATTACGATGTCACTACCCTATTTCTTAGCCAAGCGCATATCTCTGAGTTCCTCCTCCGGGGAATCACGGTCAGGCATAGTCATTGCCGTGACAGGCATAGCATTGTCAATGACAGTGATGCTTGTATCAATCGCCGTAATGATGGGCTTCAAGCATGAAATAAGGCAAAAAGTAATGGGATTCGACGCCCAGCTCACAATATCTCCGCTGGAATCAAAGGACAGGCAGGGGGTACCTCTGATTGAAATCGACAGTGTGAAGGCTGCCGCCGGCACCCTACCAGCCGGCGCGTCAGCAACCCTCACCATACGCCAGCCTGCCATAATAAAGACGCCACAGAATTTCGCAGGGGCGGTAATCAAGGGTATGGATAAGGATTTTGACTGGAAATTTATCCGGGAGAATCTCGTGGAGGGTATCGTACCCGACTACAAATCCGACTCCACCCTCTACCATATCGTGATATCACATGCCATCGCATCAAGCCTCGACCTGGAGCTTGGTGACAAAGTGGACGCATATTTTCTCGGCAATAACGCTTCATACCGGACACGCCGGCTAAAAATAGCAGGAATCTATGACACTCATTTCAGTGAATATGACAAACATTTCATATTCTCCAGCCTGGGGATGCTTCAGCAGCTCGGCAATCTGAGTGAAAATCAGGGAACCGTACTTGAAATATCCGGATTGAGTGACGATGAAGAGATTGAACGCACCAGAGGCACACTTGTTGAAAAACTGTACGAGGAATTATACTCAGGCAGTACCGGACGATTATATTCTGTCGGCAGCATCCATGAATCAGCGGCGATGTACTTCAACTGGCTTGCGCTACTTGACACAAACGTGGTGGTGATACTTGTCCTTATGGCACTGCTGGGGATGCTGACCCTGGTATCCTCGCTGTTCATACTCGTGCTGCGGCGTGTGACTATGATCGGGATATTGAAAGCACTCGGAGCCACAGACCGACAGATAAGAACCTCATTCGTGATTCTAACATTCCGGATACTGTTGGGAGGACTTTTGGCGGGAAATGCGATAGGGCTCGCGCTCATAGCCTTGCAGGAGCATCTCAAAGTACTGCCGCTCAATCCGGAAGCTTATTATCTCGACCACGTGCCGGTGATGATAAATCTCCCCTCCGTGGTGATACTCAACGCAGCGGTGATACTATTGGCATTCCTGACACTGCTCCTCCCGTCAGCGATAATAACCACCATACCGCCGTCGAGAGCCATAAATTATGACTGATAGATTGATTTAAATCTACAATCGTTAATATAATCAAGCATAAAAATCATAAAAGTTGGATAAAAGGCTTGATTTGGCTGAAAAAATATATTAACTTTGCAAATTATGACACGAGTGCAAATATCGTGAAATAGTCATTAGTTAACCTTCAGGAATCTAAATTCGGACAGAATAGACTAAACAAACTCAATTATAATATCAATATCTAATCACAAATGAAAAGAGTTTATACATTTGGAGATGGAAAAGCCGAGGGAAATGCCTCAATGCGCAATCTCCTCGGTGGCAAAGGTGCTAACCTTGCCGAAATGAACCTTCTCGGTATGCCTGTTCCTCCCGGCTTCACTATCACTACTGAAGTCTGCACAGAATATACCCAGTATGGTCGCAACGAAGTAGTGAAGAATCTCACAAAAGAAGTAGAGGCTGCGATAGCCCATGTCGAGACTCTCACAGGAACTAAGTTCAACGACCCGTCAAACCCCCTTCTGGTTTCCGTACGTTCAGGCGCACGCGCATCTATGCCCGGTATGATGGACACCGTCCTCAACCTGGGTATGAACGACGCCACAGTCGAGTCTCTCGCCAACAAGAGCGGCAATCCCCGCTTCGCATGGGACAGCTACCGCCGTTTCGTGCAGATGTACGGTGACGTTGTGCTCGGCATGAAACCGAAGAGCAAAACAGACATCGATCCCTTTGAAGAAATCATGGATAAGGTCAAAGAGGAAAAAGGCGTTAAGCTTGACACCGAGCTCGACGTTGACGACCTCAAGAACCTCGTCAAGCTCTTCAAGGCAGCTGTAAAGGAATGCACCGGCAAGGACTTCCCCGATGATGCCTGGGAACAGCTCTGGGGTGGTATCTGCGCTGTATTCGACAGCTGGATGAACGAGCGCGCTATCCTTTACCGCCGCATGAACCAAATCCCCGAAGAATGGGGTACCGCCGTCAACGTACAGGCTATGGTTTACGGTAACATGGGTGACAATTCCGCTACCGGTGTGGCATTCAGCCGTGACGCCGCTACCGGTGAAAATATGTTTAACGGCGAGTACCTCATCAACGCACAGGGCGAGGATGTGGTTGCCGGTATCCGTACTCCCCAGCAGATTACCATCGAGGGTTCACGCCGCTGGGCTGCCCTTCAGGGTATCAGCGAGGATGTACGTCGTGAAAAGTATCCTTCACTTGAGGAATCAATGCCTGACTGCGCTGCTGACCTCATCGCAATCGCAGGCAGACTTGAAGATTACTACAAGGATATGCAGGATATGGAATTCACCATCCAGGACGGCAAGCTCTGGATGCTCCAGACCCGTAACGGTAAGCGCACAGGCGCCGCTATGGTCAAGATAGCGATGGATCTGCTCCGCGCAGGTGAAATCGACGAGAAGACCACACTCCTCCGCATGGAGCCTCAGAAACTTGACGAGCTCCTTCACCCTGTATTTGACAAATCAGCCCTCAAGCGTGCCAATGTAGTTGCCAAGGGTCTTCCCGCATCTCCCGGTGCAGCCGCAGGTCAGATCGTATTCTCGGCTGAAGAAGCCGAAGCATGGTCAGAGAAGAAGCGCAAGGTGGTGCTCGTCCGCATCGAGACCTCTCCTGAGGACCTTCGCGGTATGGCGGTAGCTCAGGGTATCCTCACTATGCGTGGCGGTATGACTTCTCACGCAGCCGTTGTGGCCCGCGGTATGGGCAAGTGCTGTGTTTCAGGTGCAGGCGAAATTCGTGTCGACTATGCAGCCAAGACTGTGGAAATGAGCGGCAAGGTATACAAGGAAGGTGACTGGATTTCACTCAACGGTTCTACCGGTGAGGTTTATGACGGTCAGGTTCCCACCACCGAACCCGAACTCGGTGGCGACTTCGGCGCAATCATGAATCTTGCAGCCAAGTATACAAAGACACTTGTACGTACTAACGCTGACACTCCCCGTGATGCCAAGCAGGCCCGCCACTTCGGAGCTCAGGGTATCGGTCTCTGCCGTACAGAGCACATGTTCTTTGAAGGCGACCGCATCAAGGCTGTACGTGAGATGATTCTTGCATCAGACGTAGATGGCCGTCGTCATGCTCTTGACAAACTTCTTCCCATGCAGCGTGGTGACTTTGAAGGCATCTTCGAAGCGATGGACGGCTATGGAGTAACAATCCGTCTCCTCGATCCCCCGTTGCACGAATTTGTGCCCCATCAGACTGCCACCCAGAAGGAACTTGCAGCTGAAATGGGACTCACACTCGAGGAAGTCAAGGCTAAGGTAGACTCTCTCGAAGAATTCAACCCGATGCTCGGTCACCGTGGCTGTCGTCTCGGTATCACATATCCCGAAATCACAGAGATGCAGACCCGCGCCATCATTGAGGCTGCTCTCGCTGTCAAGGCTCGTGGCATCGATGTTCACCCCGAAATCATGATACCTCTGGTTGGTTCACTCAAGGAAATCCAGAACCAGGCTGACGTTATCAACATCACAGCTGCAAAGGTATTTGAAGAACAGGGACAGAGCGTACCTTACAAAGTAGGTACTATGATTGAGGTTCCCCGTGCTGCCCTGACTGCAAATGAAATCGCACAGGTTGCTGACTTCTTCTCATTCGGTACCAATGACCTTACCCAGATGACATTCGGCTTCTCTCGTGATGACGCGCCCAAGTTCCTCAAATTCTACAAGGAGCATGGCATCATCAAGACCGACCCCTTCGAAGTACTCGACCAGGAAGGTGTAGGCCAGCTTGTCAAGATGGGTGTGGAAAAGGGTCGTGCAACCAAGCCCGAACTCAAAGTAGGTATCTGCGGCGAACATGGCGGCGAACCCTCATCTGTTAAGTTCTGCGCCCGCCTCGGCATGAACTACGTATCTTGCTCACCCTACCGCGTGCCCATCGCCCGCGTAGCTGCGGCCCAGGCAGCGATAGAGGACTAATCCGATATAGTCTCTATCCGATAGACAATCAATAAATTAGGCTGTAATGCTTCTGAAATCAGGACATTACAGCCTATTTTTTCGTTCTATTTATTGTAATACTTCGATTTACCCGTTCTACCGAGCGGTCTACCCTACTGATAGTCAGATTAACCAAACCTCGTAATCCTGGCATCAGTCTCCATTTTCGCCCAGCCCCTCAAGCATCTTATGAAACCAAAGATAAAACTGGACCAGAAATTAACACTTTCTCCCACATTCTACAAGGCAAACCGTTGTTTAGACAATACATTTTTGGGAATAAATCACATAAATAATAGTAAAATGTGTCTTGCCGCATGTGTCTTTCATTTAAAACACATACTTAAGCACCAAACAGTACTGCACACTACCTATCTTTTATTATACAGATAATATGCGACAATCGACATCGATGTGAGAATCTCCGAGACTGACAATGCAAGCCATATCCCTTCATCACCTGAAATCCGAGGGAGAAAAATAAAGGATGGCACCAAAAATATAACCCCACGCAAGAGCGCAAAGGTTATAGACGGAAGGACCTTCTCGACACTTTGGAAATACCCTATTGCAGTGAGATTGAAAATAAAAAACACAAATGCGACCGAGAATAATGGAAATCCAGCTACCGCGATTTTTGCCGCCGGCAAACTCGCATCAAGAAACAAATGCACCATTACCGCCGGCACAAAAACAAAAGCGGCAGTAACCACCAATCCGCATATCAATGATGACATTATTGCAAGACGCTCCGTAGCCACTACTCTGCACTTACTCCCTAACCCATAGTTATAACTGATGATAGGCTGTGCGGACTGAGCTATTGCATTGCCAATCATGAACACAAACGGGCAGTAATAACAAGCAATACCGAATGCCCCCACACCATCATTGCCCAAGTAACGCATAAACATCAGATTCCCCATAAGCATAAGCATCCCCATAGTTGCCTCCCCAAGCAGAGCGGAGATTCCGATTCTGCACTGATAGCCAATATTGCGCAAAGTGAGTGCCGCACTTTGCAGGGATAATTTAAACTTAATAAGCCTAAGCGACGAGGCAAAAAAGCAGAGATATCCCATCACCATGATTCCACCGACAGCGCAACTGACACATGAGGCGACCGCTGCACCCTTAACACCCATTTGCAGAGGAAATATGAATAAATAGTCAAGTAACACATTAAGCAATCCCGGTCCCACGTTACACCACATGGCATATTTCGGTGCACCGTCAAGTCGTACGACAAAGAGCCCGATAGTACACCATGCCTGAAACAAACAATATACAAAAATCCACGGCATATACTCTTTAACAAGGGGCATAAGGGAGTGTGACGCACCAAGCAAAATTCCGGTCTTTTCCATCGATGGCAAGGTGACAAGGAGAAATAATGCCACTACCGTTGTAGCTGCCAAAAATGCCTGTGTGATATTAAGTCTTGCAGCCTTGTCATTGTTATTCGCAAGATGAATCGAGGATATTACGGAAGCTCCCACTCCCAGCATCAGACTAATTCCTGCTATCACCATGGTAGGGGCTATACAGATATTAACTGCGGCAAGCGCATCACTCCCTATCCCCCTCCCCACAAATATACCATCTGTCGCTGTAACAGCACACATAGCCAACATCCCTAACAGAGTGGGGATAAAATAACGCCTGAATAGACGGGGTATACTCACAGACCCCAAATCAATTGAATCACGCTGCATAATGAATCATCATTTAGAATTCCACATAAAAATAGCCGGATATGAATCGAGGTTTTACCCAGTCATCTTATCCGGCAATACCTTATGGCCCTCCGATGAGGATTACAAAACGCTGCTTATAATCGGCACTGCAAAGTTAGCACTTTTCATTGACTTTACAAAATCATTGCAATCGTCTTGCTTCGTATCTAAAAATAGATTTCTAAGAAAATGGTATAATGCCACATACAGGTTATCGATAGATAGCACCGTGATATGTCCGGGCAATTCAGAGCTTGCGCCTAACCGCCATAATCGCAAATGTCAATGCCGACAATGAGCAGACTGCAATTATAATCAATGTGGTAAACATTATATTTCCGATACCGACCAATGGAGAGACTATGCCACCGAACAGGAAACCGGCTGCCCCGAATATAGCAGACGCCGCTCCTACATATTCCCTACCCTCATCCATCGCCATGGTGGTAGCCGCTGTGAAAATATATCCCACAAATACGAGCATCACAAAAGTGAGCACCTCATATACAATAAACTTGTCGAAAAGCAGGTAGCATGCCAGCTGCATCAATGCGACGGCAGACACTCCGCATGCTCCAAACATGCCGGCCTTTGACATCTTACCGAATTTCAATGACAACGCCGACCCAATTCCAATACCCAACGCATTTATGCCGAAGATCACAGCAAAAACCAACTCCGAGAATCCGAAATAATTCTGTATTATGAAGGATGCAGATGAAATATAAGCAAACAATACTCCGTTAGCAAACGCAAACATCAACACGTACACCCTGAAATATTTAAGCCTCAGCAATTTCGGGAATGAGAACATAAGGCTCAGCACAGACCCATGATGCCTCTTATCCGCCGGCAAGGATTCCTCGAATACCAGACACATGCCAAGCAGCACAATACCGATACCAAACAATATCCAGAATATACCCTGCCATCCCACTGATTCCGACACCAGACCGCCTATCACAGGAGCGGTCACTGGAGCTATCCCATTCACAGCGCCTATAATCGCCAATGTCTTGGCAAGTTCCCTGCCGGAATAGCAATCGGTGGATATGGAACGTGAAAGAACTATACCTCCGGCTCCACCAAGCCCTTGCAGGAAGCGACATAGATTAAAGAACTGTATCGATGGCGAGTATATGCTTATCACCGTCGACACCGCAAACAGGAGCATCGCTGAAATAAGCACTCGACGCCGTCCATATTTATCGCTGAGCGGTCCGAAAAATATCTGCCCAACCGCAAGTCCCAGCATACTCGTGGCAAGTCCCAGCTGAACAAGAGAAGGAGTAGTGTCAAAAATTTCTGCCATTGACGGTAATGTGGGCAGATACATATCTGTCACAAACGGACCGAAGGCTGAGAGCATTCCCAAAAATACTATCAAAAAAAGATAATAACTTCTACTGAATTTTGCCATATTTGTCATATTTGTCATATCTGATTTTTTTTGCAAAGTTACCTATAAATTCTACACCTGTAAAAAATATAGCAGCCGACATCCACGTCGGCCACTATACATCAATGTTTCACAGTTGCGTTAATTAGTCCTAATCTGAACATTACCTTTTTGTTTATGGCTTGGAATTATTCGTTCATGTAAATACTGGAATATCACAAAAAGCACCGGGACTATGAACAGGAGCGCCAATGTCCCGAACAACAATCCGCCCACAGTCCCTACTCCGACCGAAATATTGCCGTTCGCTCCTACGCCGGAAGCAAACATCAAGGGCAACATTCCGAATACCATCGTGGCTGATGTCATTATGATAGGGCGGAATCGAGCCTTGGCTGCCGAAATTGCCGCAGCGAACAGTCCCATTCCTTCCTTACGCCGCGCCGAAGCATATTCCGTCAGCAGAATTGCTGTTTTTGCGAGCAGACCTATAAGCATAATCAGCCCAATCTGCATATATATGTTATTTTCAAGTCCCCACCATCTTGCAAACAGGAAACTGCCGGCAAGTCCGAATGGCACAGCCGCTATTACAGCAAACGGTATGGTAAGGCTTTCGTACAGGGCACAGAGGATGAGATATATGAATGCCAGACAGATACTGAACACCAGCACAGTAGTGTTGCCGGATGAGGACTCCTCACGTGACATACCTCCGAATTCGTATCCGTATCCGACAGGAAGACATCGCGCCGCAACCTCCTTGATTGTGTTTATCGCTTCTCCGGAGCTATATCCATCACCCTGCTCGCCGAACACGGATATCGACGGAAAGAGATTGAATCTTGACAGACTCTCCGAACCGTATACACGTGTGAGAGTTATGAAATTATCTATCGATGCCATATCGCCCGTTGACGAACGCACGTACATCCGTTTAAGCGCCTCCGTATCCAGACGGGAATCGGGCGAGGCCTGTACCATAACCCTGTAAAGCTTGGTGAATCTGTTAAGATTTGACGAATAACTGCCTCCTACATATCCGGAAAGAACTGAAAGCACATCGGCTGGCGACACATCATGCTGAAGGCACTTCACTGCATCAACCTCAACCATATACTGGGGATATTTGGTATCAAATGTTGTATACGCTCTCGATATCTCAGGACATGCGTTCAACGAGTCTATAAACTGGCGTGTCACTTCCAGCAACTCTTCAGTAGTCTTACCGGAACGGTCCTGGACATACAGCTCAAAACCGCTACCGGTACCGTAGCCAGATATCATCGGTGACTGTGAAGCTCGTATCTGAGCCGACGCAATCCCTTCCGTTCGAGCATATATCTCCTTGATTATAGTATTGATATCATGCTCCACACCCTTGCGCTCGCTCCAATCCTTAAGTCTGATATTAAATGAACCTGCCGATGCCGACTGGTCATGACGGGCGTTCTTTCCGGTCACACGCGAATATATGCTTATATCCGGGATTTCCCTTAGAGCTGCCTCTATCTCATCCATCACCTCGTCGGTTTCAGCAAGATTAGAACCGGGAGCCACCTGCACGTTCAGACTGATTGTTCCCATATCCTCCTGCGGCACCAGGCCTGTCTTAGTGGTCGCCATAAGCCACCATAATGCACCTACTGCCATAACAAACAGCACAAGTACTACCCAGCGGTTCTTAAACAAGAACATGACACCGGTGCGGTACTGCCCCACCACATTATTCAGTGAACGGTCAAACGCATAATGAAACCGTTTGACATAGCCTATTTTCCTTCCGTCAGCATCTGAACACCGCATAAGCAACGCACTTAACGCCGGACAAAGAGTCATCGCATTTATCAGCGAAATACCGACTGCAACAGCCATAGTCAGACCGAACTGCTTATAAAATGTCCCGGACGTGCCACCCATAAAGCACACAGGGATGAACACCGCCATAAATACCACAGTGGTAGTAATCAAAGCAGCAGAAAGTCCGCCCATTGCTGAGACTGTGGCTGTATACGGATCACGCTCGCCCTCGTCAAATTTAGCCTGCACGGCTTCGACCACTACCACGGAGTCATCCACCACTGTGCCAATGACAAGCACAAGCGCAAACAGAGTAAGCATATTGAGCGTAAAACCCACTGCATATATAAACGCGAACGTCCCAATCAATGACACCATTATTGACAGAATCGGTATCAGAGTAGCCCTTATGTCATGTAAAAACAGATATACCACAAGCACCACAAGTACCAACGCTATCACAAGAGTCTCAATCACCTTATAGATTGATGCATCCAGGAAATCCTTAGTACTTGAGATATCCGTAAGCACCATTCCTGACGGAAGCTTTTCCCTTATTTCGTCAAGAGTCTTGTCTATCTCAACTATCACCTCATTCGCATTCGAGCCAGCCGTTTGCGCTATCATAGCGTTAGCTCCGGGATGACCGCTTGTCTGACTAAGCATCGCATAGTTGACAGCGCCGAACTCTACTGTAGCTATATCCTTCAACCGCAACACATTCCCATCCTGCAATGCGGCTACCACCAGATTCTCGTACTCCTCTACATTCTCATACCGCCCGCGATACTTCAGCACATATTGGAACGTATTCATGGATTCCGCCCCCAAAGTACCGGTCGGGGACTCGATATTCTGAGCAGCCAGAACCTTGTCGACATCTGCCGGCACAAGTCCGTATTGCGACATCTTTGCCGGGTCAAGCCATATTCTCATTGCGTAATCGGCACTGAATATATTGACTTCACCTACTCCGGCTATACGGGATATCTGCGGTTCGATGTTAATTTTCATGTAATTAGTCAGGAAATTAGCATCGTACGTGTCATCAGGGCTATATAATGTTATGGACTTCAATGTGCTGTTCTGTCGCTTGCGCACTGTGACACCGCTTTTTGTCACCTCCGCCGGCAGCAATCCCTGAGCGGATGCCACTCTGTTCTGCACATTTACTACTGCCATATCAGCGTCAGTGCCCTGCTTGAAATATATGGTTATTGTCGCTGTTCCTGTATTTGTGGCTGTCGAAGTCATATACATCATATCCTCAACCCCGTTAAGTGACTCCTCGAGCGGAACAATTACGCTCTTAAGCACTGTCTCGGCATTTGCTCCTGTATATGTGGCAGACACCCTGACGGTAGGCGGAGCTATGTTAGGGAATTGCTCAATGGGAAGCTGGACGAGTCCGAGCATCCCGAGTATGACTATGAGCACTGAGATTACCCCAGCCAAAATCGGACGGTCAATAAATGTTTTTACTGTCATTCCAAACTCTTATTACAGAAATTTGACCGCAAATTTAATTGATTAAACTTTA
Source organism: uncultured Duncaniella sp. (assembly GCA_958352885.1). Taxonomy (GTDB): domain Bacteria; phylum Bacteroidota; class Bacteroidia; order Bacteroidales; family Muribaculaceae; genus Duncaniella. The sequence continues at coordinate 174,801 of CATWQI010000007.1, forward strand.
TCGGATAATACCAGTCTTATTGTATAGTGACTAACGGCACTTATGTAATGGCTAATGACCCTATGGTCTGTAAATCACTTTGATTTATAATAATTAACTTTGTATCCATGTTCTCACAACCGGAAAACAGATGAAAAAAAGCTCAATTTACATTGATATCGTGTTTTGCATCATAGTCTTACCGATTATGATAATGATTTTTCCGGTCGAAAGATGGTACCACAATTTCCAATGGTATGTCATTTCTGTTGGAATCTGGCTCTACTTTCTCTATATGTTCAACCGCATTGTCACTGTCCCTATTCTGTTCCAGGGAAAGCGCAGATTACAGGTGGGAATAATCATGATAGCCATCTCTATCGCGGTTACGTGTGCGTTCTCAAGAGTTATATTGTATACCCCAAAACCAAGTGTGCATGACAATGGAATTGAGCGGGTGCTTCCAAGCGTACAGCAGTATCAGCAGGCAGTCTGGTCTCTGTTCATGATAGTTGAGACATTCAGTTTCGCTGTAGGCCTGCTTACACAGACCGAAATCCAGCGCTCACGACGCAGAGCAGTGGAAATGGAACGTGACAAAGCGGAAATCGAACTATACAAAGCCCAGATTAAACCGCATTTCATGTTCAACACCCTAAACTCATTGTACGGACTGTTTCTTACGAATGATGAGAAAGCTCTCGTATCGTTAGAGAAATTCATCTCCATGATGCGTTACATACACAAAACCTCGAGGTGCGACTTAACAACGTTATCCGATGAAATAGATTATATCCGCCAATATGTCGGATTGCAATCATTGAGATTAAACGGCAACACCGCTGTGTCACTTGACATCGATGTTGACGACAGCAGCCTGATGGTGCCACCAATGCTTCTTATCACATTTGTGGAAAATTGTTTCAAACACGGTGTGTCGCCTGTCGAAAAGAGTGAAATTGTCATCAGACTCTCGGAGAAAGAAGGCAATATGCTTTTCTCAACCACCAACCGCATATTTCCGGTAAAACGAATCGGAGAGCATCTCGGCATCGGGAACTGTCGCAAACGCCTTGAACTTATATACCCCGGCAGGCATACCATTGAAATTGAAAATGACGGTAACACATATAATGTCCAATTAAGCATAGATTTATCAGCATGATTAAATGTGTCGCAATTGATGATGAACCGATCGCTCTCAGCATTATCGGAGAGTACTGTAAGAAATATGGTGACATTGACTACCATAGCTTCACGTCACCTATCGCCGGTATGGAGTATGTATTGAACACCCTCCCCGACATTGTGTTTCTCGACATTGAATTGAATTCACATAACGGTATCGAACTCGCCCGACGGCTTCCGCCCGGGACATGTGTGATTTTCACCACGGCTTATTCCCAGTACGCCCTTGACGGATTCAACGTTGATGCCATCGACTTCCTGCACAAACCTATATTTTATCCCCGCTTCCAGCACGCCATTGAAAAAGCCCTATTCTGGCTGGGGAGACGCAAGGAAGAGAATACGCCAAAACGTGAGACAATCACCCTCAAGGTTGAACACAAGACTGTGGTAATAGATCTTAACGACATAATCCTCATCGAGGCGATGGACAATTACATCAAAGTATTCAGGGAAAATATGCCGATGATTCTATCCCAGATAACCATGAAAGAAATTGAATCCATACTTCCTGAGGATAGGTTTATCCGCGTGCATCGCTCTTTTATAATCGCTCTCGATTCTATCGAAAAATTCTCCAACCGTAAGATATTCTTCACAAAACTCAACCGACAGATACCGGTAGGAAGAAAATACATCCAGACTTTCAATAAACTATACGACATATTCAAACTAACTAAACCAACAAAACAATGAAAAGAATCCTATCATTAGCAGCCATTTCTATAATGGTTTCCATGTCGGCATACATTTACGCCGGCACTCCAATAAAGCAATCCGAACTTCCTAAGACCGCTCAGGAATTCCTGGCAAAGCATTTTGCCGGTGACAACGTACGTAAGGCAGAGAAAGACCAAGGCAGACGAGGCATGGAATACGAGGTCGACCTTACCAGCGGAGCTGAAATCGATTTCATGACTGACGGCAACTGGAAAGAAGTCAAAGCAGCCAAAGGCAACTCTGTCCCCTCCGCTATTGTCCCGAAAGCTATCGCACAATATGTTTCTACCAATTTCAATGGTCAGAGCATTGTTGAGATATCCCGCAAGCGAGGCGGTTTCGAAGTTGAACTCTCTAATGGCACCGAACTTAAACTCACAGAAGACGCAAAACCAATGCCCGAAAGACCGCAAGGCGGACGCAGACGCTGATAATCTCTCCTACCGAAAATACCTGAAACAGGCTGCCATCCCGGTGATGGCAGCCTGTTTCTATATTGCACTCCCGTGTAATCACAACCATTTATTAATTCAGACATATCTGATGCCAGTCGTTTTTCTAATGGTTTAATCCCCCACCGGCAATTTTACGATTATTTATCTCTTTACGCCATAAAGAGTTAAATACATGTTAAACAGTAGGTTGCTATTAAACGTTCAGTTGTTATTAGTGTCAAAAAAACAAATAAACATAAAAACGACAATAATATAAACTACTGAATTATGAAAAAGAAAATTTTAGGTATTGCACTCGTAGCTATGTCAATGGTAGCCTTCAGCGGAATGGCACAGACCTCGTCTGACAATAATACAACCAAAAAGGAATGTGTGAAAGGCGCAAAGAACGCCAAGCAGGTTCGCAAGAGCCAGGCCAACCCATTCGAAGGACTTAACCTTACCGAATCACAGCAGTCACAACTTCAGCAACTTGATAGCAAACGCAAGGCTGCCGCCCAGGAAAAGACAAAGTTGCGCATGGACAACAAACAACGCAATGACTCAGCCCGTATGGCAGAACGCCGTTCAGCCAAAAAGGCATATCTTGAAGATGTGAAAGCCATCATCGGTCCTGACCAATACGTGGTATTCCTCGAAAATATGTATGTAAACGGAGGCAACGGACCGCAAGGTAACAAAAGCGCATTCAATCAAGGCAAATCGACAAAAGCTCAGGGAAATCGCCAGGGACGCGGAGACCGCAAGGGCAAACGCAACGCACAACATGCAAACAACAAATCAAACGTGACAACCACCGCCACCGGCTCTAATTCCTGATAATCGAGAAATCGGAATAATACAGGGGAGATGCAGTTATACATTAAGTTAGCGCATCTCCCCATCTTTTTGTCATTCGCCACTTATGTATCGTCGTTTGCCATACCCGAATAAACTTTTCGTGACATTCATGTCTTATTACAATAGAATGTTTAATTGGTTATTAAAATATGGATTTCAAAAGATTCTCACTAAGCACTATTTTATCACTGATAGCTATCTGCGTGCTTCCGTCGGTAGCCTCATGCCAGAGTAAACGCGAAGGCAAAGTCGGCGGTCCACAGCTCGGGACACCCGGAGGCGGACCTGTAATAGACAAAACCGGCGACAGCATTCTGCAAGCCATGATAAAGGCTGAACTTCCATTGTTCAAACAGTTTGAATACACCGATGCGCAAACCGGCAAGACATTGAAATACAATCTTTACACGCCACAGACAGACAGTGTTAACGATAAATACCCGCTTGTCCTGTTTATGGCAGACGCCAGCACTCCTGGTGACAGTTACACCACACCGCTCACTCAAGGTTATGGTGGATTGGTATGGGCAACCGACGAATGGCAGAAAGAACATCCTTGCTACGTCCTTGTACCACAATACTCGGGAGTAGCTGTCAATGATGCCTACGAACATACTGACGAAGTAGACATGGTGATTCGCCTGCTAAACAAGATTGTCAAGGACAACGAAAACATTGACTGCAACCGTCTCTACACCACAGGACAGTCAATGGGCGGTATGATATCCATGTATTACAATATAACATATCCGGAAATTTTCGCTGCATCCATTTTTGTCGATTGCCATTGGGACACATCTAAATTCGACGAACTGGCAAGACATAAATTCACCTATGTGACAGCCGGGAAAAGCGGAAAATCGTTTGGCGACATCCAGGCCCTTGAGGATGCCGCAGAAAAGGACGGAATAAAATACGAATATGCCGAATGGAGTGCAAAATTACCTCAGGCAGAGCAGGACTCACTGGCTTCAGCCTTGCTGGCAAAAGGCGCTCCGGTAAATATCATAAATTTCTCACCAAAATCGGTACTTCCCGACGATGGTAAAGGTAGCGAACACATGTACTCTTTTGACTATGCCTACAAACTCACACCTGTGAGAGAATGGCTTTTCAGACAATCTAAATAAAATTCATGCAAGGTTTTTAATCGAATTGGCTTAGGGTAAATTCAATTCTGGCAGGGTTGCTCGTGAGTGCAACCTTGCTTTTATAATATACCCGGCTCTATCAACACACGCACAACGGGATGAATATGGCACAGAACGGATTCTCAATACATAAATACGCAGCAATCATAGCAATCCTTATCGTACTTGTGATGACAGTCCTCGACGTAACTGTTGTCAATGTCGCATTACCGGTCCTTGCAGTGGAATTCGGCGTATCCGACTCCTACACTGTATGGATTGTTACCGCATACCAGCTCGTCATCACCATGTTCCTGCTCCCGCTATCATCAGCAGGCGACCTTTTCAGCTACCGGCGCACATTTCTCATCGGTGTCACAACATTCACGCTTGCGTCCGCCCTATGTGCCGCTTCACAGACATTCTACATGATCATCATCGCCCGAGCGCTCCAAGGCATCGGGGCCGCATGCGTGATGGGAGTGAATATCGCCCTCACACGATTGATATATCCGCGCAACGTGCTCGGAAGAGGATTAGCCCTGAATGCAATGGTAATCGCCATCGCCACTGCCGCCGGACCGACAATAGCCGGAGCCATATTGTCGATAGCCTCATGGCACTGGCTTTTTATTATAAATATACCGTTTGGCATCATCGCCTTCATTATCGGGAAAAGGCTCTTGCCTGCCAATCCGCCGAAACCGGAAGTCCAAAAGTTTGATTGGATTGGAGCTGTTCAGAATGCAATCGTATTCGGTCTGATATTTTATTCATCAGGCAGTTTTGCCAGAAAAGGGGAAGACACCCCTACCCTCCTGCTCTTCGTTGTCGGTATCATTGTGGGTATATTCTATGTCCGCCGGCAACTTCATCGTCCATTACCCCTGCTCCCGGTTGACCTGTTTAGGATCAGGCTTTACACACTAAGCATATCTACATCCGTGTGCTCCTTCATTGCCCAGAACACCGCAATGATAGCATTACCATTCCTCTTTCTCAACAGCTACGGCTACAACGCCATAACCACAGGATTACTCATGACCCCATGGCCTCTTGCCACAATGATAGTATCACCTATGGCGGCACGATTTGTCGAACGTCATAATCCCGGCAGGACGGCAGCATTCGGCATGGCAGTCTACTCCATCGGCATATTACTTCTCCTTATCCTGCCCTCCGAGAGCGCACATATATGGGACATTGCATGGAGAATGGCTGTGTGCGGCATCGGATTCGGTTTATTCCAGACACCAAACAATATAGTCATGGTACTTGCCACACCTGTACACCGCACAGGTGGCGCCGGAGGCATGCAGAGCACAGCGCGCCTTGTGGGACAGACAACGGGCGCGACCCTTGTCACAGTAATATTTGCAGCTATTCCGACCACCATATCGGCAGTCCACACATGTCTATGCATCGCCATTGGATTTGCCATCACGGCAGGCATCTTTAGCATCTCACGCAAAGTCACCTCGCATCTTCCCAAATAATTACAGCAGACATTACTTAAATCTTAAATTCTTAAACTCTCATCCAACTCTCTTGGGAAGAGATACTTAACTGTGGGCAAAATTACTATATTCCGTTGAATTATGCAACTTATACCTTGATTTTAAGTCCTGCCACACAATTGTGGCAAGTATACCACAGGTTGCCTTCTATTTCCATATTGATTTAATTTTTATATTTGAGACACTCCTATCGACTGGTTATCAGACTGATATTTTCCATCCGTATCTCTTCCCAAGAGTTACTTAACTATTAGCCGCATATACAAATAATATATTGAGGCTTGATAATGAGTATTGACTCAGCCTTTTCGCCGGATAACTTTTCATCAATCCCTATTGCAAAAACATCACAATCAGGGAGAAGGAAGAGTATGGACAAAACAAGGCAGCGCTTAGAACCCGTAATACCGCTACAAAACGCTGACAAAAAGCAAGATACATCAATTCCAATAATCGATTTTTTCGAAGCGGAAACAGCTAAATTAGCACCTGCGACAGCCAAATCATATATTTGGGCAATTGATTCGTTAAGGACATCCATAATCCGCAGCAATTTCACATCCCTGCCGTTTAACATTGACGTTATTAATCAGTGGATTAACGATATGGCTGTCAATGGCTACACACTCTCTACAGCAAAATATTACCTTAACAACATTCTCTCCCTTTACCGCAAAGCCATAAACGCCGGACTTGCTTCCGATAACGAGTTAATCACCAAAACAAAAAGCCTGTTAAATGAAACACCCGCCGAAAGCGAGAATTTACCAGACATCATAGATGCCTCAATCATCAAAAGCCTGACCAAAGTATCGGATAGCAACAACTCAGTCAAACTTCTTTGCGACATTCTGTTGTTCTCAATCTACAACCGAGGATTGACATTGGACGAGATTATCACGCTACGCAAAGACTCCACCTTGCCGATGCCCCGATGTGCCATTGAGATTGCAAAACAATGGGAAAGCGCAAACCGCAGATACATATTCCCCCTGAACCAAGGACGCACCACAGCATTAAAAATCAAAAAAGACTTAGTCAGCAAACTATCTGCCATACTCAGCCATTATTCCCGAAAAACAGTCATTTTCGACACCCGAACCCCCAAAATAGCATGGATATCATGCGCACTCGCTCATGGTATCGATGCCACAAAGATAATAGCAGCTATCGGCGAAAAACCGGCTGTCAACTCAGCATTGGCACTCCTTCCCGGCAGCGAAATCTCCCCCGACGAACTGGCAACTATCACCTCCGATGTCGCTGAATACATCTCCTCAAATCCAAAACACTGGCACGCAATGCACCTCCGCAACCGCATCACACCAGCCGACATAAAGGACAGAATATCATCCTATAGTGATGGAAAAATGGAGATGCCCGCAACATTTTACCCTATGGAGAGCATAGCTAAACGAGTCGGGAAAAAACTCAGACATGAGACCAAAGCCGTTATCGAAAATGTACTCTTCTTCAAATCTGCCGATGACGAGATAAAACCCCTCTTCCGCATAATTGGTGACATGGCATGGTGCTACAAACAGGCAAACACCCCCGACAGTCCGTATGCCACCATATCCGACAGCAGCATGGCGGCATTCCAGCAGATGATTCGCCAATTCACCCCCGACATTGAAATATCACTCCACCGCAACCGCCCTGACATGCTCAACCGGAAAGTACGAATCACCGGCGGTCCCATGGCTGGATACGAAGGCATAATCTCCGAAATAGTCAGCGATGGCGACGGAAGCCCACTTACACGAATCTTCCGTCTCGAAATCACCGGCAGCTACCAAATCGAGTGGATGGTGAAAATTGCCGAAGCATACATCCAGGATATTCAGGATGACTGACATACTCAAACTAATCTCCTACGCCGAAAAGCTACGACCCCTCCCCGCTAAAATGAGCATAGAGGACATCGAAGCCGAAATGCGCATACTTGAGACAATCGCCAACCTCCGCTTCATCGGAAAGCTTGACGACAGCATATCCACCGCCGAAATACATCAGAAAACAAGGAATCTTCTGGACATCACACTGAAATATTTCGAATCGACCACATCACTCAAAAAACGCTCACGCATACTCCTCACCATATACCGGCTCGCCACCGAGCTGCCATTGCCCGGCAACAAATCCAAAATACTGACAGACTACTACCGGAGAGTCGACACCATTTACACCGAGTGGCGCAACAATTCAAAGCACGACGTAGCCACCAACTCCTATATATTCTGCAACCTCGTCAACTACTTCAGCGACATTGACGACACGACTGAAAGCCATAACGCCGACCCACGGCTAAACCTCATACACAACGAGGCATCCTCCGCTGTCGACGAGCTCACCCCAACCGCCGGCGGCGGATACCACTGGGAAAACATGGACCTCTCAGTAGCCCTTCACCGCCTCTCATTCCTCGCCTCCTACTGCCACGGCTTCCACATCACCACACCGCCTATAGAATACCAAGGCGCACTCCGACACTACACCTCAACCCTAATCTCCGTACCACCCGGTCACCTCTCCACCATCCGAATGCAGATTCAACTGTCCGACATCCTCTTCCTCACCCCCGTCAATCTCCCCCGAACTCTCCTCCCAGGCACATCACCACAAATACCTCCTCCCGACCCATCACAACCAACCCCATCACACCCCACCCTCTCCTACTCCACCCTCTCCTACCCCCTAACCTCCCTCCTCATCCGCACCACCCTCCATCACCTCCTCACCCACCCCACGCATAATAATAAAATCAATACCTAACCGAATAATAATATCTAATGAAAGTAGTTTTACTCGCCGGAGGATTCGGTTCACGCATCTCCGAAGAATCGCAATTCAAGCCGAAACCTATGATTGAAATAGGCGGAATGCCTATATTGTGGCATATAATGAAAGAATATGCCTATTACGGACATACTGAGTTCATAATTTGTGCCGGCTATCGCCAGGAATACATTAAGGAATGGTTTGCGAACTACTTTCTCCACAATTCGGACGTCACTTTTGATTACCGCGACAACAAGAATGAAATGACGGTACATTGCAGCAATTGCGAACCATGGAAAGTGACTGTGGTAGACACCGGATACAACACTATGACCGGTGGACGCATCAAGCGCATTCAGAAATATGTCGGCAACGAGCCTTTCTTCATGACATACGGTGATGGTGTATGCGATGTCAACATCAACAATCTCCTTGATTTCCACCGTTCACACAATAAGATAGCGACACTGACCGCTGTTAAAATAGCCCAGGACAAGGGAGTGCTGAACATTGGAGGAGATTTCGCAGTAAAATCATTCAGAGAAAAGAACATGACAGATGGAGCACCAATCAATGCTGGATATATGGTTTTAGAGCCTGAGATTTTTGATTATATCGCTGGTGATGATTGCGTGTTTGAACGCACACCATTGGAAAGATTAGTTAATGACGGACAATTAATGTCATATATCCACGAAGGATTCTGGCAATGCATGGACAATATACGAGAGAAAGCTATGCTTGAAAAATTACTTGCCGCAAATGCCGCTCCTTGGAAAAAATGGGAAAGAGAAGTACCTCAAAATTATTAATCATAACGAATACTACAAATATATGAGCAAAAAGGAAGAACTAAAGCAGCGTATCCTTGAACTGACTCGGGAATATTATAAAGAGTCACACGGGCAGAAAAAGGCATTTGTCCCTGGTGAGACATTTGTCAACTATGGAGGCAGGCACTTTGACGATGCTGAGATAGTCAATCTTGTTGACTCTTCGCTTGATTTCTGGCTTACCGCAGGACCGTGGGCGCAGAAGTTTGAACGTGAATTCGCCAAGTGGCTCGGTGTGCGTTACTGCTCCCTTACCAATTCCGGCTCCTCAGCCAATCTGCTTGCGTTTTCAGCTTTGACCTCTCCCCAGCTTGGTGACCGTCAGATAAAACGTGGTGACGAAGTAATTACCGTAGCTTGTGGATTCCCCACCACCGTGACTCCGTGCATACAGTACGGAGCCGTACCGGTGTTCGTTGATGTTACAGTACCTGAATACAACATTGATGTCACAATGCTTGAGAAAGCACTTTCACCTAAGACAAAGGCTGTAATGATTGCCCACTCGCTTGGCAATCCGTTTGACCTCAAGTCAGTCAAAGAATTCTGTGACAGGCATAATCTCTGGCTCGTGGAAGACAACTGCGACGCATTAGGTTCCACCTATGAAATAGCCGGCGAAATCCGTAAGACGGGAACAATCGGCGACATAGGCACAAGCTCATTCTATCCGCCCCATCACATGACCATGGGCGAAGGCGGTGCTGTCTATACTAATAACCCCCTGCTGCACAAACTCGTGAACTCATTCCGCGACTGGGGGCGCGACTGCTGGTGCATGGGTGGCGTTGACAATACCTGCGGTTGCCGTTTCACCAAACAGTTTGGTGAGTTGCCATTGGGTTATGACCATAAGTACGTATACTCACATTTCGGCTATAACCTCAAGGTGACAGACATGCAGGCAGCCATAGGATGCGCACAGCTTCTGAAGCTCGATAACATCGTAGAGAGTCGCCGGCATAATTTCAGGGTGCTCCGCAACGGACTCGAAGGTACTCCATGGCTCATACTCCCCGAACCGCAGAAAGACTCCAACCCGTCATGGTTTGGATTCCTAATTTCAGTGGAGGAGGATGCTCCTTTTTCTCGAAACGACCTCGCCAAATATCTTGAAGCTCATAAAATACAAACTCGTAATCTCTTTGCCGGCAATCTGCTTAAACATCCGGCATTTGACCAGTTAAAGCAGGAAGGCAAAGGTTACAAAGTAGTCGGCGACTTCAAAGGAACCGATTTCATAATGAACAATACCCTGTGGATTGGTGTCTATCCAGGCATGACAGAAGAGATGCTTGGGTACATGATTAAGACCATCAAGGAGTTTGTGGCACAACATGAATAACCCAGACATTATGGATTTGGATATATTCAATGGTTTCTACCGTGGCAAGCGCGTGCTTGTGACTGGGCACACCGGATTCAAGGGCTCTTGGCTTGCCATTTGGCTCAATGAGCTTGGTGCCGAAATAATCGGTGTGGGACTCGACCCTGCTACCGGGCGTGATAACTTCGTGCTGTCAGGAATTGGAGACAAAATCAAGGCAGACATACGCGCAGACATACGAGACGGACGGCGTATGAAAGAAATTTTTGCCGAATACCAGCCGGAAATAGTATTTCATCTTGCAGCCCAACCGCTTGTACGTCTTAGTTACGACATACCGGTGGAGACATACGAGACAAACGTAATGGGCACCATAAACATTCTTGAGGCAATCCGTGCTACTGGCAGCGTGAAAGTCGGAGTCATGATAACCACTGACAAATGCTACGAAAACAAGGAACAGATATGGGGCTACCGCGAGAACGAACCCATGGGTGGTTACGACCCCTATTCCTCGTCGAAAGGAGCAGCTGAAATAGCCATATCGTCGTGGCGTCGCAGTTTCTTCAATCCAGACGATTACGAAAAGCACGGCAAATCGATAGCCAGTGTGCGTGCAGGCAACGTGATTGGCGGCGGTGACTGGGCACTAGACCGCATAATACCCGATTGTATTCGCGCACTTGAGGGCGGAAATCCGATTGACATCCGCTCATCAAAGGCAATTCGTCCATGGCAACATGTACTTGAACCTCTCAGCGGTTACATGTTACTCGCAAAAAAGATGTGGGAATCACCTACTGAATACTGTGAAGGTTGGAATTTCGGTCCCCGTGCCGAATCTATCTTAACCGTGTGGGATGTCGCATCAAAAGTGGTTGGGAACTACTGTAGCGGCACACTGCGTGACCTCTCCGACCCCAATGCCCTACACGAGGCAAAACTACTGATGCTCGACATCTCCAAAGCCAAATTCCGCCTCGGATGGGAGCCTCGCATGAACATTGACCAAACCGTTGCATTGACAGTAGATTGGTACAAACGATACACATCTGAACCAGTCTACGACCTCTGCCGCAGACAAATAAACGAATACATTTCAAAATGAACATTATAGAGACTCCATTTGAAGGATTATACGTAATTGAGACCGTAAAATTCAAGGATAGTCGTGGCTCATTCCAAAAGCTGTTCAACCGTGAGTTCTTTGAGCAAAACGGCTTGGAATGTGATTTCTGTGAATTTTACTACTCTGTCAACCACAAAAATGTAATCCGTGGAATGCATTTCCAGCTTCCACCCAACGACCATACTAAACTGGTATATGTAAGCAAAGGTAAAATAATAGATGTGGTGGTGGACATTCGTAAAGATTCAGCTACTTTCGGCAAGCACTATAAAATAGAACTTGATGACGAAATGGGAAAATACTTATATATCCCCAAAGGGTTTGCTCACGGCTTTTGCTCATTAGAGGAAGGCTCTATTGTGAATTACGCCCAAACATCATGCTATTCAACAGTACACGATTGCGGGATTCTGCAATCAAGCTGCGACATTGATTGGGGGATTGAGTCACCGATCGTTTCCGATCGTGATTTGACATTTAAAAAGCTTTCGGAATTTAAATCACCTTTTTAATTTAATGAGAATATTAATTACTGGTGCGACAGGATTTGTCGGTAAACATCTGTATTCGCGGCTAAAGAAAGAACATGAGCTTTTTGTATTAACCCGTGATACTTCCGACTCTACGGTTATTTCTCCTGAACATGAAGTGGTGTTTACTGGAGATATCGACTTCATAGCCGAATATATGCTGAAGAACAAAATTGAAGGCGTCATCCATTTAGCCACCAAATATGTTTCAGAACATAAGTGTCACGATATTAAAGACATGATTTTATCAAACATATATCTTGGTACAGCTATTTTAGAAGCATCTTCTAAGGCTGGGGTGAAGTGGTTTATAAATGTTGGTACAATTTGGCAAAATTACAATGTCCCTGATTATTCCGATGAATATTGTCCGGTGAATCTGTATGCTGCAACAAAACAAGCCTTCATGACAATTGCAAAATATTATACAGAGACATTTGGAATCCGTTTTTGTACGCTTAAATTGTGTGATACGTTTGGTCCAAATGATACTCGTAGGAAAATAATAGACTTATTTGGCGAAATATCTCGCAATGGGACCAAATTAGACATGTCCCCTGGAGAACAACTTATAGACATAGTACATATCGATACAGTATGTTCAGAATTCGAAAAGCTAATTGGCTTGATGTCTACTCCAGATGAAGAGCTACGAGATGAATACGTAGTAACATCAGGCATGCATAAATCTTTAAGACAACTTGCAAGTGAATATGAGACTGAAAACAATGTTAAACTAAATATCAATTGGGGTGGAAAACCATATAGACAGAGAGAGGTAATGAGACCATACATCGGGAACATTATTCCCAATGAGACTAAAAAATGGATTTAATCTCTTGTACTCATAGTTATACATTAATCCACAGAGAGCGTCCAATATCCCTTCTATTATGATTACTATAAACAAGAAAGATATTATATGGGGATACATTGCCATCATTTTTCAGATGGCATCAGGGATAATTGTGCTACCATTTGTCCTACGTATGCTCTCGAGTGAGGAAGTCGGCTATAATTATCTGATGCTTACAGTAGCACAGATGGTGATACTATTTGACATGGGTTTCAGCCCAATGTTTAGCAAAAACATATCATTTGTGTTCAGCGGGGCAAAGGAATTGCTAAAAGAAGGGGTTAAAGAATGTGAGAGCGATGATGTAGACTACCACTTGCTTGCTACCGTGATAGCTGTGGCAAAGCGCATGTACATGCGTATGTCAATAATAGTGTTAGTATTGATGCTGACCGGTGGAATCGCTTACACCTGGTATGTTACCGACGGATACTCAAGTGTAAAAAATTCGTTTGTAGTATGGGTTATTTTCAGCATCTCCACCTTCTTTAACGTCTACTTTGGCTACTACAATTCATTCCTTACAGGTAGAGGTCAGCTTGCTGAACAAAGGAAAGCTACAATTTGCGCTAGGATCGCATACATTGCCATATCAATATGCCTGCTGTTTACAGGAATGGGATTGATGAGCCTGTGTATCGCCAACTTAATATCGCCTTTCATAAGTCGGTACATGTGTCACAGAGCCTTTTTTGATAACGAACTGAAATGCTCCATTAATGATAAAATCGTAACTGAGGATGAGAATAAAACCACATTCAAGATAATCTGGCACAACACTAAGAAGATGTGTATAAGCGCAGTTGGTTCATATTGCATCAATAAGGCAAGCCTTTTCCTTGCAGGCTTATTCCTTCCCCTCGCAGTAGTTGGCTCTTACGGGCTTATGATTCAACTTGGTGGGTTAATCATGAGCGTCGCTATAAATTACTTCGTTACAATCCAGCCCAAAATGACATATCACAGGATTAAAGGGGATTTAACCCATCTGAGAGAGGAATTCTCCATCGGCATAATTTCATCACTACTGCTTATGCTGATAGGATACGCATTTCTTGTTTTTGTATGCCCTTACCTTCTGACATTGATCGCATCAAATACACAGCTACCTTCACGGACGGTACTTCTTCTTTTTGCACTGATTTCCATCCTTGAAATGAACCACTCTTTATGTGCAACATATATCACTGTAGGTAATAGAGTTCCACCCATAGCGTCATCACTTATTCCAGGGATTGCTATTGTACTCTTGTCTTGGCTCTCTCTAAAATTCACTGGTCTACAACTGCTTGGATTAATCATAGCACAAGGTATATGTCAGTTAGCATACAATAACTGGAAATGGCCATTTGTAGCATTGACCGATCTTAAACTCACACCATTATCAGTATTCTTGCTTGGGTCATCTAAGATATTTAATAGACTAAACAATATATCAAATTATGGACATTAAGCCTTTTGATTATTTCAAAATAAAGGACTATTTCGTAGAAATTGAAAGTAAGCCTGCCATACTACTCTGGGGTGAAAAACAAGACAACAAACCAGATGTTTGCATTGCAATTCCCACTTTTAACAGAAGTAAAACTCTTCGTGAAAGTATCAATAGTGCAGTAAATCAAAATGTCAACTACAATTACGAAATAATTGTAGTCGACAATAATCCAGAGCGCAATGATGAAACCGAGATAATGATGATGGAATACCGACAATATTCCAATATCAGATATTATAAAAACAGTGAAAACATCGGTATGGCAGGTAACTGGTCTAGGTGCTATCAATTAGCTGAAGCTGATTGGGTTGTATTGCTCCATGATGATGATTTGCTCACTCCTGACTATTTATCTGAAATCACAAAATGTATTTCAAACGAAAATATTGATGCTGTGTTTGTTAATATGGACGTATTTAATGATGGTGACCCAGTTAAAAACATTGTCAATCCTTCAATAACGAAACTCAATAAACTATCTTTATACGATTGGTTTCTTTTCCCATGCATTACCCCATCAGGACATATAATAAAAAAGCAAACCATATTTGATTTAGGTGGATTCTCAGTCCAGAATTTTGCGCCCGATATTTTCTTCGCAAAAATTATGGCTTATAAAAATGGCTATATGGCAAACAAAACACTATTGCACTATCGCAAAGGCATCAATGAATCTACCAAATTCAGCGCAATGGAAAAGATGTGCGACCTCAACCACGACTACCGGTTACAAGCATGGCCAAGAATGGGAATAAGTCCCACTTTATTGAACAGAGCATTATTATATAGCGATATAATGTTTGAAGCCGGGTTTAGAAATTTCTGGAATCCAGAGTTCAGATATTCAAAGATTCCGTCCCACACTAAATGGCAATACTATAAGTCAAAATTTGCGTATAACATTGTAAAATTTGGTATTATGTTAAAGAAGCGCCTTTTCCGTAAACAGATTATTATAAAATGATTTATTCTGCCTTGAACTTAATTCGCCGAAAAATTATAAATTTTTCCTTGCGATTTGATGCCATTGAAAAAAAGAAGAAAGGCACATTCGATAGGGCCGTCGTATTCCATCCTGAATCCAAGGTTGAAAATCTTCAGTAAAAATCGAAACTAAAAATTGGCAAGGGCACGCACATAAGAGGCGAACTTTTTGTCTACCCTTACGGAGAAGGTCTGTCAATTGGGACTGACTGCTATGTCGGAGAATATTCTGTCATACGTTCTGGTGTTAAAATAACAATAGGCAACAACGTATTAATTGCGCATGGTGTCACCATAATTGACAATGACAGTCATGAAATCGACCACCTGAAACGTGCGATTCTTATAAATCTATGTTACAAAACGGGCACCCGAAAGACAAAGGAGAAATCGTAACTGCTCCCATTACAATTAAAGATTACGCATGGATATCCTACAATGTATCAATCCTTAAGGGTGTGACCATTGGAAAAGGAGCAATTATAGGAGCAGGAACCGTTGTTACTCATGATATCCCGGATTTTTGCATCGCAGCTGGCAACCCGGCTAAAATAATTCGAACTTTGAAAAAATGATTATTGATAAAATTAAATCAATCTTACGGAAGAGACATCTCGCTTCACTTTCACACTTCTACAAAGCAGAGACTTCTTCCATTCTCACCCCCGCTTTCAATATACGTCTTGACAACCCCGCCCCTTCTAAAATATACTTGACAATCGGTGACGACTGCATTATTTCCGGACATTTCATATTTGAATCCATGGGAGGTGAAATCATGATAGGCAACCATACATACATTGGCAACAGCACGTTCATCTCACGGTCATCCATAACAATTGGCAACAACGTGACAATAGCCTGGGGCTGCACTATTTACGACCATGATTCCCATTCACTGGATTACATCGAACGAAGAAAAGACATCGACGATGAGCTCCGGGACATACGCTCAGGAGTATCATTTATAGCTAATAAAAATTGGGACTGCGTAAATACCAAACCTATACACATCCACGATGACGCCTGGATTGGAATGAATTGCATAATCCTCAAAGGCGTGACCATCGGTGAAGGAGCCATTGTCGGCGCAGGAAGCGTCGTTACCCGTGACGTACCGCCATGGACACTCGTCGCAGGAAATCCCGCAAAAGTAATCAAAGAATTACCACACTAAACTATATGAAAATACTTATTATCGGCTCCCGTGGCTTCATCGGCAGCCATTGCGTCGACTTCTTCTCCAGACATCATGAAGTTTGGGAGTGTGATGTCATACTCGATTACGACAAACCCCGATATATATTTATCGAAGCCGTCGACAGTGATTTCCAGGAAATATTCATAAACCACAAATTCGATGTATGCATTAACTGCTCCGGAGCTGCCAATGTCCCGTTCAGCCTTGAGAAACCATATAATGATTTCCAGCTCAACACTCTTAACGTATTTAAAATCCTTGATGCCATACGACGCTTTAACCCCGAATGCCGCTACATAAACATGTCAAGCGCCGCAGTTTACGGAAACCCCGAGGCACTTCCCATAACGGAATCCATGCCCTACCGTCCCGTATCCCCCTACGGCGTACACAAGGAAATCGCCGAAATGCTTTGCGACGAATTTCACCGTTACTGGGGCATCCGGACATCATGCATAAGAATTTTCTCAGCCTATGGCCCCCGCCTGAAAAAACAGCTGCTATGGGATTTAGCCCAAAAGGCAAAAAACAACGAACGCATCGAACTGTTCGGCACTGGACACGAAACCCGCGATTTCATCTATGTTACCGACCTCGTGCGCCTCATCGATTGCGTAATAACCAACGCACCTTTCCAGGCTGACATAATAAATGCAGCTAATGGCATACAAATCAAAATCGCCGAAATTGCCATGCTGATGACCGAAACTCTTGGCTGTGACAAAGAAATAGTATTCAAAGGCGTCAACCGAAAAGGCGACCCACTCAACTGGGAAGCCGACATTTCAAAAGCCAAAACACTTGGATACAAACAGGAAACCGACATCAAACAAGGCATAAACCACTACGTCAAATGGCTCAACGAAAACGCATTGCTCTGATATTTGAAATCAAAAAAGGATGGATGGGAGGCACATATTACATCCTCAACCTCATCAACGCCCTTAATTCTCTCCCTGACGAAGAGAAACCACAAATAACACTCCTCGTCAAATGTAAATCCGACTACCGGTACGCAGCAGACTATACCGCATATCCCTACTTGGATTATCGTACAGTCCTTAATCCGATACTTAACCTACCACGCCGCATCATAAATAAACTCTCACGGACAATAATGGGCAAAAATTTATTGGCAGTGATACCCTTTAGGGAACCCGTCGATGCAGTTTATCCGGTTTACACAACCACCCAAAAAGTCAAAAACTCGCCCAACATATCATGGATTCCTGATTTTCAAGAACTTTACCTGCCACAATTCTTCTCCGAAGATGAAATACATCAACGCGACCGACGCACTAAAAACCTCCGTGACAGCGGGATACCTATCGTTTTCAGTAGCGAAGATTCACGCAGCGATTATCTGAAATTCTACAAAGGAGACAAAACAAAAACTCATATTTTCCGCTTCGCCTCACGAATCCCTGATATCCCCGCTGACACAACTGCCGTGATGTCCAAATACGGCGTGACACCCGGCAAATATTACTTCTGCGCCAACCAATTTTGGGCACACAAAAATCATCAGATTCTTTTCGAATCCATCAGAATACTCCGGGATGCAGGTCATCCGGTCATCCTGCTATGCAGTGGCAACAACGCTGACTACCGTTCCGCAGACCATTACAAATCACTCGTGGCATTCATTAAGGACAATAACCTCTCCGACAATATTCGCCTGCTTGGTCTCATTGACCGCAAAGAGCAATTATCGCTCATGAAGGAAGCCCGGGCTCTTATCCAACCGTCACTATTTGAAGGCTGGAGCACGAGCATAGAAGAAGCGAAATCTATGGATAAATTCATGATTCTATCCGACCTTTCGTTGCATAAAGAACAAGTCACGCAAAACGCTCTTTTCTTTGAGCGCAATAGCGCAAAAAGCCTTGCTGACAAAATTTTAGAAGTTGACACTTCCGACTTCCAGGTTATCCCCCACAACTATCGGAAAATCATCATCGAGACAGGACGCAACTTCATGGTAATAGTATCGTCACTGAGCAAAAATTGAAATCCGGCAATTTTAGTAATTGCCGGAAGCTATCTGAATAATATAATATTAGGCATATCCTATTTCCCCTGTATAGCAAACCGCCCTTACCATACACAAATCAACCGATGACCGACAAACCATTAAAAATCTCAGTCGTAACCGTCTGTTACAACGCCGTTGACACCATCGAGGAGACAATGCTCTCCGTTCTAAACCAGACATACCCGCACGTCGAATACATCGTAATCGACGGAGGCTCAACCGACGGCACCGTTGATATAATCAAAAAATACTCCAACCGCATCGCCCACTGGGTCTCCGAACCAGATCGTGGCATCTACGACGCCATGAACAAAGGCATCGCCGCCGCCACTGGCGACTACATTATAAATATGAATGTTGGAGATAAGCTCTTATATATACCAACAAAGCTCCTTGAATCTGAATTAAAAACGAATAGCGTAGCTATCTGTGGTTCTGTTATTGATGAAAACAACAATATATTCAGACCCGCATATAATTGGAAAATGAAGCTACAAAATCAGCTTCCACATCAAGGTCTTTTCTATAAATTACGATGTATTCGTAATTATAATATCAAATTTAAAATCGTTGGCGATTACGATTTAAATCTTGAGCTATATCGTTCCAAGAAAAAAATTATACTTACAGATGATATAATTGCATTACACTCAAATGATGGCATATCTAATACAACTAAATCTGCACAGGAATCATTTCAGGTGATTTGTTATCAATGTGGCTTCCTATACATGTCTTTGTCTTATCTATACAGAAAATGCAAAGCTATCAAAAAACGCATAAATAATGACTAATCTTACATTTTTTGTCGATTATTTACTTTCTAACTTTAACTTATACTTACTTTCTTTAGGTATATCCACTATAATTTATGGATATATCACTAAGCAAATGGTCAAATCTATTATTGACCCTATATTTTATGCTATGATTAGCAACATATTTGCTAATTCTGTACCGATATTTCTATTTTTCATGTCCGAAATATCATTCTCAATGTTCTCTTATATTGTATTATCTGAAATTTCCTTTTGGAGTGCATATTTTATAGCAAGAAAAAAACATACTAATTTCTCTCAATATTCATTTTCATCATTACCTGTAGAACAGTTAATATTTTATAGTTCATTAATTCTATGTGTAAGTTGTTATCTGTTGACTTATGTACTTTTTGGAATACCATTATTCAAAACGAGCAGATTGGAAACATTTCAAAACGCCAATGGACTTGGCATATTATCATATCTCCAAAATTTTGCTCAATTTTATTGCATTATTTATTCATATTATCTTATATCTACTCATAAAAAATTAGCTATTGCATACATTTCAATTTTTCTGATATTTATTTTTTGTCTCTTATCTGGTAGCAAAAGTTCTATTTTGATTTTTATTTTTTGTTACTTTTTTTATCGATTCTATTATAAACATAAGCCATTTAATTTACGAAAGAACATTAAATTAATAATCCCAATTATTACATTTCCAATAATAGTTATAACCTTACAATCAGGAGCGGATTTTAAAAGCGCTTTACTTTCAATCATAATGAGATTTGTTGGTAATGGAGATTGCTATTGGATGGCATATCCTAATGACATTATTGACAAAGTCGAAATTAATAACCAATTAGAATATCTATTTTCTCGAATGTTAGCACCATTTCGACTAATTAATTATTCAGATATTGAATTACCGATTGGTGTCCAAATTGACTGGGAAGTATATCCATCTGAATATGGAATTACCAAAGGCCCCAACACACGATTACCGATACTTGGATGGGTATTATTTAAATGGTGGGGGTTAGTTTTATCATTTATTTTTGGTTTGATATTTGCTTTCTGGCATACACGGTTACTTCAATACTTCCCCAAAGGCATCATATCAGTCATTATTTACGGATATATATACACATCTTTGGTTTCAATGTTAACGGATCCACTTCTCTCTACCGGATACGTGTTTAATTTCTTCTTGTTTGGCTCATTTTTATATTCTTCCTTTATCCTTTTTGGAGGAAGATTCCTAAAAATAAATAAACATCATGGCACCTGAGGTCTCAATTATAATTGTTAACTATAACACTCTTGGCTTATTGCGTAATTGCATTCAATCTATCCGAAAGAATGTGATTAATACTACTTATGAAATCATTATAATCGATAACAATTCTTCAGATGATATTTATTTATTAAATAACGAACCTGGTTTTGACCCTTCAAATTTAAGGTTAGTGAAACTCCCTCAAAACATTGGTTTTGGAAGAGCAAACAATGAGGGTATTAGTATAGCTAAAGGGAAATATTTACTCTTTCTAAATCCTGACACATTGATGATTAATGATGCCGTTTCTATACTGGCTAATTATATGTCATCCAATTCTAACATTGGGGCTTGCGGCGGGAATTTATATGATGAAAATTTAAATCCTACGCGATCATACAGACGTAGATTTTTCGATAATATTTGGTTATTAGACACACTTTTATTAGCCAATTATGCAGAGAAATGGCGATATGGTAATTCGTTGTACTTCAACAACACACAGACGCCAATTTCTGTAAGCTATATTGTTGGTGCAGATCTTTGCGTTAGAAAAGATTTATTACAACGTATTGGAGGTTTTAATCCTGGATTCTTTATGTATTACGAAGAAATAGAGCTTTGCCATAGGATTATGTCTGAGGGACTGAAAATTATTAATGTTCCAGCTGCTAAGATTCAGCATTTAGAAGGGAAATCCAGCTCTAATATTGAATTTAAGGCAAATCAAATGTTCAATAGCGCCAAGCTTTACTTCAAACTTACGCAAGGCAAATTTTCATATTTATTATCTCGCATACTATATTTTATGCTTACCATACAAAGATATATTTTATATACATTGGTAATAAATAAAATTAAACGTAATTATTGGCACTGTCAATTGAAAAAATTTTTCACATTATAAAAATATGGCAAACATTCTGGTATTGACAAATATTTATCCTCTAAATGATGTAAAATTATATGGAACTACTTCCGTTTGTCATTATTTCGTGAAAGAATGGCATAACAAAGGTAATAATATCCGTGTTATCTACAATTATACAATATATACACGCATTTTGCATTGGTTAGCTAAGAAATATGCTGATATTATCTGTTCCATATTACCCACTGTTATAAATTCAGAACGGTTTAATACATTTGAATATGATTATGAAGGCGTTAAAGTGTTACTTAATCCTGTATATAAATTTTTGCCAAAATTTCCATTTGCAAAGAAACAACTTAGGAAGACCATTACACGTATTACTCGCTGGTTACAAAAAGAACAATTTAAGCCGGATATTGTCGTCGGACATTTTCTCCATCCAAATATAGATTTACTGCCTGCTCTCAAATCATTATATAATTGTCCCACAGTAATAATTACTCATGGGAAATACAATACTCGTACAGATAAAGCTATTGCAGAAGTAACAAGCATGCAGATTGATTCATGGGGATTCCGTTCGATACCGATACAAAACTCATTCAAAGCTATTATTAAAAACAATCATCAATTCTTATGTTTTTCAGGAGTACCTGAAAATTTCATTGATGAGAATTCATGGATAAAACATAATACCGAACAGGTGTCAAAATTTCTATTTACTGGCAACCTTATAAAACGTAAACATCCATTAACTGTAGTTAAGGCTTTTTCCTCTATAGCTCATCATAATGAAAATCTCACAATAATTGGCACAGGTGCTCAAAGCAAAATAATCACAGAGTACATAATTGACAATCATTTGTCAAACCAGATATCACTATCTGGTAGATTAAGTAGAGACGAAGTTCGAAATTGCATGCTAAAAAATGAAGTTTTCGTAATGATAAGCAGTGACGAAACTTTTGGATTAGTTTATTTGGAGGCTATGGCATGTGGTTGTATTGTAATTGCATCAAGGGATGAAGGTATGGATGGGATAATCACTGATGGTGTTAATGGATTTTTATGTGAGGCTGGAAATGAACAGGAATTAGAATCTATTTTTAACAAAATTAAACGGCTAAAAACTTCTGAGAAAATTAATATATCCAAAAATGCGATTAACACAGCCAAACAGATGACAGATAAGGCTATGGCTGATGAATACTATTACCAAATACAACAGTTAATTATAAATTTATGAATTTGTGTTTAATTAAATTCCTTATTTTTGTCATATGCTTGTTTTGCATCGGATGCAAGGATAATGATGATTCGACAACTCCTGTCATTGATAATATTACATGGCATGAGACTAATGCCACATTTGTTGATTCTTGTTCCGCTGATTTTGCTGTCTCATTCTCACTTTATTCAAATGGTAATAATTTATTCATCGCATATTATGATAAAAACCATCAATTGTCTTTAGCAAAAAAATCCGTTTCCGGACTACTTGAATATTCTAAATTGCCTGAATTTGTAGATTGGGACAATCATAAATCAATCTCATTAATCGTAGATAATGATGGATATCTACATCTCTGTGCTAATATGCACGCAAGTCCACTAGTCTATTATAAAAGCGATAATCCCTTAGATATACATTCATTGCGAAAGCAACCAATGGTAAACATGAATGAGACAACGTGTACATACCCACAATTTCTATCTGAACACAATCGTCTAATATTCCATTATAGAGAAGGGGGGAGTGGGAATGGTAACGAAATATTCAATGAATATAATTATGCGACTAAATCTTGGACCAGACTTTTAGATAAACCTCTCTTTAATGGAGAAGGTAAATGCAATGCTTACATGGTTGGGCCTAAAATAGGACCAGATGGAAAATATCATATTATATGGTGCTGGAGGGACACTCCGGATTGTTCAACGAATCACGGTCTTTATTACGCTGTTTCCGAAGACTTGTCGACTTGGGTTAATTGTTGCGGAAAAAGCATTTCAATCCCTATTAAACCTGATAATGATGAATTTTTAGTTGATGATATCCCTGTAGGAGGTGGATTACTAAACATTGGATTTCAACTCGGATTCCACACATTAGAGAATAAACCGGTGATAGCATATCACAAGTATGACAACTCTGACCATACTAATATATTTATATGTACAATTGATAATAATTATCAGTGGCAAATAAAGCAATTAACAAATTGGAGTTGGAAATGGGACTTTAAAGGTAATGGAGCAATTGTCACCGAATTATATATTTCTGATTGTTGGATGGACGAATCTCAATATTATTGCATTTACAAACGATTAAACGAACCATATCGACAAATCAGGTACAATTTATCTGATGAATTTACGGATGTGGAATATTACTTCTATCCAGATTATTTTGACAATCTCGAAAGTAATTTACAAAACATGATTGTTCATATAATTAACGATTCAAACATGGAGACAAATCCAACGATTAAACATCTTCTACGTTATGAAACATTAAATACTAATCGTGATAATGAACCGGAAATTGAAGTTCCAGCTTCGGCTCTAATGCTTTATGAGATTTCTAGATAATTACTCAATATAATCTTTGCAATATATTTCTAAAACTCAGGAATTTTAATTTATTCAAAAATAAATTTTCCTTCGAACTACCACTCTAAAGTGTTATTTTTCATTATGTGATTATATCTAGTATACCAGAAGTTTTCAATGACACTTTATTTTGAATATTAGGTCAATTCCCATCTAATATTTTTAGCCTTTAGCATTGCTTTTAATTTATCTAACAAGGCATTAGATATGGTATACGATATAAATTCAGACAAAATATACAATGAATACAATTATCAAATTAATATGCCATTATCCATATTGATCTCAATTTATGCAAAAGAACAACCAGCTTTTTTCAAAGAAAGTTTGGACAGCATTTTAAATCAGAGTTGCAGTCCCGATGAGGGATTATAGAATAAAATGTACTAACCCTAATTCGATATCACCAATAGACGTTCATAATAGTATTAAATCATGATTACAGCTTCGATTGTAACATTTCATACATCTCATACTGATTTGTCAAGACTGATTAATTGTGTCATGACTTCAATTGTGGAAAAGCTTTACATTATAGACAATTCTTCCAACGATGAACTTAGAGATTTTGTAAAGGATAATCCGCGCATTCGCTATATCCATAGTTTGAATCTTGGCTATGGAAGTGGTCACAATATAGCAATTCGTAATTCAATTGAAGAGGGTGCTGATTACCACGTAGTTCTTAATCCTGATATTTATTGGGAAGATGATGTGATTGGTGAATTATCCCGATATATGGATGAAAATCCTGATGTTGGTCAGGTAATGCCTAAAGTCTTCTATCCTGACGGGCGTCTTCAATACTTATGTAAGATGTGTCCTTCTCCTATCGACTTGATTTTCAAAAGATTTTTACCAAGTATAATAACAAAAAACCGGCTGAGGAAATTTCAACTTCGGGATACCAACTATGAAAGACCTATGAATGTTCCATATCTTTCGGGTTGTTTCATGTTTTTTAGGGTTTCGGCATTTGAAAAAGTGGGGCTTTTTGACGAAAGATTTTTCATGTATCCTGAAGATATTGATATTACCCGTCGTATGCACGCTTGCTTTAGAACAATGTTTTATCCGTATACCTCAATTGTACATGCTCATGCCGCAGCATCCAAGACCAACAAGAAAATGCTAAAAATTCATATCTCCAATATGATAAAATATTTCAACAAGTGGGGTTGGATTTTCGACAAACAGCGTGATGAGTTCAATCGTCAACTTCTAAAAGATATTTCTGAATTAAAATAATAATTATGAAAATCGCATTAATCGGTGCCAGTGGGTTCATTGGCACTCGGCTTCTTGACCTATTGCGCCATGAGCCTGACAAATACGAATGCAGCAATATCGATTTGCTACCGAGCCATTTCTTTAACGACATTACCACCATCGGCGATGTACGTTCACAGGAGCAGATGAACGCTGACCTCAAAGGTGCTGATGTCGTAGTCCTTCTCGCAGCGCAGCATCGCGACGATGTATCTCCGGTGTCACTTTATTACGATACCAACGTCGGAGGTATGGAGGTGACTCTCAAAGCCATGGAGAAAAACGGTTGTCACCGCATCATTTTCTTCTCCTCAGTCGCTGTCTATGGTCTGAACAAGAAGAACCCGAACGAGACGCATCCTGCAGACCCTTTCAACCATTACGGCAAATCAAAATGGCAGGCGGAAGAGGTGTTGCAGCAATGGTACAAATCACATCCCGATTGGAATATTGACATCATCCGCCCCACGGTGGTATTTGGGGAGCGTAACCGAGGAAACGTCTATAATCTGCTCAAACAGATTTCGTCCGGCAAATTCCTGATGGTCGGCAAGGGAGAAAATAAAAAATCCATGGCATACGTCGGTAATATTGTTGCATTCGTGAAATTTTTGATTGACGATGTGGCAACCGGTTACAACGTGTTTAATTACATTGACAAACCGGACAACAACATGAACCAGCTTGTGGCTCATGTAAGCAAAGTTCTTGACAAACATATCCCTGCGACTCATTTTCCCTACTGGCTTGGAATGCTTGGCGGATATTGCTTTGACCTGCTTGCAAAAATCACAGGTAAAAAACTGACAGTTTCTTCAGTTCGTGTGAAAAAATTCTGTGCAACGACCGAATTCGATGCGAAAAAAGCCCACAGCTCCGGCTTCAAAGCCCCCTACACTCTCGATGAAGGACTTGCACGCACACTCGAATTTGAATTCGTACATCCAAGAACGGATGACATTACTTTTAAAACTGAATAAATCAAATCTAAAATACGCATCTTGATGTTGTATTTATAAATAAAGTTTGTATTTTTGCATAAAATATAAATCATCCGAACTATGGCAAAATCAATTTGGCTTACCTATGACCTCGGTGTAGGCGGCGATTATAAAAATCTCTATGCGTGGCTTGATGACCATAACGCTGTGGATTGTGGAAATAATTTTGCATATCTGATGATGCCCTATCAAAAGGACATGAATGACGAGAATTTTATGCAAAGCATCTTAAACAGTATTGAATCAAAAGTTGATTTGAAACCTGGCAATAGGATATATGTAGTTCGTTCCTTCATAGATGGCAATCAAACAAAAACAAAAGGTTCTTTTATTTATGGCAAACGAATGGCCTCCCCATGGGAGGGATACGGTTCAAAAACCAATGATATAGCGGAAGAAGGATGAAAAACCTCATCATCGATACCGGATTTTGGTTTGCGCTTTACGATGAAAAAGACCAGCATCATCCTAAAGCCATGAAATTCATGGAGAATCAAGTCGACAACTTGTTTCTTATACCTTTTCCGACATTGTATGAAACCTTAAATACCGCTTTTTCAAAAAACAAGAACCTTCCGGTATTCAAAACCCATATCTACAATGAATGTCAATTCATTGTAGATGACAAATACAAACTGCTGGCTTTGGAAGATACATTTGAATCCTCAATCAACCGCAAAAGACCGTTAAGCCTTGTGGATATGATAATACGCCACATGCTTGCCGATGTCGACCTTAACATTAATGGACTGGTGTCATTTAATCCTGGCGACTTCGAAGACGTATGTAGAAACAACAGAATTGAACTTGTTTCCCATTACAGTATACCGGACTAAAAGGATTGAATGATCGAATTGGAATCCGAAGGACCAATATCTTCTTTGATATTGTTGTATACCATGTCCGCACTGAAGCTTTCTTACGAAATAGAATACAGCGTACACGTTGGCGGGGAGAGCATTATATCGTTAAAATTCATCTGTACCGACTTTACTTAATAAATCGCACGGAAAACATTATGTCCTTATTTTAAAACATAGCAAACTTATTGGCTATGGGGACTTAATTTATTAAAATACTGAGCTTTACGAATCACTAAACGCCTAAGATAATATATTTCAAGCTGCAATTCGTGAATTAATCTGCAAGAATAAATAAAATCTCAAAACCACATTTTATGAATATCGCCATTGTGGGGACAGGCTATGTAGGGCTTGTCTCCGGTACTTGCTTTGCTGAAATGGGCATCAACGTCACTTGTGTCGACATAGACAAGGAAAAAGTTGAAAAACTCCATCAAGGCATAATCCCCATATACGAACCCGGACTTGACGAAATGGTACGCCGGAATGTTGAAGCAGGTCGCCTGCATTTCACCACTGACCTGCGGGAAGTCCTCGATGACGTCGAAGTCGTTTTCTCTGCTGTTGGCACACCACCCGACGAAGATGGCTCCGCAGATCTCAAATATGTGCTTGCTGTAGCCAAAACCTTCGGCGAAAATATAAACAAATATACCATACTCGTGACAAAATCCACCGTCCCCGTAGGAACCGCCCGCAAGGTCAAGGAAACTATCAAGGCTGAACTTGAGAAACGTGGCGCAGACATCGAGTTTGACGTAGCATCCAATCCTGAATTCCTAAAGGAAGGAGCGGCAATCAAGGACTTCATGTCACCTGACCGCGTGGTTGTAGGAACAGAAAGCGAACGGGCACGCAAGGTTATGGCTCGTCTTTACAAACCATTTATGGTTGTCAACGACCGCATGATTTTCACCGACATCCCCTCCGCCGAGATGATAAAATACGCCGCCAACTCCATGCTCGCCACCCGCATATCATTCATGAACGATATCGCCAACCTATGTGAACTCGTGGGCGCCGATGTCAACATGGTGCGAAAAGGCATCGGTTCAGACACCCGCATAGGCAAAAAATTCCTCTATCCCGGGTGTGGCTACGGCGGTTCATGCTTCCCTAAGGACGTCAAAGCCCTCATCAAGACCGCCGAAAAAAACGGCTACCCGATGCGAGTTCTGAAAGCCGTCGAGGAAGTCAATGAAATCCAAAAAAGCATCCTTTTTGAAAAACTCCTCAAAGAACTTAACGGTGACATTGCCGGTAAAACAATAGCCCTATGGGGACTTGCGTTCAAACCTGAAACCGACGACATGCGCGAAGCCCCGGCTCTCGTTCTTATCAATAAGCTGAAAGAAGCCGGTGCGACAGTCAAAGTTTTCGACCCTGTAGCAATGACTGAATGCCGTCGCCGGCTCGGTGATGAAACTGTAACATACTGTGCTGATATGTACGAAGCGGCAATTGACGCAGACGCACTTCTTCTCGTCACCGAATGGAAACAGTTCCGTATGCCATCGCTACCGGTATTGAAGAAAACAATGGCAAATCCCCTCATTATCGACGGTCGCAACATCTACGACTCCGATTATCTCCAGGAAAACGGATTCAAATACATCTGCATCGGTAAATAAGAAATACTATTAATATATTATGAAAAAAGCATTAATCACAGGTATCACAGGGCAGGACGGGTCATTCCTCGCCGAGTTTTTGTTGGATAAGGGTTACGACGTGCACGGAACCATACGCCGCTCGTCGGTGGACTTCCGAGAGCGCATCGCACACCTTGAAGGACACGAGAACTTCCACCTCCACTACGCCGATTTGGGTGATTCGATGAGCCTTCTCC
>CATWQI010000008.1 GCA_958352885.1 uncultured Duncaniella sp.
CATAACTTCCGGAGATTACGAACGATACTACGACGATATGTACAAGAACAGGTAATACACCTTGACAAGTAATTAAAACTCATTCAGGAGCGTGATGGAGAGCAATTCCCTATTGCGCTTTTTTTATCTTTTTTGATTCTGTTTTTTCTTTTTGATTATTTTGAGGAAAGTTTGGTGTGGGGAAATGTTGCGGAAATGATTAAAATATGTTAACTTTGCAGTCCGTATGAAGTACGGTTTTGACAACGAGAAATATCTCAAAATTCAGTCCGAACACATCAAGGAGCGTATAGCCCAGTTCGGCAACAAGCTTTACCTCGAATTAGGGGGTAAACTCTTCGATGACCATCACGCAAGCCGCGTGTTGCCCGGTTTCCAACCTGACAGCAAGCTCAGAATGCTTTCACAGCTCAGTGACCACGCCGAGATTGTGATAGTAATCAGTGCGCTTGATATCGAGAAAAACAAAGTGCGCAATGACTTGGGCATTACATACGATATGGATGTGCTGCGTCTGCGCAACGAGTTCCAGCAGCGCGGATTCCTGGTCAGTTCAGTGGTTGTGACACATTACAACGGTCAGAGCAGCGCCGATGCATTCCGCGCACGCCTCGAACGCATGGGTATCACCACATATTACCATTATACCATTGACGGCTATCCCACCAATGTGCAGCTTATTGACTCGGACGATGGCTTCGGCAAAAACGACTATGTGGTCACCACACGTCCGCTGGTCATTGTTACCGCACCCGGACCCGGCAGCGGTAAAATGGCTGTATGCCTCAGCCAGCTCTATAATGAGCACAAGCGCGGCATTGAAGCCGGATATGCCAAGTTTGAGACTTTCCCCGTATGGAGCCTGCCCCTCAAGCATCCGGTCAACATAGCTTACGAGGCTGCGACCGCCGACCTCAACGATGTCAATATGATTGACCCGTTCCATCTCGAGGCATATGGCAAGACTGCAATCAACTACAACCGTGACATCGAGATTTTCCCCGTCCTGAATGCCCTGTTTGAAGGTATCTATGGCGAAAACCCATATAAATCTCCTACCGACATGGGTGTCAACATGGTGGGATTCTGCATAAATGATGACGAGGTCTGCTGTGAGGCTTCCAAGAATGAAATAATACGCCGTTACTATACGGCTCTCAACCGTCTCGCCCAGGGCGACGGCAACGACAGCGAGGTCAACAAGATAGCATTACTGTTCAAGCAGGCTAAGATTGCCCCGTCCTACCGCAAACCCATCATTGCCGCCAAGGAGCGTGCCGAGCGCAGCGGTGTACCGTGCTCAGCAATCGAACTTGCCGACGGAACTATCATCACAGCCGAAACCAGTTCTCTACTCGGACCGAGTGCGGCTCTCATCCTTAATGCCATCAAACATCTGGCAGGGATTGACCATTCGGTCAAACTGATTCCGCAGGATATGATAGAACCTATCCAGCATACAAAAATACATTATCTCCGCAGCCGTAACCCGCGTCTACATACCGATGAGGTACTTGTGGCGCTTGCGGTGCTCAGCACTCATGACGAAAATTGCCGCCGCGCACTTGAAAAGCTTCCTGAGCTTTACGGATGCCAGGTGCATTCCACTGTGATGCTCGGTGAAGTTGACCATAAGATTTTCAAGAAACTCGGAGTGGGTCTGACCTGTGACCCTGCAAAAAAGCAGAAATAGCTGGATTACCAATAACTCATTCTGCATACCTTATCATACTCGCGGGAGAGGCGTTCAAGCCTCTCCCGCTCTGCTTTTGCAGCCGAGGCTTTGTCCGGACTGTCAAGAATTACAGTCATATCGGCAGAGGCACATGGATGTGGTGATTGATTTTCCGGGAATGATTCGCCGACTTCCCGATGCGAAGAGGAGATTAGCGACTGACGGCGACGTGCGGCACGCTCACGGGCAGCCTTGGAACGGCGGGCAGATTTGTCAATCAGCTCCTTGACTGATTGCCATTTCTCCCGGTTTATGTTGTCGTTTTTTGACGGTTCCACCTCGCCTTCTATATAATTGAGGGCTGCAAACATTGTATCGTGGAACTGTTCGGACGAAATTTCGGCTGAGCGTGTCATTTCCATTATCCGGGTAAGGATTTTCCCGACAGCAGCTTCTGATATCCGATATTTGTGAGTTTTCATAGTTTATAATTCGACAGTGTTATATAGATGAATCAAAATGCGGATGCGGACAGAAATATTTCCTCCTAACAGTTTCATTTTATACTTCTGTCATTCTGTCCGCAAAGATAATGTGCAGAGAGGGCGTTTTGAGTGCGAATAATAAAATTAAAACGATACAAAGTTTTCTACTCATCGGGAGCGGTGGCGGGAAAGCCGAATTAAGCCTATTCGCAAGCGCTCAACATTTCTGAGCTATATTGAGACGTCAACGCTAAAAATATCCCCACTATCCCAAAGACCTCCGGGATCCACTTCTTAAATGGTGTACTCTGAAAAGACCTTTTAGTTTCTCAAAACTATCCTCTGCATTTCCACAATGAATCAGCTGAACCAGATTCATATTTCATTTTTGTAAATTTAATAAATTCTTCGTATCCATCTTTTCGTATCCTCCATCCCCCATTGAACATGCCATGCCCTACCATTAGATTTATCCAACAATAAAAATTGATACATATTTCGTGTGGGATAAAGTTCAAATAAGCTACCAGACCATGAAAGATCTTCGCTATTTATGGAAACGGATCCCTCCCTATTGATATCTAAAGACCATTGAACCTGTTCTATTAGTCCTGTTCGTGTATCCAATTTTAGAAAATTGTAGATATTCTCTGTTGGATAGAATTTATAACGATTAGTTGATTCTATTTTTAGGATTCTCATATCTATATCTTCAAGTAATGTAGCCAGATACGACGATATCGAATCTCCATTGTTTTTTGACAATGTATCACTCTGAGCCGACATACTAAATACACAAGAAAGCGCAAATATTAATAGTCTTACTTTTCTCATAGATATATTTTTTAGTTAAACCTCTTCTTCAATCTTTGCATTCCTATGATACCCATGTCGCACATGTGAATCGACAAATATCAATTCTTTGTACCATTCACCATCGGCATTTTTCTTGTTCTGCATACGTAAGAAGCCGCGTACATGGATGTCGTTGTCGTTTATGATTTTGCGAAACCATTTGGAATCCATGACAATGACTTCTTGACCAGTCTGATTGAGGACTTTCTTCTTCTCTATGTATTCAAGAGGCGTCCCCTCAATGGCAGTATATGTACCTTGGGGTATTATCAACGCCTCGACCTTTACATATTTTTTGACAGCCAAATACATGGCAATAAAACGAAGTCGAATTCCAATCTCTTCTATGCGATTTTGAATTGTGCCAGCCAACAAATTGTCATCATACAGAATAGAATCCGTCATCAAAAGTTTAGGTTGACCCTCCACATACTCATATCCGGCAGATAAATGGAATACACTGTGCCCATTTTGCTCATGAAAGAACCAAACATTCAGCTGATTATCACCAAATCCATATATCAGTGTTTCATTATTCCTAAGTATCAAAATTCCACATTCGTCATTTTCACTGAATTCCTTGAATAAGTCAGGCATAATTCTATCGAAGGCTGGAGCACTTTTCTCCATAACCCTTTCAAAAGAGGGCATTACAAGCTCTGGTAATCCCCATTTTGGTCTCAATGCTCGTATGTGTTTTAAATGCTTTAATTCTTCATTTAGAATCTCATAATTTGCTAAATTTTGGGGCATAGCAAATGTTAAGCCCTCCTGAAACCCAGGTGTATCAGGATTAAGCAGCCACGTGATGATAGGACGCTTCTTAATTATCATGAATTCACTCTGATTAGTAAATCTCATCTTGTATTTTATCAATCATGTCAGAAATATCATCTGATGATGATATTGCCACCATGATTTTGGCAATTGCGTCATAGTCTTCCTTTGGATAAACAGCTTTTTCATTAAAGTCCTTATCACAAAAGAATACATATTCGCCAAAAAGGTCAACTGTTCCCGCACCATTGAGGCTTTTGAATTTATGACATACTTTCCACCCATCAAAATCCCCTATCTTCAAGACTGCTTCCAACTCCAAATAAGATTGTCTGCTCTTAATTTTTGAGAATTGTTTTTGAATTCGGTCTTTTGTTTTATCTAAAAGCTCTTGATTGTTATCTCGTTCCTCTTTTGCCCTACGATATTCCCCTTTACTGAACGCAGTATCATATCCGGTTGGAGACCACATCTCCATAAAACTTTCTGCTCTTTCGACTTCATTTGCATACTCTTGTGCAGAGTTGAAGAGTTTTATCATGTCCAATGTCATTTTAATAGCCTGCTCATCTGTTGACAATGCGACAAATGAACTATCCACAATTGTCTGCAATGGTTCATAGCTATCAAAATGATATAGAACGCCTTTTAGATAATCAGCTGCCATTGTCTGCGCCTTCTCTTCATTCGATGGGCTACACGCTGAAAGAGAAAGTATAGAGGCCGTAATTACTATTATTGATTTGAGTTTCATTTTGATATTAAGGAGTTAATCTGTCGCAATTCCCAAAACAGATGTTTATAAAACCACAAAGCGTGGAACTGCAATGCCACGTCTTAGAATGGAGGCCCTGAGAAAGCCTGTGAGCAGATGTAACAATAGCAGCCCACGCCGTAGCGTGAGAACCACTATGCTACTCTTGCTCTGTCGAAGTTTCTCAGGTTTCCACTCTCAAGAGATTAGCATAACGCTTCTTTTTTTAATGTCGTGATGGGACTACTCCCAATCGGTCACAAAGTTACAACTTTTTAAGGCTCGTGTCAATAGCTTATGCAAAAATAAGTTTGGTTTAGTATTTGATATATACACCTATTGAACCAAACTAAGAAATATATGCGGGGCAAAAGGAAAAAGCACTTATCCAATTTGCAAACAGTCAAACAGAAAACGGCAGTAAGGAGTCAATTCTTATCGCCGTCTATTTTACCACCTGCACAATATATTGGAGGTTAAACTTTTTGGTAAACACTTTATATATTTACCACTTGAATTCAATAATTTCCGGGTCTTCTGTTCCCCATTCATTTGTTGTCTGAGTAGTTAACATCGCCATCATCTTCCGAACGCTTTTTATAAATGCAGTGAGGCGCAAGACTGTTATCAAATTCCGCCAATGGATTCCGGATTACCTCTGCACTGAAAATGAAAACAACTAGACATTTGGAAGATTCAGCGCCACTGCAGGATTACGTTACGAGCTCGTAAAATCGGACTACTATCTGAATGATAGATTGGTGGACGGACAGAGCAAAACGTATAATAATCTGTTCCCATCTGCGAATATAGTCTATTCGCCAGGAGAATTCAGATTCTCTTTGTCGTATAGCAACCGAATCTCGCGTCCGACATATAATAATCTTACCGGCAACTATTTTTATGTAAATTCAATGCTTTACACCCGTGGGAATCCTTATCTGAAGGCCGCCAAGCGACAGGACTTCACGGCACAGGCATCTTGGAAATACATAACTATCTCAACCCAATACACTTATACAAAAGATGTCATAACCCAAATTTTTGAGCCATACGAGGGCAACGAAAAGATAAATGTATTCACTGTAACCAATACACCCAACCAAAAACTGTTCTCACTATATCTGAACGCTTCACCGGTATTCGGAATATATCACCCATCGCTCTCCTTGGGAATGCAAAAGCAGTGGTTTGGGATTAACTATCGTGACCAATATTTGAAGTCAGGTAGTCCAATATTTACAATACAGATGCAGAATACGTTTACACTCCCGAAAGACTGGTTTATCGAGGCATCGTTTTGGTGGCGCAGCAGGGGCGACTGGAAGAACTGGTCTTATACACATACGCAATCTACCGTTAATCTACGGGTATATAAAATGTTCCTTGACAAATCCCTTACAGTATATTTAGGCGTGAATGATATGTTCAACGGGATGTTGTATCATGCCGAGATATATAGCGGCAATGTCAAAACCAAAACCAATGTCAACAATCATGGAAGAAATGTGGAACTGACAATCCGATATAACTTCAATACATCCAAAAGCCGGTATAAAGGGACCGGCGCAGGACAAGCCGAAAAGAATAGATTTTGAATATATATAGCTTTTAAAATCAGCCATATGTCACAAAAAAAGGACTGCCACGAAAAAGGCAGTCCAGTCATACCAATTGTTTCTTTTTTTATTCAGGGGTTGGAAAATATCACATTCAATCACCCACTCTGATTCGAGGGGTTCGGGATAGCTTCTACAGAACATCTGCGAATGAGATTCATTTGTTGTGTCCCGAAATAGCAGAACCCATATTGATTTTATCCAGATACTGAATCTTGGCATAACAACTCCCCATGCCTTGATGGTCAAGTGACAAGCGAATATATCCGGCGGGAGTTTCAAATGTGGAAATATATATACAATTATCCACCTTTTGGCTACGCAATCG
The DNA here is from genome assembly GCA_958352885.1 of uncultured Duncaniella sp. Classification (GTDB taxonomy): domain Bacteria; phylum Bacteroidota; class Bacteroidia; order Bacteroidales; family Muribaculaceae; genus Duncaniella. Next base: position 6,494 of record CATWQI010000008.1, read on the forward strand.
TGAAGAGTTGTCGTCCAGCACTTTGTATCCATTGAAATCCTCGATACATTCCGTTGGATTACCGTACTTCTTACTCAACATGGTTTTCAGATGATTGTACCTCAATTCAAGTGATGACCATTCATTATCCTCAGGGAAGAGAACACTAACGGAACTTACTTTACCAGAATTCGTTGAAATCCCGACAATGCAACCTTTGATACCAGCGAACTCACCACGCATGACCGCTATCCCGTCTTTGTCTCCGAGGTATGCAAATCCGGCTGACTTCATTTCAGACACATATTCGTCAAGAGAACCATCAATCGGCACTCCCCGGAAGTCAAGGTGCTCACCGTTTGATTGCGCAATGGATGCCAGGAAAGACAGCATCAATGCAAATGATAACAAAATCCCTTTCATACTACAATCCTTTATATGGTTAAACATCTGATTGTACAATCCAAGTCCACATAATTATCATGCAGATACCATTTCATCGACGATACCACAGGATGAAGCATACGCATCATTTCCGGTATCACGGGAAGGGAAGACAGAATCCCTTTCCGTCAATTGCAAATTTAAGTATTTTTCAGTGAAATATCAATACTTTAAGCAGGATATTTTCACTGGATTTCTATTCACCTATCACAGTCGCAACGAGGCTGCGTGGACCGCCATGGTCACGAAATTCGCAGAGATATACACCCTGCCATGTGCCGAGATTGAGATGTCCGTCAGTCACCGGAATGGTAAGGGACTCCCCCACTATCACCGATTTGGCATGGGCAGGCATATCGTCAAGACCTTCAAATGTATGGAGATAATATGGGGCATTTTCAGGTACGAGCTTGTCAAAAATCAGGTTCAAGTCATGACGCACATCAGGGTCGGCATTCTCGTTAATGGCGAGAGCCGCGGATGTATGTTTTATAAGGATGTTGACTATCCCCTTTTCAGGAAGTTTCGGGATAGCTCTGAGGATATCGGATGTAACCAAATGTATTCCACGAGGGAATGGACGCAATGAAAATTCAATCTGTTCAACCATTTCAAAAGAGTATGTATTTTTCGGCAAAATTAACGAAAATACAAATAGCCTTGCACAAATGCATGCATTTTTCTAATTTTGTCGTTAACATCTCATACCATAAACCACATCACATGAAACGCTTATCAGCATCATTACCATTTATCACAATCGTCACCTCTCTCTGCATCGGAAATACAGCAATCGCCGCCACTGAAACAAGCGAGCTGAGCCGCCACGACTTTTTTTACGCCGGGGAGGGCAAACTCCCGCGAATGTACATTGTCAAGAACGGAGCGGTAAGCTGGAGCCACATAGCATCAGACCGTAAAGGTGAAATCAGCGATGCAATATATATGACAGACGGGAACGTCCTGATAGCCCATCAGTACGGGATAGCGGAAATAACACCCGACCACCGCACAGCCTGGAGCTATGACGCGCCGGAAGGTACGGAGATACATACGATACAACCCATCGGCGAGGACAAGGTAGTATTTGTTCAGAACGGGCATCCCGCCAAGGTCGTGGTGATGGAGATACCATCCACCAGGATAATCCATGAATTCACCCTACCGGTATCGGAAAAAGGGTCAGTGCACGGACAGTTCCGCAATGCGCGTCTGACTACTAAAGGCACACTTATAGTTTCCAACATGGGGATGGGAATAGTCAGCGAATACAATAGCGACGGGAAAGAGATAGACCGCTGGGAGATGGAAGGACCATGGTCAACCATCGAGGTCGGAAAGGCAAACAATCTGCTTACCGTAGGGAAACGAAGCACCATAAGGGAGTATGACCGTCACGGCAACATAATCAGCGAAATGAGACTTGCCGACAAGGGGATAACCTCGCCTCAAAAAGCTGTGCGATTAAAAAATGGTAACACACTGGTAAACAACTGGTACAACGAATGGAGCAAAACACCGATGGACACTGCAAACGCTCCTGTGCAGGCAATAGAAGTGACACCCGAAGGGGAAGTGGTCTGGACGCTTTCGTCATGGGTTGACCCTGATTTAGGGCCATCGACCACCATACAACCGCTTGAGCAGGCAGTGAACCGCAAACGAATGTTCTTCGGAGAGTTCAATCCAGTAACACCACGCCTGTTTGTGGAACCTAACCGCCCGTTAGGCAAAGCCCGTGGGGCGATGCCGGGAAGAGTGGCATGGATTCATGCCTCGGATGTAGCCAAATGGGACGGACGCACAGGGCTGTGGGTGGAGGACAGATGGAACGACCAGGCACTCGCCGACAAGATGATGCGCGAAACCATAACAGTGGTCGGAGGTAAAAAGAACGCCAAGGATAGCTGGAAAGCCATATTCAAAGAGTTTAACAGACGCCACGGCAAGGGTGACAGAAATTACCGCAAGGGTGAGAAAATAGCAGTCAAGCTCAACATGAACAATGCCATTACACACCATGACACCATAGAGCTGAACTCGTCGCCGTTTGTCACATTAGCACTCGTGCGCACCTTGGTAAACGATGGCGGAATCGACGCAGCCGACATAATTATCTGCGAACCAAGCCGTGCTATCACCGACAGTATATATGACAAGATTCACCGTGAATTTCCGGCAGTCACTTTCATTGACAATATCGGCGGAAAAGGACGTGTGAAATGCGAATATTATCCCGAGAGAATCACGTACTCGACAGACAACGGCAAGATGGCGCGCGGGATTGCAAAATGTATTGTAGATGCTGACTATGTGATTAACAGCGCTCTGCTTAAAACCCACTCCGGACCGGGCGTTACGCTCACCGGCAAAAACTGGTACGGGGCGACTGACATAGCCCTGCAATGGCGCAAAAACGCACACAACAATGTCAGCCAGGACAAACGTAACGGCAAACCGGGTTACAAAACATTTGTAGACTTCATAGCCCATCCCGACTTAGGTCAGAAGTGTCTGCTCTTCCTTATCGACGGTACGTACGGTTCGCGTGACGTGAACGGTGCTCCTTATCCAAAATGGCAGAAAGCGCCCTTCAACGGCGAATGGGGATGCTCCATCATAGCGTCACAGGACGCACTTGCTGCCGATGCCGTAGGCATGGATATAATAATCGGCGAATGGCCGGAATTCGGCAGCCTGAATTTCTGCGACGAGTATCTGCGTGAGGCAGCCATGATACCGGACGCCCCAAGCGGCACAGTATATAAGGTGAACGGCGAACCGATTGCCGCCCCGCTTGGGCTAATGGAGCATTGGAACAACCCGACCGACAGAATGTATACCGGTATCGATCTTGTTTACCGGAAAATAAACTAAACGGGCAATACCTCCCCCACATCCATCAAATAAAACCACCGGAATATATCCGGCAGAAGAGCGTGTTTTAACTTTTATTTTAAAAACACGCTCTTATTTTTTCGTTGAAAAATGGGTTTTCTTAGCCAGATAAATCTTAATTTTGCACTATTATGAAGCACAATTTACTAAGCAGGGGGATTATATTCCTGATTCTTTTAATAGGTCACGCCACTTCACAGGCGTTTCCGCTAACAGTCAAAGGGGTAGACACTACACGCACAGCAATTCTGATACATGACTTGCGTTTTGGGGTTGACATAGTGTCGGAAAACATAGACAAGTCACTCATACCGGCATCGGTAATGAAATCTGTCACAGTAGGCGCATTGCTGAATCTCGCCGACTCTCAGGAACGATTTACAACTCCGGTTGTGGCAGAAGGGACTGTCACAGACAGCGTGCTAAACGGTGACATAATCGTCAAAACATGCGGTGATCCCACCATCGAATCACAATACTTCGCAGAGACGCAAGGATTTGCCGACAGCATAGCTGTCTCGCTTCTGCGGATGGGAATCAAACGGATAGGAGGTAAAGTGGTCATAGACCAAAGCGATTTCCCAGACGCCACCACACCTCCGGGATGGATGGCGGAAGATATACCCTGGTACTATGGAGCCAGGCTGCAGGGAGCAAACTTCCGTGACAACCGGTTCCGCCTGCGCCTTCCGTCGAAGGAAACCACCCCATTCGTGCCGGACTTGAAATTCGCATACACAAATCCTAAGGCCCGGGGGGTAAAAGTGGACCGTAAGGATGGCTCCGAGACATTCACAGTAAGCGGCAATATACGCCGGCGCGGACTGAATGACATATTCGCCACTCCGTATCCCTGGAAAGTGATGCAATACGAGATAGAAAGCGTCCTGAAAGACTATGGCATAACAGTAGAGGGGAAAAACCTTAAACACGGAGCACAATCGACACTGATATATAATCACACCTCGCCTACTTTTGCTGAAATCATGCGCAGCCTGATGCATCGTTCCGATAACCTTATGGCTGAAGGGATATTGCGCGCCATAACTCCCGGAGGCACCCGCGCCGAATCAATAGCAGAAGAGAACGCCATATGGACCCTTGCAGGAATCAGCGCACATGGTGTGAACATAGTGGACGGAAGCGGTCTATCACGCGACAACCGCCTGACAGCTCGCTTCCTGAGCGAGATTTACAAATATATGCTCCTCGACGATTTTGCAAACGACTACACGTCGCTATTTCCCAGAGCCGGATATGACGGCACGATGAAGAATTTCCTGCTCGATACCCCCCTGGAGGGTAGAGTGGCGATGAAAACCGGCTCCATGAAGGGGGTGCAGTCCTATGCCGGATACCTATTTGACGAGGAAGGCAACCCAACACATATATTAATATTCCTGGCAAACGGATTCAGATGCAGCCGCGCGGCACTAAAAAATGACATCCAACGTTTGCTATTAGAAAAATTTAATGTAAGTTTGCAGGAGAATTAACATTCAAAATACCCATAACAACAGAATATACCACCATAAATTATGGATACCAATTATATTTCACTCCTCAACCTGGCTTACGAAATAGAAGGTCTTCTGCTACTCCATATCAATCGTGGAGAGGAAGCATCGCCCGAAATGACCGAGCTGCTCAAAAAGAAGATTGCGGAACTTTCCGCAGCCTGCCCTACCGGCACAGACAACAACTCACCGGTGACAGTTCCGGTGACGCAGAAACCCGTTCAGGCGGCGCGTGAGCAGGTTTCCATAGCTGACGATGAGGAATATAATGACGATTTTGTCACCGACGAGACCAATGTCCCGGCTGAAGCAGAGTTGGCTCCGGCAAGCGAATGCAGAGCCGCCATGGAAGAGGCGACTGAGGCGGATAACGCAGCTGTAGCCGAAAGCGCTACATTCGAGGAAATGGAGGATGCGGAACCGGAAACACCGGTACGGCTGGAGGACAAGCTTTCACGTGAACGTGCCAAGGACATCTTCAAAGCATTCACCCTTAATGACAAGTTCCGTTTCCGCCGTGAGTTGTTCCGCAACTCGCAGGATGAATTTGAAGAGACTCTGGATGTGATATCCCAGATGAACACCTTTGACGAAGCCGAAGAATATTTTTACAATGACCTCTGCTGGGATGCCGACAATGAGGATGTAAAAGAGTTTATGGATACAGTGAGAAAACATTTCTAAAAACAGTCGCACAGTAATGGGCAAACTCTACATCGTACCCACTCCGGTAGGAAATATGGCGGATATGACCCCCCGTGCCGTCGAAGTGCTTAAAACCTGCAACCAGATATATGCGGAGGACACACGCACGTCCGCATATCTTCTACGCCATTTCGACATCACCACACCGTGTGCGAGCCATCACAAATTCAACGAGCACGCAACGGTACGCCCGATTGTCGAACGGCTTCATGCCGGGGAAACCATCGCACTGATTTCCGATGCGGGGACCCCGGGGATAAGCGACCCCGGATTTCTACTGACACGAGAGTGTCGCCGTGATGGGATTGAGGTAGAAACTCTTCCAGGAGCCACAGCCTTTGTGCCGGCACTTGTCAACTCAGGATTGCCCACCGACCGATTTACATTTGAGGGCTTCCTGCCTCCTAAGAAAGGGAGACAGACCAGGCTGGAAAAGATAGCAGCCAACGACTGCACCTCTATAATATATGAATCGCCTCTTCGTCTGGTAAAGACTCTTGAGCAATTAGCGGCAGTGTGCGGCGGAGACCGCCCCGCCTCAGTCTCAAGAGAGATTTCAAAAGTACACGACACCACCGTGTGGGGTACACTTCAGGAGCTAAAAGATTATTTCAGCGAGAACCTTCCCAAGGGAGAGATTGTTATTATTTTGGGAGCGAGGGATAATGACGCACCCAGAGTACATAAAAACAAATACAAGGATAGCGATGACGCGTAATGATGCGGCAAAGCTATCAAAAGAATTGAATGTTTTCACTTTTCAACCAATTTTTCTATGAAAAAAATTGTATCCATCGCAGTAGTTGCCGCCACACTTCTTACCGGTTGCAACGGCGACAAGCTTAAAACAGCCCAGGCAGAAAATGAACAGTTAAAGGGTGACCTTCGTGAAACTCTTGCCACACAGGACAGTCTCCTTGTGCTTGTCAACGACATCTCCGACGGCATGACGCAGATTAAGGACCTCGAAAAAATCATATCCACACCAGGAAATATCGGTGGCGAGTCCGCATCACGCAAAGAGCAAATCAAGAATGATATGATTGCAATCCAGCAGTCACTCCAGGAACGCCGCCAGCGTCTTGAGGAACTTGAGAAAAAACTTGCAGCCACCGGCGGCGAGAACTCCACACTCAAACGTACCATCTCCAACCTCAAAACCCAGATAGCCGAGCAGCAGACTGAGATAGCAACCCTCACCAACCAGCTCGCATCTGCCAACATCAAGATTGAGGAACTCAGCACAACCGTGACCAACCTCAACACCGCAGTAGATTCACTCAGCACCGGTCTTACCACCGAGCGCGCCCAGAAGGATGCCGCCATCGAGGAAGCAACCGCAGCAACCAATGAACTCAACGCATGCTTCTACGCTATCGGCACAAGCAAGGAACTCAAGGAAAAGCATATCCTACAGTCAGGTTTCCTCCGCAAGACAAAGGTTATGAAGGGTGATTTCGACGAAAGCTACTTCACCACAGGTGACAAGCGCAACCTTTCCGAGATTCCCACCCATAGCAAGAAAGCAAAGATTCTCACTTCACAGCCTGCTGATTCTTATCAGATTGTAGACGTGAATGGTCAGAAAGTGATTAAAATCACTGACCCCACAAAATTCTGGCAGCTTTCCAACTTCCTGGTAATCCAGGTTGACTGACGGTAACAACCCGGCAAGTATACAATTATTTGCAGGACGGGAAACCGAACCCAAGAAATAGCGGGGTGGTGAATCAGCTATGCGTAAAAGGCTGTTTCATCCCCCCGTTTTTATAAATATCATACTTTCTTTTCATTACAAAATCTAAATCAACTTCATGAAAATCGCTTCAATTGTGACTATCACCGCATTGAGCTGCGCCACAGGCGCACATGCCCAGCACCCAGACGAAAAGTACGCTTCGTATCCCGCATACCCGGGTGACGACCTGGAACTCACAGTCGATGCCAACGGCACCCATTGGCGTATCTGGTCACCGGAGGCTGAGGCTGCAAGGGTAATCCTCTACCCTACCGGTCTGAACACCGCCGCCACTGACACTCTGGAAATGAAACGCGCAGAAAAAGGGACATGGACAGCAAGCGTGCCTGAAAAGCTCTATGGCTCGTTCTACACGTTTTCCATCAAGGATAAAGGGAAGTGGCTCGCCGAGACACCCGGAGTATGGGCAAAGGCAGTTGGCACAAACGGTTTGAGAGCCGCCATAATCGACTTCTCCAAGACCAATCCCGAAGGCTGGGCTTCAGACAAAGGTCCGGCGCTGGCTCATATCAATGACGCCGTCATCTATGAGATGCATCACCGTGACTTCTCCGAACATCCCTCGTCAGGGATAGTGAACAAAGGCAAATTCCTCGCATTGACCGAACCTGCCACCAAGAATCCCGAAGGTGAATCGACAGGCGTAGACCATCTTAAGGATTTAGGGGTGACACATGTACACATACTCCCCTCTTACGATTACAACAGTGTCGATGAAGCAAATCTCCCGTCCAACCAGTACAACTGGGGATATGACCCGTTCAACTACAACGCACCTGAAGGTTCGTACTCAACCAATCCCGCCGATCCATCCGCGCGTGTGATTGAGATGAAAGAGATGATAAAGAACTTACACGACAACGGTATTGGTGTAATCATGGATGTGGTGTACAACCACACTGCCAACAATGATGATTCGAACTTCTCGCTCACAGCGCCGGGCTACTACTACCGTCACCGCCCTGACGGTTCATACAGCGACGCTTCGGGATGTGGCAACGAGACAGCCTCGGAACGCCAGCAGATGCGTGATTTCATCATCAATTCGGTGAAGTACTGGGCTAAGGAATACCATATTGACGGATTCCGATTCGACCTCATGGCAATCCACGACATTGAAACCATGAATGAGGTAGCAGCCGCATTGAAAGAGATAAATCCTGACATATTCGTGTATGGAGAAGGATGGACAGCCGGAGACTCACCTCTACCCGTAGAGCGGCGCGCACTCAAGGAGAACGTATCCAAAATGCCCGACATAGCAGTGTTCAGCGACGATATCCGTGATGCTATCAAGGGGCACTACACCGATGCGGCTGACAAAGGTTTTGCCACAGGCAAACCGGGTCTTGAAGAGACTGTGAAAATCGGCATTGTCGCTGCCACTCCCCATCCACAGGTAGATTATTCGAAAGGGAACAATTCCAAATTCCCATATGCCGCCGCACCGACACAGATTATCAATTATGTGTCATGCCACGATGACCTCATGCTCACAGACAAACTGCGGAAGTCAATGCCTGACGCAACCGAAGCAGAGCGCCAGCGCGCAGCCCGTCTGGCTCAGACCATCGTAATGACTTCGCAGGGCACTCCGTTTATTTTTGCCGGCGAGGAAATATTCCGTGACAAGAAAGGTGTCCACAACTCCTATAAGTCACCTGACTCCATAAATGCCATAGACTGGAATCTCCGCCACCAGAATGCCGAACAGTTCAACTATTATAAGGAACTCATCAAGCTCCGCAAATCACATCCGGCATTCCGCATGACAACCGCCGAACAGATTCAGAAGCACCTGAAATTTGACAAAGTAGCAGAACCGGGACTCATCTCCTACTCGCTTGTCGACAATGCCAACGGCGACGAATGGAAGGAAATCAAACTGATTTTCAACGGTTCAGATGACCCACGCGAGGTTAAAGTCAAGAAAGGGAACTGGATTGTAGTAGCCGAGGACGGAAAAATAAAGGCTGACGGACTTGGAACATCCAAAGGAGGGAAACTCACTGTCGCTCCCCGCTCCGCACTTATCCTGGCTCTTGAAAAGTAAGGGCTGACACAGACCAGAACAACATAGAAAAGGCAGAAGGACGCAGAGTAAATTTATCAATCTGCAACCTTCTGCCTTTTCTATATCAGTATCTATACTCTTGGTTAGAGAACGTGCAATTCTTTAAGAGCCTTCATCACACCGTCGGCGTTTACATCGTCAGTCACATAGTCAGCCACGGCTTTGACCTCATCGGAAGCATTACCCATAGCGACACCGACAGCCACATGGCGCAGCATACCTATATCGTTACCGCCGTCACCGAATGCCATTGTCTCTGACAAGTCTATGCCATAATGCTCAAGCATACGGTCTATTCCGACACTTTTGTCGCTGCCACGCGGCACTATGTCAGCGAAATCGCCACACCACGTCATACCTGCGCAATCGGGCAGAATCCTCTCGTACAGCCCCGACGCCGCGACGACATCCTCGGGCGAAAAGACAATCAGCTGAATCACATCAGTCCCAAGCGCATCCTCAACCGGACGGACTGATACCTCAGGAATACGGAGCATCGCCGCCACATTCTCAAAGGTGCCACCCTTGCCTGTGGTATACGGCTCGCCATAGGGAGTCACGACCACAAACGGCATACTGTCACCATGCTCATGCACGAAACCGACAAGACGCTCTATGTCAATATGGTCAATCACCCGCTTGTAAATGACTGTTTTCCCATCGCCAGCCAGGCACAATGCCCCGTTGACAGTAACATAACCGTCAAACGTCTCACCCTCAAGGTTATTAATCCATGCAGGATGCCTTCCGGAAGAGATGAACACCTTGATACCTTTAGCTCGTAGCAGGCGCAGAGCCTCCTTGGTAGATTCAGGGATTCCACCGCTGCCTATCGGGACAAGAGTCCCGTCTATGTCAAAAAATACCGCCTTTATTTGCGCCATTCCTTATTTTTTCTCTTTCAGGATATCGCGGATTTCGGTGAGAAGAACTTCCTCCTTGGTGGGTTCCGCAGGAGCCTCCGGTTCAGGAGTTTCCTCTTTCTGTCGTTTAAGCTGATTTATACCTTTAATGGCTATAAATATACAGAAAGCTACAATGAGAAAATCAACTATCGTCTGAATCCAGGAACCCCAGTTCATGGTCACCTCAGGCTTAAGCACTTCCTTGGTTGTTCCGTCAATGACAGCCTGCTGTATAACCCATTTATAATCAGTGAAATTCATGCCGCCTGTAGCCACACCGACGAGAGGCATTATGATATCATCGACAAGTGAAGAGATGATTTTGCCGAATGCGGCACCGATAACCACACCGACAGCCATGTCAATGACATTGCCTCGCATGGCAAATTCCTTAAATTCTTTTAGTATAGCCATATCCTTTTTATAAGTTATTTATAAATAGTGAGTTTGTAGTACAAAAATAGATAAAAATATCCTATATCCATTAATAACAACAACAAATTTGCCATTTTGTATTAAAACAGGTAAAAAATACAAATTTTATTTCCATTTGATAAGGGTTAATCTCAAAAATATTTAGTAATTTTGTGGCGTTTATCGGGAGAGTGCCACTGAAACAATAAAACAGCCACTCGCAAGGATAGACAATCTCGTTTCAATAGGAATTTTTATAACCCAATTTATAAAAACTATGACAAAAATAGGTATTAATGGTTTTGGCCGCATCGGTCGTTTCGTATTCCGTGCTTCAACCAAGCGCGATGACATCGAGGTAGTTGCTATCAACGACCTTCTTCCCGTTGATTACATGGCATACATGCTTAAGTATGATACTATGCACGGTCGTTTCGACGGTACTGTTGACTACGATTTGGAGAAGAGCCTCCTCATCGTTAACGGAAAGGCTATCCGTGTAACCGCTTGCAAGAATCCTGCTGAAATCGGCTGGGGTGCAGTTGGCGCTGAGTACGTTGTTGAGTCAACCGGTCTCTTCCTTACCAAGGAAAAAGCTCAGGCTCACATCGAAGCAGGTGCAAAGTACGTAGTTATGTCAGCTCCTTCAAAGGACGACACCCCCATGTTCGTATGCGGTGTTAACCAGGACAGCTATGTTAAGGGCACTCAGTTCGTATCAAACGCTTCTTGCACCACTAACTGCTTGGCTCCTATCACCAAGGTGCTCAACGACAAGTTCGGTGTTGTAGAAGGTCTTATGACAACCGTTCACTCTACTACCGCTACTCAGAAGACTGTTGACGGTCCCTCTATGAAGGACTGGCGTGGTGGTCGTGCCGCTTCTGGCAACATCATCCCCTCTTCAACCGGTGCTGCTAAGGCTGTAGGTAAAGTTATCCCCGAACTCAACGGCAAACTTACCGGTATGTCAATGCGTGTCCCCACTCTTGACGTATCTGTTGTTGACCTCACTGTAAATCTTGCTAAGCCTACCTCTTACGAGGAAATCTGCGCTGCCATGAAGGAAGCTGCCGAAGGCGAACTCAAGGGTATCCTCGGCTACACTGAAGACGCAGTTGTATCAAGCGACTTCCTCGGTTGCCCCCTCACTTCTATCTTCGACGCAAAGGCAGGTATCCAGCTTACTCCTACCTTCGTTAAGGTTGTATCTTGGTATGATAACGAAATCGGTTATTCTAACAAGGTTCTCGACCTCATCGCTCACATGAAGAAGGTTAACGGTTAATCCGTAAAACTTTATAGATTCGAAAGAATCAACTCCACACAGAAATAAAGCGAGCCCCTGATGTTTTCATCAGGGGCTCTTATTTTAACCCGGATTCAGACGAATCAGATACAATTAATTGTCAGCCACTAATGCACTCCGGATTCGGCAAAAGGACAAAAAATGAGCCGGACATCTTCGGTCCGCATCATCCGGGACACTTCAATAACAAATACCGCTAATCATTAAGAGGACGCCTGCAAGCAGCCGAGTAGGATGTAATCTCCTCCTTCACTTCCTTACGGAGCATTAGCAATGTTATCATGGTGGGGAATGCCATAAGAGCGTAGAACAGGTCACAGAATCCCACTGCAACACCGAGCGGGACAACCGCAAATATCACAAGTGTGACAATAAAGAACCATGTGTAGTAACGGACCTTACGCTCGCCAAACAGATATGCGGCACAACGATTACCATAGAAACTGTAACTGAACATGGACGACAGCGCAAAGCACAGCACTATCACCATGAGCAGATATTCGCCCATCGGTATGGCATTGCCAAACGCTTTCATGGCAACTTCAAGCCCTTTCACTCCGTCCACAGCACTCAAATCACCGCACAGCAGTATGGCTAACGCTGTCAGAGTACATACAAGTCCGGAGTCGATACTCGGTCCGAGCATAGCTATCAACCCTTCACGGACAGGTTCGCGGTTTGCCGATGCCCCATGCATGATAGTAGCAGTACCCACACCCGCATCATTGACCAGAGCCGCCCTTCTGGCACCGATTATAGCGATTCCCACCAAAGCCCCCCAACCGGCACGCAGATTGAACGCCTCTGTGAATATCGATTTCAAAACCACCGGCACCTCAGACAGATGAGTTACTATGATATAGATTACCAGAAGAAAATACAGTCCGACCATAAATGGGACAAGCCATGTGGCGACCTTGGCTATACGCTTGATACCGCCTACCACCACAAGGGTCACCAGGAGAGCCAATCCAATGCCTACCATCAGCCGGAAGGAGGAAACCGTATCAAGTCCGGTAGCAGCTGCGACACCTTCAACCGCACCATTCCCCTCAAGCCATCCGGATGTTGTGAAAGTGGTCAATATCGCTTCTGTAAGCTGGTTGGCATTCATTATACAGAGAGTACCGAGCATTCCGGCTATCGCAAATGTAACCGCAAGCCAGTGCCAGCGCTGGCCAAGCCCCCGGTCAATGATGTACATCGTGCCCCCGGCAGGTTTACCGTTCTCGCCCTCAGTCTTATATCTGGTGGTGAGGACACCCTCGTGGAATTTGGTAGACATCCCCACGAGCGCACTGACCCACATCCAGAATATGGCACCGGGACCACCCATTACAAGAGCGATGGCCACTCCCGCTATATTACCCATCCCGACAGTGGCTGCGACCACAGATGCAAGAGCCTGGACAGATGAAATCTGCTCGCCGGAAGCATTTGACTGCTTTGTCCGTATCTCACGCAGTGCAAGCGGCAGGTACCTCAGCGAAGCCATGCCTGAATATAAAAACAGAAAGAAACCTCCGCCAATCAGAAGAATGAACAACGGATAGCCGCATAGGAAGTCAGCAAGCGCTGTTACCATGACCCGCCTGCGCCTCCTCCGCCGGTCATACCACCACCGAATGAACCGCCCGAGAAACCGCCACCGCCGAATGAGCCGCCTCCACGACCACCCAGCATGCTTCCGAGCACGGCTCCCGCAGCGACAACTTCCGTCGGATCTGCCTTCTTGGGTATTTTGAATTTCCGCTGATTCTGATTGCCACAATTGCGGCATACATATATGTCAGCACCTTCACCTTCCATCCTGACCGTAGGCTGCCTCAATGTGCGGCGCTCCACCATGCTCATCGCCCGTGCACCGCACCTCGGGCATACGGTATAATTCGTCTCCCGGTTAATATACGGAAGCACCTCCACTTCATGACACTGCGGACAATGCCATACGTCATAGTCTATTGAGTTAAGCTTCTCCTCCGTATCCTGTGCAGGAGTGAGATAATCGTTGTCATGTTCCTCGTCAATCAGCTCCATGCGAGTGCCGCAGTGGGGACAATCCCGCTTATGCCGGCGGATGGTGTGGAGCTTGCGCTTCAGAATCAGGTAAGGAATCACCCCCATGCCTATCGTAATGAATGCCACGAAAAGAGCGACTGTCTTATGGGAATCAAGAGAACGGTACCTCTGCACTTCATCCATATTACGGGTCGAATACATGGCATAGACCACATCCGCCAGCATCACAAGCGCAATGAACAGCGCAAACCAGAGATATAGTGTGAAAAATTCACCTGCCGACAGGTCATCGCCTACTCCGTCACGCTGAGAATCATTTGCATACTTTGAAGTCAACTCATCGCCGAGCTCAGGATTTTTTATAACCTTGGCAAGCGCATTGACACCGGCTATCGTACCTGAATCGTAGTTTCCCTCACGGAATTCCGGAGCCATGTCATTACGGATTATACGACCTGCTATTATATCGGGAAGCGCTCCCTCCACACCATATCCGGTGCGTATCTCAGCCGCACGGTCGTCACGGGACACCAGCATAAGTACTCCGTTGTCCTTATCCTTCTTGCCTATACCCCACTTCTCAAAAAGTTTGGTGGCAAACTCCGCAGGGGTCATGGAAGGGTCAACTTTGTCGACCACCACGACCACCAGTTCGACCGAGGTCTCATCCCAGACCGAACGTATGGTATCGTTGAGCCGCCTTACCGCTTCTGCCGTAAGTATGCCGGATGGATTTGACACATATTCATACCTGTCGGCAACGTGCACATTCGGCACTTGGTCCACTGTTATGGCACCGGCTACCATCGCCAGCACCATCGCCATAAGCAGCAATATATTTCGTTTCATAGCTTGTCGTATTTCTAATAGGCTGTTAAAAAGTCATATTCAATAGTGCTACGCACACATCAGCTTTCAATCTTCAGACTCATTCCGTTGAGGCGGCGGTACAAGTCAAGCGCATACACATCAGTCATACCTGAAATATGGTCAAGCACCGCCTGCAACTTGCCGTAGAGTGTCGGGGCATTGACCTCATACTGCTCCGGTATCTTTGTGAGCAACAACCGTGAATAGTTCAAATCCGGATTACGCACGGCATTGACCAGCTCGTTAATCAGGAAAGATATAATCCGTGTACCTGCAAGCTCGATATCCACAACATCCCCGGCACCGTAAATACGCTTCCAGGACAAAGCCTCACAAGCCCTGTAACCTTCACGCTCAAGGCTCGATATATGGTCAAGCAGCGATCCGTGGAACTTTCCGGCAAGTATGGAATCTTCATTTTCAACAAATGTCTCGGCACAACGGTTGACCAGCGCACCTATTATCGAGGAGCGCAGATACGCAATCTTTTCGTTAGGGTCCTCCACACAGCTCATTACCCTCTCGGCATGAGCCTTGCGCGCATCATCAAAGAAAGCGAGGAACAATTGTATCACCTCCTCCGTAGGGATGATTTTCAGTTTATGCGCATCCTCTATGTCCATGACTTCGTAACAGATATCGTCAGCTGCCTCCACGATATATACCAAAGGATGACGGGCATAACGCACCGCATCTCCCGGCTCATGAATCGGCAGCATGCCAAGTTCGTCAGCGACCTTCACGAAATCAGCCTTCTCCGAAGTGAAGAAACCGAATTTACCGTGACTTCCTGCCAAAGTAGACTCGAACGGATACTTGACTATCGACGCAAGCGTCGAATATGTCATGGCAAAACCTCCCGGACGACGGCCGTTGAACTGATGGGTAAGCAAGCGGAAAGCATTGGCGTTACCCTCGAAATGAGTCAGATCACTCCATTGTTCCTCCGTCAGGTCCGACTTAAGAGCCATGCCGCCACCCTCGCTGAAGTAGGATGATATGGCTTTCTCCCCCGAATGTCCGAAAGGGGGATTGCCAAGGTCATGGGCAAGACATGCCGCCGCGACTATCTCTCCAATGTCATCAAGCTTTGACACCCACGGCTCGGCTGCATATTTATCGCGTAATTTCAATGATATCTCCCTTGCAAGCGAACGCCCCACACAAGCGACTTCCATGCTATGGGTGAGTCTATTATGAACAAAGATACTACCCGGAAGCGGGAACACCTGCGTCTTATTCTGCAATCGGCGGAATGGAGACGAAAACACCAGCCTGTCAAAATCACGCTGAAAGTCACTGCGGCTGCCGGGCTTGGTTTCATGATAATGTTCAAGTCCGAACCGCTTGTCATTGATAAGTCTGTCCCACTCCATTGTTGGTCCTTTCATAAATATTCCTCTTTTGGGAGAGGGATAGCTCCCCCACATTTATATTGTTGGACTTATATATCCTAACTCATGCGAAGTTACAAAAAATTTCCGATTGCTCATATAAAAACAAGAACCCTAAATCTAAAAAACAGGCATATAAGAATCGCCCGACACTCAACGGTGTCGGGCGAAACTTTATCAAAACTAATACTTTTCTCTGTTATATCAAGCTATAACCGGAGTAGATTTATTCAGCCTTGCCGGCAGAACCAAGTACTGCAACGATTTTATGCTTGTAAAGTTTCTCCATATTGTCGCGAGCCGGACCGAGATACTTGCGGGGGTCGAATTCCTCGGGATGCTCGGCAAGAGTCTGGCGAACAGCAGCAGTCATGGCAAGACGGCTGTCAGAGTCGATGTTAATCTTGCAGACATCCATCTTGGCTGCCTTGCGGAGTTCCTCTTCGGGGATACCGATAGCGTCGGGGAGCTTGCCACCGAACTTGTTGATGGTGTCAACCTCATCCTGGGGAACTGATGATGAACCGTGGAGCACGATGGGAAGGTTGGGGAGCTTGTTCTCAACAGCCTCAAGCACGTCGAATGCCAAGGGGGGAGGAACGAGACGACCGGTCTTCGGGTCACGGGTGCACTGTTCGGGCTTGAACTTGTAAGCACCGTGAGAAGTACCGATTGAGATAGCGAGAGAGTCAACGCCTGTACGTGTAGCGAAGTCGATAACCTCCTCGGGATCAGTGTATGTGTGGTGGTCAGAAGATACTTCATCCTCAACGCCTGCGAGCACGCCAAGCTCACCTTCTACAGTCACGTCATACTGGTGAGCATAGTCACAAACCTTCTTGGTGAGGGCAACATTCTCCTCGTAGGGAAGATGAGAGCCGTCAATCATAACTGAAGAGAAACCGTGCTCGATACAATCCTTGCAAAGCTCGAAGCTGTCACCGTGGTCGAGGTGAAGCACAATCTGGGGATTAGCCCATCCGAGGCTCTTTGCATATTCTACCGCACCCTGCGCCATGTAGCGGAGAAGGATGGGGTTAGCATAGTTGCGGGCACCTTTGGAAACCTGAAGGATAACGGGTGATTTTTCCTCGGCAGCAGCCTTGATGATTGCCTGAAGCTGCTCCATGTTGTTGAAGTTGAATGCGGGTACTGCATAACCACCCTTGATTGCCTTGGCAAACATCTCTTTGGTGTTAACCAAGCCTAAGTCCTTATAACTTACCATATTAGTGTAATATGTTACAAAAGTTAATAAATAATTAGAAATTGTATAGGCACAAAGTTAAGTATTTTTTTGGAATAATATCGGTATTTTCCACATATAATATAACCTTGCTTTATGAAAATTTAATTAAAAATTTAATAATCGGCTCATTCCGCCCACATACCTCTGAACGCACAAGGATATAATACGTTGTACTGTAATAAGAAGTATATGATTTTTTTGTAAATTTGTAATCACTATAATTAAACAATCAAATTCTATAAAAGATTGCTTTATGGCAGATTTCAATAAGGAATGGGATAAGATGCTCGCCGGCGAGATATACGAGGCAGGGCATTCCGGCTTTTTAAAACGGCTTGTGGAAACCCGTGAAAAATTGCGGGTGTTCAACGATATGCAGCCTTCGCAAATGGCTGAGATGCAGGATTTACTGCGCGGCTTGCTCGGAAGCTGCGGCAAACGGTTCAATTTCAACCAGCCTTTCAGATGCGACTATGGATGCAACGTACATATCGGAGAGAATTTCTTTGCCAATTTCAACCTCACTATTCTTGACGAAGCGGAGGTGCGTATCGGCAACAATGTGCTGATAGGACCCAATGTGAGCATATACACAGCCTGTCACCCGCTTGACCCTGACGAACGGAACACATGGGTGGAATGGGCTGAAGGGGTCACTATCGGTGACAATGTATGGATTGGAGGGAGTGTCACAATCCTGCCCGGTGTAACTATAGGAAACAACTCGGTGATTGGTGCCGGAAGCGTGGTGACAAGAGATATTCCCGACAACGTGGTAGCCGCAGGAAATCCGGCAAGAGTCATCAGACACATCCAGCCTAAAACGCGGGACCAGAGTCAGTATAACTGTGCGGCATATCCGGCTGATTTCGATGAGGAAAATCCCGTGCAGCTCGGTCTGGACAGTTGCGGAGACTGACACGGCGACCTTTGCCCAACCATTCCCATAAAAGACGGGAGTCACCGAAAGATTTTTTAATTTTGGAGATTTAAATGCAAAGTATTACCTTTGCGGTGACAAAGGGGTGCGCACCTGCCGGTGCGCTGAGATGATACCCTCCGAACCTGATGCGGTTAGTACCGCCGAAGGGATTGCAAAAAACATCCTGATTTTCCCACACGGGATGTCAAATACAATTACCTCAACCGGGGGATTCATCGCCTCGTAGTCATTATTTTTTTCAACAATGACCGCATCCTGCTCATATGAAGGTAACCGGTCAGAAGCAATGATTTGAAAGCGATGAGAAACTATTTCACCGTTCTTACGATAGCAGGCTCCGACTCTTCGGGAGGAGCCGGGATTCAGGCTGACATAAAAACCATGTCGGCCATTGGCTGTTACGGCATGAGCGCAATCACCTCGCTCACAGCCCAGAACACTACCGGCGTACGCTCCATCATGCCGGTTGACCCAATGATTGTCGCCGACCAGATTGACATGGTGATGGATGATATTCCCCCTCTTGCCATAAAGACCGGGATGCTCTGCAATGCCGAAATTACCAGCATCGTGGCTGACAAAATGGAGCAATACCGACCTTCCAATCTGGTAATCGACCCTGTCATGGTATCCACATCCGGCACCCTGCTGCTTGAGGAAGATGCCATAGAGACAATGAAAACCAAGCTTTTCCCCCTTGCCAGACTTATAACCCCCAACCAGCATGAGGCCCGGGCGCTAACCGGAGTTGAGGATGCGGACGAACAGGCACGTATACTTATGGATATGGGCGCAAGCAATGTGCTCATAAAAGGGGGCGACACTGCCCGTACGGATGTTAAAATCGACTTCCTATATTGCGGCAGGGAAAACCGTATCACACTTCCTTCCGACGCTGTCGACACAGTTAACACGCATGGGACAGGATGCACGCTGTCAGCGGCGATAGCTTCCTATCTTGCTCTCGGCTACGAGCTGAAGTCAGCTGTCAGCCGCGCCAAGCTATATATCTCACGTGCGCTGGAGGCTGGAAGTTTCGTGACTGTCGGAAAAGGGCACGGTCCGGTTAACCATTTCTTCTCACCCCGCAGACTGAAGAATTACAATCCCGCAAGGGAGAATAATATATCGAAATATGGAAATCAAGATTAACAATGTGAGCCTTGAGCTACCGGATGGAGCTACCCTGCAGGACGCACTTGATGCCAAAGGGATAGCTCCACTTGGGATTGCGACTGCCGTCAACGGTAAAGTGGTGGCAGCTGTGCTGCGTCCGAGCAAGAAACTGTCCGAAGGTGACAATGTGGTTATAATCAAAGCATTCTACGGGGGCTGACACCTCATAACCTTCAAAAAAAGATTTGAGAGCAGTGAAACCGATGATTAGGATAGCCATTACGCCGGAAGGGATTGACGAACGCAACGAAGCATCCGACGTTGCGGCAATCCTACGTAGCGGATGGGACAGAGTGCATCTCCGCCACCCGGGAGCAAGCCGGCGCGACATGATAAATCTGCTTGAAAGCATACCGCAGACGTATCACAACCGCCTGGTACTTCACGGACATTTTGACCTCATGAACGAATTCAATCTCGGAGGGCTGCATCTCAACCACCGTTGCCCCGAACCACCCGCTCTCTACCATGGCGCGCTCAGCAAATCATGCCATACTATCGATGAAGTCAGAGAAGCGTCCGAATCCGGAAAATTCGGATATGTCACTTTAAGCCCGATATTCGACAGTATATCCAAATCAGGCTACAAGAGCCGCTTCAGCGCAAAGGAGCTTTCCCTCCTCTCGGGGATTACGACCCTTCCGGTCATCGCTTTAGGGGGGATAGACCTGTCACGGCTGGAAACAATCCGGCTCTATGGTTTTGACGGTTTCGCCATGCTTGGAGCACTGCCATGGGGCGACACCCACGAAATGGAACGAATAACAAAACAGATAATATGTTACAATTCATAACACATCCCAGCGACAAATATTCCATACCCGAAGAGGTCCAGATGGTCCTGGAGGGAGGCTGCAAATGGGTGCAACTCAGAATGAAAGATGCCTCTGACGAGGAATTTCGAGAGACCGCACTTGAAATAATACCCTTGTGCAAGGAAAATGAAGCATTTCTCGTGTTTGACGACCGTGTGGAGCTTGCCATAGAGCTGTCTGTCCACGGTGTCCACCTTGGCAAAAACGACATGCCTCCTATGGAAGCACGCGAGACTATGGGGGCTGCCGCCATAATAGGCTGCACCGCTAACACCGCCGAAGATATCATGAAATTCAAGGGGTTGGATGTGGATTATGTCGGGCTTGGACCGTTCCGCCACACCACAACCAAGAGCAATCTTTCACCTATCATCGGTCTGGAAGGATACAGAAACATCGTCAGAACGGTACGGGAAGCTGACATTGAACTTCCTATCGTGGCTATCGGCGGAATCACAATAGATGACATCGAACCACTCATGGGAACCGGTGTGAACGGAGTGGCAATGAGCGGGGCAATCATCAATGCCGACGACCCGATAGACTACACCCGGCGAGTGCTTGAAAAACTTCATAGATAACACAATCCCATAATCCCATGAATGATATATTGACTATCGGCGGAAAGGAATTCACATCCCGCCTGTTTGTCGGCACAGGAAAATTTTCATCCAACCGGCTAATGCTCGACTCCATACTTGCATCGGGTTCACAAATGATTACAGTGGCAATGAAACGGATAGACATGGAGCATGAGGAAGAGGATGACATGCTACGCCACATCAATCGTGAGCATGTGCAGTTCCTGCCCAACACCTCCGGAGTCCGCAACGCTGAAGAGGCTGTACTTGCAGCCAATCTTGCCCGTGACTGCTTCGGGACCGATTTCATAAAACTTGAAATACACCCTGACCCCAAATACCTCCTTCCCGACCCTATCGAAACTCTTAAGGCCACCGAAGAACTTGCCAAGCAGGGATTCAAAGTACTCCCTTACATTCAGGCTGACCCGGTGCTGTGCAAACGCCTTGAAGAGGTCGGCACGGCAGCAGTTATGCCTCTTGGCGCCCCCATCGGGACCAACAAAGGGCTCAAGACCCGTGATTTGCTTGAAATCATCATAAACGAGAGTCGGGTGCCTGTAGTGATTGACGCCGGACTCGGAGCTCCATCGCATGCGGCTGACGCAATGGAAATGGGCGCTGACGCCGTGCTTGTCAATACAGCGATAGCTGTTGCCGGCGACCCTGTGGAGATGGCGGTTGCCTTCAGACTCGCTGTCGAGGCAGGACGCAAGGGGTATCTGGCAGGACTCGGCTCAGTATCATCATCAGCCTCGGCGACAAGTCCGTTCACAGCGTTCCTCGACCTGTGATACCGGCATATTCCATACTGATTCACCACATTATAATTATTATACATTCAAGCAATGCAGATTGAAAACATAGATGTCAACTCATATCCGGGTTCGGAGAAAGTTTACATCGACGGAAAGATTCATCCCGTCAAGGTGGCAATGCGCCGCGTCAACCTCACTCCCACTGTCAAGATAATCAACGGCGAGAAGATGACTCGTCAGAACAGCCCGGTATATGTATATGACACAAGCGGCGTGTATACTGACCCTGATGTAAAGATTGACATAAACCGCGGTCTTCCACGCCTGCGTGAACAATGGCTCAAAGAGCGCGACGACCTTGAGCAACTTCCACACATGACCTCCGACTACGGGCGCATGCGTGAGGCTGACAAGAGTCTCGATGATATTCGCTTTGCCCACCGCTATGCTCCCGTGCGAGGCAAGGAAGGGAAAGGTATCACCCAGATGGCACTTGCCAGACAGGGAATAATCACCCCGGAGATGGAATATGTGGCAATCCGGGAGAACAACAATGCCGAAGCATTGGGAATAAAAAGCCATATCACCCCCGAATTTGTAAGGGAGGAGATAGCCTCCGGAAGAGCGGTGCTCCCGGCAAACCCTAACCACCCCGAGGCGGAACCGATGATTATCGGTCGGAATTTCCTTGTCAAGCTCAATACAAACATTGGAAATTCGGCGCTCTCTTCGGGTATCGAAGAGGAGGTCAGCAAAGCCGTGTGGAGCTGCTACTGGGGTGGCGACACACTGATGGACCTTTCCACCGGCGACAATATCCACGAGACCCGTGAGTGGATTATACGCAACTGCCCTGTCCCGGTAGGCACAGTGCCGGTATATCAGGCTCTTGAAAAGGTTAACGGCAAAGTCGAAGACTTGACCTGGGAAATATACCGTGACACCCTTATCGAACAGGCAGAGCAGGGCGTGGACTATTTCACCATACATGCAGGCGCACTCCGCGCCCATGCCGACATGGTTCAGGAACGCCTCACAGGCATAGTGTCACGCGGAGGTTCCATAATGACCCGCTGGGCAGTTATTCATGAGCAGGAGAACTTCCTCTACACCCATTTCGATGAGATATGCGAGATACTTGCCAGATATGACGTGGCGGTGTCGCTCGGCGACGGACTACGTCCCGGCTCAATCCATGATGCCAACGACCGCTCGCAATTCCTCGAGCTGGATGTACTTGGCGAACTCACAGAGATAGCCTGGAAACATAATGTCCAGGTATTGATTGAGGGTCCCGGACATGTGCCCATGCACAAGATACGCGAGAATATGGAGCGGCAGCTCGACAAATGCCATGAAGCACCGTTCTACACCCTCGGCCCGCTGACCACTGACATTGCCCCCGGCTATGACCATATCACTTCAGCCATAGGCGCAGCGCAGATTGCATGGATGGGCACAGCCATGATATGCTATGTGACCCCCAAGGAACATCTCGCCCTCCCCAACCTCGAGGATGTGCGCAACGGAGTAATCACATATAAGATTGCAGCCCATGCCGCCGACCTCGCCAAGGGACACCCGGGAGCTCAGGTGCGCGACGACGCCATGAGCAAAGCACGCTTCGAGTTCCGCTGGAAGGACCAGTTCAATCTGTCACTCGACCCCGCAAGGGCGCGCCAGTACTATGTGGAAAGCCACAAGGATGATGACCGCTTCTGCACCATGTGCGGACCGAACTTCTGCGCCATGCGCATAACCCAGCAACTTGTCGACGATTGCGCCAAATCATGACACACACTTAACACAAGGGACGCCCCTGCCGGGCGTCCCGATTTTCAAAATCCGCCAATGTTTTCCGACGAACTAAAGAAATATGACTGGGATGAGACCACACGTTTCATCAATTCACGTACCGCACGCGATGTGGAGATAGCCCTCCGGAAGGAGCATCCGAGTGTGGATGATTTCATGGCACTCATATCACCTGCAGCCGAGCCGTACCTGGAACAGATGGCACAGCTGAGCCATAAATACACACTTGAACGGTTTGGCAAGACAATTTCGATGTACATACCTATGTATGTGTCAAACGCCTGTACAAATTCATGCGTATACTGCGGGTTCAACCACAACAATCCTCTCGAGCGTGTCACACTGACCATGGAACAGGTGAAAGCCGAATGTGAAGCCATACGGAAGCTTGCTCCCTTTGAGAATCTGCTGATAGTTTCCGGAGAGTTTCCCACACTCAACGGTGTCGATTATCTGGAACAGGTCCTTCATGTGGCACGTCCCTACTTCAACAATCTTACCATCGAGGTAATGCCGATGCGGACAGAGAGCTACGCCAGGCTCGTAAAGAGCGGACTTAACGGAGTGGTCTGCTTCCAGGAAACCTACCATGAGGAGAACTACAAGAAGTACCATCCCAAAGGTATGAAATCAATATTCGACTGGCGTGTCAACGGATTCGACCGTATGGGACAAGCCGGGGTACATAAGATAGGCATGGGAGTCCTGATTGGGCTTGAGGACTGGCGCACGGACCTCGCCATGATGGCACGACATCTGGTATACCTGCGCAAGAATTACTGGAAAACCCGTTACAGTATCAATTTCCCCCGCATGTGTCCGGCAGAAGGTGGTTATCAGCCAAAGGTGGTGATGACCGACCGGGAGCTGGCGCAGGTCACATTCGCATTCCGCATATTTGACCATGATGTTGATATCTCTTACTCCACACGCGAGAACCCCACCTTCCGTGCCAATATGATGAAGCTCGGTGTCACCTCCATGAGCGCAGGAAGCAAGACAGAGCCAGGTGGCTACGTATCTACACCTGACGCGCTTGAGCAGTTTGAAGTATCGGACCCACGTACTCCGCTTGCTGTCGCCGAGGAGATACGCAGGCTCGGCTACGAAGCCGTATGGAAGGACTGGGACAAAGTGTTTGATTGAGACACCGGCGACTGCGACAGTCCCGGAGATGCAGTTCAGAGATGCAGTTCCGGAGATGCATAAAAAGACAGAGAGCGTGATTTTTCAATCACGCTCTCTGAGTTTATTACTGTACGGAATATATTATTCGTCAAGCATATAGAGAGTGGGGAGATAATCGCTCTCACCGCCGGTTGCATAGACGGCAAAGTTATTGTAACTGCTTGAGTAATATATTGTGCGCACATTGCCTTCGCCTCTGTCACATGTTACCGACCAGGTTCCGTCGGCGTTTCTGGTAGCTGACCAGAGATAGCCGGCTGCAATCTGTCCACCATCCATGGCAGGAGTTGTGGCAAGGTTAGCGCTTGAGAATGTTCCTGACATGTAGAGGTAACGGTCGTAGGAGTCACGGAGAAGGAATTTACCTTCCGGAGCCTCGACCACAGCGCCATTTATCTCACATGAACTTGCAAATGTGAACGCATTAGCATCAGTTGCCATTATAATCTGACCGTTTGAGATTGAAACGGGAGTGGTATAGAGATAGCCGTATGAGCTGTTCTTGTCAATCACAGTAGCACAGATATCGCCTGACACGAATATATAGCTGTGGTCAAGCTCAATCTGGTCAGCGTCAAAGAGATTGAAGATAGCCTTGCCGATATACTTCACAAAGTTCCACTTGTTGCTGTTCTTTGCGAAACGTCCGGTCACAGTCTCAAGGCCATTGTTATTAAGAGTCCATGCCGCACCATCATATACGAAGAGGTCAGCCTTGGTGCCGTTGTAAACCACATATTCCTGGTCACCGCTCTGCGCATACGGGAATTTACCCTTGAGATAGATAGGCAGATAAATCTCAGGATCAACAAGCTTGTTGTTGCTTACTCCGATAGCTGTGTAATCGGCAGGATTAAGAGCCACGATATCGGTTGCCACTGACCACTTGCTGCCGTTAAAGTAATAAACGGCATTTTCAGTCACGCTGGCAGGAGTGTAAACAGGTACTTCCTTGAGTTCACCGGTTGATTCTTCATCTATCACGTATAACTGAGGATATGAGCCTCTTACCACATTATACGAGCCCCATGTAGTATATGAGCCGTCAGGAGTCTGAATCCATTTTGATACGCCTTTATTCAGAATCTTCCACGAATTGTCAGCCTCAGCGCTCACTATCCATACATAACCATCGTTACCTGCGTCAAGATTGTCAGAGAGGTTGAAGCTATTGAAAGTTCCGCTCTGGTAATAATACTTGCCTTCAACATCAGTTATGTAATATTCGCCATCGGCACCGGCAGATATGAAATTCCAAATCTGGGTTTCAGCATCAAAACCGGTAATTGTGCCTTCTCCTACAGTGACATCAGCTGACGGTAAATATCCGTATGTCTTGCCTACGAGATTAACGGCCACACGCGAAGCCTCGGTGTCAGCCAACAGGTAAGAACCTGCCTTAAATGCGCCTGTATAAAGATTTGCTGTAGGAGGCACAGCATCGGGCAGACCGAACATAGGATTCTGTGTGGCATTGTTATATGTCACAACCGCATAATTGCCCTCTACGGCGTCAGGCAGAGCGTTTGCCAGAATAGCGGGAAGATTGCCGGCGGCTGTAGCATCTGGAGCAAAAGACTTGATAAACGCCGATTCGCTCCCCCATGCGTTGGCATAATCACTGTTGGTAACAGTGTAGGTGGAAGCACTTGCAAGTGCGGTCAGCTCTTCGGGAAGAGCGGCAGCCTCAGCATAAACCACATCCACAGTAGAGCCGTTGGAGGCAAGATAATAAGGGAATGTCGATGATGCGAGGTAAGCCGGTAACGCTACCGAAGCAGGGTATGCGCTGTTTTTGTCAAAGTAAAGGTTAGTACCGATAGCTTTGGCTGCAGCCTTCTCCTCATCAGTGGTTGCCTGAGCCTGCATCAGCTTTGAGATTGCCGCATAATCCGACTCGGTGAGCGTATATGAGGCCTCTATTGATTTGTCGTAGTTTACCCCTCCTTCGAAACCATCGAGATAATGGTCATTCCAGGTGTTTTCGCCACAGCTTGCAAGCCCCAGGGTAAAAGTGCCTGCCAAGAGAGCGTTGATAATATTCTTATTCATATTTTTATGTATAAGTAGGGTGCTTAATTTAGAAATAAAGTTTCACACGAAGGCTGAATGTGCGACCGTAGCTGTAAAAGATTCGGTAGGCATTCTCCCAAGTGCCGGGAGAGCTGTAATCGGTGTAAGCGTCCATGATGTAGTAGTTGTTGAACACATTGTAGACGTTAGCTGAGAATGTGGCACGGATACCGTCGGTGATGGGGAAATTGTAGCTTGCATTGAGGTCAAGCTGATTTCCGAACGGGATTCTCCAAGGTTCTGAAATCTTGAGAGTCTGACCGGGTGTCAGCGAAACACTGCTGCTGTTGTTAAGTGAGAAGTCGCTGAAGTTGCGTGCGCTGCAAGTCCAGTCAGCCCCTACACGGAAACCGCTGAACGGCTTGATCTGCATGCCGAGAGCACCTGTCATCTGAGCGGAACCGCCTACCTTTACCCCTTTCTGGTCAATAGTGGCATTGAGATGGTCGGGAGACATAGGAGTAGTGACCTGTGCAGGACGGTTACGGTCGCCAAGGTCTGACAGAGCCTCGCCACTGCTATTGTAGAAGTAACCTACAGGGTCATTCTGCCATGTGTTGTCAGCGTATGCGAACATACCTGAAAGTTCAAACCAACGGGTGGGTTTGTAGACGAAGTTCAATTCCACACCCATGTAGCGCGAGTCCACACCGTTCATTGTCGCAGTGTAACGGTCGTTGTCATACTGGAGTGTACCGGTGGTAATAAGCGTGCGGTCCATCCACATGGTGTAGTAACCGTTCAACTGAGCAGTAAATGTGGGAGAATGGAACTCGTAACCCAATTCAACCGCACCTACCTTTTCGTTACGGGGGTCAGGGTTGATGGCGTTTGAGTTGGGGGGTGAAACGAACACGCCATACTGGAGATATGGTGCACGGGTGATATAACCGCCGTTGACAAACACGTTGTTGTAACGGTCAATATTGTAGTTGGCACCACCTTTGATATTGCCGGCGAAGAAAGTCTTGGTAGGTGACTTGCTGTCAGCCTTATCGCAGTAGAAATTCTCGTAACGGTTATAAGTGTTGAGGTTCATTGCGCCTGCAAGGACAAGATTGAGTTTCTTGTCAAATAGATTATATTCAGCCTGGGCATAAACACCTTCCTGCCAGATACGGCTATCCCAGTCTCGGTACACGACGTCACCGACACCAAGCTTCTTGGTCTGATAAGCAATCTTGTCAGCTTCAGTGGCAAATGTGCGTGAATTGTAAGAAGCGGCACGGTATGTATCTATGAAATACTCGCCATTGTACAGGTCGGAAATCTCATTTCTGTGCTCACCATAATAATAACGGATATCAAGACCGGCAGTGATTGAAAGGTTGTCGGTAATCTCGTTTTTGTAGTTTGTGATGCCGCCAAACCAGCGGTGGTTGTTTACCGAATTAGACATAACCATGAGAGCGCCGGTGGTGCTACGCTGGTTCATGAGCTGAATCTGGTCGTATGCGAATGTTCCGTCAGGATTACGGAAATTGTAAGTCTCACCGTTGCTTTCGTAAGAAATCCAGTTAAGATTTCCGTTTGATGCGCCATACCATGCGCTGCGCAGCGAGCTTGTGGAAGCCTGTCCGCTTGCGCCGTAACCGGAGCCGACCGACGCATAGATTACAGATGAAAGTGATGATTTGTGGTTAATCTGCCATACATGGTTCAGCATCGCCACAGGCTTGTTATAGACGTTGTACTGAGAGGATTTCTGTTCGCCGTTGAGACCGAAACCGAAGGTGGGGTTGTAGCGGTAAGCCTCACCCTTAGGCATGAAGTTAGCGACATCCTGCCAGCCCTGTACAGAAAGACCGTCCTGAGAACTACGCTTGTAGTGAGTCTGGGGTGCGCCTGTCACTGTAAGTGAAATCTGATTGTTCTCATTCAGACGCTTGGAGATGTTGAGGAAGTAGCTGTATGACTTGTATTCGGTACCCTGGATATAGCCGTCGCCGGTCTTGCGCGCACCGAGGAATGTAAGAGCCCATCCGTTCTTCATCATACCGGTCGAGAAAGAGATACCGTAATTCATCGAATTGTCATTGCCGAGACCGTACCAGAGAGTACCACCCTTCTTGGCGTCAAGACCTTTGGTTATCATGTTGATAGTACCACCGAAAGATGGAGCAGAGATGATAGTGGCGCCGAGACCGCGCTGTACCTGCATGGATGAAGTCACATCACCGAGACCGGACCAGTTGAACCAATAGATACCGCCCCACTCCATGTCATTGACAGGAACACCGTTGACCATTGTAGCTGTGTTTGATGCCTTGAAGCCACGGATATTAATCTTGGCGTCGCCGAAACCGCCTCCGTCTTTTGTTGCCCATACACCGGGTGTGGTCTTTAGGATTTCAGGAAGTTCCTGGTTACCGAGCTTGGTGTCGATGGTTGCCGCATCGACAGCCGAAACAGCGACAGGGGTCTTACGTGTACGTGCGATGGACTGAGTCACCACGACGTCCTGGAGCATCTGGGTCTCCACCTCCATCTTCACCTCGCCCATATTTGCCTGAGCCTTAAGGTTAAGTGGAGCATATCCAATGTAGTTGACGTGGATATCCTTGCCAGCAGGGGCATTGATAACGAAACGGCCGTCGATATCGGTGACCGCCACAATCTTTGTGCCGGGTACAGATACAGTGGCACCGATAATAGGCTCACCGTCCTCACCGAGAATCACGCCACTACACTTAATATCATCCGGTGCAGCCATAGCAGCCGCACATGCCAGCCAGAAAGCTCCGGCTAAGAGAATGAGTCTCTTAATCATAATAATGACTGATTAGTTAATAAATTTGAGATTTGTGTTGTCTGGTAGATTTTAAGTTTTATGGATATGTCGAACGTCCATAACCATAATTGCCCTTTAAAAATTTTTAGCAAAGTTAGTTAATATTATTGAATTTGCGGGAGTCCAGGATGTTAAATTTTTATGGCATAGTTATTTTTGGTCTAATTTGAAATAATTCGTAATTTTGTGGTATAAAAACATTACAATTTATCACAAGACACCCTGATATATATGGCAAAGCCTATCGTCGAGACCCCCTTGATGAAACAATATATTGCGATGAAGCAGAAGCATCCCGATGCCATTCTGCTTTTTCGTGTCGGAGATTTTTATGAGACATTTTCGGAAGACGCGATAGCAGCGTCGGAGATTCTCGGAATCACACTTACCCGACGTGCCAACGGGTCAGCCCAGTATGTGGAACTTGCCGGCTTCCCCCATCATGCACTTGACACATATCTGCCCAAATTGGTCCGTGCAGGCAAGCGTGTGGCGATATGTGAGCAGCTTGAGGACCCCAAGACCACCAAGAAACTTGTCAAACGAGGTATAACCGAGCTTGTCACCCCTGGCGTATCCATCAATGACAATGTGCTCAATCATCGTGAGAACAATTTCCTTGCCGCCCTGCATTTCGGAAAGCAGATGACAGGGGTGGCGTTCCTGGACATATCCACAGGCGAGTTTCTCACAGCTGAAGGGAGCACTGACTATATAGAGAAACTGCTCACCAATTTCGCACCCAAGGAGATACTGGTGGAGCGAGGCAAAAGGAAGATGATGGACGAGTGCTTCGCAGAGCATTACTTCACGTTCGAGCTTGACGACTGGGTGTTCACCGACGATGCCGCCCGTGACAGGCTGCTCAAACAGTTCGAGACATCCTCGCTCAAAGGTTTCGGCATCCACAATATGTCATCGGCTATCATTGCCTCCGGAGCGATACTCCATTACCTCGACATAACCCAGCACACCCACACATCGCACATCACCGCACTCGCCAGAATCGAGGAAGGGATGGCTGTGAGGCTCGACCGGTTCACCATACGCAATCTCGAACTTGTGCATACCATGGGCGAGGAGGGCAAAAGCCTTCTTGACGTGATAGACCGCACTGTCAGTCCTATGGGAGCACGTCTTTTGCGCCGCTGGGTGCTCTTTCCGCTCAAGGACAGCAAGGAAATAAACAAGCGACTCGACATAGTGGAATATTTCTTCCGTGAACCGTCGGACCGTGACGCACTCAAGGAGGCGCTGGAGCATATCGGGGACCTGGAACGGCTTATAGGCAAAGTGGCAGCCGCAAGAGTCAACCCGCGCGAGATGATGCAGCTCCACAGGGCCCTGGAGATGATAAAGCCCATCAAAAGTCTGTGCGAGCAGTCAGGACAGCCGGCACTCGTGTCAATCGGCGAACAGCTTAATCCCTGCGAGAGCATATCGGACAAAATAGGACGTGAAATTATTGACGATGCCCCGACCGCCCTTAACCGCGGACAGGTAATACGCGAAGGTGTGGACACAGAGCTTGACGAACTGCGGGAAATAGCTTTCCGTGGCAAGGATTACCTGCTGCAGCTTCAGCAGCGTGAGAGCCAGCGCACGGGTATCCCTTCACTCAAGGTGGCTTACAACAATGTGTTCGGATATTATATAGAGGTCACCAATACCCACAAGGATAAGGTGCCGGAGGAATGGATAAGGAAGCAGACTCTTGTCAATGCCGAGCGTTACATAACCCAGGAACTGAAGGAATACGAGGAGAAGATACTCGGCGCCCAGGACCGGATAGCCATAATAGAGCAACGTATTTATACGGAACTTGTGAACCGGCTGTGCGACTATATCCCCGCTATACTGCTTGACGCGCAGCTCGTGGCCCAGCTCGATGTGTACAACTCGCTCACACGTGTGGCGCTCGAAAACAGATACAACCGTCCGGTGGTAGATGATTCACTTGACATTTCCATTGTGGAGGGGAGACATCCAGTAATAGAAAAGGAACTTCCTCCGGGTGAACCGTACATCACAAATACAGTGAACCTGTCAAACACCGGAACACAGGTAATGATGATTACAGGACCCAACATGTCGGGTAAGTCCGCACTGCTACGCCAGACCGCACTGAACGTGCTCCTCGCCCAGATAGGGAGCTTCGTAGCCGCCGAGAGCGCCCACATAGGGGTGGTGGACAAGATTTTCACCCGTGTAGGGGCAAGCGACAACATATCGCTCGGCGAGTCGACATTCATGGTGGAGATGAACGAGGCGGCATCCATACTTAACAACATGAGCGAACGCTCGCTCATACTCTTCGACGAGCTCGGACGAGGCACTTCCACCTACGACGGTATCTCGATTGCGTGGGCGATAGTGGAGCATATACATGAATACGGAGGCATACACCCCAAGACTCTTTTTGCGACACACTACCATGAGCTTAACGAAATGGAGAAGAGCTTCCAGCGGGTGGTCAACTACAATGTCTCTGTCAAGGAAATAGACGGAAAGGTAGTGTTCCTGCGCAAACTCGCCAGGGGCGGCAGCGAACACAGTTTCGGCATACATGTGGCAAAACTCGCAGGCATGCCCCAGTCGATAGTCAGACGGGCTGACGAGGTGCTGACACATCTTGAGAAGTCAAACCGTGACACAGATTCGGAAATTGTGAAGAATCTCGCCAATGTCAGCGAGGAGGCTGAAGGTATGCAGCTTTCTTTCTTCCAGCTCGACGACCCAGTGCTTGCCCAGCTGCGTGACCAGATTCTCGGTCTCGACATAGACAATCTCACACCTATGGGAGCACTCAACAAGCTGAACGATATCAAAGCCATCCTAACGGGAAAATGATTCCGGAGCAACACCTCCCCCCCTCCCCCGCTTTGCCAAGCGGTTCCACTGAACCGGCTACCCGGTCAAAGCATCTGTAACCACAAGAAAAAGAGACCGCCCGAACATCTCGGACGATCTCTTCATTTTCTCACCACCCTCTGATAAATCTTTTTATCGCCATTTACAAAGGATGCTGTCTGGGCAAAAGCCCGGACAGCATCCTTGCTCTTATACATCCGGAGCAACGACGGCTCCTAATCGGATCTAATAAATACTTTTCAAAATCCTATCGGATTAGTAACGGGGAGGACGTCCGCCGGGACCACCCATGCCACCGCCTCGGTTACCCTCACGACCGCCGCTTGGTTCATTACCTTTACCGAAAGTATTGAATCGCCAGTTGAGAGAGAACATACAGTAACGTGAAAGCGAGTTGTACTCGATATCATCAATATAGTTGGCAGTAACAGTACGAGTGATGTTGTTCTGCTGGTTCAATATGTCGTAAACCTTGAAAGAGAGCGTGAGAGACTTGTTGCGGAGGAACTGCTGCGAGATTGACGCATTCCATCTTGAGGTACGGGTGTTATAGCCGGCAGCATAACCTTCGGTGGCTGAGTAATTGAAATCACTCTGAATAGTAAAGCCCCAGGGAGTGTAATATGAGACATCGGCACGTCCGCCGTAACGCTGTACAGTCTGATTGTTTGCAGTGTTCACACTGTTGTGAATTGTCTGGATAGAGTACTGGGGACGTAGCTCAAATTCAAAGTTGTCAGGACGGAAAGCGATACCGGGGCTTTCGGAAATCATGAACGAGAGCGAAGCGTTGCGAAGTTCGTTGTTGAAACCGATGGAACGCTGTGCATTCACGAAAACATTGTTTGAGATACGCCACTTTTTATTTCTAAGAGGCATTGAGAACATATTCATCACACGTCCGTTCCACACACCGTTGACGTTGACGTAGGTAGTCTGTCTGCCACCGGTCTCCTGATTGAATGTGGTCTTTGAGATGATGGAGTTCTGTGCGAACTGGAAGTCGCCCATCAACATGATGGAACGCTGCGACTCCATGTTGAAATCCTGATAACGAATCATCACATTGTGAGTGAACGAGGGGTCGAGGTCAGGGTTACCGACTATAATATTCATGGGGTCGGAAACATCAGCCACAGGCTGCAACTGGGTAAGAGACGGCTGTGACGAACGCCCGCGGTAATGCAGCATCAATGATGAATTTTTGCTGTAACGATAGCGCAAGCGCAGGTAAGGAGCGTAGTTCCACACCCAACGGGTGTCGATGTTACGTGCGGAATTTATCAGGTCCTTGGATTCGGACATCTGCGGAACCAGCGCCATACCGACTTCCATATTGTATTTTGCGGAAGTCTTCTTGAAGCCCATGCTTATATTCTGATTGAAATAGTCATTACGGAAACGGTTGGAGTATGTAGGGTCGGGCTCCACTCCAAGAGGGGGCATGATGTCGAATTCATAGTCCTCGGGGATATTGTAGACGAGCTTGTCGGCATTGTTCCAACGGTAATTCATACGGTAAGAGAACACGAGCGAGTTTCCATTTGCCACATTGCCGAGAGGCTCTGTCCAGGTGAGCTGGGTCATCACCTGATTGGACCAGGTGTGATTGTTGGCATACTGGTCGAGAATGTCAGTAGAGTCAAGGAGCTGGTAAAGGTTGTGGGAGTAAGAGGTCTCACGCTCACGCACATTTGACAGAGAATACTGCATGCTCACTGAGAACGAACGACCGCGGCGCTGCTTGAAATTGTGAGAGTAGATGAGACGACCGCCGAACTCGTATGACTTGCCACGGCTGAGGGCATTGTTGGTGCTTCGGCTCACCTCGGTATTATTCTGGTCAGTATTTATGGTGTTGTCATCGCTGAGCGACTTGTTATAGTTGTACGAGAAATTCGGGCGGAACTCCAAGGTGTTGAATGAGTCCGGTTTCCATAACACACGGAAGTCAGCACGCACATTGTTTCCGCGGTCACGGGCATACTTGTTGGTCTTTGCGAATGTTGAGTAATCCTCAAATATATATTCACGGTCCTGGCGGGTGCGTGATTCACGGTCGGTGTTGGAGAACAAGATGTCACCACCGACACGGATTATCTCCTCCTTACCCACGTTGAAGTTTATACCCAGCGAGCGGGACTGGGTTATACCATTGTTACCTCCGAAACGACGGAAACGGTTACCGTTGCTGTCGGTGAAGCCGAGCTGATTTGTGTTGTTGAAATTTCCAAGGATGGTAAACTGATTACCGTTCCAGAATCGGTTGACATTAAACGATGCCGCATAACGGTCATCGGTACCATATCCGCCTTCAGCGGTGCCGAACCAGCCCTGGTTCATACCTTTCTTGACAGTGAGATTTATGACAGTCTCATCCTCACCATCGTCCACGCCTGTCAGACGCGCCATATCACTTTTTCGGTCTACGACCTGAAGTTTGTCAATCATGTTTACCGGAAGATTCTTTGAGGCAACCTGAGGGTCATCGCTGAAAAACTCCTTGCCGTCGATAAGAATTTTGGTAACCTCCTTGCCGTTTGCGGTAATCTTGCCATCGCTGTCAACCTCTACACCGGGTAGGCGCTTGAGCAAGTCCTCAACCACAGCATTAGGCTGTGTATGGTAAGAATCGGCATTGTACTCTACGGTATCCTCCATCACCTTGATAGGTGTCTTCACCGCAACCACATCAACCTCGCCAAGAAGCTCGGTCGATTCCTTAAGGCTCAGGAGACCTACGTTAAGATTGGAATTCGAGACAGTAACAGGTTTTTCCAAATCGGAATAACCGATATAACCTACTTCAAGGATGTATTTGCCGGACTTAATGTCGGGGATGGAAAATTTGCCGTCAATATCTGTTGTCACACCAGCCACAAAAGCCGAGTCCTTTGCAGAAACAAGTTTGACAGCAGCCTCCATGAGGGGCTCTTTACTATTGACATCCTTAACAACGCCTGTGATATTAAACGCAACCGCCGCAACCGAGACGGAAAGAAAAAGTAAAATGAATAGAAATCTGTTAAGACTGAAACGTGTCATAAAAAAATATTGTCCTGTTTATACTATTTTGTAGTATTTGACACCAAAATTACTAAAAGTTTAACCCTAAAAACTCCATAATCTACAATTAAAGAATTTCAGTAGACAATCAGGGAAAACAGATAAAAAAGCCGCCCGAACGTTAACGACTGTTAACCCGATAATCGGGATAGAGCCGCGACAAAAAAACGAGAGCGTAGCCTTTGGATGGGTGGGGCGGCTACGCTCTCAGGGAAATTGGAGGGTTGGGATATTTCCTTATGTATGACTGAAATTATTCAGATACAACTTCAAATGGAATCTCAACGGTAACATCACGGTGCAGACGGATGGTAGCAACATAGTTGCCAACTTCCTTCACAGGCTCGATAACGATGAGCTTGCGGTCGATGTTGTGACCAAGCTTTTCGAGAGCCTCTGCAATCTGGATGCTGTTCACAGAGCCGAAAATAGTACCGGTCGAAGAGGTCTTTGCTCCGATAGTGAGCTTAACATCAGCGAGTGCGGCAGCCGCAGCTTCAGCCTCAGCCTTGATGCGAGCGAGCTTGTGAGCGCGCTGACGCTGGTTTTCAGCAAGAACTTTAAGAGCTGACTCGGTAGCAATAACAGCTTTGCCGGTGGGGATAAGGTAGTTACGACCATATCCGCTCTTTACTTCGACTACATCGTCTTTGTAGCCAAGGTTGGCGATATCTTCTTTAAGAATGAGCTTCATATTTCCTAATAGCTTTTAAAGTTATTTCATCAAGTCAGTAACGTAGGGGAGAAGAGCGAGGTGGCGTGCACGCTTAACAGCCTGAGCCACGCGACGCTGGAACTTGAGAGAAGTTCCGGTGATGCGGCGGGGAAGAATCTTGCCCTGCTCGTTGAGGAACTTCTTAAGGAATTCGGGATCCTTGTAATCAATATACTTGATACCGCTTCTCTTGAAACGGCAATATTTTTTCTTCTTAACGTCTACCGACAGTGGAGTGAGGTAGCGAATTTCTGATGCTTGTGCCATGATTTAGTTCTCCTTTGCTTCTTCAGTGACAGTGTTGTTTACTTTGGCTGCACGGGTGCTACGACGCTTAGCGGCGTACTCAGCAGCATACTTGTCGAGACGGAAAACGAGGAAGCGGAGTACGCGTTCGTCGCGGCGGAAAGCAGTCTCGAGCTTTTTAACGATAGTCGGGTCAGCGTCAAATTCCACGAGGGTGTAGAAGCCGGTAGACTTTTTCTGGATGGGATAAGCAAGTTTGCGAAGACCCCAGATTTCTTCGTTTACGATGGTGGCACCGTTGTCGGTCATCACCTTCTCGAATTTTTCTACCGCTTCCTTCATCTGCTGGTCAGACAAAACGGGAGTCAAAATGAAAACGGTTTCGTAATGCATTTGTTAAATAATTAATTTGATTGGTATTTTTAATGTCCACAGTGCACAAAATCACTTAGACGGGTGCAAAGGTAGTGATTTATAGCCGCTCGCACAAGAATATTAACATTCTTTTAGAAATCCATCACTAATCTGACATTGAATTGCCTCCTTGTAAGATAGTTGGGCACGGCATAGCGGATGTTATTGACATCGGTAACCCAGTAATAGGACGCCACATTGGCAATATCAAGCAGATTGAACACATCCACACCGAGCCACACACTCTTGAACGTCCTGCCAAGGCCTGGACGATACTCGCCAGCCTCCGGTGGAGCAACGAGCGCATAGGAGAGCCCGACGTCGACTCGCTTGTAAGGGGGCGTACGGAAATATCCGTCCGCCCGTGACGTGTGAGGAGCCACAGCGGGGAGACCATCCATTAAGATGCCTTTCAGGGAAAATTTCAGTTTTGGGAATTTCGGGAAATAATCGGTAAAAAAGATCCCGAGACTGTACCTGCGGTCAGTAGGGAGCGGCACATTAATTCCATAAAGTTTCTCATTGGATTTCATGACCGACACGCTGACCCAGGAATCACTTCCGGGGACGAACTGACCAAAAAGTTTCATGTCAAGACCTGCGACATAGCCGTCTGCCTCATTTCTACCAGAATATATGAGACGGAGGTTGTCAATCTCATATGGGATAAGGCGGGATAGCGCCTTGTAATATGCCTCAACCGAAAAGCGGAATGGTCTGCCGAGTGCCCGGAACGTATAATCGGTACCGGTGATGAACTGAAGGCTTCGCGGCGACTTTATATCCGGATTGAGCCGTATCACCTGATTGCCATCAGTATCTGCCACCGGCACACGGTACTCCTTATATATGGGCGACTGATAATACAGACCTGTTGCAAAGCGCAAGGTCCATTGCGGAGCATTGTCAGGAATGAATCCTAAAGAGATACGAGGACTGAGCAGAAATTCACGGTTGTATGTCCAATAGGAAGCTCTAAGTCCTGCATTGACCGCGAGAAATCCTGAAGAGCCACTGACCCTCCACACATCTTGCACGAAAGCAGAGAAACGCCGGGATGATTCATCCTGCCGTGAAAGCAGATTGTAAATCACGCGCAGGTCACCGCTGACGGATGGCAATGAGTAACCGGAAGAATCACGCAATTCCCAGTCACGGGAACGTTCCATGATTTTCTGAGTTTGCGCAGTCACGCCATAGGACAATGTGTTCCGAGAGCTCAGAGAGCTCTCGCCACTAAGCGCAAGAGTGAGAAGCGAAAGTTTAAGCCTGTCACGCGCATGCTCATGGTAACGCCCTACTCCGAGCTCGCCAACTTCACCCGAGGTCCCTGCCTGATCAAGCCAGTATTCACCGGATATATCATTAGTAACCAATTCGTCGGACAAGTATCCGGACACAAGAAGCCGCAGGGTGGTGGCTTGCCCGGCACGATAATCAAATGCCAATGCACCGGAATATGTATCGAAGCGGTCCTTCTCACTCCCGTCAAAGTAAACCTTGAACTGCCTTGAATCCGCCACTGTGCCAAAAGCCGTGGTACGGTCAACCGGAGTGAACCTATAGCGGTTGAGCGCTATATTCCCCAAAAACGACAGCTTGAGTCTATTGTTCATCTGCCAGGCAATCGAGGTCTGATAATCGAAGAAATGAGGGTCATATTCCCCTTTGGTATCCAATGAACCAAGTATGGATGTATTGCGTTTGTAACGCACCCCGTGAAGCTGGGAAAAACGTTTGCTCCCCTGCCCTATTGAAAGAGATGCGCCCATAAGGCTCGCCGATACCGATCCCTCGAATGAATCCGGTCTGCGATAAACAATGTCAAGAGCTGATGACATCCTGTCGCCGTAACATGCGGGGAAACCACCCGTGGAGAAACCGATGGATTCCACCATGTCAGGATTGATAACGCTCAGTCCCTCTTGCTCGCCTGATGATATAAATTGCGGACGGTTAAGTTCCACTCCGTTAATATACACCAGATTTTCGTCGTATGAGCCACCTCGCACAGAATATCGAGAGGAAAGCTCATTAGATGCCGTCACACCAGCCATAGTAGTTATAAGCGACTCCACACTTCCGCCGGAAGCATCGGGATTACGACGTAACGAGGCAGCATCGACAGAGGACACAGAACCGGTCTGGCGCTTCAGTTCCACCACCTCAACTTGCTTAAGCCGTTCTGAATCGTACTGCAACCGGACATTAAGCGTCACATCACCGGACGGTCCTATCAGCACTTTTTTCTCAGTGCGGAAGCCTATACATGAAAAATGGAGAGTAACGGTGTCGGCTTCGGCACATGTCAATGAATACTCCCCTTCAAGACCAGACGTCGTCCCGATTGCAGTGCCGGCGACACGGACTGTCGCAAACTCTACAGGTGCGTCATGCGAATCGGTAATCTTACCGTGAATCCTAATCCCGGCGCCGGCTTGGAAAGGGACCAAGGTCAGGATAAGCAATATTAAATATAGGTGATGACGCACTGCCTGCATAGCGGATAATTATTTATATAATTATAACGGCTTTTAACCCGAAAAATTACATTTCCAAATCATAACGGCAGAAACAGCAGCCTGGATGGCTCTCCAGCTTCCAAATGCGGAATACGTGACGCTATCTCTTCCAACACAGCTTGAAATGAGGATACGGAGAGGGTCACTCCGCCAAAATCAAAGTCAGCGCCATACGGCATCACCAATATCGCACCGTTAAAATCATCAGTGGAATGCACCTCACATTCAAACGGCGTAATCGACACTTCTCTGCATCGGTCAGCAGAGTCATAGGAAACTATGACGTTACGATGAACTTCCCCGTTAATTACGGCTGCATGACAAAATGTTGACGGCATGTTTTTATCTGTGTCGAATCAACTTCTGGCCCTGGCGGGCAGCCTTGTTATTATTCCAGCCTCTGGTCCTCACAAGAGAGATAGAGTCAATGAATGAAATCTCGTCACCACGTGGAGAATAATGAATGGAGCCGTAAACGTTTGAAGCGACTTTGGCAGAATCAAGGACAAGGAGCAATTGCTTCTTACCATCGCCAAGCTGTGTAGAAGAGACATATTCAGTAGTCCCGTCATTGTATTCCGCCGCAATACTCATAGTTATCGGCGAGTGGGTGTTGATTAACTTGGCATTAAGGGTGTAACGGTCACCTCTCTCCCAATTCTTGTCAGTGCTGTAATGGAATGTCATGTAATCCGAGGGGAGATAAGGACTGTTACGGCGAACAGAGGCACCCTGCCATATGTTCACCGAGTCACCGTCGACACTCACACGCATCGGGGTCTTGTCGGACTTGCCACCGACTTTCTCAGCCTCGGCTATCCGGTTTTCAAGAATCTCAATGGTACGCTTGTACACATCCATATACTTGTCAAGATGATGTCCATACCAGTAGAGCGATGTGTCCACGTCGGCAGTCGTAACACCATGCTTTGCGTAAATAGACTGCATAAGGACTTTCTTGGTGGAATCATTAGGATAATTGCGAGCATTGCTCTCCACCACAGCCTCGCCGGTGTGTATGTCAGCCATGACCTCAGCCATCTTTTTGGGCGGTATCACATGGTCAGGCGTACCGCTACAAGCCGCAAGGATTAGCATCAACAATAATATTCCTGATAAACTACGCAAGAGTTTCAAGTGCTTTAGGTGACTGAATGTATT
Organism: uncultured Duncaniella sp.; assembly: GCA_958352885.1. Classification (GTDB taxonomy): domain Bacteria; phylum Bacteroidota; class Bacteroidia; order Bacteroidales; family Muribaculaceae; genus Duncaniella. The sequence continues at coordinate 47,165 of CATWQI010000008.1, forward strand.
TGTGATAGAAAAGAATCAGTGCGATGATACCGCATGAAATCGCAGCATCGGCAAGATTGAATACCGGTTGGAAAAAAAGAAACTCCTGACCTCCCACCAACGGCAACCAACCGGGCCAAGTGAACGAAAACAGCGGGAAATAGAGCATATCCACTACCCTGCCGTGGAAAATCTCGGCATATCCGCCTCCCGCCGGGAAGAGAGTGGCAACCTCAGGGGGCATCGGGTTGTTGAATATCAATCCGTAGAACACACAATCGAATATGTTGCCCGCCGCACCGGCAGTAACCAATGCAAGGCATACCATGTATCCCATCGGGACTGATTTCAGCTTGTAAATTTTAACTATATACCATATCAGACCTGCGACAGCCACAATACGGAACAGGGTCAGCAGCAACTTGCTTCCAAACTCCATTCCGAAAGCCATACCGTTGTTCTCGATAAAGTACAAGTAAAACCAGGAGAAGATTTTGTAATCTTCTCCCAGGTAGAAGTTTGTTTTAATCCAAATCTTAAGAGCCTGGTCAAGTATGACAACCACCAGGATTATAAGCGTAGCGACAATGCCTTTGGAACGCATAAACTATTTTTTCTTTTGCGAATTCTTTGCCTCGACACTGCGGGTGGCATGAGGAACAGCGCGCAGACGCTCTTTCGGTATCAGTTCGCCGGTCTCACAGCATACGCCATAAGTTTTGTTTTCGATTCGAATCAGAGCATTCTGAAGATGCTGAATGAACTTCATCTGCCTTTGCGCAAGCTGCCCCGCCTCCTCCTTTGAGAGAGTAGCAGCACCCTCTTCCAGGATTTTAAATGTAGGGGAAGTATCCGCAATATCGTTACCCTCGGTATTGTTTATGTTTGAGCGCAGCGAATCATACTCTCTTTGCGCCTTTGCCAATTTTTCAAGTATGAGTTCCTTAAACTCCTGCAGCTCCTCGTCGGAATATCTTGTTTTTTCGCTCATTGTTAAGAGTTTTAAAATTTTAAGACAATGTTTTTACTTGTTTAACGCTATTTTAACGTTAACGTTCACATCATCCATCAAAAAGTTCTCGACACCAGGGTCATTTTCACCCAAGGCAGCAATTTCAAGAGAAGTCGCAAGAACCTGGCGTGAGATATAATCAGCAAATTCCCTTACAGCGTCATCAGTATCCTCACTTGGGGCGAAAGTAAGAGATATACGGTCAGTTATATCATAGCCACGTGATTTACGGACATTCTGAATACGGTTCACGATGTCACGAGCAATACCCTCACGACGAAGTTCGGGAGTAACAGTGACATCAAGAGCAATGGTAAGCGAACCTTCATTCGCCACAAGCCAGCCGGGAATATCTTCCGATATGATTTCCACATCGGCAAGATCAATCACAGCAGCGGAGCCATTGATGTCAAGATGGATATTGCCATTTCGTTCGAGGTCAGCAATCTGACGGTTGTCAAGCGACTTGACAGCCTCAGCCACGGCTTTCATCTGCTTGCCGAACTTCGGACCGAGTTTCTTGAAATCAGGTTTGACACTCTTTACAAGGATACCTTCGTCATTGCCTACTACCCTGAGCTCCTTGACATTTATCTCGCTTTTCACCAGTTCACGGATAGCTTCAAGAGCCATCCGCTGCGTATCATCAGCCACAGGAACCATTATTGTGGAAAGGGGTTGACGTACCTTTAGGTTGACTTTGCGACGCAGAGCAAGAGCCATGGATGTAATGTCCTGAGCAAGCTTCTGGCGCGCCTCAAGAGCTGAGTCTATCAGAGCGGTATCACATACCGGGAATTTGGCAAGGTGCACAGACTCATTGGAGCCAGTGAGGTCGCGATAGAGCTCATCAGCGTAGAACGGCGCAAATGGGGCCATCAGCAACGACACGGTCTTCAAGCATGTGTAGAGAGTCTGATATGCCGCAAGCTTGTCATCCGTCATCTCACCACCCCAGAAACGCTTGCGGTTGAGACGCACATACCAGTTTGACAGGTTGTCACCTACAAACTCGCCGATCGCACGCGCCGCACGTGTGGGCTCATAATCGTCAAGCGCCTCGGTAACATCCTTGACAAGGGTGTTGAGCAGAGAGAGAATCCAGCGGTCAATCTCAGGACGCTTCTCCAAAGGCACCTGAGCGGCTTCAGGGTCAAAGCCGTCAACATTGGCGTAGAGAGCGAAGAAGCTATATGTATTATATAAGGTGGAGAACAGCTTGCGGGAAGTCTCAACCACACCCTTTTCGTCATACTTGAGGTTATCCCATGGCGAAGAGTTGGAAATCATGTACCAACGCACCGGGTCAGCACCGAACTGTCCAATCTGCCCGAACGGGTCAACAGCATTACCAAGACGCTTGGACATCTTGTTACCATACTTGTCAAGGACGAGTCCGTTGGAGATAACAGTCTTGTAGGATATGGAGTCGAATACCATGCCTGCTATGGCATGTAGTGTGAAGAACCAGCCACGAGTCTGGTCAACACCCTCGGCTATGAAATCGGCGGGATAAACTTCACGATTGTCAAACGCCTCCTTGTTTTCAAATGGATAATGAATCTGAGCGTAAGGCATAGAACCGGAGTCAAACCATACGTCAATCAAGTCCTTTTCACGCTTCATAGGCTTGCCGGAAGCCGACACGAGGACGATATCGTCAACATAAGGACGATGAAGGTCAATACGGTCATAGTTCTCCTTGTTATACTCACCGGGGACAAAACCGGCTTTCTTATATGGATTCTCCGCCATCACTCCGGCAGCAACAGCACGTTCAATCTCATCGTAAAGCTGTTCTACAGAGGAAACACACAGCTCCTCAGCTCCATCCTCTGTGCGCCAGATGGGGAGCGGAGTACCCCAATAACGGCTACGGGAAAGATTCCAGTCCTGAAGATTTTCAAGCCACTTACCAAAACGGCCCGAACCGGTAGATGCCGGTTTCCACTTTATGCCCTCGTTTAGCTCCATCAGGCGCTCACGCACGGCTGTTGTCTTGATAAACCAACTGTCAAGCGGATAATAGAGCACCGGTTTGTCAGTACGCCAGCAGTGGGGGTAATTATGGGTATGTTTCTCGATCTTGAATACCTTGTCGGTAGCTTTCAGCTCCATGCAGATCTGCACGTCAAGCGTCTCGGCATCCTCGGCAAGGGATGGGTCGTAGGCATTCTTGACAAATTTACCTTGCCAAGGTTTGTATGCCTCGACATCGACCATATCCTCAACAAACTTGGGGTCAAGGTCAGAGAGGAGGTAAAAACGTCCTGTAAGGTCAACCATAGGGCGTATGTTTCCATCCTTGTCAATGAGATGCAGCGGCGGAATGTTGTTCTGCTTTGACACACGAAGGTCATCGGCTCCGAATGTGCCTGCTATATGCACAATACCGGTACCATCCTCAGTGGTAACATAGTCACCGGGGATGACACGGAAAGCACCTTCGCCTGGATTTACCCACGGAAGAAGCTGATGATAGTCAATGCCGACCAAATCAAGTCCTTTGACCTGAGCCACAACTTCATAAGGGATAAGCTTGTCACCTTTGGAATATGAATCAAGAGGGAGTCCGTTGGCTTTAGCATTGAAAAGCGACCCCATAAGGGCGTCAGCCGCCACCACGGTAACCGGCTTGCCGGAATAGGGATTGTATGTACGTACAATGTTATAGGTAATGTCCGGTCCAACCGCAAGCGCTGTATTGGAAGGGAGAGTCCAGGGTGTTGTGGTCCAAGCGAGGAAATATGGTGTTCCCCACTTGAAAAGGATTTCCCGGTAAGGCGCAAGCGAAGGATTGTCATTGTCGACGATGCCGAACTGCGCCACACATGTGGTGTCCTTCACATCCCGGTAGCAACCGGGCTGGTTAAGTTCGTGAGAGCTCAAACCTGTACCGGCAGCCGGAGAATAAGGCTGTATGGTGTAGCCTTTGTAAAGGTAGCCTTTCTTGTATAGTTCGCCAAGCAACCACCATACAGACTCGATATAACGGTTGTCATAGGTGATGTACGCATTAGGCATGTCTACCCAATATCCCATCTGACGTGTCAAATCCTCCCACTCACCGGTATATTTCATCACCTCGCGGCGGCATGCGGCATTGTACTCGTCAACGGAGATTTTCTTGCCTATATCTTCCTTGGTGATACCGAGATTCTTTTCCACGCCGAGTTCTACGGGAAGCCCGTGAGTATCCCAACCGGCTTTACGCTTCACCTGGAAGCCCTGCATAGTCTTGTATCGGCAGAAAATATCCTTTATGGTACGTGCAAGCACGTGGTGAATGCCAGGCTTGCCATTGGCAGAAGGTGGACCTTCAAAAAAAACAAACGAGGGACAACCCTCGCGTTCAGACATAGTGCGGTGGAACACATTCTCTGCGCTCCACTTCTCAAGCACTGTTTTATTTACCTCTGGGAGGTTTAGGCCGTTGTATTCTTTGAATCTCTTTGACATATCGAGATGGAATCCTATTTTAAGTTTCGTGAAATTTTCGGCAAATTTAGTAAATTTCCGTCGAAAAACCTAACTATATAAATGAATTACCAGCGATTGTAATGGATATTCTCGGGCTTATACTTATCCTTGGGTGTCTGCTCACCGTCCGGATAGCCCAAAACAAGCACGCTAAGGGGCACAATAGATGACGGAAGCCCGAAGAGTCTCTGAACTTTGGACACACGCTCAGAGATAGGATAACATCCACACCATACACCGCCAAGCCCCACGGCATGCGCAGCGAGAAGGATATTTTCGGAAGCCGCCGAGCAATCCTGTACCCAATAGTCACGTCCTTCCTCAGGGAAAACATTCTCAGTGTCACCACATACGACGATAGCAGCCTGAGCCTGTGCCGCCATACGCCAGTTGCCGGCCGCAAGGCTATCAAGCAACGCTCTCTCGGTCACAACCACAAATTTCCAAGGCTGCTTGTTACCGGCTGTCGGAGCCGCCATTCCGGCGCGCAGCAAAGTGTCAATAGTCTCCGCAGAGATAGGACGGTCGGTATATTGGCGCACGCTCGTACGTGTCATAATTACTTCAAGCGCATCAGCGCTTTTACCCTCCGCAGATTTTCCGGCTGCATTGCCGCAGCTGTTTCCACATGATGTCATTGTCACTAAAATTAGACCGGCAATAGCCGATAGAGTTAAATTTTTCATCTATATAATATTTTATAATCAGTTTTTAGGCTTGAAAAGTTCACCTCGTGACACGCTATCTTCCACCAGGCTATTCAGATATACCTCAAGATTTGTATATCCTTCCGCACTCAGAGCGACAGCGTTGCCATCGCTACCATCATCGGGATTGAGGCCATTGGCTTTTTCCCATACATCAGGCATGCCGTCACCGTCAGAGTCAGTCAACATGGCAATATCAGCCCCGCAACACGATAGATCGGGCCACGGCGATGAAGCCCCGTCGGGAGTGGCGTCATGGTGGGTATCTATAAATCCGGGCTTTGAAAGCGCATCCGGAGCACGAGAACCGAAAAGAGAAGATGTGCCGAGTCGAGTCTCCTCCACCACACGCGCATCCACCGAATCACGGGATTTGGAGCAGCCGGCGTTGCCAAGCACCAACTCAAACGCCTCGGCAGCGGTGTGGGTAGTAATGAAATCTGTCTCAAGAGGAGCAGCGAGACGTATGACTGAAGCCACTGAGTCGTTAAAAGTTCCGTCGCAATTCTCATTATGTATCTGAGCAAGGAATCCTTTAGTCCAATTGTCGGCTGTGACCTCCTCGTTTCCCTCCATAACATTGCCGGATACGTAATATCTGCCCCATACATGTTCCATCGGTTTCCACACGTTAGGCATACCGTTTCGTCCCGTGACATAGGCACTGGTGCGCACACTGACTGAGGCTATGCGGTAACCCACCTCTGAATCCCGAGGTGTTGCCGGTCCGGGCTTATAATAATTATTGACAATGTTCACTTTCATTCCTTCTCCGCCGTAACATCCACCGCCTGCCCAATTGTATATCACATTGTTACGCATGTCAAGATGCTCTCGGTCCTGAGTTCCCGGACGAGGTCCTAGGCGTGGCATACGGCTTTCGGCATGAGCAAGAAGATTGTGATGATAAGAAGCTCTGGCTCCGCCGAATATAGCTCCATATCCATGATTTCCGCCCTTGGAATGCCCGGCAGCACGTAGTGGCTCTGAGAAGATGCACCATTGGACTGTAAAGTCATTTCCGCCATAAAGTCCGCAACACTCATCCACACTCCAGCTTACGGAGCAATGGTCAATAATGACATTGCTGAAGTCACTGCCGCCTATCCCGTCAGGACTTCCTTCATGGTCATTTCCGATACGGAAACGCATGTAACGGACTATGGTATTGTCACCGTTGAAAGAGACCTGGCGTCCCGCCACGCATATTCCATCGCCCGGTGCAGTTTGTCCTGCAATGGTAAGATCGCCTTTCGTTATGCGCAGAGGAGCGTCAAGAAATATCGTTCCTGCGACATCGAACACAACCGTGCGAGCGCCATCCTGCATCACAGCATAACGGAAAGTGCCCGGCTGCATGCCGTCAGACAAAGTAGTGACATGGTATACTTTTCCGCCACGACCGCCCGTGGTATATCTGCCAAATCCTTCAGCCCCCGGGAAAGCTATCATTCTCCCATATTCTTCAGCTGAGGCTGTCAATGACATTGTGATGAACGAAAAAAGGAACAGCATAATTTTGCGAAACATGGCGACTTAAGATTTTATCTGCAATCTATCCGTTTAATTCTATCCTGAACACTACAGGCCGAGAGCCATCGGGACAGGATGCAAGCTTCAATCCGTTACGGAGTGTCGCAGCGCATCCGCCGTTCTCTCCTACTGCATCACACACCGTACGCCAGGCTTTCGGGCAAAAATCCTTTGGGCATTCAGCGCCGGCCAGCAGCTCAAACGCCTCTCCCGCACTAAAAGCTCTACATGCTCCCTCCTCCGGGTCATCGAGATAAAGGGACTGCAAATCTTCGTAACATTCGCATCGTTCCACGATGACACGGCATGCGGCAGGCAATACCGGCAACTGCTCCGACTTTCGGATTCTGCGTGTGGATAATACAGCGGCATTGCCTTCGAGCCCTGTTAGGCTCAAAGCCCCGACTGCCAATGATGCAATTTTGCAGAAATGCCTACGGTTCATTATCCGGTCAGATGGTATTCAATTATAATTTTTCTCTACAAAGGTACTACATTTCGGCTCACCACCCAAAACGACATTGTTAAAAACCGAGAAAAAGATTATAACAATTTTGCAGATGCAAAAATTTTCTCTAATTTTGCAATGCGAAAAATCCAATGCGGTAATAGCTCAGTTGGTAGAGCACTAGCTTCCCAAGCTGGGGGTCGCGAGTTCGAGCCTCGTTTACCGCTCAAAAAAGTTAACCGCCCTAAAATCAAAAAAACTTAGGACGGTTAATTTTATTTTAAACACACCTGAATACGCGCTCATGCCTCCTAAAAAGATGTCTTTTTTTGCACCATTTACACTATTACGCACCATTTCGAGTGCAAATGGAGTGCAGATTGAAATAAACAACTTCTGATTCAGATTTTCCTGTCGTTTTTATTTTTTCGCACTTTTTTCAGATGAATCGGCTGTAATTTTGCCCGTATATCTGCATCTGTAAAGGGAAAATGACGTATCTTTGCAGATTTATCTAAACCGAACAAAGATGAAAAAGAAATTTATGACAGGCGAAACAGCCAACTGGACGATGATGTCCGCAAACAATCTAAAATTAGCTAAAAAAGCACTGGATGCCAGCGGCATATCAAAAGTATGGGAAAGGCATGGCTGTCGGGTGAACATCGTAGGGTCAATGCGCATGGGACTTATGGGTAAACACCCAGATATAGATTTGCATGTGTATTCCAAGGGAATTACTACAGAAAAGAGCTTCTCAATCATGGCAGAGATTGCGAAAAACCCTGCTGTGGAAGAGATAAAATGTATCAACGGACTGCATACTTCAGAGCATTGCATTGCGTGGCACGTGATGTACCGTGACGAGGACAGGCAATTGTGGCAGATCGATGTAATCCACATAGAAGATGGCTCTGAGTATGACGGCTATTTTGAACGCATGGCAGACCGTATTGTGGAAACTGCAACTAATGAACAACGTGAAGCCATTTTACGGCTCAAGTTCTCCACTCCTGATGATACCACCATCCACGGTGTGGAATATTATGAAGCAGTCATAGCCAACGGGGTGCGCTCTATGGACGAACTTACAGACTGGGTTAAAAATCATCGTCAAAAAGCGCCATATTATTGGATACCATAACAAGATAATTCGTAACTTTGAAGCCGAATGGAAACTTGCGACTTACATATAAGGCTTACACGCCGGGATGACATCCCCAGATTGATGGAGATATTCGATATCGCCAAGGCTTTCATGAGGAGAAACGGCAACATGACGCAATGGGGCGAAAATTACCCTTCGGCTGCGACTATCGGACATGACATAGCCAATGGATGGAGCCATGTAATGGTCGATAAAAATGGGGTAATCGTGGCAACATTCAGCCTGATGACAATCCCGGAACCAACTTATTCTGTAATACGAGATGGCAAATGGTCCAATGACAACCCATACCTCACCATTCACCGAATAGCATCAGACGGGAGATGCCGCAAAATTCTTGAGAGAGCCGTCGGATTCGCACTTCGCAGCGGAATGGATATACGCATTGATACCCATGCCGACAACAGCCCCATGCATCATGCGGTCAGGAAACTCGGATTTGAGCGGTGCGGGATTATCACCGTTGCTGACGGTTCGGAGCGCACAGCTTATCAGCTCACCAATATTGACAACCAGCCTACACAATCATAATCACATCATGCGTTCACTACTCTACATATTCATCATAATCCTATTGTCAGGGTGCTCCATGTCAAATTCGTTCAGCCGCACACTTGACAATGCTCAAGACAGACTTGCAACTGACCCGGAAGAGGCATACCGGCTGCTCAACGACATCGACATATCGGAATTCAATGATTCCGCAGAGATGGCGAGATGGGCGTTGCTTTACAGCGAGGCAATGGCTGCCAATCATATCAGCCTCCCCACTGACACTATCATCAATATAGCGGTAGAGTATTACAGCCACCACAACCTTACCGAAGAACTGTCAAAGGCCAGACAGCTCAGGACAGCTGTGACAACAGAACATAAAAATGACTGCGATACCCTTATGCAAGCCTTATACATACAGAAGGTAAGGGAATACAGCCTATATCGTGAACGGACTACACGCGAACTGTATACAATAATTGGAATCACAGCCATTTTGCTGTTTGCTTTAATAATAATGTGGCAGCGTCAACGTATAAGGGTGCAAAGACTACTAAACGAAAACTTGATAACCGAAGCTTCTGACCTCCGCTCGCTCCTATCAGTACGCGAAGCCGACTGCCGAGAGCTTGAAGTGAATCTTGAACGCCTGCTCGGACAGAGGTTCGAACTAATAGGTAAACTATGCGACACATTTTACGAAGCGCAAGGCACTCGCACCGAACGCAAGGCTATAGCCGAACAGGTCAAACATGAGATTGAATCCCTGAAATCCGACAGTAAGACTATGGCAGAAATCGAGCAATCGGTAAACGAATGCCGCGACAATATATTAGCGAAGCTCAAAACCGGACTTCCGGCAATAAGCGACAATGATTATCAATTGTTCACTCTGCTGGCATGCGGATTTTCAAACCGAGCTATAAGTATGCTAACCGGTGAGACCATAGAAGTAATATATAAACGTAAATCACGTCTGCGGGCTCGAATCAAGAACAGCGACTCTCCAGACACTGATATATTTCTAAGCGTTTTCCACTGATTTTTGCAGCCGGTCAGATTTTCAAGGCATCAACAATCATATATTATTAGCACCCAGACATTTACACAACGTAATGTCAGATTGAGAATTACAAAAATATCATACTTTAGGACTAATTTTGTACCGGAATCAAACATAGTCTCAAGTTATGAAAAAAACAATTCTCATCGCACTTCTCATCTCGTTCGCAAGAGTAACACACGGACAGGAAGTCGCAGAAACCGACTCTATTGAAAATCTGTTGAAAGAGGTAGTGGTCACATCCAACCAGACTGCCACAAGAATGGAAGGGACAAAACTTATCACTACTGTGCCGGGCACCAATCTTGCCACGCTCGGCAATGCTTACGATGTGCTTCGGCAGCTTCCGCTAATCAAAGTCAATGAATCGGAAGAAGTTTCGGTAACAGGCAAAGGGACTCCGGAAATATACATAGACGGACGTCCGCTTCGTGACAGCGAGGAACTCAAGACAATGCTCTCGTCCTCAATAAAGCGGATAGAACTGCTGATGGCACCCGGAGCTAAGTATGACAGTACCACACAGGCGGTAATCCTCATCACCACTCGACGTAATTTTATAACCGGGCTGAGTGTCACAAATTCCGCTGAAGGAAGAGCCGGGCGTGAACTTAGCGCCAACGATGCCCTAAGTTTCAGTTACCAGAACAAAGGTTATGAAATATTCGGTTCCGGACTGTTCGCTCATAACAACAGTGGTATAAAAGGTCACACCATCAACCGATTTGAATACGAAGGGCGTCAGATGACGATAGGAAGTTCCCAGAACAATGTCTACCCTTCAAACAACACTTCCGGCAAACTCGGATTCAATCTCTCGTCAGGCACACATTCATTTGGCGGTTACTACCGTTACCTCCATGAGTTAGGCAAGTTCCGGAATACCGGGACTGAATGGATTGACGACGAATCACCGCTATCACGCACAATATCCAACCGCATCACCTCATCAGGGCATCTCGCAAGCGTATATTACGACGGGAGGTTTGACGACAAGGTGCATCTTCATTTCGACGGTGAATACCGTCATTCAACCCCCTACACCGACGGCAAAACTTTTTACCAGGACGGCAATATCGAGCCTGTAATATCAACCCAACAACGCAAATCCTCACTATGGGCAGCCAAACTTTACTTAGATTACCCTCTTTGGGGTGGTATGCTCACACTCGGGACTCAGGATTCCCACACTCGTTCATCGCTTGATTACCGGATGCTAAACCAGGAGGTGGAATCATATATACCTTCGAGCTTTACAGATGTACAGCAGACATCGCTGGCACTGTTCGCCTCGTGGAGCGCGACTATAGGAAGGCTCAACCTGTCAGCGGGAGCAAGATATGAGCATGTGGATTATCTCCTTAAAACCAATGGTGTGAAAGATGAAGATGTAAGTCGGAAGGACAATCTGCTTACTCCGGACCTCTCGGTCGGATACAGTTTTAACGATCAGACATCACTCTCGCTCAGCTACAAAATGGCTACAGTCAAACCTCCATACTCACAACTCACAAGCGGACTCTCGTATGTGGGCCGCCATGAAATCGAGGGTGGCAACCCTATGCTACGAGATGAAAGGATGCACCAAATACAACTGTCAGGCATGTGCCACGACTTTATTCTGCAAGCCTCGTTCATGCGCAGCCTTGACACATATGCGTTTGCCAAGCGACTCTACCCGGCCAATACCCCTCAACTCATCCTCAACCCTATAAACATCGACGTATCGTCTATGTACGCTTATCTGGTGTGGGAGCGGACTATACGTAACTGGACCCCGAGTGTCACCCTTGGGATGAGTGCTCAGTGGCTCGAACTGGAAGGCAGAAAGTATAACAAACCTTTCTTCATATATGATTTCACCAATTCGCTTCGCCTCCCTTACGGGATAATCCTCACCGCCAACATCTCCGGTCAGAGCTGTGGAGACATGCACACCAACCGGTTCGGTGCCTCTTGGTTTACCATGGATCTGAGCCTTCGCAAGCATTTGTTCAACAAAAGTCTGATGGTCAAGCTATCGGCATTTGACATATTTAACACCCTCAACAACGACTGGAGTATGAATACCTACGGGGTATCGGTACAGAAATTCCAGAAATATGACCGCCGCTCCATTGCCTTGACCCTTACATACCAGTTCCAGCCGATGAAATCGAAATACAAAGGGGAAGCCGCAGCAGCCTCCGAGAGCAATCGTCTCTGACCACAGCGTCTTCCCCCGTTTAACCTCTCTCCTATTTCTTATTCTATTAATCCTCGAGATAATAGACTATCGTCGACACTACTCTCACCTTTTTTATATAGGGAGTACTTGAATCGGAATCCTCGATGGAGAATTGGCCCTGTGAAGCTGTCTTGATTTTACCCACCCGGCTTTCACTGTCGGCTGCAAACTGGGTGGCAGCCTCTCGAGCAGCCTTGGTCGCTTGCGCTATCATCTCAGGCTTTATGGAATTAAGCCCGGTAAACTGATAGTTGATATATGAATTGGAGAATGCTATACCCTGTTTCAGCAGTTCCGACTGGCGGTTAAGCAATTCACGCACCTTATCCACTTTCTTCGTAGTCACAGTCACAGTACAATTGATTGAGTACTTGAACTTGAAGGAATCCGAACTGTAACGGTTGGATGTCGCATCATACGTGTCGGGGGGATTCACAGAAATCTCGTCGGCACTGATACCGTTGGAAGTGAGGAACTTTACAATTATATCGTTATTATGGCTCACATTGTCATAAATAGTCTGGAGGTCATTGCCAGCAAGAGAGTAAGATATCGGCCATGTCACGAGATCAGCCGGGACCTCACGTTCAGCAAGTCCGCGTACAGTAACTTCACGGTCGCGAAAAGCAATGTTGTCAATGCCAGCTTTTAGACAAAGACCTAAAATCACAATGGCAAGCGCCACCAAAAGCGCAGGGATTAATCCTTGAAAATTCTTCATACTGGTTTTATTGGCTTAATTTATGTTGGTAATGTTCAGAAGTCTTAACTATTTATTAACGTCGATTGTTTAAATTTTAGTATATAAATTTGCTTCATCTCACCTTATCAGCATATTTTTTATGTACTTTTACAGAAATTTTATCACTCTGTCGCTTCTGATATTTTGTTCATGCAATTTAGCTGTAAGCGATAACAACAACGGAAATAACGTACACATCATGACAAATAAGACCATTTACCTTGCAGGAGGATGTTTCTGGGGCACAGAGCATCTGTTTTCACTTGTTCCCGGCGTCACAGATACCGAAGCGGGATATGCCAACAGCATTGTCACCGACCCTACATACAAGGAGGTATGCACCGGCACCACAAATGCAGCCGAGACCGTCAAGGTGGTCTATGATCCACTGAAAGTGACTCTGAGGCAGCTGCTGGAACTATACCTCATGAGCATCAACCCTCTGTCACTCAACCGGCAGGGCAATGATGTCGGCACGCAATACCGCACCGGCATATACTACACTTCGCCCGAGGATGCCGTCGTGGTGGATTCTGTACTTGCAGAATTGGATAAACGGCTCGGAGGCAAGTCCGCAATCGAATCCGGAGAGTTGAAAAATTTCTATCCTGCCGAAGATTACCATCAGGAGTATCTCGACAAAAATCCCGGAGGATACTGCCATTTAAATCCACAATTGTTCTCCATAGCCAAGACTATCGGCATAAAGGCTGAAACGACTCAACCTCATGAACGCAAATATCCGCGCCCTGACGATGCGACCTTGCGCGAACGCCTCACTCCGTTGCAGTGGGAAGTTACTCAGAACGCAGCTACCGAGCGACCGTTTGCCAATGAATATGATGATGAATTCCGACCGGGAATATATGTTGATGTGACTTCCGGAGAACCTCTGTTCGTCTCTACCGACAAATTCAATTCTGGCTGTGGCTGGCCTGCTTTCTCAAAACCAATTGACGACAAACTTATTGAGAAAAACACCGATTATTCCCACGGGATGGTGCGAACCGAGGTAAAATCATCCAACTCCGGTGCCCACCTTGGACATGTGTTCCCCGACGGACCTCAAAAAACAGGCGGACTACGATACTGCATAAATAGCGCATCGCTCCGTTTTATTCCCCTTGACCGCATGGAGACTGAAGGTTATGGCGAATATATCGGACTGGTACGCTAATAATTCTCTATATTGCGCACATTCCTTCCTACACATTTACTATACCTATGACAAAACGACTGACAACACTACTCTATACATTTGCCAATTTTATATTATTAAGTATCAGTATCCCAATCCATGCCGGGGAGAACGCCAATGATGACGGATATGATGCCATAAACCATTACGCAAAAATGGCTGCTGATTTCGCCGAACGGGTTCCGCAGGAAAAGGTATATCTCCATTTTGACAACACCAGTTATTACCGGGGTGACAATATCTGGTTTAAAGCCTACATAGTCAATCCTGACGGGAATATACCCACGAAGCTGAGCAGCACTCTATACGTGGAGCTGCTTAATCCCGGTGGAGAAATCATAGATCGGAAAGTTCTGCGAATCAAGGACGGACAGGCTCATGGTGATTTTATACTCAACCGCATACCCTTTTATTCGGGATTCTATGAGGTACGTGCATACACAAAATACATGCGTAACTTCGATGACGGGATAGTATTTTCGCGTATATTCCCGGTGTTTGACTTGCCAAAGATTGAAGGCGATTTCACGTCAAAAGAAATGGCTAAATATGGCAGAGGTAAATTTGTATATACCCGTCCCAAACCCGGCACAGGGAATAAGTTAAACTTGAAATTTTTCCCTGAAAGCGGTAATCTCGTCCAAGGTTTAGAATCAAATGTAGCCTTCGAAGCGAACGACAAATACGGACACCCACTTGACATTTCGGGAATAATTACCGATGAGAATAGTGACACATTGGCTCAACTGACCACTGCGCATGAAGGGAGAGGCTCATTCAGGTTCACACCCATCAGAGGTGAAACTAAAGCAATCGTCATGTATAACGGTAAAAAGCATGAATTCCGGCTGCCAGACCCTCTTGACTCCGGATATGTCATGTCTGTTGACAATCTTGCTGCCCCCGACAACCTAATCGTAAGAATCGACAGGAACTTCGGAACCCATCGTGACACAGTTGGTATTGCAATAATAAATTATGGGATGCTGCGCAATTCATATATCGTGGCATCCGAATTTAAGAAACCTGCAGTAATCAAAATTGATAAAAAGCTATTGTCGCCGGGCATATCACAGGTTGTATTATTCGACAAGACAGGTGATGCAATCTGCGACCGTCTGATATTCAATCACGACGTAATCCCCAATCTTGATGTCAAAACAGAATTTGACAAGGAACAATATGAACCATACGAGCCGGTAAGCCTTGCCATCAATATCCGCCAACAGGATGGGTCACCGGTCTCATCGCCATTCTCCCTATCAGTCAGGGATAGCGAGGATGAAGTGCAATATAACCACAACATACTTACCGATCTTATGCTTATGTCGGAAATCAAGGGATACGTTTCAAATCCAATGTACTACTTCGAATCATCCGACTCTACCCACAGAGCAAACATGGATTTGCTACTTATGGTACAAGGCTGGCGACGCTACCCCTGGAAAATGCTCACTCAATCAGAAACATTTACTCCTGCATATAAAGTCGAAAGCAATGGAATAGATGTTGCAGGTCGCGTTACGACACTTACAAAGAACAAACCTAAACCGGATGTAGAGGTATCGGCATTTCTCCTTCACCGCAACGAAAATAAAACAACAAACGCCGGTCAGTTCGACATATTCACGACTGATAGCCTCGGACGCTTCTTCTTTACAGCCGACGTAGAAGGGGAATGGAATATGATTCTGTCAGTAAAAGAGAAAGGTAAAAAGAAGGATTGCCTGATATCAATCGACCGGAAATTCAGCCCCAAGCCAAAACCTTACCGGTACACTGATATGGAAATCTCCACTATCCGGGACATCGGAAGCATTCGCAATGGCCATGTCACAGATTCGATTGGCAATAGTGAGAATGACGAATCCATAAATGACATACTGAAAGCGATTGATGACACACTCGTATCTTCGGGAGTCAGGAAAGAACATATCGAACATCTCGGTGAAGTTGTGGTAAAAGGTAAAAAACACAGCCGGGAGCAAGACATCTACAAAGCCCGTTCCAAATCAATAGCTTACTACGATGTAAAATCCGGACTTGATGACATAAGGGATGAGGGTGAATATATCGGTGACGACATCCATAAATTCCTACGGAGTATGAATCGTAATTTTTCCAGAACCATCAGCAACGGTAAGGAATACCTACTCTATAAAGGACGTATGCCTTTGTTCGTAATCAACTACACCCCGACATATCGTACAGAGATGGATTATGACAAATATAAATACATACGCCTGGAAGCTATCAAATCGATATACATCAGCGAGGACCCTAATCAAATGCTCAAATATGCCGACCCCTTAATAACCATAATAGACATTGACAAGATTTACGGATGTGCTGTATTCATTGAGACATATCCGGAAGGAGAGATACCGGTAGATGCCGGCAAAGGGGTAAGGAAGACCCGACTTGACGGGTACAACACTCCAAGCGAATTTTATAGCCCAGACTATTCCATACTTGAACCTGAACCTGATTATCGGCGTACTTTATACTGGAATCCAAATGTCATTCCCGATTCCGATGGCAACGCATTAGTGCGTTTCTATAATAATAGCAGATGCGTTCATCCTAAAATAGATTTGCAAACCGTCACTCCATCCGGTGCGCTTTACTGACACAGCACGGACCTGATAGACAAAAAGTGCCGGAACCCAATCGGCTTCCGGCACCTATATTCAGTATCTAAATCGCTATTTCTACAAATTCTTCTTGGGATACATCGCCTCCCACCAAGCATCATCATCCTGAAGATATTTGGCAAACCATGCGAATATTGTGTCCTGCCACTTCTGACGTTTGTGGTAATCGGTTATCTGATGATTCGCATCCTTAACCGCCACAAAGGCCGTTTCCCTCCCTAAAAGTTTGAGGGCAGTGTACATTTGTATACTCTCGCCAAACGGCACATTTGTATCAGCGTCGCCGTGCAGGAACAGTAATGGAGTGTGAATCTTATCAGCATTGTAGAGCGGACTGCGTTTCACATATAGGTCTGTATCCGACCACGGGTAACTGTTTGCCATGCTGACCTCGCTGTAGGAATAGCCCCAATATCCTTCACCCCAATAGCTTGTATGGTCACTGATACCGGCATGTGAGATTGCAGCAGCGAAGATATCAGTCTTAGTCTGGAGATATTGAGTCATGAAACCGCCGTAGGATGCTCCGATACAACCAATCTTTTTGTCATTGATGTATGGATGCTGAGCCGTGAAAAGCTTCACTCCCTCTATAATATCATCTGCCACACCCTCGCCGGCAGTATTTACGTGACGTGCGGCAAACTCCTGACCGAATCCTGCTGCACCGCTGGGATTAATCACAAGCACCACATAGCCCTGAGCCGCATATGCATGATGCGGATATCGGCTTTCAAAGTTTCGGGATGTGGGACTGCAGCCACCGTAATAATTCACGATCAGAGGATACTTCTTATTCTCGTCAAAGTCGGCAGGGAGAACATAGCGGGCACAGATAGTGTCACCACGGGATGTGACGTAATCCCAAGCCTCGCACTTGCCTATCTTGATGCCTGAAAGACGTTCGGCGCTTACATCATCCACGAGATTCTGCTTCAGATTCTTCAGATTGATGGTATATAGCCTGTCGGAATTGACTGCACCCTGACCATTGTACACCATCAGTGGGGATGTAACAGCCATATCAAATCCCATCACCACATCTTCACGGGCTCCAAGGTCGTCAATCTGTCCGGAGGAAACATTGAGGCGATATAGCGACACACAGTCACGGTTCTCGGCGGTGAAATATAGATTCCCGTCGTAGCAATTCCATGACATAGCGGAAACAGAAGGATTGAAATACTTGGTTATCGGTGTCACCTTTTTGTCAGCGATATCCATTATGAAAAGCTGACTGTCATAACTGTTTGGAGTCTGACCTTCCCTGACATTCTTACCTACTCCACCGAAAGCCTCAGGCGAACCGGATATGGCAATCTTTGTTCCGTCAGGCGACAGTGCGGCTGACGCTATGAAGCCGTCCTTATCAACCAGCAACTGTGTATCAAGAGTGTTTACGTCAAGCATATAAAGTGATGTAAGAGATGTCGGACGCTTTTCAAGCCGTGATTCGCTGACTGAAAAAACTATTTTGGATCCGTCATCAGATATATCACGCAGATAAGCACCCTTATAACCGAAAGTAAGAGGTTGTGCCACACCGGTGGCAAGGTCGAACTTAAGTAATGACGCCCTGTCACGCCAATTTGGCTGCCTGTCCTCGGGATGGACTATCTCGTAGACCTCAGATGATTTCTCTGCCGGACCTTTCTCTCGCATGGAAACTATTATATAATCCTCGGTAGGCGATATAGCGAAACCGCCTTCTGGTATCGATTCAGACAATACAGTCTCGGATCCGCTTACCGGGTCAACAGTAATCAGCTGGCGCTTACCGTCACGGGAACGTGTAGTGTACAAGCGGTCAGACTTAGGCATCCAATCCATCCACCTGTTGAAGGACGCAAGCTGCTTGCCTGTCGCCGTATCAGTCAATTTGTAAAAATATTCGGTTGAACCGTCATCACTTGTGTAGTAATAGGTCGTAAGTATATATTTACCGCTTGGGGATAGACTTGCGCCACTGATGCGCTTGCCGTTGATTACATCAAGCAATGTGTAGCGACGGTCGCCTTCCACAGTGAAATTCCAGTTCCGAGGCTTGTCGGTATCGACAGAAACCCGTATTGTATCCGGCTGCCCGCCATCCGCAAGGCATTTCAGAACAACCTGATGCCTGACCGGGGTAAGTGCCAGCGAATGTGAGTCAGTCTTTTTCCCGTCAAGATATATCCGATACTCCTTCACACCTTCCACTTTAAGTGTCCCGGTGGCATAAGCGGAGTTATCCACATTGAACGAAAGGAAATAAACCGCATCACCCGATGTTGCGGGTACGACTGAATCTGTCATAACATTTCCGCTCTTCGTCAAATCAAGCGACAGCGGAAGGTCAAGAAGCGATTTTGATACAAATTTACGGGAATTGACATCAAGGCTGTCAATCTGAAACGGAGCCTTCACAGAGAAAGGTCCGGAATGTTTCATGGTTGTGACATTTATAATCTCACCCTGCGCTACTGCCATGGAACCGAATGCCATAGCAAAGGCCAATAATTTCCTATACATAATGAATGAATTTATTTTCAGATGCAAAGATAATGAATAAAACGCTCTATATTGCAAATGAACCGGATTTTTATTAACTTTGTATGTTATAATCGAAGGAATTGAAAAATGCAACAGGAACAGAATATATCGATATTAGGGGCAAAGGTTAACAACCTGAAGGATGTGGATGTCGAAATCCCCCGCGGCAAACTCGTAGTGATTACGGGAGTGTCCGGATCCGGCAAATCATCGCTCGCATTCGACACGCTTTATGCCGAAGGTCAGCGACGTTACGTCGAGAGCCTTAGCAGCTATGCACGCCAATTTATGGGCAAGATGCCCAAGCCGGAGTGCCGTGCGATAATAGGACTGCCTCCTGCCATCGCCATAGAGCAGAAAGTCAATACACGCAATCCGCGAAGCACAGTCGGCACATCTACCGAAATTTACGACTATCTGCGTCTGCTCTTCGGACGCATCGGCAGGACATACTCACCGATCTCAGGACAGGAAGTAAAGAAACACACGGTGGAAGATGTGATATCAGTGGCGACTTCCTATCCCGAAGGCACGCGTGCCGCTGTGGCAGCACCGATATCATTGCCTGAAAACAGGAAATTTATCTCCCAGCTTGATGTATACCTGAAAGCCGGTTACTCTCGCCTGATTAAAGGCTCTGAATTCATCGAATTAGAGGAGCTTATCAATGAAATCAAAGCCTCTGACACACCGGACTCTTATAAGCCGGAGGATTACCGCCTGCTTATCGACCGACTCGCTATATCACACGGAGGTGACGAGCTGAGCCGACTTGCCGAGTCAACGGAAACTGCCTTTTTTGAAGGTAGGGATAAAATGACTCTTATCGTATGGACTGGCGGCGAAATAGCCGAACATGAGTTTTCAAAGATATTCGAAGCTGACGGGATGAAATTTGAAGAACCGACTGAGATGAGCTTCAATTTCAACAATCCGGTGGGAGCATGTCCCACATGCGGCGGGTTCGGTAAGGTGCTCGGCATTGACGAAAAACTTGTAGTGCCCAATAACACCCTGTCAGTCTACGATGATGCAGTGGCGTGCTGGAGAGGAGACAAAATGAGCGAGTGGAAACGCGCATTCATCCATGAAGCCGCACAATATTCATTTCCGATACACAAATCCTACCTCGACCTTACGCAGGAGGAAAAAGACCTTCTGTGGCACGGTCCGGCTGACAGACGCAATGACGGGCGACGCCTCACAAGACACGATTTCCCGTCAATTGACAATTTCTTCCGCATGGTAGATGAGAATCAATATAAGATTCAATATCGAGTCATGAAAGCTCGTTACCAGGGGAAAACCATCTGCCCTGACTGCCACGGCTCCAGGCTTAAAGAGTCAGCAAAATATGTCAAGGTAGGAGGAAAAACCATCGGTGAGCTTGTAAGAATGCCGGTAGACGCTCTGCTTGAATTTTTTAATTCACTTGAACTGAACGAGCATGACGGCAAGATAGCGAAACGCCTGCTCACTGAAATAAAGAACCGCATATCATACCTTGTGGAAGTAGGATTAGGATACCTTACCCTCGACCGTCAGTCATCCACCCTATCAGGAGGCGAAAGCCAGCGAATCAATCTTGCCACATCACTCGGAAGCAGTCTTGTCGGCTCTCTATATATCCTTGACGAGCCATCAATAGGACTGCATTCACGAGACACCGACAGGCTAATCACGGTTCTGAAAAAGCTCCGGGATTTGGGCAACACGGTCGTCGTGGTAGAGCATGACGAGGAAATTATGCGTGCTGCCGACTACCTGATTGATGTCGGACCCGATGCCGGTCGGCTCGGAGGAACCATTATATACCAGGGTGACCCTGCGGAACTGATTCCATCCGAACAGCACAAGACCACTCCCCGTTCCTACACAGCCGGCTACCTGACCGGTGAATTGCAGATACCTGTACCCAAGAGCCGACGTAAATGGCGCGATTCAATCGAAGTGATAGGGGCTATGGAACACAACCTCAAGAACATAGATGTGAAATTCCCGCTGGGAGTCATGACTGTGGTGACAGGCGTGAGCGGTTCAGGAAAATCGACACTTGTACGTGACATCCTTTACCGCGCGCTCAGCCGTCAGCTTGGGAATCTCGGTGATGCCCCCAGTTCATTCCGCAGACTCGCAGGTGACATATCACGCATCAAGAATGTTGAATTTGTGGACCAGAACCCTATAGGCAAATCCACCCGTTCGAATCCTGCCACTTACCTGAAAGCATTCGACGAGATACGAAAACTGTTTGCCTCGACCCAGGGTGCGAAGCAGATGGGTTTCACAGCATCCGATTTCTCATTCAACTCTGAAGGCGGACGCTGCGAGGAGTGCAAAGGTGAAGGATATATCACCATCGAGATGCAATTCATGGCTGACATCACTATCCCTTGCGAAGCATGCCACGGCAAACGCTATCAGAAAGACATCCTTGAGGTAGAATACCGCGGCAAGAACATCTACGACATACTGGAAATGACCATCAACCAGGCTATCGAATTCTTCTCGGAAGAAGCCAGGACTATGGAGAAGCGAATCATAAAGCGGTTAAAGCCTCTTCAGGATGTAGGTCTCGGCTATATCAAAATCGGTCAAAACTCATCGTCACTCTCCGGAGGCGAAAACCAACGAGTGAAATTAGCGTCATTTTTCGCAGACGAAAGCAAAGAACCGACTATGTACATATTTGACGAACCTACCACCGGACTGCATTTCCATGATATAGCCACACTGATGAAATCGTTCGAACGCCTCATAGCCATGGGGCACACCGTGCTCATTATAGAGCACAACATGGACGTAATAAAATGTGCCGACCATGTAATAGACATAGGTCCTGAAGGAGGAGAAGCAGGAGGCAGAGTGGTTGCGACCGGCACCCCGGAACAGATAGCGGAGACGCAGGAGTCATATACAGGCAGATTCCTGAGAGAAAAGCTCTGTAAGTAATTAATTAACAGAAAAAACTATATCTAATATGGCAAAAATCGGAGATAGAGTACGCTTCCTGAACTCAGTGGGAGGCGGCATAATCAAAAGGATTGAAGGGAATATAGCATACGTGGATGACGACGGATTTGAGACCCCTACCCTGTTACGCGAGTGCGTAGTAGTGGCATCTCCCGAAATCACTGAGGCGAAGGTAGCCAAGACTCAGGCTGCCATAACACCTTCCACCCTTTCAAAGTCTGTGGAAACCCCTAAAATCGAAGAAACACCGGAAGGAGAAAAACTGAATGTAGTGCTTGCATATGAGCCAGCCGACATCAAGCACCTCAACACCACAACCTTTGATGTATATCTGGTCAACGACTCCAATTACTATCTATATTTCACATACATGGCACGAGCCAATGAGGATAATGGCTGGAGCACTCGTTACGCAGGTGTGGTAGAACCTAACATCCAGGTTTTCCTGGAAGAAATCAAAGGTTCCGATCTTCCTAACATGGACCGCATAGCCGTACAGCTCATTGCATTCAAAAGTGACAGGGAGTTTAAGCTGAAATCACCCGTGGCAGTTGAAACCTCGCTTGACACGACAAAATTCTTCAAGCTTCATTGTTTCCACGACAACGTATACTTCAACAAGGAGGTAATCGCCGTTGAAATCGTGAAAAACGATGTTGCCAGAAACCGTATGGTCATCGATTCCAGCCGTCTCGAAGAAGGAATCAGAGCAAAGAAGGCAGCAGACCGCCCAGTCAGAAAACCTGTTCAGAAGAAGACATCAAAACGCCCTGACATCATAGAAGTCGATTTGCATATCAATGAACTTGTGGACTCGACCGCAGGTCTGTCAAACGCCGACATGCTCAATCTCCAGGTGGATGAATTCCGCAAAGTAATGGATGCCAACCTTAAGAACAAAGGGCAGAAAATAGTATTCATTCATGGCAAAGGTGAGGGTGTGCTCCGCCAAGCCCTCATGAAGGAATTAAACCACCGCTACAAAGGCCACCAGGTACAGGACGCATCATTCCGTGAATATGGTTTCGGTGCCACACAAGTGACAATCTAAGACAAGAAAAAAAATATGATACTGTGGTTTTCGGGAACAGGCAACAGCCGTGAAGTAGCCGAACTTCTCGCCATACGTCTGCATGAAAAAATACGCGGACTCAAACCGGACGTACTGTCAGGATATATCAGTGTAGAGAATGAGAAACGTATCATCTGGGTATTTCCGGTCTATTCGTGGGGTGTCCCACCCTACATCCGGACTGTAATCAGCTCAATCACGCTAAAGGGGATACCGGACTCCGCAGTACATCACCTTGTGGTGACATGCGGGGATGACACCGGACTCACGGCAGAGATGTGGCGCAAAGACATACGCAGACGACGCTGGCTATGCGGCTCGTCATTTTCTGTGCAAATGCCCAACAATTATGTATGCATGAAAGGGTTTGATGTCGACCCCATACAACTTGAGAGGGAAAAGCTCCAATCAGCTCCGGCACGTGTCGACGAGATTGTGTCGTCCATCATCCGCTGCGAGACCACAAACAACCATGTCAATGACATGGTCAAAGGTCGGTTTGCGTGGATTAAAAGCAAGGTGATATACCCGTGGTTCATCCGATATGCAATGTCACCCAAGCCATTCCGTTACACAGCATCCTGCATATCATGCGGCAAATGTGCTTCAATATGTCCGATGGACAATATCACGATGGCACAAGCCTCAGGCGACACAATCGGACAGACCACACGTCCCCGACGCCACCCCGAATGGGGAAGCAAGTGCGCCGGATGCCTCGCATGCTATCATGTGTGCCCGAAGCATGCGGTGGAATACGGCAACTCCACCGTCAACAAGGGTCAATACCTCAACCCTATAATAAGGCGAACGTAATATCGATTATCCGTCAAAATGACAATAGTCCGGTCAGATTACCACTATGTGTCATTACAAGGGTTTCCACGGCTGCAATATTCCGAACAAAAAGAGGCATGAGTACGTTAATTGTATAAATGACAATTAAGTTATCAACTATTCATTTTAACAATTAACGATACTATTCATGGAAAAGAAATCAATCAAAGGTACCCGCACAGAACATAATCTGCTCGCATCTTTCGCCGGTGAAAGCCAGGCACGTTCACGCTATACACTCTTTGCAAAGAAAGCTCGCGAGGAGGGCTATATGCAGATTGCCAAGATTTTCATGACCACAGCCGAACAGGAGCTCGCACATGCTGAGATATTCTTCAATCTGCTTGAAGGTGGCACCGTGACCATCGAAGCGGGCTATCCTGCAGGTGTGGTAGGTGACACTATCACGAATCTGCGCGAGGCTGCCGCCGGCGAACGTGAAGAATGGAGCGACCTATATGCCAACTTCGCCAAGATTGCGGAAGAAGAAGGCTTCCCTGCAATAGCCGGTGTATGGAACCGTATCGCCAAGGTGGAGATTGCTCATGAGAAACGTTACATTCAGGCTCTTGAGCACCTGACAAGCGGAACCGAATTCAACAATCCGGAACCCACCGAATGGCAGTGTATGTACTGCGGTTACGTTCATGAAGGCAAGGATGCCCCCAAGCGTTGCCCGGTATGCGGCAAAGAGCAAGGCTACTTCGAGCGTAAGGCTGACAATTACTGATTACAAATGACATATCTCTGATTGAACAACCTCTATAAATCAGGTCTTCCGGATTGTTTCTGAGATTCATCCGGAAGACCTGACTTTTTTGCCGTATATCACTTTTTTCAGGCGTGTAATTCCATCAGACTTAAAATACTACTTATTCAACATATCTGCCATGACTGATTCCCTAAGGAAATGGTTAAGAGCATCCTTGGCAGCCATCTTGTACACGCTGCCATCACTGTGGGCATAAACCACAGTCTGCCCTTTCACCACTTTGTCAAGCAGACATTTTTCCACGGCAATTTCCATGCCGCGGGCTATCCTCTCGGTCAGATTTGCGGTATTACTTTCTTCACTCTGTTGCTTCATCATTCTTAATCTTGTCGTAAATTTCAGGTGCTAAAGTTTGAGTATCGTCAGCCACCACCTTAGGATGGCAGCGAGTATTGTCAATTATAATCCATGAGTCCACGATTGGCATGAAAAGTTTGAAAAGGTTGCTGATACCATGATGGTAACGACGGACTATCACATCGGTAGGGATGTTATGACCGCCCTCGCTCACCCTCTGCGCCACACGCTTGATGGCGAGCTGCGGAGATGAAAGCCAGATGTAAAGCAGATGCACCAGGTAGCCAAGCTTATGAGCCTTGGATACAAGCGCATGATAACTGCGGGTGGCAAGAGTTGTCTCTATAGCGAAAGAGGCTCCCTTGCGCAGAAGCTCTTCTATCCGGTTGAGCATAATCCTGCCGGCTTCCATGGACACACTTTCAGGATTGAACGGGGAAAGCCCTTTTGCTATTTCATCGGCGTTGACAAACTGGGTACAGTTGAGAACATCCGGAAGGAGTGTGAACGAAGCTGTCGTTTTACCTGCTCCGTTACACCCTGCGATAATATATAAACTCGGCGATTTCATAGTGGTTTGATTGTTAAAATGGCTATATGCGTTAAAAATTCTCTATTCTCTATAATATATACGTTTGACACGCTGAGATATCGAAGTCAATACCTCATAAGGTATGGTCTCAAGAGTTTCCGCCAGCACATCGACCGGCATATTCTCACCAAATACCTCCACACGGTCGCCCACATGCACGTCAGGCACATCAGTGACATCTATCATACAGGCATCCATGCATATGCTTCCCACTGTAGGACACTTGACACCACGCACAACCATACTTGCATTGCCATAACCCAGATGGCGGTTGATGCCGTCAGCATATCCGATGGGGATGGTAGCGATAACAGACTCCCGCTTCAAAACACCACGACGGTTGTAACCAATGGTTGTTCCAGCCCCCCACTTCTTGACAGATATAATGACCGTATGGAGTGACGATACAGGACGCAAGTCGTCCTGAGAACCATCATGCATAGTCTTTATGCCATACAAACCGATTCCGAGACGTACCATGTCAAACTGGTATTCAGGGAATCGGGTGATTCCTGTGGAATTCAGTATATGACGAAGGATTCGGCGCTCGGGAAAAGCATTCTGAAGCATATCAAAACATTCACCGAAATAGGCGAACTGCTGCATTGTATAGTCATCCTCACGAGGGTCGTCGGCAGCACAAAGGTGTGAAAATATTGATTTTGGCACCACTCTGTTCTGCACCGAGAGGATGTCAATCAAATCCTGCATGTTTTCTTTTCTAAAACCGAGCCTGTGCATGCCGGAATCAATCTTTATATGCACGGGATAATCGGTTATGCCGTAATGCTCCGCTTCCTTTATAAGCTCACGGAGGAAATCAAGACTATATATTTCCGGTTCGAGACGGTTGGTAAATATGGACTTGAAATTCTCAACCGTGGGATTGAGCACAATGATAGGCATCGTTATGCCCGCCTGGCGCAGGTCGGCGCCTTCATCATGCACAGCGACCGCAAGATATGTCGCACCCTGCGACTGCAATGTCTTGGCAAGTTCGTGCGATCCGGCACCATAGCCCGAAGCCTTAATCATACATACCATACCGGTGGTAGGGCGCAAGCGGGAGCGGAAAGCGTTGAAATTGTCGACCATCGCATCAAGGTTGATTTCGAGCACTGTCTCATGCTGCCGTGCCTCAAGCATCTCCCCTATCCTTTCAAAACAGAACTGGGGCGCACCTTTTATCAACACAAGCGATGACTTGAAGTCGGCAGGCGACATCTCTGCCATGAATTCATCCGTCGTGGCAAAGAATCGGGCATTTTCATCAAAAAATCCACTATGGCGGGATATCTCAGGACCTATGCCGATGACTTTTGACACACCTTTACGTCTGAGCAGCTCCGCGACATCGCAATAAAGCCTGGACGGTTCAGAAGCATCGTGCATAAGGTCACTGAGGATAACAGTAGATGTCAAATCAGCCGTAAGCCGGCGATTCATAAAATTAAGAGCCGGCATCAATGAATTATAATCACTTGTGTAATTGTCGTGAATAAGCATACTGTTACCAACACCCTCGATTACCTCGAGACGAGTACCAACATGCGTCAGACGAGAGATACGGTCGGATATCTCGTCAGCATCAATGCCAAGATAAAGCATCACAGCCAGACAATGCACCACATTCTCCAAATCGGCATGCGAGGTAAATGGAACGGTGATTCTCCTTAACGGCGCATGCAGATAAGAATATGCCACGACTGTAGAGCCATCGTCACAGCTTTCCATCGAGCTTATATAAAGCGGTCGGTCACTGTCGGTCATCGACCAGGCTATCTCAACGCCCGAATTAGTGATATTCTCCGACAACAAAGGGTCATCACCATTGTAGATCACGCACTCGCAGTCACGGAGCAATGCAGACTTTTCAGCCACTTTCTCCTCAACCGAGCCAAAGCCGTCACTATGAGCCACACCTATATTAGTGAATATACCTATGGTAGGACGGATTATCCTCTGGAGCTTCGCCATCTCGCCGGGGCGTGAAATACCAGCCTCAAATATGGCAAGATTTGTATCTTCATCAAATTGCCATACCGAAAGCGGAACGCCAATCTGAGAATTATAACTGCGAGGGCTACGGACTATAGTATACTCGTGGCGCAGCAACTGGTTAAGCCACTCCTTCACTATAGTCTTTCCACGGCTGCCGGTTATGGCTATCACAGGTGCCTCAAACTGCGACCTGTGGTGAGCGGCAATAGCCTGAAGAGCTGCCAACGGATCCTTGACCACGATAAAATTCGCATCGGAAAACGCCTCAGCCTCAGCAGGAATATATGACACGACAAAATTCCTGACTCCTTTGGCATGAAGGTCTGATATATATCGGTGACCGTCACCGGTAGATGTTGTGATGGCAAAAAACAGTGTTTCAAGCGGATATGTGAGATCCCGGCTGTCGGTAAGCAGCTGTGATACCGGCAACTCGGGATGATTCAGATTAGTCACACCCAATAAATTAGCTATGCCTGAGATATTATATTCCATTTATAATGTAACGTTTATAAGCTTGTCGGAGTTTAGGATATTTCGTAAGAAATGCCTCTGCCAGGGCATTTTTTCCCTCATTGTCCTCAGAATCGGACATAGTGAACGAGCGATGCGCAAGACGCCGTGTCAGACGGGCGGCTTCAGCCGCTATCAATTTTGTATCTCCGTCAAAATATGAATCCGAGAATATCCCGTAGATATATTTCACAGCCACCTCTGAAGGATGGCGCATATCCTCCGCATAAAATCGGTAATCCCGTAAATCATCCATCATGATTTCGTAAGACGGGAAATACCCCACTTCCGTGTAAGCGGACATCAGTCTCTCCACCGCCAGCAGCAATGTTGCTTTCGCTATCTGGCTATTGTGCGCGCCGTCCCCAAGATAACGTAGCGGACTCACCGTAAACACAATATGCGCATTCGGGTTTATGGATCTTATTGCCGATACAATCCGCTCCAGAGCGTCAACGGTTTCATCCAAATCAAGGTTATTGGCACTGAAAACGGAGGGCTGCAATTTATGGCAGTTTGCAACAACCTCCCCGGTCTCGACAAATCTATACACCTTGGTAGTTCCCAATGTCAGGATTACCACTCCTGCATTACGCAGCACATCAGCCGCCTCCCGGATTTTTCGGTTCATAACCGAAAGCGTAGCCTCCACATCAATGACACCGGAATATCTGGAATGGAACAGAAAGCTGTGATATCTACCCTCATGCTCGAAAATGTCCTCTGCTTTAATTTCCGTCTGATTTACAAGAATTTCAACAGCACGTGATATGGAAAGAGGATTATAAAGAGGTCCGAAAGGATTTATCTCAACCTCAAAAAGCTGAGACGCAAGGCAACTCCCTATATTATCTGTAAAGCATGAACCCATAAGCAGTACCGGAACACCATGCCGCAGCATTCCAGCCATCCCGCTGAGAGGCTTTATTTCAGTCCGAAATTCCATAGTTGAAAATGCGTGATTTGTGAGACAAAGGTAACAATTTAACACTTTTCACACAAATAACAACCCTACTTTCTTAATAAAGGTTTCAAAAATGGTCAGAGATTTTGCCACAAAATTTGCGCAATCTATTGTGTATACGGATATTATTTTGTAATTTTGCGTCCGATTTAGCCGTACCGGGCTCTATTAAGCGGCGGGATGTAACCAACTTCCATTCCATCCGCCCGGCGGAATAACCTGTAAACCAATTAATAACAGATGTACGCTATCGTAGAAATCCAGGGACAGCAGTTCAAGGCAGAAGCCGACAAGTTCCTGTATGTTCATTATCTCGGCGAAGCAGTGAAAGAAGGAGACAAGGTAGAATTCGACCGCGTCCTCCTCGCTCAGTCCGATGACACAGTTAAAGTTGGCGCACCCACAGTGGAAGGCGCAAAGGTTGTATGCGAGGTTCTTACCCCCCTCGTAAAAGGTGAGAAGGTAATCGTTTTCAAGAAGAAACGCCGCAAAGGCTATCGTCGCAAGAACGGTCACCGTCAGTTCTTCACTAAAGTGTTAATTAAAGAAGTTGTAGCTTAACCCCCTAAATCTCAAATAGAAAATGGCACATAAAAAAGGTGTTGGTAGTTCTAAGAACGGCCGTGAGTCAGAAAGCAAACGACTCGGAGTAAAGATTTTCGGTGGTCAGCACTGCAAAGCCGGCAACATCCTCAAGCGCCAGCGCGGCACCGTTCACCACCCCGGTCTGAACGTTGGCATGGGCAAGGATCACACAATCTATGCCCTCATTGACGGTGTTGTTGTCTTCACCGAAGGCAAGGAAGGCCGCAAGTTCATCAACGTAAAACCCGCTGAAGCATAAGCGAGGTTCACGTCTCTTCCAACAAAAGACACTACGAAACAGAGGGAGTGGCTTACTACAGCCGCTCCCTCTATTTTTTTTGCAATATTTATTTAATATCCAGGTATTGCATTTAAGTGAAAATTTCGCTAACTTTGTAAAAACTCACAACCACCAATTTGCCGTTCATGGAGAAAAAGACAATCTGGGACCTACACAGGGTAGACATAGAACATTTCCGGCGCCAGCCCAAAATGTCGCTCACTGTGGTGCTTGACAATGTACGGAGCCTCAACAATATAGGCGCCATATTCCGTACCTGCGACGCTTTTGCAGTGGAACGCATCATGCTCTGCGGCATCAGCGCCTGCCCTCCGTCACCTGAAATCCACAAGACAGCCCTTGGCGCAGAAGACTCGGTGACATGGGAATACCATCCCACGACAGACAGCTGCATCGCCGGGCTCCAACGCGAGGGTTACACACTTTGCTGCCTTGAACAGGTGAAAGGGAGTATTGACCTCCATGAATTCATTCCACAGCAAGGGCGCAGATATGCGCTGATACTCGGGCATGAGGTGAACGGGGTAGAACAAGCGATTGTAAACCAATGCGACATATGCCTTGAAATCCCGCAACGCGGCACCAAGCATTCCCTTAACGTCTCCGTGTCCGGAGGAATAGCGATCTGGCATTTCTTCGAACACATGACATAAAAAAGACGTTATCATCACAACGGAATATTTTGAAATAAAGATATTATTTTGTAATTTTACATTACCAAACGTTAGAAAATCATTACAACAATTATGAATAAGGATTTCAGAAACTATGCAGTGCATCATCTCGGGATGAACGGGCTTGCACTTGACCAATATGCTGCAAAGGCAACCTCACAGATCACATCGTCATACATATCTCCGACTATTATCGAAGAGCGTCAGCTCAACGTGGCCCAGATGGATGTGTTCTCCCGTCTAATGATGGACCGTATCATATTCCTGAGTACCGACGTGAACGATTATACAGCTACCGTGGTTCAAGGGCAGCTGCTCTACCTTGATTCAGTCGACCCGGGAAAGGATATCTCCATTTACCTCAACTCTCCCGGCGGTTCAGTCATAGCCGGGCTCGGTCTATATGACACAATGCAGCACATAAAGAGCGATGTGTCAACAATATGCATCGGCATGGCAGCATCAATGGCAGCGGTGCTTCTTGTGGCAGGCGCACAAGGCAAACGCCTTGCCCTCCCCCACTCCCGCGTGATGATTCACCAGCCGCTCGGTGGCGTTCAGGGACAAGCGTCCGACATTGAAATAACAGCCCGTGAGATTCTTAAATACAAAGCTGAACTTTACAAAATCATAGCCGAGCATTCAGGCATGTCACTCGAACGTATCGAGGCTGATGCCGACCGCGACTACTGGATGACAGCACAGGAAGCCAAGGATTACGGCATGATTGACAATATCCTACTTCCGGAAAAGAAGAAATAGAAACTTTTAATCCATTTCCATGGCTAAAAAGACAAATTCGCCAACTGTAAAATGTTCTTTCTGCGGCAAGGAACCATCCTATACCGACATTCTCATTCCCAGCCCGCTGGGAGAGACATACATTTGCAGTGATTGCGTCAATCAGATTGAGGGACTTCTGAAGGATTACCTTCAGGAGAATACCCCCAATGGGAAGAAGAAAGCTGAGGTTGACAATCACGCAAACGACAATAAGCCGCTCCCTACGCCAAAAGATATCAGAGCTTTCCTTGACCAGTATGTCATAGGTCAGGATGACGCAAAAAAGTATCTTTCGGTAGCTGTATACAACCATTACAAGCGCTTGGCGCAGAATAACGATGATGTTGATATCGAAAAAAGCAACATCATAATGGTTGGTCCCACCGGTACCGGCAAAACCCTACTTGCCAAGACAATAGCCCGCCAGCTTGACGTGCCATTCGCCATAGTCGACGCCACCGTGCTCACCGAAGCCGGATATGTCGGCGAGGATATCGAAAGCCTCCTTGTGCGACTGCTCCAAGCTGCCGACTACGACGTAGCAAAAGCCGAAAGAGGCATAGTATTCATTGATGAAATCGACAAAATAGCTCGTAAAGGGGACAATCCGTCCATCACCCGAGACGTGTCGGGCGAAGGTGTGCAGCAAGGGTTGTTGAAACTGCTTGAAGGCTCCGTGGTCAACGTTCCGCCATATGGGGGACGCAAGCATCCGGAACAGAAGATGATAGCAGTGGACACTAAGAACATATTGTTTATCTGCGGTGGCGCCTTTGACGGCATAGAGCGCAAGATAGCCCAAAGGCTCAACACCCATGTGGTAGGCTTTACAGGCAACTCCGTGCGTTCAAAGGTCAACTCAGACAACTATCTTCAGTACATAGCGCCACAGGACCTCAAATCATTCGGACTGATTCCTGAAATCATCGGACGTCTGCCGGTGCTCGTGCATCTTGACCCGCTCGACCGTGATGCGCTCCTAAAAGTCCTCACAGAACCAAAGAACGCTATAACACGCCAGTACGAAAAGCTCTTTGCCATGGATGGCGTGAAACTCATCTTTGCCCCCGAGACACTTGAATTCATCGTTGACAAAGCGATTGAATACAAACTCGGAGCGCGCGGTCTCCGTACCATCGTCGAGACCATCATGATGGACCCAATGTACGAAACCCCTTCCACGGACATAAAGGAGCTGGTAATCACCCGTGACTATGCCGAGGAAAAAATCAAGAAAGCTTATATCGGTTAACAAAAGCATTTCCCATCCTTATCTCTATTTCCACATACTCCTCTAACCTTAAAAATTCAATGAACCAACGACTTCACGATGCATTAAAAGAGCACTTCGGATTTGATTCATTCAAAGGGAATCAGGAAGCGATAATGACCAGTCTGCTTGACGGGCACGACGTTTTTGTGCTTATGCCAACAGGTGGCGGAAAGTCGCTCTGCTATCAATTGCCCGCCCTTATGATGGAAGGCACAGCGATAGTTATTTCCCCGCTGATAGCCCTGATGAAGAATCAGGTTGACGCAATGAGGCATTTCAGTGATGCGGACCATGTGGCCCACTTCCTGAACTCGTCTCTCAACCGCTCTGCCATCGACCAGGTTAAAGCCGATATAGTCAGCGGCAAGACCAAGCTGCTGTATGTGGCTCCGGAATCATTGACAAAAGAGGAGAACATAGAGTTTCTGAAGACAGTTCCCATATCGTTCTATGCCGTCGATGAAGCCCACTGCATCTCGGAATGGGGACATGACTTCCGACCTGAATACCGGCGCATACGTCCGATAATCAATGAGATTAACGTGCGTCCGATGATAGCACTGACTGCGACTGCGACTCCCAAGGTGCAGCATGACATACAGAAGAACCTCGGGATGCAGGACGCCAAAGTGTTCAAGTCGTCATTCAACCGTTCGAACCTCTACTACGAGGTGCGCCAGAAAACTGCAAATATTGACAAGGAAATAATTAAATACATCAAAAGCCAGGAAGGAAAATCGGGTATCATCTATTGCCTCAGCCGCAAACGCGTTGAAGAGCTCGCAGAGATGCTTCGAGTCAATGACATAAAGGCGCTTCCTTACCATGCAGGTATGGACGGACCGACCCGCAGCGCCAACCAGGATGCATTCCTGTTGGAAAAAGTGGATGTCATTGTCGCCACGATAGCCTTCGGCATGGGAATTGACAAACCGGACGTTAGATTCGTAATACACTACGATATGCCTAAGTCGCTCGAAGGGTATTACCAGGAAACCGGCAGAGCCGGCAGAGACGGAGGTGAAGGCCAGTGCATCACATTCTATGCCGCCAAGGACTTGCAGAAAATGGAGAAATTCATGCAAGGCAAGCCGCTGGCAGAGCAAGAGATAGGCCGTCAACTCCTCTTGGAAACCCAGAGCTACGCAGAGGCAAGCAGTTGCCGCCGACGTTCGCTCCTGTTCTACTTTGGAGAAGAATATAATAGTGACAACTGTCAGAATTGTGACAATTGCATTAATCCCAAGAAAAAAGTGGAAGCTAAAGACGATTTATGCGCGGTGCTGGAGACAGTCATCGCTCTGAAAGAAAAATTCAAAGCCGACTATGTCACAGATGTGATACTCGGCAAAGCTACCCCCGATGTCAAATCATACCAACATGACGAGCTCGATGTGTTTGGCTGCGAACAAGGCGCTGACGAACGCCTTATCAGCGCAGTGATACGCCAGGCGATTCTCGCCGGATATCTCGAACGCGACATCGAGAATTACGGACTTCTTAAGATAACATCAAAAGGCAAGAAATTCCTATCAAAACCTGAATCATTCAAGGTAATCGAGGACTCGGATTTCAGCGACGAGCCGGAACCCGAAATGATGAAAAGCGGGGCATCCTGTGCCGCAGATACCGAGCTGTACAGCATTTTGAAGGATTTACGGAAAAAAATAGCCAAACAGCTTGGACTTCCCCCCTACGTGATATTCCAGGACCCGTCGCTTGAAGCTATGGCGACAACCTACCCCATCTCCCTGGAGGAACTTCAGAACATACCCGGTGTTGGTGCCGGAAAAGCTAAACGTTACGGAGCTGAATTCGTAAAGGTAATCAAGCGCCATGTGGAGGACAATGAAATTGACCGCCCCGAGGACTTGCGCGTTCGCAGCGTGGCAAGCAAAAACATGACCAAGCCTTTTATAATCCAGTCCATCGACCGCAAGATTCCTCTGCCTGAAATCGCAATAGCCAAAGGTCTTGAATTCAGCGAACTTCTTGACGATATAGAAGCCATTGTATATGCCGGCACGAAGATAAATATCAATTACTACATCAATGAGATAATGGACGAGGATTCGCAGGAAGAACTGTTCGACTATTTCAAAGAGAGCGAGACCGATGACCTGAACGAAGCTTATAAGGAAATGGGGAGCGACTTCTCGGAAGATGAAATACGCCTCGCCCGTATAAAGTTCCTATCGGAAATGGGCAACTAACCTCATTGTCAAACAAGAATCACTTACCCCTCAATAGCCGGAAACACCGATGACTGTAATAGATTATAAGGACGTAGAGCTGCACCGCAATGACCTGATAGCTCTCAAACATATCAACCTTCGTGTCAAGGAGGGTGAATTTGTTTACCTAATCGGCAAAGTGGGGAGCGGTAAGTCAAGTCTGCTCAAATCTATATACGCCGATATCCCGATAGCCTCAGGGTCAGCCAAGGTGCTCGAGTATGACCTTAACACCATCAAGCGCAAGGAAATCCCCTATCTGCGTCGCGAAATCGGAATTGTATTTCAGGACTTTCAGCTTCTGACTGACCGCAGCGCATACGCTAACCTGCGTTTTGTCCTTGAGGCGACAGGATGGAAGGATAAAGCCGAGATAGAACAGCGTATAGAAACGGTGCTGCGGAATGTAGGGATGCTCAATAAAAGCTACAAGAATCCCCACGAACTTTCAGGTGGTGAACAGCAGCGCATAGTCATAGCCAGGGCACTGCTCAACACCCCGCGCATCATTCTCGCCGACGAGCCTACCGGTAATCTCGATCCTGCTACCGGTGAGGCAATCGTAAGCCGGCTGCATGACATAGCGGCGCAAGGGACAACCGTGATTATGGCCACACATAACCTCGCACTCGTGGAGCAATTCCCGGCGCGTGTACTTAAATGTGAGAACAGGCATGTGAGCGAATAAGAACCCATCGCTCCTGCCGGAGGCTAAACAACTGATAATAATGAGACGTTATTTATTAAAAAAATTTCGTCTCATTATTTTTTTATCAAGATGGCAACCAGACCTGTAATAGTTATAATCGGAGGAGGATTTGCCGGACTTAATCTGGCAAAACGTATCGACAAAGGCAAATATGACATAATACTCGTGGACAGGAATAACTACCACGGCTTCCCACCTCTGTTCTACCAGGTGGCATCTTCAGGTCTTGACCCGACAAGCATCTCATTTCCACTGCGACGCGAAACTCGCCGGCGGTCTATGAAACATACATCATTCCACTTGGGAGATGTATCCGAAATCAATGTTGCCACACGAGAGGTGGTGACTCAGTACGAACGCATAAGGTACGACAAACTCATAATCGCAGCTGGCACCACAAACAATTTTTTCGGGAATCCGTCATTAATCGACAACGTATATACACTCAAAAGTACTGACGAAGCAATCCGGTGCAGGAATGAAATCCTTGACAGATGCGAACGCGCCGCCGTGGAGAGAGACCGGGAGAAACGTCGCAAAATGCTAAGTTTTGTTGTAATCGGAGGCGGTCCCGCAGGCGTGGAAATCGCAGGCGCACTAGGGGAGCTCAAACGCTACATCCTGAAACGTGACTACCCGGAAATTCCGCCTGAAGATATGACAATTAACCTGCTTGAAGGTTCCGATAAATTATTACGGACCATGAGTGCCACTGCCTCAGAGACAGCATTCAAGGATTTAGGCAACCTCATGGTAAATGTAAGGCTGGGACACCTCATGGAAAGCTATGACGACAACGTTGTCAAACTAAAAAGCGGCGAGACAATCTATTCCGAGATGGTGATATGGACAGCCGGTGTTACCGGAATTCCATTCACACTGACCGGCACCGATGTAAAACCCGCGCCCGGCGGACGATTCGAAACCGATGAATTCTGCCGTGTGAAAGGGATGACGGAGGTATATGCCATCGGGGATATTAACTACACCACAACCGAGCTATACCCCAAGGGATATCCGCAACTTGCACAGGTAGCCATACAGCAGGGACGCTACGTTGCCGAACAACTGAATTCCGATAAACAGGAAAAACCATTCAGATATGTCGACAAAGGTTCCATGGCAACCATCGGCAGAAACCGCGCGGTCGCCGATCTCAAACACATCCATCTGACAGGATTCATTGCATGGGTAGCATGGATGTTCATACACCTGATATCGCTTCTTGGCATGCGCAGTAAAATCAGTGTGCTTACAAGTTGGGTTTGGGCATATTTCACCTACAACACTGCACTGCGCCTCTTGCTGAAAGGCTCGAAATACCCCCGGCGGGGAAATATGTGGGACAAAGGATAACATGAAGAAATTCACACATCTGAATGAACCTTTAAAATAAATGTTAAAATCAGATTTTTCTATGATGTTTTTAGTAATTTTGTAAATTAAAATATTACTAATCATCAACCAGAGATAGAAATGTCGATTGATAACATTATCGCAAGCGCGGTATCCCGTGCAGTGAAGGAACTTTACGGGATTGACACTCCCGCTGAAAGCATTGTGCCTCAGGCTACCCGCAAGGAGTTTGAAGGCAACCTCACAGTAGTGGTATTCCCTTGGGTCAAGGCAGCCCGGAAATCGCCGGAAACGGTAGGACAGGAAATCGGAGCATGGCTTGAATCCAACGAACCGGCAGTGGAGAAATTCAATGTCGTCAAAGGGTTTCTGAACATCACCATAGCCCCTAAATTCTGGAATTCAGTCCTTACCCATATCACTGAGACCCCTGATTACGGCTTAAAACAAGCAGATGAGAATTCTCCACTTGTGATGGTAGAGTACTCTTCACCCAACACAAACAAGCCTCTCCATCTTGGCCATATACGCAACAACCTCCTCGGATTCAGCCTCGCTGAAATCCTGAAGGCATGTGGCAATCGTGTTATCAAGACCAATATCGTAAATGACCGTGGCATCCACATATGCAAATCGATGCTTGCGTGGCAGAAATGGGGTGAAGGCGCGACTCCCGAATCCACAGGGAAAAAAGGAGACCACCTTATCGGAGATTTCTATGTACTGTTTGACAAACATTACAAAGCGGAGGTATCCGAACTGATGGGCAACGGAATGTCCAAGGAAGAAGCCGAAGCCGCCTCTCCGCTTATGAAAGAGGCT
Source organism: uncultured Duncaniella sp. (assembly GCA_958352885.1). Taxonomy (GTDB): domain Bacteria; phylum Bacteroidota; class Bacteroidia; order Bacteroidales; family Muribaculaceae; genus Duncaniella. The sequence continues at coordinate 85,161 of CATWQI010000008.1, forward strand.
CGTGAAATGCTCGTGAAATGGGAAAACAAGGACCCTGAAATACGCCAGCTCTGGGAAACAATGAACTCATGGGTATATTCAGGTTTTGACGAGACATACAAGCGCATGGGTGTCGATTTCGACAAGATTTACTACGAAAGCCGCACATATCTCGAAGGCAAGGAAAAAGTGCTTGAGGGATTAGAGGCAGGTAAAATGTACCGTAAAGAGGACGGTTCCGTATGGGCTGACCTCACAGGCGAAGGTCTCGACCACAAACTTTTGCTTCGCAGCGACGGCACATCAGTATACATGACCCAGGATATCGGCACTGCAAAGCTACGCTATGAGGACTTCCCGATTGACAAGATGATATACGTGGTTGGCAATGAGCAGAACTACCATTTCCAGGTCCTCTCCATACTCCTTGACCGTCTCGGATTCAAATGGGGAAAAGATCTGGTCCACTTCTCATACGGAATGGTGGAACTTCCGGAGGGCAAAATGAAATCACGCGAAGGCACCGTAGTTGACGCTGATGACCTTATGGATGATATGGTATCGACCGCCCGCACCGTATCTGCCGAACTTGGCAAACTCGACGGACTCACAGAACAGGAAATAGCCGACATATCCGAAATGGTAGGATTAGGAGCATTGAAATATTTCCTTCTTAAAGTAGACCCGCGCAAGAACATCACCTTCAACCCTAAAGAGACCATTGACTTTAATGGTAATACCGGACCGTTCATACAGTACACATACGCACGAATCTGCTCAGTGCTACGTAAGGCAGCCGAAGAGAAAATGGATATAGCCGACTACTCCGGCGTGACTCCGGGTGAACGTGAGATTGCACTCATCCAGGCACTTGCCGACTTCCCGACTGTGGTTCAGGCAGCCGGTCAGACTTACAGCCCCGCCTTGATTGCAAACTATGTATATGACCTTGTGAAGCTGTATAACCAGTTCTATCACGACTGCTCGATTCTCAAAGAGACAGACACAGCCGTACGCTCACTCCGACTCGAACTCAGCCGCCAGACCGCACGTGTAGTCAAGACAGGAATGGCTCTCCTCGGAATCCGCGTTCCGGAAAGAATGTAATCCAACTTAACACATGTCAAACAAACATTAAAACCGAAAAAAAATATGAATTACAACCAACCGACACCACCTCCTTACAACGGGTTCCAGTCAACACCAAAGGAAGTGATACAAACCACCACATCCGTGATGAAGCAGGTATACTTCAAAATGTTCCTCGGACTTCTGGTAACTGCTTTCATCTCGCTCTTTTGCGCTTCCAGCTCTTCATACATGCATTTCATGGTTTATAATTCATGGTTCTACTGGGGACTGTTTATAGCTGAAATCGCACTTGTACTTGTAATCTCAAGCCGCATCACCAAGATGGCATCAGCTACGGCGACATTGCTCTTCTACCTGTTCGCAGCCATCAACGGTCTGGCATTGGCACCCATATTCCTGCTCTACACAGCCACTTCAATCGCCAAGACATTCTTTATCTGCGCAGGCACTTTCGGTGCGATGAGCGTGTACGGCTACTTCACCACCCAGGATTTGACCAAATGGGGAAATTTCCTTTTCTATGCGCTCATAGGTCTAATAATAGCAAGCGTGGTCAACATCTTCACCAAAAGTTCAGGTCTTGACTGGCTTATATCAATAGCGGGAGTGCTGATATTCATCGGTCTTACCGCATGGGATACCCAGAAAATCAAGCAGATGGCACAGTATACTCCTATAGAGTACTCAAACCATCTTGCTACTCTCGGGGCACTGAGCCTTTACCTCGACTTCATAAATCTCTTCCTCTATCTTCTTCGTTTCTTCGGAAGCCAGAGAGACTAAACATCTAATTACCATAAGTAACTCTTAAAGATAAAACTGCACTTCAGCCAGAATTTACTTCGAAGAAAAATGTTACTTACCATTTTAATACATTTAAAATTAGAAAAATGGCAAAAGTTATAATCATCGGAGCCGGCGGCGTAGGAACCGTTGTAGCTCACAAGTGCGCTCAGCACCCTGAGGTATTCTCAGAAATCGTCATTGCGTCACGCACACGCAGCAAGTGCGACGCAATCGTTGAAGCCATCGGCAAACCCAACCTGTCGTCAGACACAGTTGACGCCGACAGCGTTCCACAGCTTGTGGAGCTTTTCAACCGTCACAAGCCCGCACTCGTAATCAACGTAGCACTCCCCTATCAGGACCTGACCATCATGGATGCCTGCCTCATCTGTGGCGTCAACTATCTTGACACCGCCAATTATGAACCGAAAGACGAGGCTCACTTTGAATATTCCTGGCAATGGGCGTACAAAAAGCGCTTTGAGGACGCAGGTCTGACAGCCATACTCGGTTGCGGATTCGATCCTGGTGTTTCAGGTGTGTTCACAGCATATGCCGCCAAGCACTACTTCTCCGACATGGAGTATCTTGACATAGTAGACTGCAACGGAGGTGACCACGGAAAGGCTTTTGCCACAAACTTCAACCCCGAAATCAACATCCGCGAAATCACCCAGAACGGTCGCTATTACCAGGATGGGAAATGGGTAACAACCGGTCCGCTTGAAATCCACAAGACTCTCACCTACCCCAACATCGGTGAAAGAGACAGCTATCTCCTCTACCACGAGGAACTCGAATCGCTTGTAAAGAACTATCCGTCTATCAAACGTGCGCGTTTCTGGATGACATTCGGTCAGGAGTATCTCACCCATCTTCGTGTGATTCAGAACATCGGAATGGCACGCATCGACGAAGTGGATTACAACGGGCAGAAGATTGTACCTCTTCAGTTCCTCAAGGCAGTCCTCCCAAATCCCCAGGATCTTGGCGAGAACTACCACGGCGAGACCTCAATCGGTTGCCGTATCTCAGGCCTTGACAAAGAAGGCAAGCCCCTCACATATTATATATGGAACAACTGTTCACACGAGGAAGCATACAAGGAGACCGGAATGCAGGCTGTAAGCTACACTACCGGCGTACCCGCAATGGTAGGCGCAATGATGTTCCTTACAGGCAAATGGGTTAAACCAGGTGTAAACAATGTGGAAGAGTTCGATCCGGATCCATTCCTCGCAGAACTTGCCAAGGACGGTCTGCCATGGAATGAAAAATTCAATATTGACCTCGAAGTTTAAACTTCCCGCACGAGAATACCTCTAAATAGAGACTGCAACAGCTGTCATGTCTGGTTGCGGTCTCTATTTTTTTACCTATTCCTACCGTAATCAAAAAAGTTTTTTAACTCTCGCTTATAAAATTATTGTAAAGTTTTTTGATTTAAAAAAAAGTTATTACTTTCGCAGTATAGAATCAACAGATAAAACAAACAGCACTATGATATTCAATTTTCGCATTGTCTCCGATGAGGTTGACAACTTCAAGAGAGAGATACAAATTGACTCTGACGCCACATTCCTTGACCTACGCAATGCCATCTGTGATTCCGTAGGCTACGACAAGGGGCAGTTCAGCTCGTTCTTCTTATGCGATGACGGCTGGGAACGCCAACAGGAAATCAGCCTTGAGGATATGGGTTCTGACTCGTCGGAAGATGTATATCTGATGGAAGACACCCCTCTTGCCGACTTCATCGAGGATGACGGACAGCGCCTTGTATGGGTGTTTGATTACATGACTGACCGCTCGTTCTTCATCGAGATGAAGAAATCAATTCCCGGTAAGAATCTGAAAGACCCTCTGTGTACAATTGCAATGGGCGACGCTCCATCACAATTTATCGACCTTGATGATTTCGATGCTAAAATCGACGCAAAGGCCGCCGCACAGGCTGCCACCGACCTTGATGACGAATTCTATGGCTCGACAGAATTCAATGAAGACGAATTTGACGCTGCTGGATTCGATGAGATGACATTTGATGAATAACCATACTATAGATAGTATTGAAAAGAGCCTCACATAATTGCGAGGCTCTTTTCATATTCGTGGATTAAAGGAAAATGTATGCTTAAGCAGTATATCACAACCGACACCCTCCTTAAAATCACATAGTCCTAACGCAGGAACACCATCCGATGACGATGGACCGACATCTATAATCAGCCCTTTAGCCGCATAGAATTCAACGACCTTATACGCCAACAAATTCATCGGTCTACATGATGAATACTCCGGTTTATGCCCCCAGTATATTATCTGAACGATTCTTTCCGACACATGATAAGCCATTGCAGCCGCAACATCCTTGTCCCCGTCAGTCAACAGCATAAAATCAGCATCAACCAGCCGGATTGTATCTTTCACCGCATCAATCGACAGGCGGAGTATATAACCCAAGGATTCACGATTACACTTTATCACATCATATACACGTTCAATTATATTCATATCCGAGGCGTCAGAGACTATGAAACCATATTGCGCAGCCGTAGCCTTTGCCAGATTCTTGCGAGCGTTACGCCCCAACCTTTCATCTATTCTACCGAAAACGTCTGAAGGGAAATAATAATCATAATCCGAGCATACCAGTTTATATCCGCCATTCGCCATTGCCCCAAACTGCTTGGATATATGAGAATCCCTATTATATATTGGTGGTGGAATGCTAATGACCAATCCCATCCCCCGGATTTCAGCATAGCACTTCAAAGCCTCAACAGCGTCAATGTAATAGCATAGCCTCTGTTTACCCGATTCCTCGAAACCGCCGAAAGGCGCCGAGAAAGGTGACAGCAGAACCCCTTCCCTTTCTCCAAGGATTATGCCAAGCCTAATCTTACCGGTATCATCCTTGAATGATAAATAATGTATGTTGGCACACTTATACCGATTGAGTTCCGAGAACTCAACTGTGTTATAAAAATGAGACGGGTCTGGAAAACATTCCCGATACCGTTCAGGAGTCAGACAATCTATACGCATGCGTCAGATACATCAAAAGTCACTGCAAATCCCCTTTCCCTTCGCGGATTATTTCAGGATTACGACTGTCAATGATGTCTACAACAGTTGATGACAATCCGTCGCACTCGCCACCGTCGATTAGTAGAGATGCCACATTGCCATATTCATCCCCAAGTATCTGAGGATCCGCAAGTTCCTCTCCCTCGGAATGTGCAGATGTCGACAATATGGGATTGCCAAGCCTGGAGGCTATAGCTGTCGCAATGGCATTGTCAGGCACACGGATTCCGACAGCCTTACGTCCCTTGAACACTTTGGGGAGCTTTGGCGACGACGGCAGGATAAAAGTGAATGCTCCCGGCAAATTGCAACGAAGTATCCTGAAAGCCTCATTGTCGATGCGGGCATACTCACTTGCCATAGACAACCCGTCGCACACTACCGACAGCGTTTGCTTCTGTGGATTTATCCCCTTTATCTTGCATAGCTTTTCTATGGCTGAATTATTCAGCGCATCGCATCCAAGCGCATACAGGCTATCAGTAGGATATATGATGACTCCTCCCGACTTCAGACACTCCACGGCTTCGTCAAGATAAACGTCATTGACACTCGTAGGATACATTTTTAATGTTTTCATAGCGTATGTATATTCACTTTTATATTTGTTGCATCAGCGAATTTCTCTATCAGCGACACTGTCAACCCCACCACATCATCGACGGGCATCTCCTCACCATAAATATTTATGCACATCAACAGGCGTGAAGTATCGAGGTCAAGTTTGGTTCGCTCATTGTCACTTGTCGGTGTGCCGATACCACCTATCGCATCCCTATAGACCGGCAAATGCTCAATGTTGAGCTGACCGCGACCTATGCCTTCAAACGGCTCATTCTCGTAACCGGCTCCAAGCGTCAGCGTCTCCCCCGATATTTTCCCGAGGTCAAAACCGCCTATTGAATAGCCAGACTGAACCGATATGAGATTGATTACATCCACCAGTGTATTGATGCGATAGAGCCCCATCCCTTTTACTATTCTGCGACACAGGGCCTCGCTCGAAGGTCGATATCTGTTCGGCTCCTTGCCCAGAGCCTTGTAAGCCTGGCGTGTAGCCAATATGCCGGGGCGCTTGTTTATGTCCCCTATTTCCAGAAGCTCACAAATATCAGCCGCAGACTTCTCGAGCAAGGTCCATAGCTCATCGGAAGTCTCCGAATTTTTCACATCAGCCTCAACGGTCACAACCCTCAGACCGGGAGCCGCCTCACGTATCACATCCTCAAATAAGATATCCATATCACAAAATTAGCACAAAAATATTGAATTATTCCAAACATTTATCGTAATTTTGTGGGCTTAAAATAGATAATCGACCATTTCCTCACTTCATATGCTACAAATATATGATTTCGGTATGCGCATTGGTCGCAGGGCTATCCTTTCGCTTTCAAAAATGAAGCCAAAGGACAGTCCCGCAAAGTTGTCACGTTTTGCCCGTGGACAGCGACATGCTATCGAAATGGTTGAAAACGGAGTAACCGGACTTGACCGCTCACGTCCCACAGTATGGATTCATGCGTCATCGCTTGGTGAGTTCGGTATAGCACGCCCAATCATAAAGGCATTAGGTGAAAATTGCCGTTGCAACATCGTGATGACATTTTTCTCTCCGACAGGTTATGAGGCCGTGTCTGCAAATCATCCAGGCATAGACCTTGTATTTTATCTACCGTTTGACACATCCAAAAACGCACGTAGGTTCCTTGATGCCGTCAAGCCTGATTGTGCGGTATTTATGGTTTCAGAGTATTGGCATACCTATCTTTACCAGTTTCATAAACGCAATATACCGGCTTTACTTGTGTCGGCTGTGATACGTGATGACGCAGCATTTTTCAAATGGTACGGCAATCTGTATCGAAAATCAGTCTCATATTTCAAACGGATATTTGTTTTGGACGATAAATCCAAAACAAACCTCAACCGACTCGGAATTGAGAACGTGGCAGTCAATGGCGACCCACTGTTCGACAATGTAAAGGTTGTAGCCTCGACCCCGTGGAAGGACGAGCTGGTTGAAAAATTTATCGGAGAGGACAAGATATTCCTTGCCGGGAGCATCCATAATGACACTGACTTGGAAATGGTAACGCGCCTTGCCAATACGCACAAGGACACCAAATTCATCATCGTGCCACATGAGACACGTAAGGAAACATTACGCCATATCGAGTCTTCGCTTGACACAAAACCGAAATTTTACACGGAGTGTGGCAATGACACCGAGTTCAGCGACACACAAGTGCTTGTAATAGACTTCGTAGGAGCATTGGCATATCTTTATCGCTACGCATCATGGGCATATGTGGGAGGAGGCTTCACCAAACTTCTACATAGCATAATCGAGCCGGCTGTCTACGGTATACCAGTCGCTTTTGGTCCCAATATCCACCGTAAAGTCACAGCACGACAGATGATTGACCTTGGCATAGGCACGAAATTGTCCACATTTGAAGAGCTTGACGCATGGTTCTCAGAACTGAAAAACGCTCCGGAAAAATGTGAGCGGATAGCCAAGATCGCAGCGGAATATGTGATTACCAATACCGGTGCCACTCCACGCGTAGTGTCAAAAATAAATGAATTGATATGCGGGAAAAAATAAAATACGGTCTCTACAACGCTTTCTTTTCCTCCATTGCATTTCTGCCGTTGGGGGTCTTGTACTGTATAAGCGACTCCCTGTACTTTGTGTTCCGAAGGATCTTGAATTACAGGCAAGCCGTAATCAGAGAGAATCTCCGCAATTCATTCCCGGAAAAAAACGAGGATGAACTTCTTGAGATTGAGAAAGATTTTTACCACCAGTTGTGCGACAATATAGTTGAATCAGCCAAGCTCCTACATATCAGCGATAAAGAGGTGGACCGACGCATTACAGTGAGCGGAGGAGAGCTTGTTGACAAAGCTATAGCCGAAGGACATCCGGTAATACTCTACCTCGGGCACTATGGCAACTGGGAATGGGTCCCTGCAATCGTACGCCACTACAAAGCCCCTGAAATCAGCGCTCAGGTCTATAAGCCGCTTCACGACAAAGCTTTCGACCGAATAATGTTGAAGATACGCTCTCGCTTTAATCCGGTATCCATACCTAAGAACAGCGTGTTGCGCACTCTGTTGAGATGGAGAAATGAACAGAAAAAATTCATTGTGGGATTTATCTCCGACCACCGTACCAATAGTGACACGCCCCACAATACAACCATATTCCTTAACCAGACCACATCACTCGTCGCCGGGGGGGAAGAGATCGGCAACCGTATAAACGCCGCTTACCTGTACCTCGACGTAGAGAAACCGGCACGAGGACATTATCACTTCACAGTCAAAGAGATTATCCCTAAATCAGATGCCGTCAACTATCCATATACACGCAGGTACATGGAGATGTTTGAGGAAACCATACGTCGCCGACCCGGACTATGGCTATGGTCCCACAAACGGTGGCTAAGGAAAAAATAAATCTGAGTATTAATATAATAACATATTCTTAATCACATGAAAATTATATGCGTGATTCCGGCTCGTGCCGAATCAACCAGATTCTTCGAGAAACCTCTCGCCCTCATCTGTGGCAAACCTATGATACAATGGGTATACGAACACTGCAAGGAGGTAGAAATGTTCGAAGAAGTATATGTTGCCACCGACAGCGACAAAATTAAATCAGCTGCCGAAAATTTCGGTGCAAAAGTCGTGATGACACGTTCAGACCACGATACCGCCACCGAACGTCTTTATGAGGTGTCAACACGTATCCCTGCCGACCTTTATGTCATGGTAAACGGCGATGAGCCTCTGCTCACCAAAGACGCCATCGTACAGTGCGTCCCTGACGGGCTCCAGCCTGATGACTTCTTTGTATCAAACCTTATGACCGATTTTACAAATCCAGTCGAAGTGGTTGATGCCACAAACCTCAAAATCGTGACAGCCAAGGATGACCGTTGTCTCTTCATCTCCCGTAGCCCTATCCCCTATCCAAAGGGAGCGATGGACTATGTATTCCACAAGTTTGTCGGCGTGGGAGCATTCACACGCAAGGCTCTTGATTTCTATCACAACACCCCCCGCGGTCCTATCGAGAAGATTGAGGAGAATGACTCTTTCCGTTTCATAGAGAACCACAAGCCAATCTATTACTACAACTGCCATTGCAAGTCACTCTCAGTTGATAACCGTAAGGATATTGACGGTGTTGAAGCGTATCTTAAGAATCTCGGCAAGTAGTATTTCATTCAATCAAACCGCCACGCACTAATGCTCAGAACTGATTTTCGGTCACTTATCAAAGGATATAACAGGGTAAAATTCTATTCAGGCAATTTCTCAAGGTATTTTATGCCGGACGGTCTGTTTAGAGCCTTGTTCCGCCATAAGTACGACCGAATGTCAGCCGCTGAGCGCAAGATGCTCGAATCCAGGGTGGATTATTACATCCGATTGCCGAAAGGCGCCGAAATAGACGAAGGTTCAGCCATATCAGTAGGTGACTTTCACTATCCGTGGCACAAGAAGCACAAGTTCACCACCTACTTCTTTGACCTCTATGAATGCGTGAGATGCTTTTCCCCTCGGCTGAAATTCAACTACCTGTTTGGCGACGTGCATTGGGAAACGCCCTCTCCTACATTCGTCAAATCACGTCCAATAACATCCGGAACTACTAACTCTGTGGTTTTGCCTCTCAACAAAGTGAGGCATTTCCGTTTCATCACCGACATGCGGAAATTCCGCGACAAGAGGGACATGCTTGTGTTTCGCAATGTAGTGCGCCAGCCCCACCGTCTCGCCTTCCTTGACAGACATTTCAACAATCCGATATGCGATGCCGGTCAGACAAATGGAGACTGGGGAAATCCACTTGCATACCGCAAACCATACATGACCATTGAAGAGCAGCTTGAATTTAAATTCATAGCCTGTATAGAGGGCAATGACGTGGCTACAAACCTCAAATGGGTCATGGCATCCAATTCCATCGCAGTAATGCCTCGTCCCAAAATGGAGACATGGTTTATGGAAGGGACACTCAAGGGCGGATACCACTACATCGAGATTAAAGATGACTATTCCGACTTGGACGATAAACTGAAATACTACATCACTCATCCTGACGAGGCGGAAGCTATAATCGCTCACGCACATGAGTATGTGACCCGATTCCGTGACACAGCTACCGAACTGCTCACAGCCCGTATGGTAGCCAAACGATATTTTGAGTTATGCAAATGACAAATAAACGAATGCTTGTCATACGCCTCTCCGCACTTGGAGATGTCGCCATGACTATTCCAGCGATATACTCTCTTGCCAAGAAATACCCACAGCTGCACATTGATGTGGTGACACGTAAATTTTTCGCACGTCTGTTTATCAATGCCCCCGGAAATGTTGAAGTCCATGGCATAGACTTCAATGGAGATGAATATAAAGGTTATCTTGGCACATTGCGTCTACTCAGAAAACTTGGCGAGCTAAAACCCGACTATGTAGCAGACTTACACAATGTGCTACGCTCATGGATAATAGACTGGTATTTCAGAGCCAAAGGGGTGAAGGTGGTGATGGTAGACAAACTCCGCTCCGCCCGTAAGGATGTGCTCAGACGCAAAATAGCGCAGCCAAGTTTCATAGACCGCTATGCCGACGTGTTCGCACAGCTTGGATATCCCGTAGAACTCACGTTCCAATCACTTTTCGAAATGGATAAGCCTGCCATCCCGTTAGAAATCAGCTATCCGGCTGTCGGCATCGCTCCATTCGCACGATACTACAACAAAACATACCCGCCGTCCATGATGAAAGCCGCAGCTGAAAAGCTTGCCGCCGACGGTTACAATGTCTACCTGTTTGGAGGCAGAGGCAAGGAAGCCGAGGAGCTTGCCCACTGGCAGGCTTCAAACGACCGTTGCATATCACTTGCCGGACGCTTCACTCTTGAAGAGGAACTGGCACTTATGAACAAGATGAACCTGATGATAAGCATGGACTCCGCAAATCAACACATGGCGGCATTGGCAGGTACGAAAGTGCTGAGCATATGGGGGAGCACTACTCCTGAATGCGGATTTCTGGGATACCGTCAGAATGATTCCGATGTGCTGTGTCTTCATCTTGAATGTCAGCCTTGCACTGTGGCAGGAAGCCCGGAATGCCCATTAGGACATCTGAACTGTTTCAATGGCATATCGCCAACCATGATTGTAGAGAAAGTAAAATCACTAATCGGATAGACTATGTGGGAATTTATACTGTTCACATGCGCTTATTTTATATTCTGCACAGCGTTTTTCTGTATATTCCAGAAACCGGTGTTCGGCATATACAATCATCGCTCAAATTCACAATCACTGAATTTCAGCGACATATGTGACGTATACACTCACGGCATCCGTTCTGACTTCATCATAGCCTCATATCTTACTGCCATACCTCTGCTAACGGCAACTGCCTACACTCTATGCCCGCATTTCAGTATCCATACCATACTTTGCGGATATAATATCGTGACTTCCCTTGCTGTAGCACTCATTACTGTATCGGATACCATATTATATGCATATTGGCAATATAAACTCGACTCGTCGGTATTCGTCTACCTTAAGTCCCCAAAAGGAGCATTCGCCAGCGTATCGTCGCTATACGTCGTCGTAGCATTCGGCATTGTCTTTCTGGTGGCGACTCTCTACTTCATATGCGCACAAGCCGTATGCGGCATTTTTTTCAGGGAAGCATTTGTTATTGGCTCATGGTGGATGTATCCTGTGATTGCCATAATTTCTTTAATATTGCTTGCCGGGCTTTACCTCATAACCCGGGGACTTAAAATACGCCCTAATAATCCAAGCGTAGTATATTACAGTAAGAATCCTTTCTACAATCACTGGGCACTCAACCCGGCATACAATCTCATCTATTCGCTCACCACCCGTGATGAATTCAAAGGTAAATTCCACCACTTCGATGACAAGGAGTGCGACGAAATATTCAACCCTCTCTTCCCTAATTCCGGCATACCACTGGAAAAAATACTCAACACTACCCGTCCGAACATACTTATGATAGTATGGGAAAGCCTCGGAGCGGAATTTGTCGAATCACTCGGCGGTAAACCCGGCATAGCCGTAAATGTCGACCGGCTGGCATCGGAAGGAGTCATGTTCACCCATTGCACCGCCGGCAGTTTCCGCACAGACCGAGGACTCGTATGCCTGCTCAGCGGCTACCTTGGACAACCAACCACAAGTGTGATCCGTTACACCCGTAAATTGCCCAACCTCCCCGCTCTCCCACGCTTGCTAAAGCAAGAAGGATACGAAACCACCGCTGTGCACGGGGGCGACCTGTCAATAATGCATAAGTCCGATTATTACCTCGCATCAGGTCATGACAGGCTCGTAAGTCAGAAGGATTTTCCTAAATCAGCACCGACATGTAAATGGGGTATCCACGACGGATATATGTTTGACTGGCTATACTCCGATATCATGGACAAAACCAACGAAGGCAAACGCTGGTTCACAACCTTCCAGACCCTCAGCTCACATGAGCCATTCACTGTGCCATACAACCGTATACCTGATGACGAAGTAGCAAACTCATTCGCTTACACCGACTATTGTTTCGGAGAGTTCGTTGATAAACTCAAACAGACATCGGCATGGGACAATCTGCTGATCATTTGTGTGGCAGACCATGGATTCAACATCAGTCACCATCCGGAATCACGTAGCAAGTATGCGCACATTCCGCTTCTTATGCTCGGTGGCGCAGTAGACCATCCGGCAAAATTTGATGCGATAATGAGCCAGACCGATCTTGCCGCTACTCTGCTCGGACAGATGGGACTTTCTCACGAAGATTTCATATACAGCCGGGACGTGCTCGCCGACACATATAAATATCCGTTCTCATTCCATACATACACCAACGGCTTCTTGTTCACGGACAGCACGGGCATGACAAACTATGACAATGTTGCGGAATCAGCCATTGAAGGCCCGGACAGCGAACGCGAAAAGAAAGGCAAGGCAATATTACAGAAACTATATGAAGATTTAAGTAAACGATAACAGCGAGGGATATCCCTTGTACAACCAATTCATTCATAAGATCATGAGACCATCCAATCGATTCATCACATCAAACCCTGTCAGTTTGATTATAAACCTCTTCCTGGTATATCTCTGTTACGAAATTTGCCGACTCGCATTCTTGTTTGAGAACTGGGGACTGTATGATGGCACTATCACGTGGAGTGTCTTTTGGAAAATCACACTCGGCGGCTTGCGCTTCGACACATCCGCTATCTTCTACACGAATGCACTGGTCATACTTTTATTTCTCTTCCCCTTCCATAAGAAAGAGGTTAAATGGTATCACTTGATGACAAAATGGATTTATGTATTAATAAATTCATTCTGCATAATACTTAATCTTGGTGACTCTGTGTTTTTCGAGTTCCGCAAGCACCGCTCATCCATGGCGACAGTACGCGAGTTCAGTAATGAAGGGAATCTCGGCAGTATATTCGGCGAGGAGTTCATAAGTCACTGGTATCTGGTAGTTCTAGCTATATTCCTCATCATATTCCTTTGGAAATGTTACCGTTACCCAGGCACTCCGACAACACCTTTAAAGCGGTATTACCTTACACAGATAATCTCACTTGTAGTCATCATCCCGGTTACCGTAATGGGTATGCGAGGCAATACTTTTTTCACTGCCACACGTCCGATAGCGGTGAGCTACGCCCATACATTTGTCAAAGAGCCACTCCAGACCGGCATAGTTCTCAACACCCCCTTCTCACTTCTAAGAACAATAGGACAGCTGCCACAACAGACCCCTGTATATTTCACTGACCAGGCTGAACTTGATGCGATATATACACCTCTGCATATTCCGTCGGACAGTGTCGTACCCCGCAAAAAAAATATTGTGATTTTCATCGTTGAAAGTTTCGCCCAGGAATTTGTGGGAGCACTGAACAAGGGACTTGACAACGGAACTTACAAAGGGTACACACCATTTACCGACTCACTGCTGCAGCATAGTCTGTACTTCGAACAGTCATTTGCTAATTCCGGGTTCAGCATTGACGCTCCACCATCCATACTTGCGTCAATCCCGCGAATGGACCGTCCTTTCGTACTCTCCCCCTACTCTCTCAACCATCTGAACTCAATAGCTTCAGAACTTAAAAATTTCGGATATCACTCGGCGTTCTTCCATGGGGCTGACAATGAGTCCCTCGGATTCAACGCATTCGTAAAATCCATCGGGTTTGAGCAATATTTCGGACGCAATGAATTCTATGCGGACCCTCGTTTTGGCGGTAAGTCAGAATTTGACGGGACATGGGGTGTATGGGACGAACCTTTTCTCCAATACTTCTGTGCTGAAATCGGAGAGATGCCACAGCCATTCCTTGCCAGTGTGTTCACACTTTCATCACACCATCCGTTTGCCGTTCCTGATAAGTACAAGGATATATTTGTAGAGGAAGGCTTGCATAAACTTCACAAATGTATCCGTTACACCGACTTCTCAATCAAACGGTTCTTTGAGACGGCATCTGCCCAACCATGGTTCAAAAACACCATATTTGTCATCACTGCCGACCATGGGAGCAGCAAGCGAACCCATGATGTATATAAGAATGAGGTCGGAGGATTCCGTGTACCTATAATATTTTACGACCCGTCCGGTGAGCTTCCGGTCGGGAAACATCCAGGCATAGCGCAACAGATTGACATAATGCCGACCCTGTTGAATTACGTGGGTTACGACCGACCGTATATAGCTTTCGGCAAAGATATACTCAATACACCTGCCGAGGATACATGGGCGTTCAACTGGGACTTTTACCCTCAATATTTCAAAGGGAACTATGTAATGCGCACCGACGGAGAGAATGTAACAGAGATATTCAATTATGTCGATGACCCACTGCTCACAAACAACCTCAAGGGTAAATTTGAAGGCGAACATGATATGGAGCGCGAACTCCAAGCTATCATACAGAGCTATATGCAACGCATGTCAGCCGACAATGTGACTGCAAAACAAGCAACTAAATAACAATTTGATATTTTATAGCACGATATAATAAGAATTAGCCATAAAAATAGTAACTTTGCGTCTCAATTCTAAGGAAAAGACAAAAATATGTTACGAATAGCTATACAAGCGAAAGGTCGCTTGAATGAAAAAACTATGGCTCTGCTTGGCGATGCCGGAATCTCCGCATCAGTAGGAAGCCGCTCACTCATTGCTCATGCCAAGGGATTTCCGGTAGACCTCCTGTTATTACGCGATGATGATATACCCCAGGCTGTGGCTATGGGCACAGCTGATTTGGGTATCGTCGGATTAAACGAGGTAAAAGAGAAAAATGTAAACGTAGATTGCGTCATGAATCTTGGATTCGGAGGTTGCCGTCTGAGCCTCGCTGTCCCCCGTGAAGCGGATTATAAAGGTTTGGACTGGTTTGAAGGCAAACGCATAGCCACTTCATATCCAGGAATATTATCCCGTTTCCTGGAAGAGAGTTCAATACATTCTGAAATACATACCATCACCGGCTCTGTCGAAATAGCACCAGCCATCGGCATGGCAGATTCAATTTTCGATATTGTATCGTCCGGGGGGACATTGGTACAGAACGGACTTGTCGAGGTTATGTCCGTACTTGACTCACAAGCCGTGCTGATTGCCACTCCGGGGCTTTCACCCGAAAAGAAAGAAGAGCTTGACAAACTCTGTTTCCGCTTTCGCTCCATTATAGAGAGCCGAGGGATGAAGTATGTGCTTATGAATCTACCCAAGGATTCCCTGGACGAGGCCCTGACCATACTTCCAGGCATGAAAAGCCCTACTGTACTTCATCTTGCCGACCCGAACTGGCTTTCACTTCATGCTGTGATACCTGAAAACCAGCTTTGGGAAAAAATCGAGAAACTTAAAGGAATCGGCGCCGAGGACATCCTTGTACTCGTACTTGAGAACATAGTGAAGTAACCTTGCCATCAAAATCGCCACAATGAATCTATACATCAATCCTGCCAGGGATAGCTGGGACGCTCTTGTCGAGCGTAATATCCCCAATGACCCTGAAGTTGACAGGGCGGTGAAGGATATCATCGGGCATGTACGCTCCGAAGGTGACACCGCGCTCAGAACCATGGCTCATGACTTTGATCATACAGATATTTCCGATTTTGAAGTCTCCAAATCGGAAATAGAGGAAGGTTGCAAATCTGTAAGCCATGAAGTCAAGGCAGCCATACTCAACGCCAAGGGCAATATAGCCAAGTTCCATCAGGCTCAGATGCCGGCAGAAGTCTCTGTCGAGACTTCGCCAGGTGTGCGCTGTTGCCAGCGTCCGGTAGCGATTGACCGTGTCGGGCTATATATTCCCGGAGGTCAGGCACCGTTGTTCTCAACTGTTCTTATGCTTGCAGTCCCTGCCAAGATTGCAGGGTGCAGAGAAGTGGTGCTCTGTACCCCTCAAAGCAATAACCGACCAATAGCTCCGGAAATTCTATATGCAGCATCTATCTGCGGTGTGGACAAGATATATCGCATAGGTGGCGCACAGGCAATCGCCGCTATGGCTTACGGCACAGAATCAATCCCTCGAGTAGATAAGATATTCGGTCCTGGCAACAGATTTGTGACCAAAGCCAAGCAACAATTGTCATCTGTCGTGGCGATAGACATGCCTGCCGGTCCAAGCGAAGTCTTGGTAATGGCTGATGAAACCGCTTCACCGACATTTGTGGCAGCCGATATGCTTTCACAGGCAGAACACGGAAATGACAGCCAGGCAATACTTGTGTGTACTGACGAAAATATCGCCCATGAAGTCGAGCGAGAGATTGACAGGCTATCTGCCATGCTTACAAGAGCATCGTCAGTAGCAAATTCTTTGTCACACAGTCGCCTTATCGTATTCGAGGACAGAAGAGAGTCAATTGATTTCGTAAACACATATGCACCTGAGCATCTGATTATATCCATGTCTGACCCATGGGAAGTGGCAAACCATATCAAATCCGCAGGGAGCGTGTTCATAGGGAACTATTCTCCGGAAAGTGCCGGTGATTATGCCTCAGGAACCAACCATACATTACCCACCGGAGCTTGGGCTAAATCATACAGCGGTGTAAACATTGACAGTTTTATCCGTAAAATCACATTCCAGGAACTTACACGCACCGGTCTGTCCTCTTTATCATCCACCATAGTAACAATGGCTGATGCCGAAGGTCTTGACGCACACGCATTAGCCGTAAAAGTCAGAATCCAATGAATCCGTTAGATTACGTGCGCCCTAATATCCTTGCCCTGGAACCATACTCCACGGCACGTGACGAGTTCAAAGGTGGAGACATATCAATCTGGGTTGACGCAAACGAGAGTCCATATCCTACCGGTGTCAACCGCTATCCAGACCCACACCATAAGTTAATAAAGCGTGAAATAGCAAAGCTTAAGGGAGTGCCAGCCGAATCCATATTTATCGGAGGAGCAGGCAGTGACGAAGCCATAGACCTCACATTCCGCATATTTTGCCGACCCGGCATTGATAACGCCATTTCGATAGCTCCAAGTTACGGCGTGTACAAAGTCAGTGCCGCAATCAACGATGTCGAGCTTCGTGAAGTAATGCTTGATGACGGATACTCTCTGCCGGTGGAAAAGCTCCTTGCCGCTGCTGACTCCAACAGCAAACTGTTGTGGATATGTTCACCCAACAATCCTACCGCCAACGCGTTTTCTCCGGATAGCATCGAACAGCTTGCGGATAAGTTCAACGGTATTGTGGTAGTTGACGAGGCTTATGCTGACTTTTCGCCCTATCCGTCAATGCTGACGCTCCTGGACAAACATCCAAACCTCATAGTGCTCCAGACATTTTCAAAAGCATGGGGCATGGCATCACTTCGTATCGGTATGGCATTTGCAATGCCGGGAATAGCTGAATTATACGGACGTGTGAAATATCCATACAACATCAACGGACCTACGCAGGAAGAGCTCCTACACCGTTTAGCAACCTCTGATATTTCAGCCAATGTCGCAGAGATCATAGCCGAAAGAGAACTTCTTGCTGATAATCTGCGTGCAAATAAGATTGTCAAAGAGGTATTTCACTCCGATGCCAATTTTATACTTGCAAAATTCGATGATCCTGATATGGTTTATGACTATCTCATCAGCCATGGCGTGATAGTAAGAAACCGCAACAGAGTAAAAGGCTGTGAAGGTTGTCTGAGAATCACTATTGGCACACCGGAAGAGAATCGCCATATCAAAAGGCTTCTTGACGAACTTTGCGCAGCCAACTAATACAAATAAGGTTTCAACAGCCATAACAACCGCTTACAGATGAAAAAGGCGCTATTCATTGACAGAGACGGGACTATCATCAAAGAACCGGACGACGAACAGATTGACTCCCTTGAAAAACTCGAATTTGTTCCTGGTGCTATCACCGGACTACGTTCGCTCATGAACAGAGGTTACGAACTTGTAATGGTATCTAACCAGGACGGACTCGGCACGGTATCATTTCCCGAGGACACTTTCTTTCCAGCCCACACGAAGATGCTCAAGACATTGGAAGGTGAAGGAGTTACATTCGATGAAATACTTATTGACCGTTCATTCCCTGAGGATAATGCCCCGACACGCAAGCCTCGCACCGGGATGCTGACAAAATATATTGACGGTGACTATGACCTTGCTAACAGTTTCGTGATTGGCGACCGTCTAACAGACATTCAGCTTGCAAACAATTTAGGAGCCAAAGGCATACTGCTTGGTGAAATGGAAGTTAAACCGGATGGTTGCGTCATGATGAGTCGTGACTGGAGCGAAATAGCTCGCCACATATTGTCAAGCGACCGCAAGGTCACCATAGAACGTTGTACAGGCGAGACACAGATTTCGGTTACCCTGGATTTGGACGGACATGGAGAATCACACATTGATTCCGGGCTTAAATTCCTTGATCACATGCTCTGGCAACTCCCCCACCATGCAGGGATTTCACTTGATATACGCTGCCACGGAGATCTTGAGGTAGACGAGCATCATACCATGGAGGACCTTGCAATCACACTCGGTCAGGCCATCGACCAGGCTCTTGGTTCCAAACGCGGCATAGACCGTTACGGATTTGTCCTTCCTATGGACGAGGCTCGAGCCATGGTGCTGATTGATTTCGGAGGAAGAGCCGATTTCCTATGGGATGTCGAATTCACTCGAGAGTATGTAGGTGATACGCCTACCGAGATGTACAAACACTTCTTCAAGTCGCTATGCGTGGCTATGCGGAGCAATCTCCAGATAAGCGCACGAGGTGAAAACAATCATCATCTTATAGAAGGCATTTTCAAGGCTTTCGCCCGTGCGGTGCGAATGGCAGTGAGACGTGATTTGTTCAGCTATGATTTGCCAAGCAGCAAAGGGATACTTTAAAAATTTAATCTTTGCATAATTCATACCATATATCCCAGAAACGTTATGATTGCTATAATTGACTATAAAATGGGGAATATCAGGTCAGTGGAAAATGCGCTCCATCGGCTGAATGCCGAATGGGTCCTCACCTCCGACCATGACGAGATACGCCGGGCAAGCCATGTGTTGCTTCCCGGAGTCGGAAACGATGCAGAAGCTATCGCCAACCTCCGGAATCTCAACCTGTGCAATGTGATTCGCGACCTGCGTCATCCGGTCTTAGGAATATGCGTAGGGATGCAGGTTATGTGCCGTGATTCTGAGGAGGGAGATGTGGACTGTCTGAATATATTTGACGCACACATCAAACGGTTTCCTGACAATTCGGAACTTAAGGTACCACATGTGGGCTGGAATACCATTGCCAACCTCGACTCCAAGCTTTTCAAGGGGATAAATCCGGGAGAATACGTATATTACGTTCATTCATACTATGCCAATCTATGCCCTGATACAATAGCTACCACCCGTTATGGCGAGACAATGTTTAGTGCGGCACTCAAATATGAAAATTTTTACGGCACTCAGTTCCATCCCGAGAAAAGCGGAGATGTAGGCGAGTGCATACTTCAAAATTTCCTTAACCTATGATAGAAATTATTCCGGCAATAGACCTTATTGATGGAAAATGTGTACGTTTATCACAGGGAGACTACGATCAATGCACACGTTACGATTCATCTCCGGTGGATATGGCGAAACGATTCCTTGATGCAGGTCTGCAACGCATCCATGTGGTAGACCTTGACGGAGCCAAAACATCACAGCCAAAGAATCTTCATACGCTTGAAAAAGTAGCGGCTATAAATGGAGTTGAAATCGAATGGGGCGGCGGAATAAAATCAGATGACGCTCTTCGTGACACGTTCAATGCCGGTGCCACATACGCTATAATCGGCAGTATTGCAGCCAAATCACCTGATGTATTCACTGCGTGGCTTAACACCTACGGAGGCGGACGACTAATTCTCGGAGCAGATGCCAAGGATGGTAAAGTAGCTGTGAACGGTTGGCTTGAATCTACCTCCATTACTATCAGCGAACTCATACAAGGATTTCTTACCTCCGGATTATCCCAGGCAATTTGCACAGATATATCCAAGGACGGCATGCTTGCCGGACCTGCATTTGAACTGTATACTGCACTACAGGATGAATTCCCGGATGTTGTATTTACGGTTTCCGGCGGAATAAGTTCAATTGATGACATAATCAAGCTTAACGAACTTGGGTTAAAACGTGTCATAACCGGCAAAGCCCTATATGAGCATCGTATCACGCTCGAACAGCTCTCAAAACTGATATCCTAATCCACAATCCAACTAACTTTTATACAAACATGTCGCCTGCACGCACCGGTGTGGGCGACTGTTTCTTTTATATACATAATTCTGATCTTATATATTTACTAAGTATGTAGGTTTACTAAGCATTTCACGTTAAAAATTTCAATCAAATCAGACCGGGAACGAACAATATGCTGTAAAAATATGTTATAAAGCATATAATTGCTACAAGCACACATTGTTTTAGTTCGTAATATTATTAAATTGTTTTAGGTATGAAAAAGATTGTAACTTCGGCACTCGCCATTTTAATGGCATCCTCAGCATCACTTTTTGCAGCTGACAGTATCACTAAGTCAGAACTTCCAAAGCGTGCCCAGAACTTCATCACCACATGCTTTGCAAACGACTCTATTTCATCCATTGAGAAGGGACGCAATCGTCGCGGTACTGAATATGAAGTTGAATTTGCAAACGGAGCTGAACTTGAGTTCAACGACAACGGCACATGGCGCAAGATATCCGCAGCCCCCGGCTCTTCCCTACCGACCAGCTTTGTCCCTAAGTATATAGCTGACTATATCAACCAGGAATATCCGGGCGAATATGCCACGAAGATTCTGAAGAATGCGAAAGGATATGAGGTCGAGATTTCCAGTGACCACGACCTGCACTTTGACCTGGATGAAAGATTTGTAAGGGTAGACAGATAATTGACAATCATCAATTATCATTATCCTGAAGTGAAAACATTGACACAACAAAGGGCAAGCGTATATGCTCACCCTTTGTTCTTCTGCACTATGGCAATTCTTTTACGGAGTTACCATTTTTTTCATATTACATAGTTTCCTTCGGCGCAAGTTTATTCGCCATAACAACTGCCTTTGTGATATGATCACATATATGATCCTTGCCAAGCAACATGTCAACGCCGGCATGAACCAATGCAGAACGGACTTTCTCGTTCACTCCCGAAAGGACAATTTGTATATTCGCCTCCTGCGATGATTTTATGAGAATCTCAAGATTGTGGATACCGGTAGAATCAATGAAGGGGACTTTGCGCATACGAATGATACGAACCTTGGGTTTATTGCCGAGCGTAGTTCTCATCATCTCATCAAACTTTGTAGCAACACCGAAGAAAAACGGACCGTCAATCTCATATACTTCCACACCTGGATTTACATTCAGCACCTCATGTATTGTTGTCTCCGAACCTTCAGCTATATCAAGCTGCTCGGAATATACCTTTATCTGAGTGTTTTCCATCACTCGGCGCAGGAAAAGGATGATGGCAAGCAGAAGCCCCATCTCGATTGCAATAGTAAGGTCGAATATAACTGTCAGGAAGAATGTCACCGCCAAGACAGTGATATCGCTCTTGGGATTGTGGAATATAGCACGGATGGTGCGCCATCCACTCATATTATAACTTACAACGATAAGCACCGCAGCCAGACATGCCATAGGAACAAGATTAATCAATGGCATCAGGAACATGAATATAAGCATCAGCACTATCGCATGAATCACACCTGCCACCGGAGTCCGACCTCCATTAGTGATATTTGTCATGGTACGTGCAATAGCTCCGGTCACAGGTATACCACCAAAGAACGGCACTATGATATTTGCAAGTCCCTGCCCCATCAGTTCGGTATTACTATTAGTTCTGGAACCGGTCACACCATCAGCCACGGTAGCAGACAGAAGTGATTCGATTGCACCAAGTATGGCTATAGTAAATGCCGATGGAAGCAACTTATTGATAGTAGCCATGGAGAGTTCAAAGCCATGGGGCTGTGGAATATCTGTAGGGAGTGAGCCAAAGCGGTCTCCGATTGTCTCGACATTAATGCCTGGAACCATTGACACCAAGGCTGTCACTATTATAATAGCAAACAATGCCCCGGGAAGACGGCGAGAGATTTTGGGTGTAAGGATGATTATGAGAAGAGCCAAAAGCCCGACTCCAAGAGTCATCCAATCCACATTTGTGAAATTAGATATATATACACCCCACTTTGGGATAAACTCACTTGGCACATTTTTCAGACCTAATCCAAAGAAGTCGTTCATCTGTGTCGAAAAAATAGTTACAGCGATACCAGCTGTGAAACCAACAACAATGGGGTATGGTATGAACTTGATTACTGTGCCGAGATGAAACATACCAAGAGCCACAAGTATCAAACCTGCCATAAATGTAGCTATCGCCAAACCTTCAAGCCCAAAATTGGCTATTATATTGTAGACAATGACAATGAATGCTCCGGTAGGACCACCTATCTGTACCGAACATCCCCCCGCAACCGAAACAATGAAACCGCCAATTATGGCTGTTATAAGTCCAATAGTGGGACTTACACCACTGGCTATACCAAATGCGATTGCCAAAGGCAATGCTACAATACCTACGACAATACCTGCCACAAGGTCATTCTTGAATTTCTCAATCGAATAGCTTCCCAGCGCCGATATCAATTTCGGGCGGAAGTCAATTGAACCAGAAAGAGTCATAACAATCTTACTTTATCTTTATGCTTTTATTATTAATGCTGTAAGTTTAAAAGGTACAGAAAAAATATCTGCAAAATCTGACAGACAGACTTGCAAGGCACTGTGCTTGCGAACTTTTTTTAACAATTGTACCAAATTGAGACCGCAAAATTACAAAAAATATTAAAATATCAGCATGACTTCTCACAGGTTTGTAACTTAAAGCCAATAAAATATTTTTCTCTACTTTTAAAATCAAGTCCTTACATTTATGGTTGCGAACTCTCATGGACTAACAGATATAAACAAAGCATTGATTTACAAGAATTTATAAAAACAGAATCATTCTATACAACAAAGCCACTGGCAGACTGCGTCTCTGTCAGTGGCTTTGTTATTTTACCGGGTTTATGGTTTATTTACCGTTATCCTTGAATTTATCTACGACAGGTCGCAAGGGGTTTGAATATTCCGGGCCGAGGTCTGTTTCAATTATATTGAGCAAAGCTGAAAGCTGCTCGTGGGTAAGTCCCTGATGGAGACATATACCCATGTGTGCCGCTGCCATTGGCTCAACTCCGCCAACTCCGGCGATTATTGATACCGTGGCGAGTTCCCTGTCCTGCCACGAAAGAAGGTCACGTGCGAATATGTCGGCAAACAGATGTTCCTTGAGAAATTTCTCAATCACAGGGGCAAACACCGCATAGCCGGCTTTTGGGGCATCGGCTGGAACACCCGACAGTTCCGCGAGGTTCTTTCTGCCAAGGTTGTATTTTTCGGCATCGGTCATGTCTGGGACAGAGGTTGATTCTTTGCCGATGGTGTCGTTTATGCCTGCTTCCTTGCGACGGTCAAGAACCGACATGAATGTCTGGATTGCCCGCAACGAGCGAGGGAATCCGGCATAGGCGTATGCCTGAACAAGTATCTCCTTGATCTCATTGACAGTCATTCCTGCTTCAAGCCCTTGCACAAGTGCTGTTTCAAGATGCTGAAGGTCGCCACGACCTGTATATGCGCCTATCGCCACTATAGCCTGCTGGCGGGGAGACAGCACCCGGTTTGCCTCGGCGTATTTATTTGCCGCATCGGTAGTTGCGGTCGTATATTCCGTGTCAGAAACCGGAGAAAGCCATGTGACTTCATTGTTTTCCGGATTACATTCAATCGCAATATGAGCAAACCAACTGTCGGGAGCCGCACCGTGCCAGTGTTCGACATCGGGAGCTATCTCCACTATATCGCCCGGATACAGACGGCGTGCCGGTTTTCCTTTCTCCTGATAATAACCGATGCCTGCGGTAGCAATCAGAATCTGACCGTCTGAATGGCGGTGCCAGTTGTTGCGACAGCCCGGCTCGAATGTCACATTGAACATCGGCACATTCAGCTCCTTGACCTCCGACAGGGGATACAGGTATGCCGTGCCTATAAAATTCGGATTGCCGGTCATGGCGTTTCCGATTGGATATGGCTGTTCAAACTGTTGAGCAACCATCGTGAATGATGAAATTATTGCCATAGTCGCCAATAATATTTTTTTGAATTTCATAACTGTGAATTTTGCTGTTATTCGAGATAGAGCAAAATTACATAACTAATAACAAACCGTAGTTTTGAATAATACGGAGACTTTTACCTAAATTTCCGATATGAACTGTAAGATATGAATCAGTATTCTGGATACTAATGTTTTGTGTTAACTGAAACGTTTTTATTTTCTCCGAATTTGGATATTATAGCCGAAAAAAGTATAAAGCCATCGACGACACATTTTCGTTATTTTGGTACAAAATTCAATTGCAGATGAAAAAGATTTTATGTTTACTGATAGTGTTGATGAATATGATACAGGTAAATGCCAGTGACTCACCGAAAATCATCAGCCGCCCGATTGAAAAGGTCAATTTTAATCCGGTGGCTTTTGAGAATAGTGAAAACGGTCTGAAACTCGCGGGAATTTTGTTTACACCGCGTGACTTTGACAAATCGAAACAATATCCGGCGGTAATTGTCGCCGGACCGATGTACAGCACGAAAGAACTTACGCAGAGTATCTATGTGGAGATGCTTGCCACACACGGCTATGTCGCACTTGTCTATGATAACTCGACGATAGGTTCGAGCGAAGGCCATCCACGTGCATTTGAGGATCCCGCATTGAAAGGCAGTGACGCAAGAAGCGCGATAGCATTTCTCATGACATTGCCATACGTAAATAAAAATAAAATAGGAGCAGTGGGGATATGTGGCTCAGGTTCGTACATACCGGCTGGACTTGTGAATGACACAACTGTGAAAGCAATAGTATCCATCGTGCCGTTTACGGTAATGGACCGGATTCACACCGCAACAGACGAGCAACTTCTGAAAGAAAAAGCAGAATATGAATCCGGAGGAGATGCAAAAAGACTGAATCTTATCGAACCGGGAAGCGAGGGTGCTGCCTACTATATGAATCCGGAAAGAGGTGCGGCACCGAATTATGTTCCATGCGTGACATGGTCACAGCTTGAATGGCATAAATTTCATCCGACAGAAATAATCAAGAAACTCCACAAGCCCTATCTTGTCATAACAGCCGAGAATGCTTTTACGCGTCCGGGTGCGGAAGAAATGTATGACAATGCACCGGGGCCAAAGGAATTCCACATGGTCAAGGGTGCTTCACATTTTGAAATGTACGATGTAGAGCCGTATGTTCTTGAGAATATTGATGTAATATGTAACTTCTTCAATAAATACATGATTGACAAATGAAAATTTTACCGATAATAATCTTTTCGGCTATGAGTATGACAAGTTTTGCTACAAAGCCGCTTATGATTGAGCGACAGGGGCAATTTCCGGTCGGAGGCACCACCATTGAGCGTCCCGGCACATTTGACCCCGACACATTTACCGGCTGGACCAATCCGGTTCAGGACGGTCAGACATATCGTTGCGACCATGCTTTCGCCCGCTATCAGATACCTGTGAATGCAAAAAAGCTGTCACTTGTATTCGTTCACGGTTTTGGTGGCGATGGAGTCTGCTGGGAAACCACACCTGACGGGCGTGACGGTTTTGCCACTCTCCTGCTGCGCGAAGGATACCCGACATACGTCCTTGACCTTCCGGGCAGAGGTCATGCCTCTCGCACAAGTGCCGAGGTCACGGTGAAGCCCGTGGCTGACGAAGAGTTCTGGTTTGACATCTGGCGCATGGGCTTATGGCCCCAGTGGAACGAAGGAATCCAGTTTCCTAAGGATTCACTGAGTGTATCCAACTTTTTCAGGCAGATGGTGCCCGACCTGAGCAACAATCAGCTCGATGTGGCAGCTCTTGACGCCGTGTCGCAGAAAATCGGCGACAATATTCTTGTGACCCACTCGGCTGGAGGCTTTCCCGGATGGATGGCGGCAATGAACAATCCTCAGGTAAAAGGAGTGGTAGCACTTGAACCGGGCGGCTTTGTCTTTCCTGAAGGCGAGGTGCCTGAGCCACTGCCGGGTCTTACGGGAGGACTTGCCGGAGTGGCGGTAGCCCCTGAAAGTTTCATGGAACTTACAAAGAAGCCGATCGTCATATATTTCGGCGATTATATTCCCGAATCCAATGCCACGACATTGGGTGGGAGCAACTGGGAAGTCCGCCTGAAAATGGCACGTGAATTTGTAAAGGCAATCAATCGTCACGGCGGCAATGCCACACTTGTCGAACTTCCGAAAATTGGTATCCGAGGCAACTCCCATTTTCTCATGCAGGAGCTTAACAATGATGTTATCGCCGAGCACGTTGCCCAATGGCTGCAACAAAATAATCTTGCTGACTGACTATGAACGTACTTGTAATAAACGGAAGCCCTGAAATCCACGGTTGCACAGACAGGGCATTACAGGAAGTTGAGCGTATCCTGAACCATAGCGGGATAGACACTCATCGTATGAATATAGGCAACAAGAATGTCAGAGGCTGCATCGGTTGTCGGAAATGTCGTACTACAGCCCGATGTGTATTCAGCGATGTTGTAAACGAAACAGCTCCGCTTTTTGCCGCGTGCGACGGTCTGTTGATTGGCACTCCTACCTATTTTGCCGGAGCCAATGGTCAGTTGCTGTCTTTCCTTGACCGACTGTTTTATTCGACAATGGGAGCTTTTGACAAGACAATGAAAGTCGGGGCTGCTGTTATTTCGTCCCGGCGTGCAGGTTCGACTTCCGCGTTCGATGAAATCAACAAATACTTCACCATATCGTCAATGCCGATAGTATCCAGTACATACTGGAACGAGGTCCACGGTTATACCCCCGATGATGTTGAAAAAGACAAAGAAGGACTCCAGACCATGCGCAATCTCGGCCATAATATGGCTTTCCTTATAAAAGCCATAAAGTCAGCCAAAGAAGCTATCGGGATTCCCGAACAAGAAAGAGGTGTCTTTACAAATTTCTTTGCACGGGATTAATCTGACTCTTCTAAGAGAATAAAGCGGCATGATGGATTTTCACCATCATGCCGCTTTATCATTATTCTGTTAGACATTGGCAATTTTATGATACGTGTGGAAGAATGTCGGACGATGAATCAACCTTTAATTCTCAGGATTCGTTCTTAGAGCCAGCATATAGCCGAAGCCACGCTGATTGATGATGGAGATTGAGGGATCGTGGCGCAATGCTCGTCGGAGTTTGTGGATGTAGCCATGGAGAGAATTACGGTTGCTCGGCTCGTCACGTTGCCATACAGCAATCATCAGTTCGGAGGCATCGACAGTCTTGCCGATATTGGTTGCCAGACGTTCAAGAATCTTGGCTTCAAAGTGAGACAGCTCTGTCTCTTTGTCGCCAAATGACAATGTCTGGGTCGTTACGTTAAAAGTATATGCTCCAATTGCAAACCGTATGTCCTCGGTGCGGTTTTCACCATATCTTCTTAATAGTGCTTTAATCCGCACTATCAGTTCGCGGAGTTCAAAGGGCTTTTTAAGATAGTCGTTGGCTCCGATTTCAAAACCTTGCTCAACATCATCGATTGTGCTTTTTGCGGTGAGAAAAAGCAATGGTACTGTCGGCGACAACTTCCTTATCTCCTTCGCCATTGTGAACCCATCCATTTTGGGCATCATGACATCAGCCACGACTATATCGGCAGCTTCGGTCTTGAATTTCTCAAGTCCGACTACGCCATCAACAGCAGTGACAACTTCATAGCCTTGTCCGCGCAGAGTGTCGGCGACAATCAGCGTCAGGTCTTCCTCATCTTCTACAAACAGTATCTTATTGCTCATCTTTGCTGAATTTAATAGTGAACACCGAGCCTTCACCTTCTGTACTCTTGGCCTCAATATCCCAGCCCATTTTGTCGAGAATACTCTTTACATAATATAGTCCTATGCCATAGCCACGGACATCCTGACGGTTGCCATGCGGAACGCGGTAGAACTTATTGAACAGGTAGGGAATGGATTTTGACGGAATGCCGATGCCGTTATCTCTTACCGAAAGATCATGGCTGTCGTCGGTTATCGTTATCTCAACGCTATCTCTGGAGTATTTGATAGCATTGTCAATCAGATTGTTCAGCACATTTGCCAAGTGCGCCCTGTCTGCCTCAATGGTGGTATTTTCGGGAATATTAACATTGATGGTTATATCCTTATCGCCTCTCATACGCTGGGCTGCGGCGATTTCTTCTACAAACTCGCGTAACTGTATATCTTCAGGTCTGAGTTCCATAGTTTTTCGACGTTCCATACTCATTGCAAGGATATTTTCCACAAGTTCGCCAAGTCGTTTCAGTTGCTTGTTTGCAATCGTCAGATACTTTGTCTTTTTGTCGGGGTCGTTGGTTGTGTTATAATTGAGCAGAGCGTCATTGGCTGAATATGCTATGGCAATAGGCGTTTTCAATTCATGGGTCATATTGCTGACAAAATCATCTTTCATCTCCTCAATGGTGCGCAGTCGCGAGACTGTGCGGAACAGATACCAAAACGCCAGAGAGAATGCAACCATCAGAAGAAATATCGTAATAATCACACCTGACATTTCAGACATGATATGCCGTGTCAGCGGCGTCATATAAACACGGTAATACATACCGGCTTCCGGATTAAAGCATAGCGAAAACACGTCATAGCCGGAGCGATTCTGTCTAATATGGCTGTTGCCCCTTATAATTTTAGCTTCGGAATCTATAACCTCCGCTGCTACGAAATCGGGATATATGTGTCGGTCGGCAAGTCGTTCAGTAACGATACTGTCCATGATGGTCAGATTAAAATCTACAAACGGATCCATAGCCTCATGCATCTGCCTGCTCATATCGTTTACCATTTGGTTTGTGTATGAACGGTCACGTCGTAGAGCTGTCTTGTTTACTGTTGTCTCACCTTTCTGATTAGTCGATGTTGTGACAAAATTCCCTTCTTCATCCTTTATGCCGGAAACAGACCGTACTTGTTTGGTGATTGAGTCACCATTATCAATATAAGCCTGCTTTGCTGCGACTGCCGCGCGGTTAGCCCGGTCGGCTCGCTCCCACATATCGTCAATATCAGCATCAGCCAAAGCAGTCATTACATCGCGTTCGACATCTGTCCTGATCGAATTGTAAAGGGATATGAGATAATAGACATTGCAGATGAAAATAACTGCAATGACAACAATAAACGTAGTCGAGATTGTCTTAAAGCGTTTCATAATGCGAAGTTACTAATAATCCGTCACACAATTGTTTAGGAACACTTCAATTTAAGACTAAATAAGGGAGCATTTAAGACTAACTAAGGTTGAGAATTGTCTGCCAAAGACCATTTGCCTGTAATTTTGCATCAAACAAAAACTAAACAGCTATGAGGAAAGGCATATTATTCGCTTCATTCATTACGTTCATATCGGCTGTGGCTCAGACGGAAGCAACCGATACAATTTTTACCAGACAGCTCGATGAAGTTGTTGTAAAGGGAGAGAAACCACAGGTCAAAGGCGAGGACGGAATTATGGTAGTCGACCTCCCCGGAATAGTCAAGGACAAACCGGTTAACAATATTCTTGAAGCCCTTGGCTATATGCCCGGCGTCACAAACAATAACGGTATGATATGGCTCACGGGAGCTTCAAATGTCACGATTATTCTCAATGGCGAGCTTACCAATATGCCGCTCCAGAATCTTTATCAACTTCTCTACAACACTCCGGTTGACAGGCTGAAAAACGTGGAGATTATGTATTCCGCCCCGGCTAAGTATCATGTTAATGGTGCCGTAATCAACGTGGTTCTGAAAACTCCGACGCCTCTCGACGGCTTGCAGGGACAGGTCAGAGCCGGATACAATCAGGCTCATTATGGTTCGTATGGCGGTGTACTTGCAGCCACATACGCTATAAAGGACTGGACTTTTGACTTGAACTACGGACTGACGCGCAGTAAATCGTGGAACCGCGAGGAAACATGGTCGAATCATCTTTATGATGACAGACGAACTATGATTGAGGACGACATGCGGCGTATTGGTCAGAACTGGAGCAATACAATATTTGCCTCCGCTTCTTGGAAAACACTCAAACTCACTTACAACGGTCAGATAATCTCCGATTCAAAGAGTTGGGGACTCTCTTCGGGATCATTGGGCAACTATACAAATGCCTACAACATACTGTCGCCTGTCGGCTATCATAATATCGCCCTGCGCTACACGGCGCCATTTGGCATGACAATAGGCGGCGACTACACCCGCTATTCCGAAAACCGCTCACAGTCATTGTTTAAGGACACAGACTACCTTCTTGGCTCTGAAAACAGTCAGGATATTAACCGTTGGCATGCATATATTGACCAACAGCATCAGCTTGGACAGTGGCAACTGAACTATGGCGCAGAATATCAACACTCAAAAGATCACAGTTCACAACACTACGCAATGTCCGACAATCCCGATTTCGATGATATTCTCAACGAAGATGTGGCGAGTTTTTACGCCGGCACACAGCGGTCTTTCGACTGGGGACTGTCGTTCAATCTTTCGGCAAAGGGTGAGTATTATCACAATAAATATCAGCACAACTGGAATTTCATTCCTCAATTCGGTGCGACTTACTATAAGACACCGAAAAGCATATTTCAACTGAATTTCAATACCCAGCGCATCTACCCATCATATTGGGAACTGCACGGCGGCACGAGCCACATCAACGACTACTCGACGGTAATAGGAAATCCTACCTTACAGCCATATATCCAATATGATGCGCAGTTTAACTATATTCTCAGGCAGAAATATGTTGCGACACTCTATTTTCAGTATGGCGATAAAACTACTGTGCAATTGCCATATCAATCACCCGATGCTCTGAATCTGATATATCAGACCATCAACATGAACTATGAGCGTGTGGTCGGGCTTAATCTCTACGCTCCCTTCGGTGTCAGCTATATATGGAATGCCACAGCCACAGCCAACGTAATGAACAGGAGGGCAAAGGCAGACCACTTCCATGACATCAGCTTTGACAATAGCAAATGGATTTTTTACGGCTCACTTAACAACTCCTTCAAGTTCAGCCAGAACAGCCCGGTGTCTGTGTCAGTTGATTTATGCTATATCTCTCCATCATTGCAAGGAATCGCCGACCTGTCGGGTATGTGGAAAGTCGATGCCGGAGTAAAATGGCAGTTCGGAAAGAAACGTTGCTGTGAACTTGACCTGAAAGCCGATGACATTTTCAATAAATGGTCACCGACCATGACTATCAACCATGCCGGTCAGGATTACAAAATGAAAGTGTGCGACATGACCCGAAATCTCAAGCTGACATTCATCTGGCGATTCAACGGCTTCAAACCCAAAGAAACGAACATTGACACATCTCGCTTCGGCACAGGGAAATAAGTTGTCATTGTAAAGCGGCACTATGGTGTGATTCCATAATGCCGCTTTGTTTCAATTAGTATGTGGTTTCTTAAATTGTCTTGCCGAGATTGTATGCCTCCTGCATATATTGTGATTGCTCCACGGCTCCCTTCCTTCCCATACCGATAGCTTTCACCATTCCTCTTTCAACAGGATTTGGCAGACATACGACAAAGCCTCGGAATGCGAATATCGCGGTCTCCGCAGTGGAATCCTCGGCATCAGCACATGCCGTAATATAGTAGAATTCTTTACCAGCAAGTCCCTTGTTGCGGAAACAACGGTCCATGAGAGTTTTAAGCTGCCCGTCGATGTTCATATAATAGACAGGACTTGACAACACTATGATGTCGGCGTTTACCATCTTGTTGATAATAAGTGGAGCCTGATCATCGGAGGCTACCGAATCGGCTGAATGCTCATGCTGTTCATGGAAAAAGTCGATTTTGTAATCATCCAGAAAGACTTTCTCCACATTGCCGCCGGCTTCCTGTGCTCCGCGTACAAACTCATCGCAAAGTAAATCAGTATTACCGCCTTTACGCGGGCTTGCCGACAGCACAAGCACATTCTTACGGCTCTTGTTGATTGTCGAAGTATCCGATTGCGCGATATTATATACCGGCAGATTCTGCTCAACTCCATTGGTTGAATTATCATCTGCAACCTCACCTGTTTTTCCGCATGAAACCGCGCATAGACAAAGAAAAGCGACGGCAGACTGTGTTATGATTGATTTATTCATTCTGATAAATTTTAACGTTGTTTATTGTTATGTGTTCTGTTGTAATGCCATAGCTGACAACTGTTGATTATATTCTGCCAAAGAATATAACTACCGGGGGCTATCGAGGTTATGGGGATAAGGTAGGTGTATGAAACCCAGATGGCGAATACTGTGTTTTTCTGTCCAAGTCCCTGACCTCCGCTTATACGGTCATTGTACCATCCCCCTATTATCTTGCCGGTCGCAAATTGCACACAGCAGGCTACAAGTCCGACAACCGACAAAGTGACAATAAGATGAACGGCGGCATTGCTGTTGACTATTGACCTCAGAGTTTGACCGACGACAACCATCAATGCGATACCCCACAGATAAAATGCCACTGATCCGCAATATCTGAGGATAATATCCAGTACTTTTGGCAGAAATACCCTTACACCCCATGCCACAAAAAACGGGAAGATAAGCAAGGGGAACACCTGTCGGCTAATCAGTACGAGCTGATGGATGAATGATGTGTCTCCTTTACCCTCAATCAAAGGAAATACCAGAGGGATGGCTATTGCCGCGGCAAGGTTGCTGGTTATTGTATAAGAGGTCAGTGAGGCCTCGTTGCCTCCAAGTTTTCCGGTAATCACAGCGGCGGCGGTCGCTGTCGGTGCGATCAGACACACCATAGCCCCCTCTGCCGCTATTCTGTACGGAAATGACGGAAACGCGAAAAGCAGACCTCCTATAAGACCGCACGATATAAGCTGGAATGCCACAAGTATCAAGTGCCATTTCTTCACCTGCATGTGTGCGGGATTGATTTTGCAGAATGTGAAAAACAACATTACAAAAACCAGCACAGGTATGAAATAAGACACAAAAGACTCCGTGACTCCTTTAAGCGGCGAGAGGAATCCAATCAGATGAAATGCCAGAAAAATCAGCGTTCCGGCAGCTATGCTGATTGGTAACGTCCACTCCTTGTATATTCGTAATGCAGCGTTCATGCAGGTGACATACAAGACTTGTAAATATCTACAAGTTCATCGACCGTAAACGCACTGTCGGACGCAAGTTTCTCCGCAGCTTCACGCAGGCGTGATTCTTCAGGAATCTCGCCATATTCAGCATAGCATACCGGCAAGCCTATTGATTTGAAATAAGTTCTAAGGCCGTCACATCCAACCTGAACCAAGTCCTTCTCACCGGCAAGTTCAGGAAAAACAGCCACCAGATACCGCTCAACATCAGCCTGATGATATTTCGCTATTGCTCTCAACCATTCAGGGAATAAGACAGTGAACGCCTGACGGTAATGCTGAGGCATACACAATCTTATGACCTCCACATCGTTGTAAAGGCTGAAACACCATGATAGTTGCTTTCCGCAATACAATAGTTTGCTTGTCGTCATGGCAGATGCCCACATCTGAGTGGCACGGGCATCGTAATCATGCGGATTTTTCTGGACTGCAGCGATACTGTTTCTTACCGAGTTCATTATGCTCAATCCAAAACTGTCGGTCAACGGGAATGAGCCGCCCAAAAACGGCACACTTGCCTGAATGAACGTAACAATTCCGGCGTATGCGCTCTGGACTTTATCAAGGGTAAACGTAAATTCGGGATTAAGTAGCGAAAAATCTGCAAAAAAACCATACAACGAGCCATGTCTGCCTGTTTCGGTATCATCAATCTCCGCTGATGCGTCTGCCTCCGATCCACCCGAAGGATAGGTCGGCACACACCCTATGATAAGCCGTTCCTCATGTCCGGTCACCGGCTTGTCGAATGTAAGGTATTTCCAGATGTCATCATGCTTTGCACCAAATGCTATCATTTTGGCTATGTCCATACAGGAACATCCGCCAACGCCGATAACGCAACCGATGTTATGCTCATGACATAATGAGATTCCCTCTTCCACATACCTGTAATATGGTCCGATACAACCCGGCAACTCATGCCATCTGATACCGCTTGAGTCCATTATTGCTGTCAGTGCTTCGTAAGCTCCGTTGAACTTTGCTGAGGCTCCGCCATATACAAGCAGAACATCGCTTCCCGCAGGTATCTGCTCAGGAAGATGCGACACCGCATCTTTACCGAAGAATATATTGACCGGGGTCTGAAAATGAAAATTACTGCAAGTGTAATTAGCCTTGTTGGTCTTGTCTTTGTCCAAGACGGCTTCCATTCTGCTTTGTTTTTCTTCTGCCATTTGTTATCAGTTTTTATATCAGTCAGGAAGTTCGGCACGGGTTAGAATCCTTTGTTTGTCTTCGAGCGACATATTGAAGAACCTTTTTTCTTTGTTCAACTCATGGATCTGTTCCATTTCTTCCGGAGTGAGTTCAAAATCGAATATATTGATATTTTCTAAAATATAGCCGTGGTCTGTCGCACCCGGTATTACAGAAAAACCTTTCTGTATGTGCCAACGCAATATTACCTGCGCCGGTGTTTTGCCATGAGCTTCGGCAATACTCATCAGCACCGGATCACGGAACAATGCTCCGTTGCTCATAGCACCTCCGAGCGGAAACCAGCATTCAACCTGAATATTTTTATCAGCGACTTTTTCCTGCCATTTCTCCCGCTGCGCGTATGGGTGAAGTTCAATCTGCAAAGCCACAGGTTTTATTCTTGCCCATTCGTTAACAGCGGTAAAAAGAGTGTCGGCAGCATCGAAATTACTGATGCCGAGTGAACGGACTTTACCGGATTCCACGGCTTTTTCCATATCGCGCCATGCGCCGCGCCAGTCTCCGACGGGCTGGTGGACGTAGAGAAGGTCTATATAATCCACACCAAGCCTGTCAAGCATCTTGTCAATGCCTTCGAGTGTCTTCCCCTCGCCGTATTCAGTCGGCCAGACTTTACTCGTAATCCAGATGTCTTCACGAGGCACACCACTTTCCTTAATGCCCTTTCCGACACCTCGCTCTATGCCGTAGGCGTGGGCCGTGTCGATATGCCGGTATCCGTTTTTCAGCGCAAAGCAGATAGCGTCAGCCATTATGCTGTCACCGGGGACATTAAACGTGCCTATTCCAAACCGGGGCATTGCGAGCCCGTTGTTCAGAATGACATAAGGCTGGTTGTTTATGGTTGTGTCCTGCAATTCGGAATGCTTTTGTGCGAATGTGCCAATTGTGACAAGATATGCACAGAGTGTTAACAGTGTTCTTCTAATCATAATGTGCTATTTATTTACAGGACAACCTTTTCTGTCTTATTCTCACTGCGCACAATATATATGCCTTTCTGCGGCACGGACACCTCCGATTTAATGCCGACATATACGACATTGCCGGTCGTATTGTAAATCGTTATATTGGCATTGTCGTCAACGGCGACATCATTAATGCCGGAGTTGCCGGGAATCATTCCTATACGGTTCAGCCACTCTGTCACGCCCGATGTGCTGCTGCCTCTTGCTCCGAAGCCTTCAAGATGCTTCGCATCAGGTGTAATCTCCACAATCTTGGCAAGTGTCTCGTCGCGGTATGTTGCCGCGTAAGTGCAGAAAGGTACCACAGTCTTTCCGGCGAAGTCGTAACTTTCGGCAAATGTGTGGATAATCATAGGTGCTTCATGCCACCACACCGGGCAGCCAATGAATATCACATCATAGTCATCCCAGTTTGCCACCTTGTCCTTTATGGCAGGACGGGCGTTGGTATCCCGTTCTTCAAGTGCCACTTCGGTGCAGGGTGTGTACTCCGAAGGATAAGGCACTACCGGCTCTATTCTGAACAGTTCGCCTTGTGTCTGATTGGCGATGTAGTTCGCAACGGCTTCCGTATTTCCTCCCCAGCTGAAATAAGCTATAAGGATTTTGTTAGGGTTGGCTGCTCCGAGTGAGAGCGGGGCAATAGCTAATGCTATCATCGCTATTGCAAGAAATGTCAGTTTATTCATATTATTCCTGATTGATTTGTTTATTCGCCGAATGTTTTGGTAAATACGAGAGATATGAGCTTCCATTGCCCATTATCCATAATATACGTTTCAGTCACGTAAAAAGGAAATCGGACTTCATGCCCTCCTACAACAGAATTAAGATGTATTGTGCTGTAAACTGTTGCTGTCGGACCGGCAAATCTAACTTCCTGCTTATGTATCTCAGCTTTCTTGTACCAGATACCACCATCCCTGATTGTATTCAGCTCGGCATCCTTGCCCCAATATCCACCCATGTGTACAAACTGGGCGGAATCATGGAAAATGGCTTTTATTCTATCGACATCTTTATCAGCCATCCATTGCCATTTGTCATTTGACAAATCTATTATCGCCTGTTCTTCAGCAGAAAAACAAGGAGCGTTTTGTGCGGTCAATGATACTACACCTAATACTAATGTGATAATGGTCAATATAAAACGATTCATCGTGTCTGTAATTTTTTGCAAAGTTACAGACACGATGACAATGGGTTCTTATGATATTTTCGGAGGGAACAACCGTTTTTACTGAAAACGCTATTCTCTGTATTGGGTAGGGTTCAGACCGAGCGTTCGCTGTACATAACGGCTGAAATATGCCGGTGATGAAAATCGGAACATATCCGAGATTTGGACAAAGGTCAAGCTCTTGTCGCGCAGAAGCCGGGCTATTTCAAGCGACGTATAGCGGTTTATCCAATAGTTTGCCGGATAACCGCTTACCTTTTTTGACACCTCCGACAGATATTTCGGGGTAACACATAGGGCATCGGCATAATATGTCACCTCGCGGTTGTGACGGTAATCCCCGTTTTCCAGCATATTCAGAAAGCGGCTCATGATAGAGGCGTTCTGAGAGGATATGGAATCTTCCCCGCTGAGGGTTGAATGGAAATCAAAGAAATCGAGTATAGCCGACTGCACGGCGTTGATAAGCAGCTCGCGATAGAAATTGTGCGATGTCTGGTTCAGACGGTAATCAATCCAACGGAAGTCACGCTCGCATACAAACCGCTGTTCATCGGTCAGGTGCATCACCGGATTAAGAAACAATGCCAACTGGCCTTTCATTCCATAATTGGACTGCGGTGTACACAGTTCAATAAAGGGTGCTGTCACATATAGATTTTTCACGGTGAAATCATCCGACATCTTTACATCATCAAGCAATTTCCCTTTTCTTACAATCATCAAATCTCCCTCATTGAACTCGAAGGTCTGACCGTTGAAACTGAATGTAGATTTGCCTCCCGTGCATAAAGCATGGGAGAGATAATCCTTATAACGGTCTTTGCCGATACCGTCAATGGAGTCGGAGATTATTACATCATTCAACTTTTCCATACGCAAATTTACAAATAATTGCTCATATTCCCATTGTAATTATTTCGGTGTCAATATACAAAATTACGGCTCACAACGTGTCCATCCCAAAAATCAGATAAAGTCATCAGTCATTTTCGGGGATTTTAGCATCACGCACCGAATTTAGGGTAACAGCCGGAAGTGAGATTAGACATAATTTTGCACCAGAACAATTAAACATAATTACAATGAAGAAAATATTTTCATTATTCATTTCTGCGATAGTGTCTATATCGCTGATTGCCTGCGGCAACGATGAGCCGGAACCGGAAATCCCCGGTGGCGACAATACCGAGGTGCCGGAAAACAGTAAAATTCTTGTAGCATACTTCAGTTGGGGTGGAACTACCCGCCGAATGGCACAGCAGATTGCGGAACAGACCGGCGGGACACTCTTTGAAATAGAACCTGTTGTGCCATATCCTACCGAATACACACCTTGTACCGAAGTAGCTTTGGAGGAGAGAGATTCCGACGCTCGCCCGGCTATAAAAAATACGGTTGGTGATATGGAATCCTATGACATCGTGTTTATCGGCTGCCCTGTATGGTGGCACACTGCTCCTATGATTATAAGCACCTTTACAGAGAGCTACGATCTGAAAGGCAAGATTGTAGTGCCCTTCTGCACATACGCTTCTACATATCGCGATGAAACGCTCCGTAAGATTGTCGACCTTACCCCTGAATCAACCCACCTCGCGGGTCTTGGACTTACAAGCGGAAGTATCAACAGCTCCTATATCGCGACATGGCTTAAAAATATAAATGTAGTCAAGGAATAACATGGAATATAGAACATTAGGATTGAGTGGTCTGAGAGTATCTGCCGTCGGACTTGGCTGCATGGGCATGAGTCACGGATACGGCACTCCGGCAAATAAACGGGATATGATCCGGCTGCTTGATGATGCGGTCGATATGGGGTATACATTCTTTGACACTGCCGAGATTTACGGCACTATCGATGATCCGCACGCCAACGAGGAACTGCTCGGAGAAGCCTTGCAGCCGTACCGTAACAGAATTGTTATTGCAACAAAATTCGGTCTTGAATTTGAGAATCCCAGTGGTGACGGCCCGCATCCGCTTATACCGGATTCAAGTC
Source organism: uncultured Duncaniella sp. (assembly GCA_958352885.1). Classification (GTDB taxonomy): domain Bacteria; phylum Bacteroidota; class Bacteroidia; order Bacteroidales; family Muribaculaceae; genus Duncaniella. The sequence continues at coordinate 124,477 of CATWQI010000008.1, forward strand.
CGGCTGCGATACGCAAGGCGGTTGAAGGCTCTTTGCGGCGTCTTCGCACCGACCACATCGACCTCTATTACCAGCACCGTATTGACCCGGATGTAGAGCCGGAAACGGTAGCTGGTGTGATGCTTGACCTTATGAAGGAGGGCAAGATTCTCCACTGGGGCATCTCGGAGGCTGACGAGGAATATCTGCGTCGGGCACATGCCGTCTGCCGTGTCACTGCCGTGCAGAACCGTTATTCGATGATGGCGCGGTGGCATGAGGCTCTGTTCCCTATGCTGGAAGAACTTGGCATCGGCTTTGTGGCGTTTTCTCCGCTCGCCAACGGTCTGCTTACAGCAAACTATGACGCATCTTCAACTTTTGACCCGCACTCCGACTATCGGGCCGCAATGCCGCAGTTCAAAAAGGAGAGCTTTGAAAAGAACTGTGAGCTGATGGACTATATCACACAGCTTGCCGATGAACATCATGCCACACCTTCGCAGATATCGCTGGCATGGATGCTGTGCAAGAATCCGTGGATTGTTCCTATCCCCGGCACACGGCACCTATGCCGTCTGAAAGAGAATGCCGGCGCGCCTGATGTGAAACTGAGCCAAGAGGAAATCGCCCAGATTGACCGCACCCTCGATACAATGCCAATGAGCGAAGTGTTCGGCGGCTCAAAAATTGTAAAATCCCAAAAAGCAATCTGAAAAAATGGTTCCAAAAGTAATATGCCACATAATGAGTTCGGTCGACGGCCGACTTCTGCCGGGTCGGTGGACGCTGCCGTTTGACGGCACACCTGCCGGTGAGTTGTTCATGGAATATGCCGAGTTAGGAAAATCGCTTGACACTGACGCATGGATGTTCGGCAAGTCAACCGCGAAGGAGGCTTTCCCTTATAAGTTCATGCCCAAGAGCAACGACAGGGCACAAGCCGGTAAAGTCTATACCGGGAACCGTGACTCTGAAAGACTGTTCATAACCGTTGACCCCGATGCGGATATTTTCTACACCGACAACCGCCTCCGTGGTGACAATATCCTTGTCATTTTAGGAACGAATGCGACAGCCGATTATCTTGCGATGCTTGAAGAAAAAGGCATTTCATACATTGTGCTTGCCGACCCGACTGATCTGCGCAGTGCAATGGAGATTATTCATGACCGCTTCGGAATCAATAAAATCTCGCTTCAAGGTGGCGGCATAATCAACGGTGCGATGCTCGCTGCCGGACTGATTGATGAACTTAGCCTTGTGATGTATCCCGGAATTGACGGCCTTACCACCGTGCCCTCCATATTTGAATATCTCGGCGCGTCTGATGAGACCCCGGCTGCCGGTCAGTCACTGGAGCTGCTTTCTGCCGATGTGTGCAATCATGGAATAGTGTGGCTCAAATATAAATTTCATAAAAAGGGGGACGAATGGCAGCTCGACTTATGATATTGTCGGTATCTGTTGCTCTTTTCTCGGTTCTTGCCGGATGTGCCTCAACATCAGCGGAAGAGGAATTGTTAGAGGTGGAGGTGTCGGAGAATAATCCCGGCAACCGCGATGAAAACCCGTCTGAAATGAAAGATTACAGCCATCTTACAACAGCAAACACTGTCAGCGATGTGGTAAATCATCCTGCTTTTCAAGGTTTCGGAAGATATATCCTGCCGCTTGAGTGGCGTTACGATCCCGACATGAAGCTCGGCAATATACCGTCGCTTCTGCCATACCACAATTATGTGGACGCCGGAAGAGCTGTAGGTTATATCAACGAGATGATAGATATGGTTGGAAATGGTAAGCAGTTGTACTATGACCTCGGTCGCAAGGATGCCGGACTGTTTTTCTTTCCCGGAAATCCCGGCGCGCCATTCGCTGTGTTCTGTCCGGGAGGAGGATTCTCTTATGTCGGTTCAATCCACGAGGGTTTTCCTCTCGCTCTCGAACTGAGCAAGAAAGGCTACAATGCTTTTGTAATCCAGTACAGCGTTGACCGTGGAGCGCAGAGTGCCGTCGAAGACCTTTCAGCAGGCATAGACTATATATTTGCCCATGCCTCTGAGTTAGGCGTATCGACTGATGACTACTCTGTATGGGGCGGCTCGGCAGGAGCGCGTATGGCTGCATATATCGGGTCATACACTCCTGCGGCATTCGGCAATTTTGTCGATGCCCGTCCTGCCACAGTCGTGATGGGCTATACCGGCCATTCGGAATATACGCGTCAGGATCCGCCGACATACGTTGTTATCGGCGAGAATGATGCTATTGCAAGTCCGACGGTAATGCGCCGCCGGGTGGAAGCATTGCAGTCGCTCGGCATAGATGCCGAATTTCATCTGTTCCCAAATCTGCGCCACGGTTTCGGTCTTGGCACTGGCACAAGTGCAGAGGGCTGGATGGACAGCGCGGTCAGGTTCTGGGAGAAACATATGAACCATTCGGCAGGGATACCTAACATTACCATTTAAGAATCATGAAATTATATTCCAAAATACTTTTATTAATAAGTCTGTCGAGTCTGTCATTAAACTTATACGCTCAGACTGACAGCATACCGACACACGGTTTTGCCGCATTTGATGAAAGCGGTGTGTTTCATCCATACGAATTCAACCGCCACGCAGTCGGCGATGACGAGATACAGATTGAGATTCTGTATTCAGGCATCTGCCACAGTGATCTCCACAATGTGCATGGTGACTGGCGAAAGGAAGAGTATCCGATGGTGCCGGGGCATGAAATCGCCGGGCGTGTCGTTGCCGTTGGAAAAGATGTCACGAAATTCAAGGTTGGTGATTATGCCGGCGTCGGCTGCATAATCAATTCATGTCACGTATGTGACTATTGCCTTAACGGACAGGAGCATTATTGCAGCGAGTCTGTTTCTACTTATCATGACCATGACCCTTACCACGATAATGAGCCGACTCAAGGAGGATACTCCGACAACATAGTGGTTTCTCAAGACTATGCCATTGCCATTCCGGCAAATGCAGATATGGAGAAGGTAGCGCCACTGCTGTGTGCAGGAATCACAACTTACTCGCCAATAAAATATGCCGGTGTCAAGTCCGGCGATAAAGTCGGAGTTGCCGGTTTCGGAGGTCTGGGAAACATGGCTGTGAAATACCTGAAAGCACTCGGTGCCGATGTCTCGGTCTTTGACATTTCTGAGGACAAGCGTGAAGCCGCCAAAGAGATGGGAGCGTCACGGTATGTAAACGTCAACGACTCGGCGGCTATGGCGTCTATAGCAAATGAGTTCGATTTTATCATCAGCACCATTCCGTCGGCTTACGACCCCATGACCTATATGAAGATGCTGAAATGGAACGGACAGATGTGCATAGTCGGCATTCCATCGGCAAAAGATATGCCGCAGCTTTCAATGCGCTCATTTATCGGTATGGCAAACAGACGTCTGTTCGGTTCAAGAATAGGGAGTATCGGTGAAACTCAGGAAATGATGGACTATTCGGTGGCGCATGGCATATATCCTGATGTCGAAGTGATAAAGGCAGATGCCGACCTCATAACCGACGCATATGAGAAAGTCAAAAACGGAGAAGTAAAGTTCCGTTATGTAATTGATATGTCAACTTTAGAAAAATAATAAACCATATGGATTCTTTCACTTTTCAATATCCGGTAAAACAGTATTTCGGCAAAGGCTGTCTGGAGACTGCCTTGAATACAGAAATGCCCAAAATGGGTAACAAAGTAATGCTTGTCTACGGTGGCGGCTCATTGAAACGGTCAGGGCTTTATGACCGCATCCGGAAAATGCTTGAAGCAGCAGGCAAGACAGTTGTGGATTTTAGCGGCATTATGCCCAATCCCACATACGCCAAAGTTCAGGAAGGCGCAAAAATTGCCCGTGAAAACAATGTCGATTTCATACTTGCCGTCGGCGGAGGTTCCGTTATAGACTGCTGCAAGATTGTCTCGATTCAGGCAAAGACCGATGAGGATATCTGGAGTATGCAGTATGGCAAAGAGCGTCGTATGGCGACAGACTGTATCCCTATGGGGTCGATTGTAACGGCTTCCGGAACCGGCGCGGAGCAGAACAACGGAGCGGTAATAACCAATGAAGAACTGAAACTCAAACAGCCTCTTTTCGGTGCGTTCAATTCGTTTGCAGTGCTTGACAGCGACCTGACGCTGACTTTGCCCATGAAGCAGGTGATTAGCGGTGCCTTTGACACGCTGAGTCATTGCATGGAGACCTATATGGGACGCCCTGCACACACCAATCTTACCGACGAGATAAACGAAGCCATAATGCGTAATGTAATCAAAAATATCCGCGCTCTTATTGCTGATCCCGACAACGACTTCGCAAGAGGCGAACTGATGTGGGCATCGGCTATGGCTGAGAATTCAATCCTTAAACTCGGCAAAATCACTGACTTCCAGTGCCACATGCTTGAACACGCAGTGGGAGCATATACCGATTGCAACCACGGTGCCGGTCTTGCCATTATACACCCGACCCTTTACCGTCACATGCTGGACGAAGGAGCTGAAAAACTGGCGGCAATGGCAGAAAACGTCTGGGGCATAACAGAAGGCACTGAAAAAGAGAAGGCGGCAAAAGGTATCGACGCGCTTGAATCTTTCATCAGGGAAATCGGTATGCCTTCGCATTGGAGTGAGATTGGTGTGACTGAAGAAACCCTGCTTCGCAAAGCGGCCGACTCAACCGTGCTGACTCCGGGATGCGCCAAGAGATTCACTCACGACGAGCTGTTTGAAATCCTGAAAGAAACAATGTAACGCACCCGATATGAAGAAATATATATTATCAATAATACTGGGACTGATGTCTCTCCCGGCATTCACTCAAAATTCTACGATTATGGAAACAAAACCTATTTTCAAGAATGTCGATGTAAAGGATGTCCTTGCCTATAAGGGCAATCCATACGGCCTTGTCTACAACAACGCCATTATGAAGAACGAAGCCGGAAAGGTCAATATCCACCCGATTGAATATGACCTGAACGGTTTGAAAATCCGTGCCAACGTCTATACTCCCGCCGGATATGATCCGAGCCGAAAGTATCCCGCACTCGTCGTGGCACACCCCAACGGGGGCACAAAGGAGCAGGTTGCCGGCAACTATGCGCAGATTATGGCAGGAAAGGGCTATATCACTCTTGCCTTTGACGCCGCTTATCAGGGTGCGAGCGGAGGCGAGCCCCGAAGCACCGACAAGCCTGCAAACCGAGCGGAGGATATACACCGTGCGGCAGATGTACTTCTGACCTATCCCGGCGTTGACGCCGACCGTCTTGGCATACTTGGTATCTGCGGTGGTGGCGGCTACACGGCAAAGGCTGCACAGACCGACAAACGCTTCAAGGCAATCGCCACACTCAGCCTGTTCAATTCGGGACTGGTGCGCCGCAACGGGTTCCTCGATTCGCAGATAAACCAGATTCAGGAACGGCTCGAAGATGCCTGTGCAGCCCGTCAGAAGGAAGCCGAAGGCTGTGAAATAGAATATGTCGGCGACATGAGCGGAGTAACCCCGGAACAGGCTGCAAACCTGCCGTTTGACCTCTACCGTGAAGGTTATGACTATTACATTGTCAATTATGCTCACCCCAATTCCACATTCCGCTATACCAAGAGCAGTCTTATCGATCTGATGGACTGGGATGCCTCGGAAGGGATGCAACTCATAAACAAACCTTTGCTGATGATTGCCGGAAAAAATGCCGATACGCTCTACATGTCGGAACAGTGCTTCAGCAAGGCAACCGGTACTGATAACAAAGAATTCTTCCTTGTACCCGGTGCGACACATATACAGACCTATTATGTACCTGAGTATGTGACTCAGATTTCCGACAAACTGACTGACTTCTTCGGCAAGAATCTCTAATCAGCAAAAACAAATCAATATGAAATTTGTAAAATCAATAATGGCAGTTGTGTCCGTTCTGGCAATGTCACTCAGTGCCTGCGCCTCCAAACCGGCATCAACGCCACAAACCCCTACAAACGAAGAAATGAAATCTGTAATCGTCTATTTCACACATTCCGGAAATACGGAACTGGCAGCCAAGGAAGTTGCTGCCGTGACAGGGGCGAAAATGATACGCCTCCAGCCCGAACAGCCATATTCATCAGAGGATGTGGATTGGGTGAACGAGCAGTCGCGCTGCACTCAGGAACATCTCAACCAGTCGCTTCGCCCTGCCATCAAGACTGTTGACATTAACTTCGCGGATGTCGACACCATTTTCGTCGGTTTCCCGATATGGTGGCACGAAGAACCGGCTGTAATACGCACGTTCCTTGACAACTACCGTGCAGAGCTGAAAAACAAGGTCATATATCCGTTCTGCACCTCCTACGAAAGCCCAATGTCGGAGGCGGATGCAACCCTTCGCAAAGGTTATCCTGACCTGAATATCAAGACCGGGCTGCGTCTTCCCGCAAAACCCGAACAAATTAAAAAATGGATAGAAAAATGAATACAGTGACATTAAACAATGGCGTCATCATGCCACAGGTAGGCTATGGCGTCTATCAGGTATCCCCGGCTGAATGTGAACGCTGCGTCAGCGATGCGCTCAGTGTCGGTTATCGTATGATTGATACGGCTCAGGCTTATCACAATGAAGAAGGTGTCGGTGCAGCCGTGAAAAACAGCGGCATAACACGCGCCGAGCTGTTCCTTGTATCCAAGATATGGATTTCAAATTATGGCTACGAAAAAGCCAAAAGGTCAATAGACGAAAGTCTGCGAAAACTCGGCACTGACTACATTGACCTGATGTTGCTTCACCAGCCTTTCTGCGACCGTTACGGCGCATACCGCGCGATGGAAGAGGCATACAAGGAGGGCAAGCTCCGCGCAATCGGTGTCAGCAATTTCTATCCTGATCATTTCATTGACCTCGCAAGCAATGTAGAGATTGTTCCCGCAGTCAATCAGGTGGAAACACATGTTTTCGACCAGCAGATAGCGGCTCAGAAATACATGCAAGAGTTCGGCACCCACATCATGGCATGGGCACCGCTTGCCGAGGGACGATACGGATTCTTTACCAATCCCGTACTTGAGACAATCGGCAAGAAATATGGTAAAAGTGTGGCACAGGTCGCACTCCGCTGGCTTCTGCAACGAGGTGTAATCATCATTCCGAAATCAACCCACATCGAGCGCATGCAGCAGAATATAGATATTTTCGACTTTGAACTCTCCGCCGAAGATATGGCAGAAATTGCTGCACTTGACACTGCCACAAGCCTGTTCTTCGACCATCATGATCCTGAAGTCGTGAAAATGTTTATGGGCTGGAGATAATAATTCTCTCACATACGAAATACGGAGCCTTGTCAAATGCGACTTGGCTCCGTATTCTTTTATATTATTGCTTGGTTTCAGTTGCCAACATTTGCCTGATTGTTGGCATTATAGCGGTCGCCTTGTATATGGATAGAATCCAAGACCTCATCTATTCGTTTCAGTTCTTCTTGTGTGAAAGAGACCTTTGCAGAAGCAAGGTTGTCTTCACTTAAACTCGTTCTGCGAAAGACTTTGTAGATTTCAACAACTATAAAGAGAAAGAAACAAATGCACAATTGGGAGAACCGGCAGCAACATTATCTTCACTGACGATGCCATACCATTTGCCTTCTTTTGCGAACAAGCGCTCCACTTCAATTGTCTTGCCGTCAGAGCCTGAAACGACGATATCACTGGGCGTCGAAAGACGACTGTATTTGTTCCGATATATCAATGAGCCGTTGTTCATATCGTATACATCGGAATATTTGTGGCCATCGTACATGGTGGTCAGAAGCATCTTGCCATCGGTAAACTGCACGTCGCATACAAGTATATATGGTTTCAGTGCCTCTATCTCATCGGCACCATCCATGATGACTTTCATAGTCACTTCCTGATCTTGCTCCGGAGTCAGGGCATAGTTGCCTCTTTTTAATATGGCGAGGGGCTGCATGGCGCCGGGGCAGCCACATTTATAGCCGAGCCTGTGCCTCCCACAGGCTCTATCATCGACATTGCCATATTTCGATCAATAGTGGCCATCAGTGTGTCAGCAGCCAAAGAATACTTGTAGACCGACGGATTATCGAAATTGGGCAGAAGTACCGAACCGTCCTTGCCATTAACAAAAGCTCCGAGAATCACGCGATATTCACCCGGACCTTGGCCGCGGTGATTTATCTCTCCGAGATAGTTTCCACTGTTGACGTTATACATTATGAGCCGTGACATCGAAGGATCTCGCTACAATAACTGCGATTACAGCGACAAGCACAGCTGAATTCAAGACGATTTTTTTTGCCATCCTATTGAATTGTTTTGATGAACGTTTTCCAAAGATATTAAATTTTCGGGAGTTTGACAGCAATAAACGCAAAAATCATGGTAATTGGTTATGAGAATTTTATAAAACAATCTGCGGTCTTTCCCTGCAGTTATTATACCCGTAATGGCAGGTTGCCCTGCCCTACGGAATATATCTATGACCGATCATGCGATTCTGGAAAGAAGCCACGAAATGTTTTTGCCGAGGTTACGCATAGTTTCCACTCCTTCGACATCTTTCAGTGCCTCGCCGGGTAATCTGCCGTATGCGATATTCCAATAGGTAGAGCCGACAATAAACATTTCTTTGTTAAGGAAGAAACGATTGATGGTGTCGAGTACGTTCATCGTGCCGGCACGGCGTCCTACTGCTATTCCGGCACCAATTTTGTGGCTGAACATTCCGGGATTGGTATCGCTGACAACACTTGCCCGCTCAATTACTGCCTTCAATGTCGACGAGACATCTGCCGAATATGTCGGAGATCCCATTATTATTACGTCCGCATCGGTCATCCGCTCATAAACATTTCGGAATATGTCGTCGGAAAATACGCAGTTTCGCTTTCCGGCACAGGCAAAACATGCTTTACACGGATTTATAGTGTGTCCGGCGAGATCTATTTTGTCTACTTGGTGTCCCTGACCTGACAATTCCGATAGGACAATATCAATCATGTCACCGGTGTTTCCCTGTTTTCTGGAGCTGCCATTTATCGCAAGTATCTTCATATTGCCATTGTTCCCGTTAATCAGATTTGAAGCACCGGCCAGTCCGCTTGAGCTTATCACAGCACCCGCCGCCAGTGCCCCCATTCGTTTAATAGCATCACGTCTGTTCATAACATGCTGTATTAGATATTATCCTTCTTAAAATAGTTCGAGAAGAAAAGTAATTGGTATTCAATTGATTTATTCCAGTAGGGTTCAAGATGTATGCCCGGACGCGTTATATATTCATGTTTTATATTCCGATATATCATCTCTTCGTGTAGTCTTTCATTGACACGATAGAAGAAATCCTCTGTCCCGCAATCGATAATAATGGGGAAGTCGGCTTTAATCAAAGGAAGGATACTGATTATTGTATGTTCATCCCATATATTTGGATTATCGCTATACTCTCCCAATGATATTTTTATATCCCAGTTGTCTGGAAAGGGTCGAATATCCACACCTCCACTTGTTGAACCACACGCACCAAATTTATCCTGATGGTGTATGCCGAGCCAGAGCGCGCCTTGTCCTCCCATACTGTATCCTGTGATGGCGCGTCCCGATTTTTCCTGAATGGTTTTATAGTGTGAATCCACATAACCAATCAATTCATCTGCGATATATGTATCATAGCGTAAAGCCTGATTTATGGGGCTGTCCCAGTACCATGATGTCGCTCCATCCGGGCATACAATAATCATGTCATATTGGGATGCCAATGATGGAAGTTCGGGTTTTATAGAAAGCCATTTCTGATGATTGCCGCCATAGCCATGCAAAAGGTACAATACCGGATATTTTGTTTCTGCATTATAACCTTGTGGGAGTATGACCACATTTTTGATATTCTTACCCATCGAAGGGCTATTAACCGAAATGGTGTCAATCTGCTGGGCATGGAGTCCGAAGACTCCAATGCAGCAGATAATTAAAATGATCAGCTTTTTCATTGCGCATCAACGGTATGACTCAGCGAATATGTCTATAATGTCTTGGTCAGACATCTGTACGCGATCGCTTGTGAACATGATGCCCATCACCTCGCGGGTGTTGTGCATGAATGTCTCGAACTCCGACTGCTCTATGCCGTAGTCCGACATTTTCAGGTCGGCTACACCGCAGGCTTCCTGTAATGCCACAAGCGCGTCGATGAAGTCTTCCGGTTTGTCTGCGTCATGTTTCCCAAGAAGGCGGGCAAGCTCAATGAAACGGTCGTCGCAACCGTGATTTCTTATGAAGTAGCTGAAATATGCCTTGCTTATCATTATCAGTCCCGCGCCGTGAGGCAGATTGGGATGATATGCCGACAGTGCGTGTTCCAGACCATGCTCGCTGGTAAGCAGCGTAAGGCACATCACAGCTCCCGAAAGGGTGTTGGCAAATGCCACACGGGTGCGTGCCTCAAGGTCATTGCCGTCTTTTACCGCATGCGGCAGATACTCCGCTATATTGCGTATTGCCTCGCGGGCGTTCATGTCGCTGGCAAGATTGGCGGTAGAGGCTACAAAACCTTCTATACTGTGGAACAGCGCGTCAAAGCCCTGAAATGCGGTAAACATCGGCGGAACAGTCAGCATGAGCTGAGGATCAACCACCGCAAGAACCGGGAACAATGCGGGGTGCATTATAAATGCCTTTTCGTTGGTATCCTCCTTTGTGATTACCCCGCAAGGGTCGGTTTCCGAGCCTGTTCCGGCGGTTGTAGTGATTGCCACAATCGGCAGCGGCTTGTTGTCGATAGGATTTCCTTTGCCCGAACCAATCGCTACATAGTCCCACAACTCTCCGGGATTTGTAGCAAGCAGGGCGATTGCTTTTGCGCAGTCCATGACGCTTCCGCCGCCGAGAGCTACGATAAAGTCGGCTCCGGACTTCCGGGCGGCATCTGCTCCGGCTACTGCGTTGTCGACTGTCGGATTGGGTGCGATACCGTCAAATACTGACGTTTCCACCCCCGCCGTGTGCAACTGTTCTTCCGTGCGGGCAAGATAACCGTTGGCGCGTGTCGATTTGCCGTTTGAGATGACAATCAGAGCCTTTTTGCCCGGCATTGTCTGAGAGTGGAGATTGTCAAGCTGTCCTGCCCCGAAAAGAATATGGGTGGGAATGTACTGGTTGTAATCAAGAATCGTATTCATGTTTTATTTCATATAAAGATTGTCGAACATCGGTATTGCCTCACTGATTTCAAGATTGAGGACTATATCTTTTGTTTCCTCGAAATATTTGAGAAGATGTGGAGACTGACAGTGTCTGTCATACGCCTCCTTGTCTTTATACACCTCCACAATGGTAAATTGATTGGGGTGTTCCTTGTCCCATACCGGATAAAGGACATGGACATCCTCCTCAAGCAGTAACGACGCCATGATTTCCTCTTTTAGAATACGTTTGTATTCTTCAACTTTGTATGGATTTACTGTGATTTTAGCTATTGATACCATATTGCGTTTCTATATAAATGGTGATGGAATTTCCTCATCTGTTACTTCCAGTTTGAAGAATACCGGTCGCAGACCGTCATTACAACAGGTTATTGCTGTCCCGTCATGGCGTACCCAGTCATTGAAGTAGAATTTTTTTGCTCCGTTTGCAAGCGCGAATACGTATGGGTGGATTGTACGCCACGCTCCATCGCAAAAGCCATCGGGTTTTCCAAGACCGGCATAAAAGACCTGTCCTTCTTCAAGCATCTGACAAGGTTTAAGCCCTGGCATGGCATACTCGTCTGCCATATCCGCATTAAACGTCTTTCGTAAGACTGTTATTTTTACCTTTTTCATTATCAATACCAGTCATGTTTCTCGTTACGGTTAAGGGCGGCAATCCGAGCCATTTCCTCATCGCTTAACTCGAAATCAAATATTGAGATGTTTTCTTTCATATGGTCGGGGTTGCTTGATCCGGGAATCACTACAACACCACGCTGCAAGTCCCAGCGCAGAATGACCTGTGCGACTGATTTGCCGTGCCGCATGGCGATTTCGGTCAGTACCGGGTCGTTCAGCAATTCCTTTTGATGCCCTCTGCCCCCTAACGGATACCATGCCTCGACCGCTATTCCGAGATTCTGGATATGGGGAACGACATCGGTATCCTGATAATAGGGATGAACCTCGTTCTGCACAAGCACAGGCTTTATATCAACCTGACGGATGAACTCGTCGATTTCCCTGATATAGTAGCATGACACGCCTATGGAGCGGATTTTACCCTCCCTGACATATCGTTCCATCGCCTTGTAGGCTTTCACGTCGTTTGTGCCGGGATGATGCAGAAGCATCAGGTCAACGTAACCGAGATCGAGTTTGCGCAGACACTCATCTATGGCGGCTTCGGGGTTGCCATACTGGTTGGGATATATTTTCGTTGCCACAAAGATCTCTTCACGCAGCACACCCGATTCACGCACTCCACGGCCCACCTCGACTTCGTTGCCATACATGTGCGCGGTGTCAATCTTTCGGAAGCCGAGAGAGATAGCCGACTTCACGGAGTTCACGCACACGTCGCCTGTAAGGCTGTATGTGCCGAGACCCACCACCGGCATATCATATCCGCTGCTGAGGCGGATTGTGGGAGCCTGACCGTTTTTGCCCTCTGAAAGAGGAAATTTAGAGTAATCCATATCTGAGTCAGAATCTGTGTCAAATTTTATATCAAGTCCTGAAATCCACTTTTCAAGCTCTGTTTTGGCAGTGTTTCCCGCAAAGCGTCGTCCGGGAATCCAGACAGCATCCGGAGCGAGAGAATGCAGATTGCGGTCGCTGCTTCCAAGACCGCTGGAGTGCGAAGTGCAGAAAGGCACAATCGTTTTCCCTTTGAAATCTCCGCTCTCAAGGAAGGTGCTGATTATACGCGGTGCTTCTCCCCACCATATCGGATAACCGAGGAAAACCACATCGTATCGGTCAAGACCGTCAGGCATACTTTTTATTGCCGGACGGGCCTTAGGATTGTTCTGCTCCCTGTTGGCTCGGCAATCGCTGTTATAGTCGAGGTCGGCGGCGGTGTAAGGCACTTCCGCTTCGATTCTGAATGTGGATGCCCCGGTTATATCCGCAATATCCTCGGCAATACCTTCTGTGGTGCCTGTACATGAGAAATATGCTACCAGTATGTTGCCATTTTTGCCGGGTTCAGGGCCGGGAGCCGGATCAGGAGCCGGATTTTCAGTTATGGGATCATCATCCGTTGTGGCGCATGATGCACAAGCTGTCAGAGAAAGCATAGTCATTAGTCCCGAAATAATATGAAGTCTCATGATATATTTTAATTTGCGATATATTTCTTGCCATTTTGAATATATATGCCTTGAACCGGCTTTTGGTATAATCGTCTTCCGTTAAGGTCATAAATCGCACTATTCGCAGATTCTGATTGTTCATCAATCTGAATATTGTGAATAGAAGAAGTCCCGTCAGGCAATGTTAGCGTTTTTAACCAATTCTCAACCAGAGCATCTGCATTTCCAACTTGGCTCGCCCTGACCCATAATGACGCGCCCATGCGATAAGAGTCAGGACATAATTCGGATAAATCCGCATCAACGCCAGATATTCCAGTGCTACTGCTTGTAACAGCCATTGCTACAGACATATTTCGCATTTCTTCTGAGTATTTGTGAAGGAATGACTGCATTGGGGTGGACATTCCACCGTACCAAAGTGGAGTACAGATGAAAACAGCGTCGTAAGATGACAGATTATTGACAACTGTATTTATTTCCGGATATTCTCCTTTGGCTATGGCAGCTATTTCTTCCTGCGCTCTTGATAAAGTTGAGTTATAGTCTGATGGATAAGGTATCGCAGGCATAACTTCTACAAAATCAGAGTCTGTCTGTCGGGCAATTTCTTTTCCAATTTCACGAGTGTTGCCACTTCGGGAAAAACATACCACAATATAGTTTTGAGCATTAATTGCCACAACAGAGGTTATAGCAATTATAAAAGTTGCTATGTATCTGGTCATTTGCCAATAGAGTTTATGTTCCGTATATACTTGGCTGGTATTCCAGCGACAATTGTATTATCGGCGACATCATTTTTTACAATAGCCCCTGCGGCCACTATGGCATTTTCACCTACCGTGACACCGGGCAGTATTATCGCTCCCGCTCCGATCCATGCGTTACGGCGAATCACAACCGGGGATGTAATAAGTGAATGTCGTCTTTCAGGTTCTTCGGGATGTCCTTCGGTCGCGATTTTCACACCGGGGCCGACAAACACTCCGTCCTCCAGCGTTATGCCGCCCTGATCAAGAAAGGTGCAGCCGAAGTTTATAAAAACCTCTTTGCCTACCGTTGTCATTTTGCCGAGAGCGGTATAAAACGGCGGAAACATCCTCACTGTGCTGTCAAGCCGCTGCCCCCAGATGCGTTCCAGAATGGCGCGTATCTCATCGGGTGTATGGTAGCCGGTGTTCAACTCAGCGATAAGCCGACGGGTATTTTCAATCTCGTCACAGAGAAGTTCGGGAGCAGTCTCGGATATGCGCTCGCCGTTTCTCATACGTTCAATAATATCATTCATGCCCATGTAATCATTTTATCGTTGACATATCAATGACATACCTGAACTTCACATTGCCGTCTGACACGTTTTTCCAAGCCTTGTCAATCTCCTTTTCATCAGCATTTATGATGACAACTTCGGGATAGATGCCATGCTTGACCGAGTAGTCGAGCATTTCCTGGGTTTCCTTTATTCCGCCGATAAGTGAGCCATACACCTTGCGCTGTGAAAGGAAAGCCATGTTGGCTATGTTAAGTGTCGATTTGTCAGGCAAACCCACAATGGCGAGTTCACCACCCATTTTCAGCATGGCAAGATACATGATCGGCTCGTAATTTGCAGGAATGGTGCTGAGTATGAAGTCGAAAGAGTTGTTCAGTCCTTTCAGTTCCTCTGGATTGGTCACATTTACATATCTCATCGCACCCATTCTTGCCGCATCGGCGCGTTTCTCTTCCGTGCGGTCGAACACAGTGACTTCCGCCCCCAGATCAACAAGATACTGCACAGCCATGTGTCCAAGACCTCCGTATCCTGCCACACCGACCTTATCACCTTTTTTTACTTTGCTGAAATGAATTGGTGACCAAGTGGTGACGCCTGCACAAAGTAGCGGGGCAACTCTTTTCATGTCGGCAGTTTCGGGTATCTTTATTGCGAAATTCTCGCTGACCACGATATTGTTGGAATATCCGCCCATCGCGTTTTCTCCGTCATGGTATCTGTCCGGTGAATTATATGTGAAGGTCGTTCCATTCTCGCAGAATTGTTCCTTGTCAGCCTCGCAAGAAGCGCAATGACCGCAGGCATTGACCATACATCCCACTCCGGCAAAGTCTCCGACCTTGAATTTTGTCACATTCTTTCCGACTTTCGACACGCGACCGGCGATTTCATGCCCCGGCACAATTGGGTATGTGGCATGGAGTCCTTGCTCCTGCTGTTCGTCCCATGCGGCATGAAGATCGCTGTGGCAGATACCGGCATACATTATATCTATCTGTATGTCATTGTCGCCCACTGCGTGTCGTGTGAACTCGTATGGGTGGAAGGTGTCGTCAGCGGCAAACATGGCGAAGCCTTTTGTCGCTACTCGGTCGGATTCTGTCTGTCCGATTACACATCTGTCTTAAATCGCTGATTCGCAAAATGTACCAATCTTACAGAATTATATACCCCGATTACATATCAGTAAGTTTTCAGTATTGCGCTACAACCGATTATGACTATCTTTGCAAAAAAGGAATCTTATATGGAAATATACGAGGCAGACACTATTGAAAAATACAACCGCTATTTCGGTTTTGAGACGCGACATCCGCTTGTCGGCATAGTTAATTTTGACGATACTGTGGAGCAGCCGACACATTGCATGCACTTCGGTTTTTATTCTCTTTTCATTAAAAAGACCACAGGGTGTAAGATAAACTATGGAAAGACATCCTATGACTTTGATGATGAGACAGTGGTCAGTTTCGCTCCCGGACAGACCGTTGGGGTACACCGTCTGGAGGATGGCCCGGCACCGGAGGCTGTGGGACTGCTGTTTCATCCTGATTTTCTTCTGCGGACTCCATTAGGTCAGAAAATCAAGCAATACACATTCTTCTCCTATGCCTCAAACGAAGCGTTGCATCTGTCGACTGAAGAACGCCTAATCTTGCAGGACTATATGGACAAGATAGCCCGTGAGCTGCAACATCCAATCGACAAGTTTTCAAAGTCACTTATCATTTCCAATATAGAGGTAATGCTCAATTACTGTATGCGCTTCTACGAGCGTCAGTTTGTCACTCGTGAAGAACTGAACCACAACGCTCTCGGCAGATTCGAGCAGCTGATTGACGAATATCTTGACAACGGACGTGGAGCAACCGACGGAATCCCCACAGTGAAGTATTTCGCCGACAAGATATGCCTTTCATCCAACTATTTCGGCGACCTTGTAAAGCAGGAAACAGGCAAGACCGCACAGGAATACATACAGCTGAAAATGATAAACTACGCTAAAAACTCGCTGTTGAATCCGGTACTGAGTACCAAACAGATTGCTGAACTGCTTGGTTTCCAGCACTCGCAGCACTTCATCCGCTTCTTCAAAAAACAAACAGGAAGTACTCCAAGAGAATACCGGCTACAGTTGAATTGAGCAAAATAAAGTTTTGCTTAAAGCTCGTTGTATTCCTCGTCAGTCACAGGTTCAAGCCAGATGTTTTCCGTGTTTTCGCCGGGTACTGTGAATGCGAGATGCGCAAAGCAACATAAAAATAAAACTATATCGTCAAAATCGGTACTGTATGGAGGCGAGGATACTGCGCCGGCGAATCCCGAAGTGGTACTCGGAGCGTGATAGTGTACCGTAGTTGACGTATTCATAGCTACGTCGGTTTAGCAGATTATTGGCTGTGAGCGACAGGCGCACTCGGTTATTGAGTCGCCATACCGCCGAAGCATCAAGGAGTACGAGATTAGCAGTATTTCCCTCTGGAAAACGGGTCAGGAAATGCTCTGCGCCGATAGTGAGTTGCACAATATCGCTGGGGATTATAGTCGTAAAAATATTTTGTCGAAATGTATGATAATCGTTGCTCTCATCGTCGATTCTCAGTTTTGAGAAACCGTAGCTTGCCTCATAGTTGGCAGAAAGCCACTTCATGATACTTCCCTTGAAGTATGGTTTTATGCCGGCTGTCATCTGGCGGTATGGTATCACCTCGTAATCGCGCATGGAGGATGCGGATGAGACAGAGGCATTGACATCACAGCCCACCACCATCTTACTGTGCCCAAGCCCTTTACTGAAACCGCCATTGGCGTACCATGAGTTGCTGTGATTCAGTCTGTCGGCGTATGTGGAGACTATGAAGTTGCCTATGAACAACTGGTTTGACATCATAGCGCTGCGGGCGTGGTTATAGGTAGCGGAGAGATTGAAAAACAGTGATTTCAGCGGATTGCGATAACGGTAAGAAAGCGTCGCCGCAACGTTCTGTGAATACTTGTCGGGATTTTCGGCAATGAAAAGATTTCGGTAGTCGGAAAGCACCGGAGCCGTAATGTTCAGATAAGGTTTTGGAGATCCGAGGCTATATGCTACCGAACCGGAAATATCGGATTTTGCTGTAAGTTGCCGTCTGAGATACAAGCGAGGCGAAGCGTTGATATAATCATGCTGACCGGCGACAGAGTAATGAAGCCATTTCAAGCGCATAGACAATGAGGCTCTCCATCCATTGCGTTCATAATCCACCTGCGGAGTGGCATATAGGTTTGACAGAAATGCCTCATGGATTCCGGAATTATCAAAATCGCCAAGTCCGGAAAGGGCGCTGTTCATGCGGTGGTAGTCAAGGTCAAGACCACCGGAGAGGTAATATTTCCAAAAGCGTGTCATCTTCCCGAATTTGGTTTCAGTGGTGCTTCTGAAATCTGTGGAGCCGATACACTGCACAGCATCTTCGTCACCTGCCACTAACAATCGGTCAGGACGATGCATGAATGTGTTGCGAGATATTAGGGTGAAAAGTTTTTTCTCGTTGCGCTTCACAAGTTTCAAATCATTGTTCGCAGAAAAACTTTTGCGGTTAACTCGCTGTGCAAGGTCAAATGAGCCTGTTATTGCGGAATTTGATTTATTCCAGCCCCCTGCGACTGAGAATTTTTCCTTTAGGAAATAGCCACGCTTGTTTGTCTGGCTGTAGAACTGTGCCGACAGGTCATGTGTCTGCGTCCGCTGTGAATTGTTCTGCACAAACTGAGGAATCTGATTACTGAAATAATCTGTAGTCACTCCGGAATTATAGTCAAGGCGGTCGCCCGTATAGTTGAGATTAAGACGCATTGAGGTATCACCCTTCTTCCATGCTGTTATAGCGTTAGCGAGCCACGAAAGGTTGTCGCGTGTGCGCTTCTCCGTCAGAGGCGCATTTACAATGTCGGCAGATATATACTCCGGCCAGAGATTTGAGGTATAATCTGAAGAAAACATATCGTCGAAATCGTGTTCCTGTATCTCATTGGCGGGATTCCATCCGGTATTGTCGGCTTTAAGGGTGATGATGTTCTGTGTCTTCGCCCCGATACGCATTGTGTAGAGCGAGCCATCGTAAAGGAGCGGCTGCATTCCGGTTGCCGCCTGCCCTACCCCAGCCCAACGGCTCCTGGCATTCTCTTTCAGTTTGAGATTAATACCCGCCTCTTCCGGAAATTCAATCCCTTCGAGAGCCTTGACCGGCTGATGGTTTTCCATCACCTCCACCGAAGCCACGTCCTTGTGCGAGATATTGTTGGTGGCAAGACCGTATTGACCCCCTATGAAGTCGTTGCCGTCGAGATAGAACTTGTTGATAGGCTTCCCCTGATACTTTATGGTGCCGTCGTCTTCGACTTTAATGCCGGGCAATCGCTTGATAACGTCAATAATGGCATTGTCCTTAGCGTTGGCATATTTGGCGACATTGAATACCAGTGTATCCCCTTTGGCATATATGTCGGGAGCCTCCACTATCACGTCATTGAGTTGTGTGGCTTTAGGTCTGAGACGGACACAGGAGAAGTCGGCGGTTACGGATAATGAAACAGATTCGTAGCCCATGAAGCGGAACGACACGGAGTCGGCTCCCGCTTTCGGGTTGATTACAAAGCGTCCCTCTTTATCTGTCGAGGTAAATGCGCCATTAGACTTTACGATACATCCTATTATCGGTTCATTTGTATCGGCGTCAATAACTCTGCCGCGCAGTCCGTCCGGGTCTACCGCCGAAGCCGACAGCAGACCGTGGAGGACGCAAAGTATGAAAAAACTGTATCTGTTCATTTCTTCCAGTCAAGTTCAAGATAATCATATGATAGCTCAATCGGGTCGTATGCATCGAGCGATGGATTCCCCTCCATGTCGGTGACTGTGATATGCCCACCGGTTGTAGCTTCGAAATAGGCATAGGGATTCACTTCATAACGATGTTTGACATCGTAATACCCTTTACGGTCTGTTTTGTTGAAGGGAACTTTGTAAATTGTAATTGGGCGGTCTGAATCCGACTTGATGCCAATGCACTCGAATGTGTAATGCCCATTCTCATCTGAAGCCTTCATGATAAGCCCGGGGAGACCGTGCAGTTTCCACGGTCCGTCCGGCAGCGGAATATCCTCTGTATAGAATACCGTCCACTCGCGTCCACGGAATTTGCACCGTGCGCTCTGACATTCGTAGCCGAGCACATTGGTTACCGAATCGGTCAGCTCCCAGTCGAGAGTGGGCATATCCTCTTCATATCGGAACCAATCCTGACAGATTTTCTCAGTGTGGGTAAGACGACCGGTGGGATAGTTCTTGTAGATTGTCATGAACTCGCCGTTATCAAGTTTCCCTTCCCGTGCAGCGTTTGCTATCTGTTCAGAAGTAGAGCGTATGATGATGGAATCTATTGTGAGATTTTTGTAACTCGAGAATTTAGAAAGTCCATCCGGACCAATCTGAAGGAGCATATTGTCACTTGACATATTATCTTCAAGCGTGCCTGTTGTATCAACACAGCAACGGTAGTCATAGACAAACTCCATATTTTCTGAAGCGATGGTCTCAGTCTCAGGAACTGAGGACCGAACGAGGTTGAGTTGGCGACGTAATATCTTGCCTGAGGCGATTGAGACTGTAACAGCCATGATAGAGAGAATCAAAAATGTCTTTTTCATATCGTTTTGAGTTTTTGTTGTTTCTGATTGGTGCTGCAAAGTTACCCCAACATTGACTCTCCTTCCGAATATAATCATTACTCAAACATTAAGGAATTATTACTAAATTATTACTGGCAGACAAATACCCGGACAAATCAATCTCATGGTCGGTAAAAAAGTGTAACTTTGCGTCATGGAAAAACGTATCAAGTCTCTGTATATAGTCACAATAATAGCAATCATCGCCTTCCTCGGAATGCAGACGCATTGGATATATGGGCGCTATGATTTCGCTCTAAAAGATTATGAGCGAAATCTTGGCAAACGAATTGAATTGTGCGTGGAAGACTATAATGCGACACGAGATAAAAGTGTGGATACCCGAGCTGACTCTTTGAAGAAGAATGGAAGCAATGCTGATATATTCTCCGTTCCTACGTTTTCGTTGAAGCAAGAATATGGAGATACAGTCAAGACTACTCGTACATCCAAGATATATACATATCAATTTTCGGCTCATGAGCTTCTCGGACTTGAGCCGGAAATACCACTCACCGAGGAGCAAAGAACCAAAGCTATGGAGCTGGCAAATATTCAGATGATTCAGCCGATTGATTCCTTGATTTTTGACGCATCAGGAGCTAAAGATGAGAGCGAGGCATGGCGTGCGACATCCAATGTACATACAGAGCGAAAATGTCCGTTCAGAGTCGAGGGAATTGACTCAGTACTGAAAAAATACGGAATCAAGGCAAAAATAAATCTGATTCAGGCTGACAGTATGGTTTGGGAAACTGCTGTGAAATATCACCCGTCTGTTATTGATCCGGGACTTACGATAACAATCCCTTACTCACAGTTACAAGGGAAAACTGTTAGCATTTTCAGTAGGATAAATCCCTTAGATGTACTTCCGGGTATGTGGCAGGTCCTTGTCATAACTCTGCTTGTCTCTGTTCTACTCATTGACTGCCTTATCCTGCAGTTTTCCACAGTGTTGAAACTGTCACGACTTGACAAGATGCGCAACAGTTTCATAACCACAATGATTCACGAACTGAAACGCCCGCTCTCGATGCTTAAGATGTGCGTGTCAGGTCTCGAAAACAAGAAAATGATGGCGGATTCAGAAACTCGAAGCGAACTCTTGGGAGAAACACGTAACGCACTTGACAATCTTTCCGCCTACTTCTCTAAACTTCGCGACATCACTTTCAACAATGTGGAACAGATACCATTGAATATACAGTATATCAATCTTCGTCAACTTTTCAATGCTGTTTCCGGAGCGATTGCAATCCCGAGCGACAAGTCTGTGACCTTTACTAACGATATTAATGATACTATTACTGTTCTTGCCGACCCGTCTCACATGTTCAATATACTGACAAATCTGGTTGAGAATGCGATTAAATATTCAGGAGCCAATGTGGAAATCCATGCCTGCGCCACTACCGAACGCGCAGGATATATAGAAATCCATATTTCCGATAATGGCACAGGGATAGCACCCGATGACCGCCGCCGCATTTTCGACCGCTTCTATCGTGGTAAGAATTCTTACGGAGATATCCCAGGCATGGGGCTTGGTCTGGCGTATGTCAAGCTTCTTGTCGATGCTCATAGTGGAGAAATCAGTGTTGACAGCAATGTTGGTGAAGGTTCATGTTTTACAATCAGCTTACCACGATAGCCATGAAACCAATCAGAATACTCTTGGTCGATGATGACCTCAAAAACTCAATGCTTCTCAAACGATTCATTGAGACAGAAGGTTATGAGGTTATCTATGCAAACAACGGGAAAGTGGGATTGGAGATGTATCGTGAAATACGCCCGGATCTCATACTGCTCGACATAAATATGCCTGAACTTGATGGTTTTGAGATGGCGAGAATAATACGTGAGAATGACAAACATGTGATTATATTCTTTCTAACTGACCGCACCGACAAAGTTGACAGACTTCATGGTTTTTCACTAAAAGGTAATGATTATATCCCTAAGCCCTTCTATCCTGAGGAGCTGATCGCTAAAATAAACGAGCGGTTTGAGAGTATGACAGTGAATCAGGATGTGGAGTATCAGTTGGGCGACACCGTTTTCCGTCCTAATCTTTCCTCCCTTACCTACAAGGGTGAGACACACTCACTGTCGGTGCGTCAGACGGAAATCCTTCAGATGCTCGCCGAGAATATCGGCAAACCCGTTGAACGCGACACAATCCTTGAAAAGATATGGGGCGACGCAAGCTACTCCAACTCTCTTGCACTTAATGTGCAGATTACCTATATCCGTCGCCTCATCACCGATCCTACTGTAACTATCACCTCCATTAAGAAGAAAGGATATATTCTGTCAGTCAATCCATTCTAATTAATATCGGCACATATAAGTCACGGCATCCTATCATGAACATTTTAATGAACCGTTCATTGTTATTGCTTTTTCTAATATCAAAGGTCTGACAGTTAAGTGCAAACAGCTTACTCACTAAGTTTAGGTATTGTGGATAGGCTTGATTATTTGTACCTTTGCGACATAAAACTGAACGAGGGCTATTTATGCAAGTTCTGAAAGAAGACATTAAAAACCGAATTCTTAACGTTGCAAAACAAGAGTTTGCAAAGAGAGGATTCATCAAGACTTCGATGCGCGACATTGCCAAAGGTGCCGGGGTCGGAGTCGGAAACTTGTATAATTACTTCTCAAGCAAAGACCATCTTTTTATTGAGGTACTGTCCCCAATTACAGCAGCCTTTTATGCCATTTTTGACAGTCATCATGGCACTAACGGAACTGATGCACTTGAAATGATAACTCCTGATTATCTAACATCGTCAGTTCTGGAATATGTGAACATTATCAACGGGAACAGAATTCTTATGAAGATACTGTTTTTCAAGGCACAGGGATCTTCTTTGGAAAATTTCAAAATGGATTTTACAGACAAGGCAACAGAGCAGGTTAAAGTATGGTTTGCCGATCAAAAATCCCGGCATCCTCACATAAATATCAATGTGAGCGACTTTATGGTACATCTTCATACAGTATGGATGTTCACAATGTTTGAGGAGATGCTTATGCATAAAATGAGCATGACCGAAATACGTCGTATAATAGAAGAGTACATCACATTTGAAACCATAGGATGGAAATATCTGCTTCAAGCATAAGTAATATCCAGATAAGGCATTATAGGGAGAGAATCTCAAATCAGAGGTTCTCTCCTCTTTTTTTGAACAAATATGAATATTGTTCATTATTGAACCCATTTAGATATTCAAACCAATATTATGGAACAATCTAAAATAAACCAGTTTGAGCCGCAGATTGAAGGCATTAAGGCGGCCTTCTTTACTGAATTAAGCTCTCTGTATGGCTGTGTAAAAGCACAGGAGATAACTGATATAGCTTGGAAACAATTTCAAACCAACCTACCTCTAATTCCCGAAGTCAGCGAAAAGTCGCCATGGATTAAAAACATTATCGTCATCTGTTTTGAGATTGGTATATGGAGACAACTTGAGTCAGAAGGTATACCGCTCTATGAAATATCGGCAATGACTTGGAGAATATTAAATATGGCACTAAGCAAATTACCTTCCAAAGTCATAGAAAATTCACAAAACATGATGCTGTCCGTAACATATGTGGAAAGAATTGCTGATGATTCGGAAAAGCTCGATAGCAGTTGCAACTGGAAAGTCAAAGCAATATATCCTACGGAGTCAGATACATTTGATATAGGAATGGATGTACTTTCGTGTCCTATAATTGCCCTATGCAATAATCTTGGAGTCGCTCGTTATATTCCCTATCTTTGTCAGAACGACTATGCAACATATTCGGCTTTTGGCATAAGACTGGAAAGAACTCAGACTCTTGCAGAAGGCGGGAATAAATGTGACTTCAGGCTTTCAAAAGAACCCATTAAAAAATATAAGATATGAATCAATTCAAAGACAAAGTATCGGAAACTCTTCTGATTCCGCTTTATATGCGAGCCAAAGAGAGTAGCCGAGCTGATGCAATAGTTCGCGACCCAGTGGCACAACGCATTGTCGAATCAATTGAATATGACTATTCAAAGTTCGACACAGCCAAAATGAGCGAGATCGGCTGTGCAATCAGATGCCGTTTCTTCGACGACATGGTAAAGGAATTTGTCCAACGCCATAATAATCCGGTGATAGTCAATCTCGGATGTGGACTTGACGCACGTTGCCAACGTACCGTGGAAGGAATATCTAATGTAACATTCTACAGCCTTGACTTACCGGATACCATAGACCTGCGTCGGTCATTCATCCCTGAGGCTTCTAACGAAACATATATCTCGGAGTCAATGTTTGATACCGCCTGGATGGATAGGATTAAGAGCGAACATCCCTTCGGCGATATCCTCCTCATAGCCGAAGGCGTCATCATGTATTTTGAAGAAGCGACTCTCCGACAATTCTTTAACGACTTATGCGATCGTTTCCTCAAAGCCGAAATCTGGTTTGACATCATGGGAACTCTTGGCGTTAAAAATCAGAACAGACATGATGCGCTTAAAAATATGGACGCAACTTTCAAATGGGGCATCAACGACGGAAAAATCCTCGAATCATGGAATCAGCATCTGTCTCTGATAGGACAGATTTCTCCGGGACGCTTCTTCCGCTCACGTCAGACAATACTTATGCGTGCATTGTCATTATTCCCCGGTATATTTTTCAGACTTTATTCCTATTTAGGATATCGAATTTCATAATCAGACCCCGTTGGACATAAAGGCGGGGAAACCTGCCTTTATGCCTACTTTAATTCTATTAACAACGGTCACGTCATTTTCTCAAATAATCAATCCTCATTACTGCTGTTGCGATAGGCTTTTGGTGAAACGCCTGTGTGGGTTTTGAAATATTTTCCGAAGAACGATTGTGTCGGGAAATTGAGCTGATAACAGATTTGCTGAATCGTCATATCGGTCGATGCAAGCAATGCTTTGGCCTCCATAAGTACGTATTCCTCAATCCATTCAGCCGCACTCTTACCCGTAACGTTTTTAACGACTGATGAAAGATAACCCGGTGTCAGGTGCATATCTGCTGCATAATCAATGACTTTTCTCTTTTGGTGATAATTCTGGCTGACAATGTTGATATATTGTTGTGCTATATTTTCCTCTCTTGACAAAGCAGGAGGGATTTTCGCAACAATACTGTCGGCCAAGCTGTATATCATAGCTGATGTTAGATGTTGCAATATCTCGCGGATATGCGGCCGACGGCGTGCGAGTATCCGACGCACCATCTCGCAGAACAATCTGATCGCATCGTTCTCCTTATCCGACGGCATGACAATCGGATTAGCGGCAAGGACAATTGAGATATTCAGATTATAGGGAAATCCCATAGATCCCATGAACTCCGGTGATATGGATATCAATATGGCTTTATAGTCCTCTGATACAGATAATATCTCCACAACCTGTCCCGGCAGAGTAATTCCTATTGAACCCGGCGATGACACGACAGTCTTGAGATTTACCCGGCTCTTACATGTACCTGTCATGCAGACGCTACACTGATACATGTGGTTGATTACCGGTATTTTCGGAAAATCATCCGCCGTTATGTCAATGACAAAGAAATCGTCATCAAGTCTATATGTGTCCGGGCATGAAGCCAACCGTTCTATAATAGAAGTCTTCCGTATCATTGTTTTTTATGGTTTAAGAATACAAAATTAGGCTAATAATTCCATATTTCAAGTCTATATTTTAAGAATAGTCCAATTTATTCAAAGAATAGACCTTTTGTATTGGTGAATGCCATAGTAATTTTGCACCCGACTTAATAGTGTCTAAACTAAACGTATGACTAAATTAAAAAAGACATTTGTACTATTAATAACGGCAGTGGCATTATGCAGCAATGCGGCATTAGCACAGCATACATTCGTCATAAAAGGTAAAGTGACGGAGGCGGATACAACCGAACCTCTTATCGGTGCATCCGTGAGATGTGGCACAACTGGAGCTGCAACAGATGTTGACGGCAATTATGAGCTTTCGGTAAAAGAAGGTTGCTATGATATCGAATGTTCCTATATAGGTTTTGAAAATGACAGACGCCGGATTACAGTATCCTGTGACACGGTGATAAACTTTGAGTTGAAGAGTGCCACAAGTGAACTGTCTGAAGTCGTTGTGTTATCGCGTTCCGTGATGGACAGATTAAAAAACACTCAGCCGGGCATGGAGCGTATCGACATTGACGAGATGTCTAAAACTCCGGTATTATTTGGAGAGCGCGATATACTGAAATCATTACAGCTTCTTCCCGGCGTATCGGCCGAGGGGGATGGAACTGGTGGATTTCAAGTCCGTGGCGGTACAGCAAGCCAGAACCTTGTACTGCTTGACGATGCTCCGGTTATAAATTCGGGGCATCTGTTCGGATTTTTCTCAACATTCAACGACCCTGCATTATCAAGTGCCACTCTATACAAAGGTCAGATTCCGGCACGCTACGGAGGTGCAACTTCTTCAGTGTTCGATGTGAATACAAAAGCCGGCAATGCTGAAAAATATAAGGGTTCTTTCACAGTTGGATTACTTTCGGCAAAATTTGACATAGAGGGGCCGATAATCAAGGACAAGCTGTCTTTCTTTGCATCAGCCCGACGTTCCTATATGGATATGTTTCTGAAATTCACAGACCAATTCAAGGATAACT
>CATWQI010000009.1 GCA_958352885.1 uncultured Duncaniella sp.
GCGCCTCCGCCGAGGCTATTTCCTTAAAGCGAGTGCAAAGGTAGGCACTTTTATGCTACCCTCCAAATTTTATACACTGTTTTAACATTTATTTAACACTTTCACCGTGAACAATCACACTTCCGCCCTTCCTCTCTCCCCCAAAACCGTATTTTCACCTTATTATATAATATAGGGAGCGGATGCATATAACTGTCAGAACCCGAATGTCAACCCCACAAATAAACCGTGAGAAACCCGTTTTTTCCACCTATCGTGCTTTTCATCCCACACCCGATTATTATCAATAGTGGAAAACATATACCCTAATTGCAAAGGAATACCTCCGATTCCGACAATGAAACCCGCACGCAAATTCAGAGCGAATAAATCAGTAGAATACTCACGCAATCCATCCGAAGCCTCTCCACGAACCCGATAGGACGGAACAAATGGCAATCCGACCTGAATAACAGGCATCACACCTATAAAATCAGATATTCTCCAGCTATAGGGCAAGCCAAAAAGGACGGAAGGTTCAACATATGGCCTGGTTACCCTGACCGTATCACCCTCACACACACCATATTTATTATACATAATGCCAAGGCTACCGCCTACACCGAACCATGGTTTAGCTAAATAATAGTAAGACGCTCCGACCAAAACCCTCTCGCCATTACCAAACAGGGGCTGGACCACAATCCCCGCAAGATGATGCAAACGCCCGCTTTCAGCAACCGGGCTTAGGACACTATCAGCACCAACAAGCGCATCACCATCAGCAACGGTCACAATATTATCAGCGACCGATTCACAATAGGCAATAAGACACAGAAAAACAGCCAACAAACGGCAATAAATACGGAAAGAGGAAAGCATACGATCAGAATGATGAAAACAATCCCCCTTCCGCACTGCGTTACACAGCACAAAAAGGGGGACTATAATTTTAATGAATTATTTATTTACCTGGAAACGCGCTTCACCTGTAGTGAGGAAAGATATCACCTGATGAGCAGCGGCAATGCCGGCATTGATATTAGCCTCGGATGTCTGTGCACCCATTTTCTTTGGGGTAAAGAACACGCGGTCACCGAAGCGCTCCTTCATTTCAGCAGCACGCTCAGGAGCCACGTCGGCAGCGTATTTAATATCAGCACGTTCGTCAAGAGCCTTGATAAGCCCCTCCTCGTCAATCACCTCCTTGCGGGCTGTGTTGATGAGCAAACCGCCTTTGGGCATAGATGCAATAAGTTCGTAACCGATAGACCCCTTGGTTTCAGGGGTGGCAGGGATGTGAATTGATACCACCTTGTTCTCCCGATACAGCTGCTCAACCGAATGCACAGGTGAAACCCCGGCATCCTCCATCACATTATCAGGGCAATACGGGTCAAGAGCTGACACGCTCATCTCAAACCCTCGCGCTATGCGGGCAACATTGCGACCCACCTGACCGAACGCCTGGATACCGATGGTCTTGTCCTTGAGCTCCGTACCCGAAGTACCATTATACATGTTACGGCACATCATAACAGCCATACCGAACACGAGCTCGGCAACGGCATTTGAATTCTGACCGGGGGTGTTCTGCACACACACGCCATGGGCAGTGGCAGCCGCTAAGTCAACATTATCATAACCGGCACCAGCACGCACAACCACTTTAAGGTTCTTTGCAGCGTCGAGCACCTCAGCGTCAACCTTGTCGCTACGTATTATGAGCGCATCGACATCAGCCACAGCAGCAAGCAGCTCCTGCTTCGATGCATACTTCTCAAGGAGAAGGAGCTCAGCCCCAGCCTCCTCGATGACCTTGCGCATACCGTCGACAGCGACAGATGCGAAAGGCTTTTCAGTTGCTATTAATACTTTCATAGTCATTCTACCGAAAATATTTATTAATGTTGAGCCTCGAAATCCTTCATTGCGTCCACGAGAACCTGTACGCTCTCAATGGGAAGGGCATTGTAAAGAGAAGCACGGAAACCACCGACAGAACGGTGACCCTTTATGCCAACAATACCACGAGCCGAGCAGAAATCAATGAAATCCTTTTCAAGCTCCTTATATTCCGGTGTCATGACAAAGCATACATTCATGATGGAACGGGAATCAGCATCAGTAACAGTGCCTACAAACATTTTGCTGGAATCAATCGCATCGTACAGCAAAGCAGCCTTTGCCTCGTCGCGCTTCTGCATCTCCTTGACTCCACCCTGTTCCTTATAGTAACGGAGCGTCATGAGCGACGCATAAACGGGAAGGACCGGAGGAGTATTGAACATCGAGCCCTTCTTGATATGGGTACGATAATCAAGCATGGTAGGAATAGCACGCTCCACCTTACCGAGAGCATCTTCCTTGACAATCACAAGTGTAGCACCGGCAGGTCCGAGATTCTTCTGAGCACCGGCGTAGATAAGGTCA
The DNA here is from genome assembly GCA_958352885.1 of uncultured Duncaniella sp. Classification (GTDB taxonomy): domain Bacteria; phylum Bacteroidota; class Bacteroidia; order Bacteroidales; family Muribaculaceae; genus Duncaniella. The sequence continues at coordinate 2,413 of CATWQI010000009.1, forward strand.
TACTTAGCCACATCGACAGGACGAGAGAAGATGTCAGATGACATATCGGCGACCAGAGGCACTTTCACATCCAGGTCAGTACGGAGCTCGGTGCCATAGATGGTATTGTTTGTGGTGATGTGGAGATAATCCAGATCATCAGGCACCTCATACCCCTTGGGGTAGTAAGTATAATTAGCCTCCTTAGAAGACGCAAGCACCTCGACATCGCCGAAAAGGCGCGCTTCCTTAATAGCGTTAGCAGCCCATGTACCGGTGTCAAGATAGCCGGCCTTTGACTTAAGCAGGTTCATAGGAGCCATGCAGAACTGCAGACTGGCACCACCGCCGAGATAGAGGACCTGATAACCTTCAGGCACGTCAAGCAGCTCTTTGACAAGCTGCTGTGCTTCATCCATCACAGCCACAAACTCTTTGCTACGGTGAGAAACTTCCAAGAGAGAGAGCCCGGTATTGGCAAAATTTTGCACTGCATCAGCCGTATTCTTAATGGTATATTCACTAAGAATAGAGGGACCTGCATAGAAATTATGCTTCTTCATATTAGGAGTGATTATAATTTGAAATTATTTTCGGCAAATATACGCATTTTTTTCGTTGCATAAGCCAAAATAAAGAAAAATTTCTTTATTTCCCGTCATTGTCGGCTTTGTCCGCATTTGAGCCTGCGGCACTGACACCCTCCGCTGCCGAAGCCCAACGGGAATTCTGCAAAGCAGCCGAGCGCATCTCAGCAGCATTGTCACACGGACGCCACAACGCCCGGTGCCCCAGCTGGTCAGGCATATACTGCTGCACAACGAAATTGCCGGGATAATCATGTGCATACTTATAGTCACGCCCATACCCCATATCCTTCATCAGCGATGTAGGAGAATTGCGCAGATGCAAAGGCACAGGCAAATCGCCGGTCTGTTCCACCAGCTCGGTAGCGGCATGGAGCGCAACATAGGCCGAATTGCTCTTAGGCGACAACGCCAGATACACGGTGCATTCCGCCAGCGGTATCTGCGCCTCAGGGAACCCGATTTTACGCACAGCGTCAAATGTCGCATTGGCGAGCAGCAACGCGTTAGGATTTGCAAGCCCGATATCCTCCGATGCCGATATCAGGAGACGGCGGGCTATGAACTCCGCATCTTCCCCACCGACTATCATGCGTGCAAGCCAGTACATCGCGGCATCAGGGTCACTCCCGCGTATGCTCTTGATAAATGCCGAGATTATGTCGTAGTGCATTTCCCCGTTCTTGTCGTAGGCGGCAGGATTCTCCTGAAGGCGGTCGGTCACCACCTTGTCATTAATGACCATCACCTCCCCCTGCGGGGTAGACTGCTCGAGCAAATCAAGTATATTGAGCAGCTTGCGTGCATCGCCTCCTGCAAACCTGAACAACGCAGTGGTCTGCTCCACCTCCACCCCATGGCTTTTCAACACATCGTCAAGCGCAAGAGCCCTGTCAAGCAACTGCTGGAGCTGCGGCTGTTCCAACGAACGTAGAGTGTAGACCTGAGCCCGTGAAAGCAACGGTCTGATTACTTCAAAAGATGGATTCTCGGTGGTCGCACCAATCAATGTCACCACCCCGCTCTCCACAGCCCCGAGAAGACTGTCCTGCTGATTTTTGCTGAAGCGATGGATTTCATCGATAAACAGTATGGGCCTTCCTTCGACAAACATGCTGGCAGCATCACGGCTACACCTCTCTATGACGTCACGCACCTCCTTCACCCCGGAATTCACCGCAGAGAGCGTGTAGTAAGGCACATTTACCGTATTAGCTATGATTTTCGCAAGCGTAGTCTTTCCTACCCCGGGAGGCCCCCAGAGTATGAATGAGGACACCCGTCCGGATTCAATCATCCGACGTACCACACCGTCGGGACCGACAAGGTGCTCCTGTCCTATATAATCGTCAAGAGAGCGCGGTCGGAGGCGCTCAGCCAAAGGTATATTCATATTGTGCAAAATTACAAAAACAAGCGTGCTTATAGTGTTAAAGGTATTTAATATGACGGTAGAATGCATCTCATTTAATTATTTTTCATTAATTTTACAGCGAAAGTTAAGTTCTCGAACTTTAACACGCCAGAATTGTTAATTTAATAACCGGGCGAAACATTGTCCGGGACACTGAAAATTAACGTTTAAACTATACTACTATGAGCGCTCAAAGAAACTCAACCGGCACTCCCGCAACCGCCCGCAACATCTTCGGTATCATCATGATAATCATTTACGTGGGCGTAGGTGTGCTGTTTTTCTGCGGATACTTCGACATACTCTTCCCTACGTGGACATGGGTTAAATGGGTAGCCGGCGGTCTCTTCACACTCTATGGTCTGTGGCGTGCCTATCGCCAGTTTAAAGGCATCGACGCCGGGTATGGCAACGAACAAGAATAATGAACCTCATTGACTGAATCCAAGAATATGACCCGAATTTTGAGGAGTTTCAGCGCCATTGCGCTGACTGCGTTAACCATGATGGCTGTAAGCTGCGGGAAGAAGGCGGAACAGAAGCCGTCGACACTCGCCAAAGTGGCTTGCGACGAGTCATTTGAAAACATCATGGAACAGGAAATAGACGTATACGAGTATATCTACCCGAAAGAGGATGTACTGGCCTACTATCTTCCGGAGAACGCAGCCGTTGACTCAATAATGGCAATGGGAAGCGTCAAGGCAGCTGTAATCAGCCATCCGCTTACTGACGAACAGGTCAGCTATCTGCGCAGTAACAAAAAGGTGGTGCATCAGCAGAAGATAGCCGTCGACGCTCTCGCGCTGATTGTGAACCCTCAGAATCCGGTGGAAATATTGTCAAAGAAAGATATCGCTGAAATCCTTTCGGGCGAAGTGACCCGCTGGGATCAGGTGGAACCATGCAAACTTGGTGAGATTGATGTGATATTTGACCACCAGGGCTCATCCACCGTCAAGTATATGCGCGACTCAATTCTCGGCGGCAAACCGTTCGGTCCGAACATATCGGCAGTAAAGACCAATCCGGACGTATTCAAAGCTGTGGCAGAGAACAAAAACGCCATGGGTATAATCGGCGTAAGCTGGGTTGCAAGCGACATGAGCGGACGCGACAAGTCAGTCGAAGAGCTTGCGCAGGCAGTTGAGAAAAGCGACACCACCACCCTTGACTTCAAATCAGATGTCAAAGTGCTTAAGATTCGCGGCAATGACGTTGTGCAGGCCTACAAGCCCTACCAGGCATACATATTTGACGGCAGCTATCCGCTATACCGCTCAATATATATGATTACCACTGCCCCGGGAGGCACTGTCACTCACCGCTTCTTCAGTTTTGTGACAGGATTCCAGGGTCAGAAGATAATCCAGATGACAGGCATACTCCCTGCCACCGTACGTCCGCGCATGGTGGAAGTGGAATAAATTCCCCCATTTTTTCTTGCCGATGGAAATAAACCGTTGAAAACTCCGTTAGTCTATAAATCATAACATATAGAGTATACGAGATGCCATACGGCCCGACGACAAAAAAGACAGAAAATAAATAGAGACAGAAAATAAGTTTGAAACAAAGATAAATCATTAAAAACTAAATAGTAAACCAACCGAAATGAAATTCCGTACGTTATTCTCCCTCTGTTTGGGAGGTCTCGCCCTCGCTGCTTCAGCCCAGGGCGGCTATCAGGATGGTGTTGACTACTACAATGCTGACCGCTTCGACAAAGCAAAAACCATCCTCGAAAAGACACTTAATGACCCTTCTACCGACAAAGCAGTGTCTTACTTCTACCTTGGCTCTCTTGACATGCGCGACGGCAACACCGCAGCTGCCGCAACCAACTTCAACAACGGTGTTTCCGCCAATCCGTCCTACGGTTATAACTATGTAGGTCTTGGTGAAATCGCCCTTAAGAACGGCAACAAGTCAGACGCAGAGAAGCAGTTTAAAGCAGCACTTGAAACCAACAAGAAGGACGCATCACTCATGGCAGCCATCGCCCGTGCATACTTCAACGTTGACCCGGTAGCTTACGCCAAGGAAATCGACAAGTATATCGCCAATGCGATGAAGGTTTCAAAAAATAAGGAAGCCCAGATTTACGTCCTCAAGGGCGACATGGCAAAGACTACTGACATAGGTCAGGCAGCCGGCTTCTACGAGCAGGCAATCATCTACGATGAAGAAGCAGGCAACATCAACCCCGAGGCGTATGTAAAGTACTCCAACCTTTACAACAAGGTTAATCCTGATTTCGCAATCGGTAAGCTCGTCGAACTCAACGAAAAGCTCCCCACCTCAGCCCTTGCCCAGAGCGAGTTGGCAGAAAAGTACTATGACGGCAACCAGCTCACCAAGGCTGCCGAACAGTACGGCAAATACATGCAGAACCCCAACCACTTCCAGGGTGACGAACAGCGCTACTCAGGCCTTCTGTACTTCGGCAAGAAGTATCAGGAGTCACTCGACGTAGCAAAGCAGGTTCTCGCAAAGGACCCCAACAATGAGTACATGCAGCGCATGGTGATGCTCAACGAGGCTGCCCTTGAGAACTATCCTGCCGCTGAGGAAGCCGCACAGAAGCTATTCTCTCACAAGAATGCCAAATTCACCGCAACCGACTACACCACCCATGGTGACATCCTCGGCAAGCTCAACCGTCCCCAGGAAGCGATTGACGCATACATGACTGCTTACAACCTCAACCCCGAGAAGAACAAACAGATTCTTGCCAACCTCTCGTCAATGTACACCGACCTTGAGGATTACCAGAAGGCAGCAGAGCTCATGCAGCAGTTCGTTGACGCAGGCGACGCATCGCTCAACGACTACTTCATCCTCTCTAACCGCTACAAGAATCTCGGACTTTCACTCCCCGAAGGCTCACCTGAACGTACCGCAGCCGCTAACAACGGTATCAAGTATGTCGACATGGCAGTAGCCGAGGCAGCCAACAAGGGTCCTCTCTACCGCAACAAGGCAACCCTTCTCATGGTGCGTGACGGTAGCGAAATCACCCCTGACCTGGTACAGGTTTACAAGGACATGCTTGCCGCTTATGACGAGAATCCCGAAAACAAGACCAAATACGTGGACGCTTACAAGAGCGCATACAACAACCTTGCAAATTACTATCTCAAGGAAGGCGACAAGGAACAGGCAAAGATGTACTTCGAGAAGTTCCTTGAAATCGATCCCGAAAACGAACCTCTCCGCGAGTACCTTCAGAAGAATTTCTAATCACCAAAAGGCAAAAGCCTGAATGGTGACACGCATAGAGGAGGACAGCACAAATTGCTGTCCTCCTCACTTTTATTGGCTCTAACGTTAGGATATTACCGTGATTTTTAGTTACTTTGCGGTCAGCTAATATGATATCAGCCGCCCACACAGGCATATATGGCATTGCGTTTCTCAAAAACAGGCTCAAAACAATGGGCTGGAAACCAATGTTATATTTCTAAATGTTTATGAGAGTTATGTCCAACGAAAATCTTATACAGATATACGCATCCAGTTTCCGCAAAAACTGGGAACTACCGGCACTTTCCGAATTCGGCACAGGCAACACCATGACCTATGCTGATCTCGCACGCAGGATTGCCGCAACACACCTATTATATAAGGAGTGCGGTGTCAAACGCGGCGACAAGATAGCTCTGATGGGGAAAAACTCCATCAACTGGGTGGTGACTTATATGGCGACCATAACATATGGAGCTGTGATTGTGCCGGTGCTTCATGATTTCAACGTTCAGGACGCCCAACATATCATAAACCACTCGGAAAGCGTGCTGCTTTTCATCAACGACGTGATTTTCGAGAATATGGAATTCGAGAAAATCCCAAGGATAAAAGCTGTGTTCTCGCTTGACAGCCGCATAGTGCTCGCCGAACACCCCGCCAACAACCGCACCGCTGAAAAGTATCTGGCACGTCTCAGCGAAAAGATGCGCCGCAAATATCCTCATGGATTCACTACCGTTGACGTAGACTATCCAGAAATCGATGAGGATACTCTCGCCGAAATAAACTACACATCAGGCACCACCGGATTTTCCAAAGGTGTCATGCTGACACTGCATAACCTTGGCGGCAATGTGCGTTTCGGAATCCGGTCGCACCTTCACTACAGAGGCTCAAGAGCATTGTCCTTCCTCCCGCTCGCCCATGCCTATGGCTGTGCGTTCGACATGCTGACCCCACTTGCCACAGGGACACATATTACCTTGCTTGGCAAACTTCCCACACCAAAACTGCTACTGAAAGCATTTGCCGAAGTTCGTCCGAACCTCATCATCTGCGTGCCACTCATCCTTGAAAAAATCTATCGCAACAAGCTACGTCCTGTGATTGAAAAGCCGGCTATCAGCCGTCTTCTCAAAATCCCTGGCGTAAACAAGATGGTGTACCGAAAAATACGCAATCAGCTCATCGAAGCTTTCGGCGGACAATTCGAAGAGGTAATAGTAGGTGGAGCCCCGCTCAACCACGAAGTGGAAGAATTCCTCCACCGCATCAAATTCCCCTTCACCGTTGGCTACGGCATGACTGAATGCGGACCGCTCATCAGCTATACCCCATGGAGAAAATTCATTGTAAGTTCATCGGGCAGAACCCTTCCGCACATCATGGAAAGTAAAATAGCCGGTAGCTCAGACCAGTCGACAATTCCTGGTGAAATATGCGTACGTGGCGAGAATGTGATGCGAGGATATTACAAAAATCCGGAAGCCACCGAGGCTGTGCTCGATGCCGAAGGCTGGCTTCACACAGGCGACATGGGAACCCGGTCGGCTGACGGGACCATATTCATACGTGGCAGATACAAGACCATGATTCTGAGCGCAAACGGTCAGAACATTTATCCGGAAGAAATTGAGGCTAAACTCAACAACATGCCATACGTGGCAGAGAGCCTGGTGGTAGAACGTGGAAAGCATCTCGTAGCGCTCGTCTACCCCGATTACGAAGCTATGGACCGGGACCATGTATCAAACGAGAAACTCCCCGACATTATGGAACAAGTCCGGTCCGACCTAAACAAACTCGTAGCACCTTACGAGCGGATAGACCGCATACAGCTTATTGCCAACGAGTTCGAGAAAACACCCAAACGCTCTATAAAACGCTATCTCTATAATGCGTAAGAGCACCACGCATCCTGCACAGTAACAGTTAAAACCAATCAATGGAATACGTATTTGAAATGCCTATAAAGGTGCGTGACTACGAGTGTGACGCACAGGGAATAGTAAACAACGCTAACTACCTTCATTACCTGGAGATAACTCGCCATGACTTCTGCGAAGTGGCAGGATTCACATTCCGAGCCATGCATGAGAGCGGCCTTGACCCGGTGGTACGGAAAATAGACATCGAGTACATCTCGTCACTTACGCTTGGTGAAACCATGATTTCAAAGCTAAGGATGGAACGACAAGGCGCCAGATTTCTGTTCCGCCAGGACATATTTAATGCTGAGACCGGTACTCCGGTTGTTAGGGCGACCGTCACTATCGTATGCCTTGAGAACGGCACACTCTCACGTGGCGAACGCCTCGCCGAAGCATTCAGACAATATCTATGACCGACCTGACCTACCGCATAGCCTTTTCATCAATCCGCAGGCTCACCCCTGAGCTTGCAGCATCAATTCTGGGTCGTATCGGAAGCGAGGAGCAATTTTTCAAACTTACCGATTCGCAGCTGTCGGCAGCCATGGGATTCAAAAGCCGTATTTTCGGGGACGACAACAGGGTAAAGCTCCTTGAAGAGGCTAAAGCCGAGGAGGAATTCGTATGCGAGCACTCAATCACCACTCTCTACTTCACCGACGACCACTATCCGCAGCGGCTCCTTGAATGCGAGGATGCGCCATTGATGCTGTACGGATTAGGCGATTGCGATCTCAACAGAGCCAGACTTGTATCCATCGTAGGCACCCGGCACGCCACTGCTTACGGCAATGGGTTCGTTGAGCAGCTGGTTAAGGACCTGGCTGAAAAACTTGACGAAAAGCTGATAATTGTCAGCGGGCTCGCCTACGGAATCGACATCGCCGCACACAAGGCTGCCTTAAGGAACAATGTACCCACAGTGGCTGTTCTCGCACACGGTCTTAACACCATTTACCCCGCCGACCACCGCTCCACAGCAATAGATATAGTCAAGAGTGGAGGAATGCTACTCACCGATTACCGTAGCTGCGACAGCATCCATAAAGGCAACTTCCTGGCTCGAAACCGTATTGTGGCAGGACTCTGCGACAGCCTCGTGGTGGCAGAATCAGCATTGCGGGGAGGGGCACTGGTCACCGCTAAACTTGCATCCGGATACAACAGGGAAGTCATGGCTCTTCCCGGAAGATACAATGACCGGTACTCAGCCGGTTGCAACTCTCTTATAAATGCCAACGTAGCCTCTCTCATTACCTCAGCTGACGACCTCATCTCACTGATGGGCTGGAACACACGCCCGATTGAGGAAAGCTCCCAGGGGGAACTATTCACCCAATTAACACCCGAGGAAGAAGCCGTGATTGAAATACTGACAACCAAAGGAGATGCCGGCATACACGACTTCACGTCACGCATTGACATCCCGCTTCCCCGCCTGATGGCTTTACTCATCGACATGGAATTCCGCTCGCTGATACTTCATTTGCCAGGAGGCAGATACAGATTGCGATAAAATTGTTATACTTATATAATTACCTTCAATCCACGACTCTCTTTCGTATAACCAATACAATAAATACTTATGGAAAAGAAAATAATAGCCCCGTCAGAACTGATAATCAATCCGGACGGCTCCGTGTTCCATCTCCATATCCGCCCGGAACAGCTCACAGACCGCATAATACTTGTCGGCGACCCGGCACGCGTCAATATGGTAGCATCCTTCTTTGACTCCATTGATTTCGACATTCAGTCACGTGAATTCCACACCATCGGAGGCACCTACCGTGGCAAACCGATTATGTGTCTCTCTCACGGCATCGGACCCGACAATATCGATATCGTAATCAATGAACTTGACGCGCTTGCCAACATCGATTTCAAGACCCGAGAAGTCAAAGATGAAAAACGCCGCCTCACGATGGTGCGCATAGGTACCTCCGGAGCTCTTCAGCCGGAGCTTAAGCTCGGCACTCCGGTAATAGCTGAGAAAGCCATAGGATTTGACGGTGTCCTGAACTATTACGCCGGCAGAAACGAAGTTGCCGACCTTGACTTCGAGCACTCATTCTGCGAATCAGTCGGATGGAATCCCTTGTGGGCAAAACCCTACGTGGTAGATGCCGACGAGGAACTTGTCAATCTCATCGGTCGAGATGACATGGTACGAGGCAACACCATATCAGCGGTAGGATTCTATGGTCCACAAGGGCGTGAGGTGCGTCTGCCGCTCGCCAACCCCGATTTGAACCGCCGAATAGAGGAGTTCAGGCACAACGGACGCAAAGTAACAAACTATGAGATGGAATCCGCACCCCTGCAGGGCCTCTCACGCCTTATGGGTCACCGTGCCATGACGGTGTGCAGCATCATAGCCAACCGCATGAACACAGATGCCAATCCCAACTACAAGACAGCAGTCAGAGATTTGGTAGCCACCGTACTCGAACGCATCTGACATCCCGGCACTTACAGACACATCCCCGCAGACAGGCACCGCACTCCCTGGCTGCGGGGATTTTCGCTTCCACGGGCCACAAGGCACGATTATTTTTCCTACGGACTGCCGCCGGCTCCTTGCCATGCTGAAATGGCTGATGGGAGCAGATACGCCATAACGTTTGGTGGTTTTAGGATTTTTTTATAATTTTGCACGGACTAATACCAAAACTTAATGAGCCAAATTATCACAATTTCCCCATCGCCGCACACGCAAACGCCCACGACGGTGACAAAGCTTATGCTTCATGTCATAATTGCGCTGATACCCGCGGTACTGCTGGCACTGTTTTATTTCGGCATCGGTGCCGCTATCGTTATCATCACAGCCATAGCAGGCTGCGTAGTCGCCGAATATATCATCACACGTTACATGCTTGGGCAGAAACCATCCATCGGCAATCTTTCAGCCGTGCTCACAGGTTTGCTCCTCGCACTCAACCTCCCGTCCAACCTTCCTATCTGGATAGTCCTTATCGGTTGTGTAGTCGCAATCGGTATCGGCAAAATGACATTCGGAGGTCTTGGCTGCAATATTTTCAACCCCGCACTCGTCGGACGTGTTTTCCTCCTCCTTTCATTCCCCGTGCAGATGACATCCTGGCCGCTCCCTATAGTTAACCGCTGGGATTACGCTGACGCAACTACCGGTGCAACCATCCTCGGTCAGCTGAAAATGGGATTGGTCGAACCTGAAAACATCGACCTCATGGACAAAGCGCTCGGCATGGCAGGCGGCTCAATGGGTGAAATCGGTGCCATAGCACTGTTACTCGGATTCGTATACCTGCTCTGTACCAAAGTAATCAGCTGGCACATACCCGTGTCAATCCTTGGCACAGTAGCCATCTTCTCCCTCTGCATCGGCGCACCGGTCGGTGTCGAACTTCTCTCAGGCGGTCTCCTTCTCGGCGCAATCTTCATGGCGACTGACTATGTGACCTCTCCGATGAGCCAAAGAGGCATGCTCGTCTACGGCGTGATGATAGGCATCATAACCATTGTCATACGCCAGTGGGGCGCATATCCTGAAGGTGTATCCTTCGCAATCCTCATAATGAACGGTGTGACCCCGCTCATAAACCGTTATATCAAACCCCGTAAGTTCGGAGAAGGGAGGGTAGCAGCATGAAGTCGACTCTGACCAATATGATACTCTCGCTCGGCACCATCACTATTGTGGCTGCCGCACTCCTCGCCGGGGTTTACACCATTACCGAGAAACCAATCAAGGAAGCAGCACTCAACAAACAGATTGAGGCTATCAGCGCTGTGACTCCCGAGTTCAACAACGACCCCGTGGCAGAAGCTGTCGACATCACCCCTGATGGTGAGTCCACACCACTCAAGGTGTTCCCAGCCAAGAAGGACGGGCAGCTCGTCGGTGCTGCGGTAGAGAGCTATTCGCTTGCCGGTTTCAGCGGTGAGATTAAGCTGATTTACGGATTCGACCTTGAAGGCAACATCACCGGTTACGAAGTGATGAGCCATGCTGAGACTCCGGGTCTTGGAGCAAAGATGGACGAATGGTTCCGTTCCCCTGAAGGGAAACGCAGCGTGATTGGTCTTAACCCTGCCACAACCAACATGACCGTCACCAAAGACGGAGGCGACATTGACGCAATCACAGCAGCCACCATCACATCACGAGCTTACCTTGACGCACTCACACGCGCACACAAGGCATTCCTACAGATGTCAGCCGACAATAAATAATGTCACTCCCGTGTTAAAACCATCTAACGCTTATTATCATGAATTCAAAGCTTAAAATTCTATATAACGGTATTGTCACCGAGAACCCGACATTCGTCCTGATGTTGGGTATGTGCCCCACCCTGGGCACAACCGGAAGTGCGCTTACCGGTATGAGCATGGGTCTGGCGACTATGGGCGTCCTCATCTGCTCAAACATTGTAATCTCTCTTATCAAAAACCTCATACCCGCCAAAGTACGTATCCCGGCTTACATCGTGGTTATCGCCACATTCGTTTCAGTGCTTCAGCTTGTGATGGAGGCATATCTTCCGGCTCTCAATACTCTGCTTGGCATCTTCATCCCCCTCATCGTGGTAAACTGTATCCTACTCGGACGTGCCGAAGCATTCGCATCACGTCACGGAGTTGTGGACAGCTGCCTTGACGGTATAGGTATCGGACTTGGTTTCACCGTAGCTCTGACCATCCTCGGCGCCGTACGTGAAATTCTCGGTACCGGCAAAATCTTCGGAGCCGAAATCTTCCCTGAAACCTACGGCTCGCTGATATTCGTGCTTGCACCCGGAGCGTTCATTGCGCTTGGTCTGCTAATCGCACTCTTCACAAAACTCCGCGGAGAGAAATGCTAAATTAACTAATCCGGCTCACCTTTAAAATTCCATCCCAGAGATGTTAGAATACATATCAATCATCATCACGGCAATATTTGTAAACAACATCATATTTGCCCAGTTCCTCGGAATTTGCCCGTTCATCGGAGTATCACGCAAGCTTTCGTCTGCCACAGGCATGGGAGCTGCGGTGGCATTCGTCATGGTCATAGCCACATGCGTCACATGGCTGCTACAGTTCTACGTACTCAATCCGCTCGGATTGCAATTCATGCAGACCATCGTATTTATCCTTGTGATTGCGGCTCTGGTACAGATGCTTGAAATCATACTTAAGAAGATTGCACCTGTGCTTTACAGCGCACTTGGTGTATTCCTTCCGCTTATCACCACCAACTGTGCCGTGCTCGGTGTGGCAATCCTTGTTGTCCGCAACAATCTTGACCTCGGTCAGTCACTCGTCTACGCACTCGCCACAGCCATCGGATTCACAATGGCAATCTCAATCTTTGCCGGTATCCGCGAGCAGCTCGCATATGCGGCAGTGCCCAAGGCGATGCGCGGAGTGCCCATCGCTCTCATCTGCGCCGGTCTTCTTGCCATGGCGTTTATGGGCTTCTCAGGCATAAAAATAGGTTAATCAGACAAGCCATAATAGCTAATATAGCGCCGTCATCCAGCTCCACAGGGGCAGGATGACGGTTTCCGTATATACCAACTTTAACCGGATGCGAGGCGTTATAATAGCGTAGATAGCTTTTCTTTATACAATGCACGCTTTCAACTTTCACGTTATGGACCGCACACGCCTACATATATCGCCTCGGATTGTCTCTATCATCATGGCAATCCTTATTACTGCTGCCACGATACGGGCACAGGAGCCGGCAGACCAAGCCACCGGAAGGCATCGCATATCTTACCATTACGGCACACTTATCACCGGAAAGGAGAACAGCTTCGTTCATCTGTACCGCAAGCGCACTATTCCGGTAGTATCCATCGATTACAGCTACTATATAAACCGCCATTGGGCTGTAGGAGCGGACGCGGCAGTATACATCCCGAACGAGTACCGGATAATGGTCCCGGAGGGATATTCTATGATTGAGGACGAATCAAGTAACCGAAATATCACCGCCGGAAGCTTCATGCTCACAGGTTCATACTCCGACATGCTCGGTCCGGTGGAGCTCACAGTCGCCCTTGGAGCCGGCTTTACGGAATACACTACCAAAAGTGACAAGTTCTATCTCATGGATAATGCCACAGATGCTGTACACACTCTACAACTCAAAGGACATTCGGCATTCTTAATGACAATGGCTCCTATGCTGCGCATATCAAAGCCACTGTCACGCACATTGTCAATATTTCTGGAGGGACGCTACAATATCCTTATGGGGCACTCATCCTTACGCTTGTCCTATATGCAGGATGCAGCGGAGGGCGCCCCTAAGGGAGAAGCAGAACTGGTGAACAAGCGAATACAAGTTCGCCTTCCTGATTCATTTTCCCTGACATTCGGCTTCACCCTCCGGTTCGGAGCCCTATAGCTCAGAATCGTATCACAAACTCGGCACAGACTTTATCCCCGTCACCCTCGGGAGCTGTCACTCCGTGATGATAGAAGAACTTCTCGTAATCAAGACGGACATCGCAGTGAACGCTCTTATATATGTAACTGAGCGTGCCTCCGATGGTAAGACGGTTGCGTGCCGGCTGGTTAGTTGCAAGCATCCCGTCAGCGTTGCGTGTACCGGTACTATGGGCTGTCATCCCGTCAAACCGCCCCTGGAACGAAGCCTGGTTGAACACTCCCACTTTGACAGGCATACGGTAATCCACATAGAAATTATACGCGTGAGCCGGCTTGTGACGCTCATGAGTGTAATGTTTGTTCATATATTCGCCCTCCACAAGCCACCTGCCTGCACTCCAAGTCACTGAACCGCCAAGCAGATTCATCCTTACCGAATCAGGCTCAAGGCTCTGCACTCCGGCAGCAAGCTTGACATTACGCAGACGGTACACAGCCTTGCCTGCATAAGCCATAGTCTTTACCCAACGGTCATGGTCATTAATCGAGGTCGGATTAAACGCACCTGCCTCGATTGTGAAGTCACTTCCATCCGATGAGAAGGGGGTGTAAGCGAGTTTAGCGCCTACAGCACGGACATTGCACATGGTCTTCCCTATAAAGGAACGGTTGGCAAACAGATAATTCGCTGGCGCACGGAAGCAATCGGTGCCGAACGGCATACGGAACTGCCCTGCCTGGAATTTCAACTGACGTGACAATCCTATCCTGCCCCAGGCGTCAAGTATCTGCATCTTTCCGGCATTGCACAGGTCAGTCTGTATGAAATAGTCGATACTCGGCGCTATCATTCCATCAAGCGTCACACGGGCATTTCGCACCTGAAAACGGCTTGCACCACTCTCGGTTTCCATCTCCCACCTGGAGCGTAGAACTCCGTGGATTTTAGGCGTGAGATCTACCATGGTCTCTTCTTCGGCAATAGCATCGGGAGCCGACACTGCAGCCACCATGATGACAAACATAAGAACTTTTACAAATCTGAACATCTGCTTAAATATTGAAACGTAATAATATGGTCATGTTAAAAACATTATGTGCGCCCCTCCTTGGAGAGCCGCACATACTGTAAGGGTCACATCGCCAATGCGATATTATTCTCTTCCGCTATGCGTCGCATATTCATGATTGCATAGCGCATACGCCCGAGAGCAGTGTTGATGCTCACGGAGGTCGCATCCGCTATCTCCTTGAACGACATGTTGCGGTAAAATCTCATCACCAGCACTTCCCGCTGGCTGTCCGGAAGAGCCATCACGATACGGCGCACATCCTCGCTTATCTGCTCGCTCACCAGGACATCTTCTATATTGCCCTCGCAGAGTTCACGGCGATTGAGATGGTCGGTATTCCCGTCATCGGACGATACTGAATTCTCTATTTTCTCCTGACGGAAATAATCAATGATAAGGTTGTGGGCTATCCGGGTCAGCCATGCGGAAAACTTCCCTGTCTCCGTATAGCGGCCCTGCTTTATGGTCATTATTGCCTTGACGAATGTCTCTTGGAATATATCGTCGGCAAGCTCCTTGTTTTTCATTATGTGGAGTATATAAGTATAGACCTTGTTCTGATGGCGCGCCAGCAGAACGTCAAAAGCCATGTTATTGTCATTGGCATAAGCCTCAACCAGCTCACTGTCGGTAAGCTTAGTCAGTTTCTTCATTATTTCAGGTTGATTGATTGGTTTGAGTAGAGGTCAATCAATAGGCAGTCTGTATTTTTAATGATTGGTTAAATTATATTAAATTAAGATAGGCAACACAATAAATTGCATTTGTCTAATGCAAATTTACATAAAACACGCTGCCCCCGCAATAAACTTTACAATCTTTAACTGTGACCGCCACAAAAAAAGACCATACCGCTCTCCCGAGCGGCATGGTCGTAACCTATGATTCACTTATTTTAAAATAGTTCTTTCTGTGAATGAAAGGATGGATGTTTCAAAGTTCACATATTTAACATGCAAATTAAACTGTACACAAAATTCATTGACAAAGATAGCTCAAATTTTTAAAACTGTATACTTTTTGTCATCAATTTTAACCGCTAATTGTATTTTTTAACTTTTGTTATTTACCTCCTTCCATTTTCAGCTCTCCACCCTTTGCTGACTCTGCTGCCGGGGCGAGACCTCGGTTGCGAAGAAGTGCGTCCACCGAAGGCTCATGTCCGCGGAAACGCACGTAAAGCTCCATCGGGTCTTCGCTACCACCCTTTTCAAGGATATTCTCTTTGAAAGCGCGTGCTGTCTCAGGGTCAAATATACCTTTCTCAGAGAACAGCTCGAAACCATCAGTATCAAGCACTTCAGCCCACAGATAAGTATAGTAACCGGAGGCATAACCGTCACTTCCGAATATATGCTTGAAATAGGGTGAACGATAGCGGTAAGCAACCAGCGAAGGCATATTGAGCTTCTCTGCCACCTGCTTCTCGAAAAGGTCAACGTCCACAGTGTCACCGTCAGCCGGGTTATACTGTCCCCACTCGAGGTCAAGCAGTGACGCGCCGGCAAGCTCGGTGGTCATGAAACCCTGATTGTGCGTAGAGGCGGCCTGGAGCTTGTTGATTAGCGACTCGGGGATTACCTCACCGGTCTTATAGTGATGGGCAAATTCCTTGAGAAGCTCAGGCTCCATAGCCCAGTGCTCAGTTATCTGCGACGGAAGCTCTACGAAGTCACGGTCAACGTTAGTACCCGCCTGGCTACGGAGTTTCGCGCGGGTAAGCATACCGTGTAGCCCGTGCCCGAATTCATGGAACATGGTTTCCACCTCATCAAGCGTCAGAAGAGCTGGGGTGTCGGCTGTCGGGCGGGTAAAGTTACCCACATTGTAAACTATCGGACGTGAGAATGTGCCGTCGGCATCCTCCCACGCACCCTTGAACTCACTCATCCACGCACCCTGGCGTTTAGAGGGACGGGGGAAGTAATCGGTCATGAATACCGCCACATGGTTGCCTTCGAGGTCCTTCACATCGTAAACTTTAACCTCCGGATTGTACTTGGGCGCATCAGGCATCTCGGTGAATGTCACACCGTAGAGACGCTCCGCAAGTGTGAAGATACCCTTACGTACATTCTCGAGCGGGAAGTATGCGCTGACCTCATTCTCATCAAGGTCAAATTTTTTCTGTCTCACTTTCTCGGAGTAGTAATAATAATCCCAGGGTGCAATCTGGAATCCACCATTCGCTTCATCAACGTACGCCTGCATCTCAGCAACCTCTTCCTTTACACGTTCAGTGGCGGGCGCCCAGATCTTCATAAGGAGCTCGGTTGCCGCCTGGGGAGTCTTTGCCATGACATTGTCTGTCATGTATGACGCATAGTCCTTGAAACCCAACAGGTGAGCCTTTTTAGCACGAATCTTTACGATGTCGCCAATCACGGGGCGGTTGTCGTTGGCACCTGTAGAAGCAAGATTCATATACCCCTCGTACATCTTGCGGCGCAGCTCACGGCTGTCGGCATACTTCAACACCGGCAGACGGCTGGGAGCATGCAGTGTGAACACCCATTTCCCATTCTTCCCTCTGGCTTCCGCCTCCGATGCGGCTGTGGCTACTATTCCTGCAGGGAGTCCTGCGAGCTCAGCCTCATTGTCTACCACAATCTCAAAAGCATTGGTCGAAGCAAGAAGATTGCGGTTAAATTTCAGGTAGAGGTCTGTCAACCGGGTGTTAAGAGCCTTAAGTTCCTCCTTCTGCGAGGATGAGAGAAGAGCTCCGTTACGGGTGAATTTCTTATATGAAAGTTCAACGGCACGTTTCTGCGGACCTGTCAGACCGAGATTGTCCCGGTTGTCGTACAGATACTTCACACGTTGGAACAGCTTGTCATTCATAGATATCTCGTCGGATGCGACTGAAGTCATCGGATAAGCTTTTTCTGAGATTGCCTGCATCTCGGCATTGTTCTCGGTCTCGTCAAGAGAGCTGAACACCAGCATCACCTTCTCAAGCAGTTCGCCCGACTTCTCCATAGCGAGAATGGTGTTATCGAACGTCGGTTTGGCAGGATTGTTAGCTATCGCTTCAATCTCCTTACGCTGTAACTCTATGCCCTTCTCTATGGCAGGCATATAGTCGCCGTACTGGATTTTATCGAACGGCGGGATTTCATACGGGGTGTCGTAAGGCACCATGAACGGATTCTGTCGTGTCTGCGCGCTCATTTCAGCTGATGTGGTAATCACCGCGGCAAACAGCACCGAGCCTGCTGCGGCTTTAATTAATTTGTTCATTTATTGTGATATTAGTTGGTTTATTCATTATAGTTGCAAAAATAGCAAAAATTACCGAGTTTTATCCGGGTCTATCAAAAATGTGGCAAACAGCGGATAGTGATCGCTTGACGGAACTTTGTCGAGCTGGAGTTTGACTGCCTCTATATTGCCATCGTAAAGTATATGGTCAATCCTGAAGTAAAAACGGTTGCCGTGATAGGTAATGGCAGGTCCGAATGCACATTCGGCATATGCGTCCCTCAGATCATCCCCCATGATGGTACGTATGGCGTAACAGTCGGGGATGTCATTGAAGTCACCCGCCACTATCACATTGCCCCCTATCGAATCGATACACGCCCTAAGGGCCCGTGCCTGCTCCGCTCTGTTGCGGAATGCCGCTGTGAGCTTGCTTATCAGCTTGGTTTTAACCTCCGAGAACTCTTTCTTGAACTCCCTGTCAGCCGACGGATGATACAGCTGCATATATAATGCCTTATCCTCGGGGGACAGCCCTATCGACTCAAGGTGCACACTGAACAAGTTGATGGTATCGCCAAGCACATCAAGGCGGAAACACACCACTCTCTCGGCGATATAGGGAGGCAAATCGAGATGCACATGCTCCACCGGATACTTGGATAGCAGCGTAAGCTCCTTGCCGGCATTCAGATATCCGTAAGGGTAACGGGTGTGGAGCTCGTACAACTGCTCCGGTGTCACTTTCCACGGACCCTCCATAGTTATATCGCCGACCTCTTGGAGATTCACAATGTCGGCATTGGTGGAGAGTATGTAATCAAGTGTCTGATTTCTCTCAAGCCCCGGGACGTCACCGCGGAAATCCCAGAAGTGGAGCACATTATAGGTCAGGAATGTGAATGTCCGCTGTTTCTCGATTGTTGTGAGCTTCCGCTCCGACACATTGAGCGGGGAGAAATTAATCAGCGGAGGAGCTGCCGCAACCCATGCCGCAAGCTGGACAAATACCAGTTTACGCCAGAACACCAGGTCAGCCACAAACAGCAATATTCCAGCTATCATAAACCCGGGCAGCATCATAGCGACTATTGACGCCACAACCATTTTGTCGGGATTCACAGCTCCACCATAGGCAGAGAATACGGTCATGAGAGCTATCAGCACATTGATGCCCACAGCCACCGACAAAAACACAGATTTCAATCGTTTACTCTTAACAGTACGTTCCTCAGTCATATTTAACCGAATATTGTTACAGCTTGTCACCGTCACTTCACGCGGCGGCTGACGTCAAATAATTTTTTACGCTCCTCAGGCGTAAGGGCGGCATAACCCGACCGTTTTATTTTGTCAAGAATCTCATCAAGCACCTCCCGGTCATCCTTCTCGATTCGGGGGGACGCTTTAGGTACGGATTTCCGGCGCAAACCTCTACAGGCATTGACACACAGGTCAAAGAACCGATTGAGCGGAGCAGTGATGTCATGTCCACGCTTCATCCGCACGCCGAACCATACACCCACCAGCACACCGCCTATATGGGCTATCTCTCCACCTGCGTTATTGCCGGTCACCCCTATCAGCACAAGCACAATCGTGGCTATGGCTATCCATTTTAGCGACACAGAACCGATCAGAAGCAGATTCATCCGGAAATCGGGCATCAGTATCGCCGTGGCAGTCACGATGGCTATCACACTTGCCGACGAACCGATAAGCCAGCCTGTCGAATAGGCAAACAGCGGCAGCAGATTATAAGCGGCAAGAAACAGTAGCGCCCCACCAAGACCGCCATAGATATACAATGCGAGCATCTGCCTCGGAGTGGCAACCATACGGAACAGAGTCCCGAACCAATAGAACCACAACAGGTTAAACAGTATATGCAGCACATCGTACTGTGAAAACATGTAGGTAACCACTGTCCACGGACGCATGGCAAGCGCAGGCAGACTGCTTGGCAGCTCCACCCACCTCATCACTACATTGATGAAATCGGCATTGCCGGCAAACATACAAACTATCGCCGTGACACGCAACAGCACGAACACCGCTATGTTAATCCATACAATCTTCATCAACATAGTGGCACGGGCATAGCCGTGGCGCATCTCATCAATAATCCCCATACCCGCCATGGAATGTGCCTTTCTTTTTCCAGTAAAGTATTATCAGGAACCCGAATATCATACCTCCGAGATGAGCGAAATGAGCCACTCCGTCACTACGTCCGGCAGCCTCGCTCAAGCCTATGAGCACCTCAATCGCACCCATGCCGAGCACCATCCACTTCGCCTTGATAGGCACCGGGATAAAGAAGAGATAGAGAGGCGCATTGGGGAAGAGCATACCGAATGCGAGCAGCACACCGTAGACTGCGCCGGAAGCTCCTATGGTCACGAATATGTTAAGATTCTCGCTGATATAACGCTTCCCTTCAAGAGTTGTCCCCCACTGCTCGAGTATTGTCCTCGCCTCAGGGAAATCCACATGGTTAGCGTTGGCGAACAGCCGAACGAAAGTATCCTCCCATGTAAGAGCCCATACAAGTTCCTGCACCAGAGCGGCACCTATACCGCACGACACGTAATAGAACAGGAAGCGGGCGCTTCCGAGCGTGCGTTCAAGAGTCATACCGAACATCCACAGCGAGAACATATTAAAGAATATGTGTGCGAAACCGGTAGTGGAATGCATGAACATATATGTGAGCAACTGTGCGAAATTAAAGTCGGAAGCCTGGAAATAGTGCAGGCCGCCCAAATCCTCCAGTCGCATTCCGAGCTTGCCGGGTAGTACGAACATGGCAAGCCAGACTATCATATTTATGATAATCAGATTCTTTGTTACGGGTGGCATCATCCCGAAAAACGAGCCTCGTGTCTGCATAATGCTTATAATTTAATGGGGGTGCTTTGATTTATTGCTATTAAAAGTGCAAATTTACTAAATACACTCCGATATTTTGAAGCAACTGACTTCTTTTTGGTATTCTTTCTATATATTGACATAAATTTTAACAACCAAAACCGAAGTTTTTCCACAGAAAAGAAATATTTAACACTATTTAACTACAAATTTTACCACAACCCCTTGTCACGTCAGATAAAATGCCTACCTTTGCACCACGAAAACATCGCGGGGTGGAGCAGTGGTAGCTCGTTGGGCTCATAACCCAAAGGTCGCAGGTTCGAGTCCTGCCCCCGCCACTAAAACTTGAAAGCCTTTCAGCTCATGAGCTGAAAGGCTTTTTTCATCCCCTGCTCCACACCGTAGCTCCCGCTTCCAGGTCTACGGATTTGCGAGCCTGCCATCCCCTTCCGGCTCTTGTATGCTTAAGCTATTAACCAAAGATGTACGCCCGCGCAACCGCAGGCGTACACACATCACCTTAATTAATTGTACTTTACGGGAACTCCCGTCAGTTCTTTACTATCTTCTCAAAATCGGCAGACAGAGGTGTATTCCTCTCGTAATCCCACAACGTCAGTGAACGGAGCTGGTAGAAATAATTCCAATAGTAATATAGCTCCTGAAAATATTCCTGCCTGGATTCATCCTTCTTAACCTGCGAGTCATTCAGGTCAAGCGTAGAAATCTTACCTATCAGATAGGTCTCCACGTTCGTGTCATATCGTTTCTGGGCTATCTCGTCGGCACGGATTGCTATTTTAAGCTGCTCCTGCTGATTGTTGAACCGCTCCACAAGAATGAAGATATCCTGATTGAAATTCTGAGCCTCAAGACGAAGATTGCTCTCCACCACCTGACGGTTGCTCTCAGCCACTTTCACCTTGCCACGGCGTTTGCCCCAGTCAAGGATAGGGATTGTGACGCCAACCTCAACCACCTGATTGCCTTTGAGATGATTATATGCGCCGGCAAATTCATTACCCACACCGGTATAACCCACCTGGGCGAAGAGGTTGATTTCACGCATGTTACCCTTTGCCTTCGCCACTTCATAGTCCGCTTCCAGCTGACGGCGACGCAGGTTCTTTGCAAACTTATTGTTCTCCAGCGCCTTGTCAAGAGCATCGCCGAACGTGATGTCGACCAACGGTATGTCATCAGGTATCACCGGTTCTATCTCTATGTCCTCTCCATAGTCGAGGAATGAACGGAGCCTGAACATATTGCTCTTCATGTTTGACTCGGCGTCGGTGAGGCTCGAACGGGCATTCAGTTCGTTCAGCTCCATCTGCAGAAGGTCATTCTGGCTTATCTGCCCCATCTCCCGCTTCACCTTCGCCACCTCGTGGAGGCGCACGGCATTATCAAGATTCTGCCTGGCTATCGAGACATTCTCACGTGCCGAGAGCAGGTTGAAAAAGTAATTGATGGTAGTCATTGCCACCTCCTCGGTAGCGCTAAGGAACTCCGCCTTTGCCTCATTGTAACGCACAGGCTCTATCTTCCTGTCCCATTTCACGGTATTCACCCCGAACACAGGTTGATTGAGAGTCAGCGCCACAGGTATCGACATGAAGCGGTTGTAAGTGTTCCCGCTGAACTGTCGCAGATAGTCGAGTGTGGTGTTGAGAGAGAGCGTACCGCCCGTGGCCCATATCTTCTGCGAAAGGGAGAGCGTACCTGTTATATCCATATAGTCGTTGCGCACGAACCCGAACTCTCCGCTCTCGTACTGATAGGACGAGTATTGCTTGTGATAACCGGGGATAGTGGCAGTGAACGAGACTTCGGGAAGGAGGTCGGCACGGAATGTACGGTACTCCCAGTAAGCCTGCCTCAATTCATTGAGCGCCACGGCAGCATTGACACTCTGGCTGCGCGCACGGATTATGGCATCATTCAATGTCAGCGTAATACGCTCCTGGGCAATGGCGAGCAATGCCATCAATACGTAACTCAACACGATAAGGTATCGTTTCATATAGCTTTCAGTATTGTAAATAACTAATTTATATGGGATGGGGCTTTACCCCCATCCTCACTATTCATCCTTGAGGGCGATTGCCGGATCAATCTTCTCGGCTCTCGATGCCGGGAACCACACGCCTGCCACTATCATCAGAGCAATAAGCCCGGCAGCAGCCAATGCACATCCGAGAGCCTGCAGATACACAACCGGACCGGTTTCATCCATATACGAATTCGACAAGCCTAAATAGGTGAGCAGACAGTCAAAGCCATAGGCAATCGGAGTCACCATAAGCAGGAGCAGCAATCCTTCACCTATAAGCCTCCGTAACACTTCCCATCCTGTCGCACCCAAAGCCTTGCGGATGGCGATTTCGCCCACACGCTGCTGGGTACGGAACCAGAATGTGCCGAACAGCCCGAGGAACACGTTGAGCAACAGGAAGCCGAGCCCTACATACATATACATCAGCTCATTCTTGTCGTCCTGAACCACCGCGCGTCTGATATCTTTGAACGGCGCCACATTCACCAGCAACTGGTTACCGACATGAAACAATGATTCCGCCTGTCCCATAAGAGTCTCCACTATATCCTTATCCATATCAGGCTTCACGCGTATGCAGACTTCATTGAGCGCCCAGCCCCACCTGTCGGTAATCAGGTTCATGACTATAGTGTTTTCCCATGTCATGAAATCACCATAGCGGGGACCTACAAGAGCCGCCCCAAGCACCTTCACTTTAGAGGAATCATCAACACAGAACTCCTCGCCGATAAATTCCGTCATATCACGCCCATAATCCTTAAACAGCGTATTGTTGACAAGGACTTTCCCTTCATCGAGCATACGAGCCAGCTCCTCAGGGCTTTCCCCACGCGCGCCCTGATAACGGAACACACGCACGAAATCGGGGGTCACATACCGACGCACCGTATACCCACGGCTATAAAGTGTATCCTTCCATACTGTGGAGCCGGAGTTCGAGCCATTATAGGGGTGTGAATTACTTGAAAGACTTGCCGCCTCAATCATGGGAAGATGCTGTAGCCGGTCGAGGATTTTCAACATATCATCCACAGTCTGCCTGTTGGTGCGGTCCGGGATATATGACGGATTCTTGTCGGTAACCTCCGAGAAACTCAGTTTGTAACAATGTTCCACATCAAACCCCAACGGAGCCGAAACGACACGGTAGGTTACATAGAAATAATCAAGGATATACCAGAGCACCACTGATACCACCAGCAGCTCCACCGCCAGCCAGATGTTTGATGCCCATTCGTTACGTATCTGTTTTAATAATTTTCTTGACATAGTTTTCAGTCTTGACTAAGGTTACTTATTGCTGCCGCCTCTGAGCGAGTTGACAAGCGGTTGACGGGATGCCTGGATGGCAGGTATACCGGAACTGAGGAGATTGAGCACAAAGCAGAACAGCAGCGCCCATCCGAAAGTGCTCCAGCTGAAAAGCATCGTGAAATCCACCTCCGGGCGTGACAGAGAGAAATCCCAACCCTGAGCGAAGATAGCCTCCCCGAAGAGCATAGCCATAACTACGCTAAGTAGCAGACCGAGCAGCCCGGCTATAAGCGTGATCACAAGATTCTCGTTGATTACAGACAGCACAGAGGCCAATTTTGTCTGCCCGAACGCACGTCGAACCGCTATCTCGCTGACTCTGCGGCGCAGACGGCTGTGAGTCATGCTCGACAGATTGATGGCAGGAACTATGAGGAGAATAGCGAAGATGATTATGCGCCGCTGGCGTGCCGCTTTCTCGTCAGGCTCAACATTGGCACCGTTTCCGGCACACATCTTCTCCTGTGTGTACGGACGGTTACGGTTTAGGATTTTCCATCCCGCCTCGCCAATCACCTTGTTGTATTCATCCAGACGACGTTCGACTTCCTTGCGCACAGCAGCTTCCGCACCCGCTTCATCCTTATGGAGCATAGTGACCGAGTACATACCGCCCATAGTCGCCCAGTCGAATTTGGGACCGTTGCCAGATGTCGTGTTCACCCAAACATGCGCATAAGCATTCTTTGCCAGGGAGCTGACCGGCTTGACCACACCGGTCACCTTATACGTGCCGCCATTGAGAAGAAATTCCCGTCCGGCGGCATCGGTAGTTCCGAAAAGACGATTGGAAACATTCTCGTCTATCACAGCCCTTGGAAGTCCTGCCTCAAAATCAGCTTCGCTATAGGGAGCTCCCGACACAAATTTCAAGTCAAACACCTTGAAATAATCGGCATCAGTCTCACGCATGTCGGCAGCAAACGGTTTCTGCTTCGGGAGACCAACAGAGCTTACCTCGGAATTGACCGTATAAGCGGTCAAAGCCTCCGGCTCCTCAAGATTATAGAAGAGTTCCTTTACCACTTTCCATGACATGGGACCATTACTGTTATTTTCCTCGATATTGTCGCTCCAGGATGTGTTGCCAAATGATATATAAGTATAATGCAGGAAACGGTCACGGTTACTTTCGGGGGCAAACGGCATCACATTTACCTGATGAAGCATCACCACCACCATGATTAGAAATATACTCAGAGCCGTGCCTATGATTGTCACCGCTGAGATGACAGGCTGCTGCCTGAGATTAAATATAGTCTGTTGTATTAGTTTCATAAATCTGTTTTCTGATATATTTTACAGGTCAGTACAAAAAAATACTCACACATTCCGCAATTATTCATCATGCAAAGCAGCTGAGGGCTCCAGCCTCATGGCTTGACGTGCCGGGAAATACACACCCAGGACTATCACCACCATCGTGAGCAGGAATGTCACCCCCACCGTCCACGCCATCATACCGTAGGTGAAATGCGGGCTATCCTGACGGATGTTAAGCTCGAAGTGTGCAAGAAGACAATCTATCACGGTAGCCAGCACTGTGGCAATTACCAGCAGCAGCACACCCTCGGACAGAAGACGGCGGAATATGGAACTGCGAGTGGCGCCAAATGTCATACGTACCGCCATCTCAGACACTCTCTGGCGTGTGCGGTACCAGAACGTACCCAACAGACCGAGGAACACATTAAGCAGCAGAAATCCCGCCACTATGTAGAGCTTTGACTTCACCTTGGTATCCGAGTCATTGCGCGCGGCACGCACATCTTCGTAGGAAGTAATCCCGTTGACATAAGTCAGACCGATGTGGAACTGCTTGCCCATATCCTCACGGAATCTCTTATCAAAACCCTTGGCAGCCTCAGGACGCACCCGGATTGAGAGGTCGCCGAATGAATTGAGCGCCCAGTCGGTTTCGTCATCCATGCAGAAAAGTGTAAATGAGTTATGTCTCAGGGGAGAAGTATCCTCTCGCTTCACATTCTTAACCACACATACCACCTTATAGCCATCTTCCATACTGCCCAGCTTCAGGCGGTGGCCCAAAAGGTCAAGCGAGCTGTTGACACGCTTCGCACTGTCCGACGACAGGTAAAAATTCTCCGATATAATCACGTTTGTATTGCTTTTGGCGAACATATCGGCAAGCCGGTCGGGAGTCTCGCCACGGAGACCTTCTATTCTGAACACACGGATAAAGTCGGCATTGCCCCATCCGTAACGTGTGCCCGGCATGCATTCGCCATACTGTGTGGAATCTCCGTCCACATCCGTTATATACGACGACTGGAAATTGCCGCAATAAGGCTCTATCGCATTTGAGATAGCCACACCTTCCACACCCGGGTAACGGCGCAGACGTTTTATGAGCTCACGGCGTTCGTCAGCTTCGCTCATCGGCTCCTCGCCTTCCTTCAGCTCACCTGAACGATTGAACGAAATCTTGTAACAGTTCTCAATATCAAATCCGTCAGGCTCAAGCATCGGGCTTACCATAATGGTGAGCAGGTCCACTATATACCACATCACCACCGATATTATCGTCAGTTCCACCACAAGCCACACATTGCTGCGCCACTGGGTGCCCATCTGTTTTAAAAGTTTTCTTTTCATAATTTCAAAGTGGTTAGCGGGTTATTTGGTATCGCCGTTCATAGCCTCAACCGGATTGACACGCGAGGCACGCCATGCGGGAATACCGGCACTGAGAAGGTTGAGGACAAAGCAGAACAGCAGCGTCCATCCGAATGTGGACCAGCGGAACATCATAGAGGCGTTGACACTCATCTCCTGCGAGTACCCTTGCCATGAGTAAATCGGGTCATAGAACAGTGATGTGAACAGCCAGGAGAATACGAACGCCAGTATCAGACCGAGCAATCCGCCCGCCAATGTCACCACCAGATTCTCACGCAGCATGGAGAGCATAATTCCACCCTTAGTAGCCCCGAATGCGCGGCGCACACCTATCTCATGTCTGCGCTGGCGCAGACGGCTCTGGGTCATGCTCGCGAGATTGATGGCAGGCACAAGGATGATTATAGCAAGGAGAATCCAGCGTATCATGTTGGTTGAGCTGAGGTCAGGTGCTCTGTTGGTACCCCTGAGGGAATAGAGATATTCCTGGGTATAGGGATAGTCTGTATCCACACGCTCCCAGCCGGAGGTTTTCAGCTCACTGTTGAGCGTGGCGTTGCGCGAACGGATTTCACGACGGATTGCATCCAC
Organism: uncultured Duncaniella sp.; assembly: GCA_958352885.1. Classification (GTDB taxonomy): domain Bacteria; phylum Bacteroidota; class Bacteroidia; order Bacteroidales; family Muribaculaceae; genus Duncaniella. The sequence continues at coordinate 29,697 of CATWQI010000009.1, forward strand.
ATCCTCTGCCCTATTCGCCATGGTGATGACCGAATACGGACCGAAGTACTTGTCAATCGCAGCGTCCATCCTCATCCACTGCTCCGGATTTTTGTCAATAGGAATCCAGCACTGGGCATAGCTCCATCCCATAAGAGGACTGATATCCTTCACCACTCCTGCTATGCGGTAGGGATATTGCTTGAGCAGGACCGTGCGTCCGCTCACATCCACCGAACCGAAAAGCTTACGGGCAAGTGACTCCGTGAGCACCGCTACCTTATTACCGGCATCCACATCGCCTTTGGTGTACGGCGAGCCGTTGATGAACACATAGTCATATATACGCCATACGTTCTCGTCGGCCTCACGCACATCTACCATCTCCGGTATTCCACCGTCGGCATTTACGTCATACGGCTCACATCCCGAGGCGACAATACTGATTGCTTCCGCACCTTCGAGGTCGCCGTAGATCCGGTCAATCAGCTCCATACCCAAATGGCTGCTGCCACTGGATTGCTCCCCCTGCATGCTCACGCCGTAGTCATAGAGCAGACGGTCGCGGTTGCTCTCAGGGTAGATAGGCTCCACCTGTACCTGCCTTATCATCATCACCACCATCACAAGCAGTATTGCCATGGCAGTACCGATGACCGAGACAGCACCGATGACCGGCTGAGTCCTGAGGTCGTATATTATCTGTTTTAATAATTTCATATTTAAGAAGTTTTATTATCCGGCTTCTGTCAACAGACCACCGTGCGGTCACGTTAACCTATCTGCCTTCCGTCAAAGAACATCATGATGCGGTCGGTCATCTTCGCCTGTACCTCATTGTGGGTCACCATTACTATTGTGCGGCCGTCATTCTTGTTCAGGTCATGCAGCAGCTCCATCACCTCGGCACCCATTTTCGAGTCGAGGTTACCGGTGGGCTCGTCGGCGAGTATGATTTCGGGATTGCCGACGATGGCGCGGGCTATCGCAACTCGCTGGCACTGACCGCCCGAAAGCTGCGCAGGCATATGGCGGGAACGATGGGTAAGACCTACACGTTCAAGCACCTCGCGCACCATTTTCTTACGTTCGCTGTCCGAGATGCCTGAGCGGTAGATAAGCGGAAGCTCTATATTGTCACTCACATTGAGCGAGGGTATCAGATGGAAACTCTGAAACACAAAACCTAAATTTTTGTTACGGAAAGCGGCGAGCTGGTTATCGCTCATCTTACCGATAGTGGTGCCGGCTATTTCCACCGTACCGGATGTCGGAGTGTCAAGAAGCCCTACCACATTGAGCAGGGTTGACTTACCACAGCCCGAAGGTCCCATCACTGACACGAATTCACCTTTTTCCACTGAAATATTGACATTTTCAAGTGCCTGAGTCTCAATTTCATTAGTACGATAAATCTTGTTTACCTCTGTAAGTTTGATAATTGACATAGTATGATTGCTTTATTGGATTTTATTAATATTCGGTTGATTGGATTATTTTCTGATTTTAATTCTCTGGGAGTTCTTGAAATCGCTCATGTCGCTGACAACCACACGGTCGCCCTGTTTGAGACCGTCCACCACTTCGACATACTCATAATTGCTGTCGCCGAGACGTACCTTGCGCTTGACCACCGCATCATCATCATCGAGCACGAAAAGGTCATAGTTGCCGGGCCCCATGTAATATGAACCGTTACGTATGCGGAGTATGTCATCCTTGATGTCGCACATCACGTACACGTCAGTCTTCAGACCTGAACGCAGACGGGGATAATCATCCTGCTCCAGCTTGATTGTAAAGGCTATAACACCGTTGGTACTCAGCGGAGTCACCGTCGCTACTGTGCCTTTGAGCACCTCCTTGCCTATCTTGACATTTGCCGGCGCACCTACCGACACCCGTTCCCCATAGCTGTCGGCTATCTCCGCATCCACACTGAAGTGACTGAGGTCACTTACCACCGCAAGTTTCTGTCCCTGCGAAATCTGACCGCCGATCTCCTTGTTTATATAAGTAAGGGTCGCAGCGCGGGGCGACTTGACACGCGCATCGTCAAGCGTACGACGCATTTCGCCAAGATTCTTGTCCACGATACTGAGCTCCAGCTGCTTCGACTTATACTCGGCGTCCTTAACCTGGCGCTCGTTAACCAACTGCTGACGCAACTGCTGGAGTTCCAGGCGTCCGGTATTGTAGGCAAGCTCTGCCTCACGCACTTTGTCACCTGTTCCCGAACCGAGGCTGTCAAGACGGCGCTCGTTTCTCACCTCCGCCTCAAGACGGTTGACACTCATCTCCTTGACTTTAATCTGCATCTCCAGATTATGGAGAAAAGTGGATATGTTAAGTCGGGTCTGCTCCATGTCGAGATGCTTCATCTGCAACTCGTCGGAAAGTTTGTTTAGCTCTGTCTCCGCTGACTGGAGGTCAAGTTTCAGGAGCGGGGTACCCTCCTTCACACTGTCACCACTCTGGCAGTACACCTCCACGATACGTGTGGATATCGGGGAGTTGATAATCTCTTCGAATGCAGGAACCACTTTACCTGATGCGCTGACCGATGTCTCGATTGAGCTGCGCTCTACTTCCGAGAATACCAAATCACTTTCCTTAACACTCTTGCGCAGCGAACTGAACACTACAAACAGTATCACCGCTACGGCGATGACCACCGCTCCGATTTTCAACCAGCCTTTGCGTTTCTGTCTCAAACGTTCTTCCTTGGGAATTTCTCTGTCCATTGTCGTATTTATATTTTTTGATTTTTCCAGTGTCCGAAATGTGTCATATCATGACGTGCCAAATATGTAGCAATAACCGTGCCACAAACATAAATCATTGTTAGCCTTATATTTACATCTAAAAAGCACTGTCCGATTTCGGACACTTGTCCGAAATCGGACATCAAAATCGGACAATCTTTCAAAAAAGTCATTAAAAAACGCTACTTTTGCCAAACCTTAAAATCAACAACTATCAGTAACAAATCAAAACCGTGATGAAAAATCTAATCCTTTTGTTATTCTTCATTTCCTTATTCTCAAGCGCAAAGTCAGCCACATCCAACCCCGACAAGGATAGAATACACTACCTGTTTGCATACTTCAACAGCGACAAGACTGAAGGACAGCAGGTGTGCTATGCCATCAGTGACGACGGAATAAACTTCGCTCCCATCAACAACGGACTTCCCGTAATCAGTTCCGACACCATATCCCTATCAGGCGGGGTGCGCGACCCACATCTGCTCAGAGGCAATGACGGGTGGATATACCAGGTACTCACCGACATGGACATGTCAAAAGGGAAATGGACCAACAGAGGCATCATCATGCTCCGCTCCCGTGACTTCATAAACTGGGAACATCACAGGATACATTTCCCTGAACGTTTCAGCGGAAAACCATATGCACTTGCCAATGCTGTCTGGGCACCACAGACCATCTATGACCCAACCGAAGGAAAGTACATGGTATACTTTTCACTACACTCCGAAAAGGACGGCCCATACCCCAGGGATGCGGTATTCTACGCATACGCCAATGCCGATTTCAGCGACCTTGAGGATGACCCGAGACCCCTGTTCAGCTACCCTGATCCCACGATAGATACCGACATCGTTAAGGACGACCAAGGCACATATCATCTGTTCTTCAACACATGGGGAGGGAAAGATGGGCTGCAGCGTCGCCAATACATATTTACTGACTTGCATGACCAGTCGACATGGGAACTCATACCAGGACACATGCAGCCCACACCGCTCGCCTCGGAAGGTTCCTCCGCCTACCAGCTTGCTGACGGCAGCTGGATTCTCAGTTACGACTGCTTCCGCGACAAAGTATACCAGTTCTGCAAGTCCGACAATCTGATTGACTTTACACTGGTCAACGAATTTACGACAGGAAGCAACTTCACACCCAAACACGGTTCGATAATCCAAATCACACACGACGAATATTTGAACATCATGCGTAAGTTTGGTCTGAGGCGCCTGTAGTCATACCTCAGGTCGTTTTTTGATGTTTTTGCATCTATCACGCTGATAATTCGGAAAAAATACTTACCTTTGCGGTCTGAAAACGAAAACTTTATATAGGAATGAACAAAAAACCTGCTACACTACACCCCGATTTGCTCTTTGAGGTTAGTTGGGAAGTGTGTAACAAAATTGGAGGTATATACACCGTCTTGTCTACTAAGGCAAAAACTTTACAAAAGCTAAACAAGGATAAGACAATTTTCATCGGTCCGGACGTATGGTCAGCCGAGAATCCATCTCCATGGTTTACCGAATGTAACGTTCCCGGACTGTCGGCATGGGCAAAATCCGCCGAACTGCCATTTGGGATAAAGGTCCGCACAGGACGATGGGAAATACCCGGGCGTCCTATCGCCATACTGGTGAAATTCGACGGACTATACCAGGTCAAGGACCAATTTTATGGCGAAATGTGGAACCGCTACGGTGTGGACTCGCTTCACGCATACGGTGACTACGATGAAGGATGCGCTTTCGCCCTCGCATCAGGAATAGTGATTGAATCAATAGTCAACAGTGGTTTCGGAGGCGAAACCAAAGTGGCCCACTTTGATGAATGGACCACCGGTATGGGTCTCCTGTATGTGAAATGGAAGCTCCCCCAAGTTGCCACTGTGTTCACAACTCATGCAACCAGCATAGGACGCAGCATATGCGGCAACAACAAACCTCTCTACGACTATCTCCAGGGATATAACGGCGACCAGATGGCACGTGAGCTCAACATGGAGTCCAAGCACTCTATCGAGAAAGCTGCCGCCCACGCCGCCGACGCATTTACAACCGTCAGCGAAATAACAGCCCGCGAGTGCGAGCAGCTTCTCGAGCGACGCCCGGATGTGGTGACTCCAAACGGATTTGAGAAGAATTTCGTGCCGGCAGCATCCAAATTCCAGGCAGCACGCGACGCAGCACGCAAGTCACTTCTTGATGCGGCAAGAGCCCTTACCGGCAAAAACTTCGACAGCAACTCGTTCATAGTAATCACCAGCGGTCGATGCGAATACCGCAACAAAGGTATCGACCTCTTCCTTGACGCATGCGCCAAACTCAAAGGCGCCAATATGGAATGTTGCCGCAACGTGATAGCTTACGTCATGGTACCTGCATGGTCTAAAGAAGCTCGCCCTGAACTGGCTGACAAAATCGCGAGAATCAGCAAGAAACCGCTTAAAAGAGATACCAACGCCCTTGAAGAACCTGTGATAACCCACTGGCTCAACAATCCGGAAAGCGACCCCATAATCAACCGCATCAAACAACTCGGATTCTGCGACATTGACCCGCGTGTAACAGTCATCTATGTGCCCTGCTACCTCAATGGAACAGACGGAATCTTCAACAAGAGCTACTATGAACTTCTCATAGGGGCTGACGCCACAGTATTCCCATCTTATTACGAACCATGGGGCTACACCCCGCTCGAAAGCGTGGCCTTCGGCGTACCCACAGTCACCACCTCCCTGTCTGGATTTGGACAGTGGGCTTTGGAGGCTTTCGAGAACTATTTCGATGCCTGCGGTGTAAATGTTATTGGTCGCGGCGATTCAAACTATGCCGGTGTTGTGGACAATGTGGCACACTCTATCGAATACCTAACATGCGTAGACGAGAGGGAAAGTAAGAAAATCCACAAGGCAGCCATGAAAACGGCAGCCGAGGCTTCATGGGCGAACTTCATCAAATACTATGAGGAAGCCTATGATATCGCACTACGCAAAGTAAAATAAAAAATAATCACACACAGCAATCAAGAATAATAATTCTAATCTGAATAATATGAAACTGCCTGTAAGTAAATCAAATGCTCCCGTATGGCGCGACATCACTGTAAAGTCGCTCCTCCCCGAAGCATTGAAACCGCTTGAAACGCTGTCACGCAACCTTTGGTGGGTGTGGAACAGCGAAGGTAAAAACCTCTTCCGCGACCTTGATCCGGACATCTGGCGTGCTACCGGAGAAAACCCTGTAATGCTCCTCCAGCAGCTCTCTTCCGAGCGCGTTGACAAGATTATCAACGACTCCGAGATGATGAACCGCATCAAGCATGTCTATGACATGTTCCAGGACTACATGTCAAAACCGATGCGCAAGGACATCCCCTCTGTTTCCTACTTCTCAATGGAGTATGGTCTTTGCAACTGCCTGAAGATTTATTCCGGCGGTCTTGGTGTCCTCGCCGGCGACTATATCAAGGAAGCATCCGACAGCTGCGTCGACATGACCGCCATCGGCTTCCTATACCGCTACGGCTATTTCACTCAGACTCTGAGCATGGATGGCCAGCAGATAGCCAACTACGAGCCCCAGAATTTCAACCAGCTCCCCATCGAGCAGGTTCTTGACGACAACGGTCACCCCATGATTCTTGAGGTTCCTTACCCCGGACGCATCATCTACAGCCACATCTGGCGTGTGAATGTAGGTCGTATGAAGCTCTATCTGCTCGACACAGACTTCGACATGAACAGCGAGTTTGACCGTCCAATCACCCACCAGCTCTACGGCGGCGACTGGGAAAACCGTATCAAGCAGGAATATCTCCTCGGTATCGGTGGCGTGCTCGCTCTCAAGAAACTCGGCATCAACAACACTCTCTACCACGCAAATGAAGGTCACGCCGCACTTCTCAATCTCCAGCGCCTCGTCGATTACGTGGAGAAAGGCCTCGACTTCAACACTGCCCTCGAGCTCGTACGCGCATCCGCTCTCTATACAGTACACACTCCGGTACCTGCAGGACATGACTACTTCGATGAAGGTCTTGCCCACAAGTACCTCTGCGAATTCCCCGGCAGACTCGGCATATCCTGGCAGGACCTCATGAACATGGGCCGCGAGAATCCCGACAGCCAGGACCGCTTCTCTATGAGCGTATTCGCTCTTAACACTTGCCAGGAAGCCAACGGTGTAAGCTGGCTTCACGGTGAGGTGTCAAAGAAGATGTTCGCAGGTCTCTGGAAAGGCTACACATGGGAAGAAAGCCACGTAGGTTACGTGACCAACGGTGTGCACATGCCCACATGGGCCGCAAGTGAATGGAAAGCATTCTACACCAAGCATCTCGGCGAGCAGGTGTTCGAGCACCAGAGCGACCCCAAGGCATGGGACGGAATCTTCAAGACCAAGGACGAGGATATCTGGGAAATGCGAATGGCGTTGAAGAACAAGTTCATCAACTTCGTGAAGCGCGACTTCAAGGCTAAGTGGCTCGCCAACCAGGGTGACCCCTCAGCAGTAATCAAAATCCTCGAAAAGATTAACCCCAATGCGCTTATCATCGGCTTTGCCCGTCGTTTTGCCACTTACAAGCGCGCTCACCTCCTATTCACCGACCTTGACCGCCTTGCACGCATTGTCAACAACGAACAGTTCCCCGTGCAGTTCGTATTCTCCGGAAAGGCACATCCCGCCGATGGAGCCGGACAAGGTCTCATCAAGCGTATCACTGAAATTTCACGCATGCCACAGTTCCAGGGTAAGATTATCTTCCTTGAGGACTACAACATGATTGTGGCAAAGCGTCTGGTAACAGGTGTGGACATCTGGCTTAACACCCCGACCCGTCCTCTCGAGGCATCAGGCACTTCAGGTGAAAAGGCTGAGATGAACGGCGTGCTCAACTTCTCAGTGCTTGACGGCTGGTGGTACGAAGGCTACCGTCTTGACGAAAAGGCAGGTTGGGCTCTCACTGACAAGCGCACATTCACCGACCAGGGTCAGCAGGACAAGCTCGACGCAGCTACCATCTACTCTATGCTTGAGAACGAGATTATCCCATTATACTTCGCCAAGAACTCCAAGGGATATTCACCCGAATGGATTCAGTACATCAAACGTTCTATCGGTCACATCGCTCCTCAGTACACCATGCAGCGCATGATTGAGGACTATATCGACCGTTTCTACGAACCGGAGGCAAAACGCTTCGACAAGCTCGCTGCCGATAACTTCAAGGTGGCTAAAGAAATCGCCGCTTGGAAGGAAAAAGTAGCAGCCGCTTGGGATGGCATCCAGGTTCTCGAATGTGTGACCAAGGAGGATATCCACAAGAACAACAATACCGGTCAGCCTTACACCACAATCGTCAAGATTGACTCTAACGGTCTTGCTGACGATCTCGCTCTTGAACTTGTTATCGACAAGTTTGAGGACAACACAGAGAAGCGTGTAGGTTCCATCCCCTTCAAGATTGTAGCTAAGGAAGGTAACATCGTAGCCTTCGAGCTCCAGAGCAAGCTACGTAACCCGGGCGTGTTCCGTTACAGCTACCGTCTATATCCGTCCAACCCGCTTATCCCCCACCGTCAGGACTTCGCGTTCGTACGCTGGATTTAATTGGCAGGCAGGACATTCCTGATACTATTCCGTCCCCGGAACCTCGATTTGGTTCCGGGGACGGTTTATATTTTCCATACATCCCAATAAATATGCTAAAGAACATAAAAATTTCTTAAACTCTTTCCTGACCCAACCGTTATTGTAATATAGCTTCGTAACCCAGCCATTCATCGACCGACGCTACGCAGCCTGAAAATCTACAATCAAACCTATCTACTTACTTAAAACCACCCTGACATGAACACTCACGTTTCATTACTCCGCGGCGCAGCCTGCGCACTTTTCGTAGGTATCGCATCATCACTCGCTTTTGCACAGCAGCCAGCAACAACCAAGAAAGTCAAGGATCATCGCACCAATCCCGAGGTATTCTTCCTCCAGGAAGGCGACGTGCCCAACAGCTATCTCCTCCTCCCTCCCCCACCGGACGGTGCATCCATCACTTTCCTCAACGACCAGGCACGTTATACCTGGGGCAAGACCATGCGAAACACCCCTCGAGGCGACCAGGCAGTCACTGACGCAAGAGTAGAAGGCAACGGTGTCCCTGAAGCATTCTCTGAGGCATTCGGAGTCGAGATTTGCCAGGACGAAACTCCTGAAATACTGAAACTCGTCATAGGTATGCGTGAGGACGCAGGAGACCTCGGCACTCGTGAAGCGAAAAATTACTACAACCGCCAGCGCCCCTTCTCATTCTATGAGGAAGACACCTGCAACCCCGAACAGCAACAAGAACTGTCCACCAACGGCTCATATCCCTCAGGACACACCTCCATCGGATGGGCAACAGCACTTGTCCTCGCCGAAATCAATCCTGAGCGACAAAATGAAATCCTGAAACGAGGATACGAGATGGGTGAAAGCCGCGTCATCTGCGGATATCATTTCCAAAGCGACGTCGACGCAGGCCGCATCACCGGTGCCGTAACTGTAGCACGCCTTCATGCCGATCCAGCTTTCCAGAAACAGCTCGAGAAAGCGAAAACAGAGTTCAAACAGCTCAAAAAGGCAGGTAAAGTGGCAAAAGGAACTCCCGTTCCCACCCCTACCACCACTGATTAGTAGATTGCTCTGACAATTACCACGCCAAATCTGTCTGCGAAACACTACGCAGAGAATTAAACTTCCACTTCCACAACTAAAAAAAATATACACCGCAATGAAAGCTATAATGATTGCATGCGCGGTTGCCTCACTATGCGCTTTTTCCGCCATGGCGGACGATGATAATGCCCCCAAACTGACAGTCAAACCCACAGGGAGAATACTTATGGACGGTGCTGTATACATGGGCGGCAACAGTAAAATAGAATCTGACGAGCAGGACACCAAATTTGTCGACGGAGTAGCAATCCCCGACCTCCGACTCGGAGCCAAGGCAAGCTACGGCAAATGGAAAGCCAAGATTGACGTCGGTTTCGGATACGGCAAAGTAGGGCTCAAGGACACATACCTCGAATATGACTTCAACGAATCCAATCTAATCCGAGGCGGCTACTTCGTACCGCAATGGGGTCTGAACTCCGAGACCAGCTCGTCTATGAAACCGTCATACGAAGAGCCTACCTCCAACGAATTCTTCTATGCAAATCCCCGTCTGCTCGCACTTATGTGGGTTTACGACAAGGCCCAATACTTTGCAGGCACATCCGTATTCACCGAGGCTGGCGCAATGACACAGAACGCCACAGCAATGGGCAAACAGGCATGGGGCGTACAGACACGCCTACTGTGGCGCCCGAAGCATACCGACGGCGACGCCATACAGGTAGGATGCTCGTTCAACTACTCGTCACCCACAGCCGACGACCACACCGGATTCACATACTCCGCCAACTTCCCGAGCCGCGTATCAAAGGTCACCGACCTCTCAGCCACCGTCGACCATGCCAAAGGTTCATTCAAGCTTACACCTGAATTCCTCCTTATCAAAGGCAATGTCGCATTCGAGACACAATATTACTACATGAATGTGATACGCAAAGATGGATTCAAAAATTATCGAGCTCACGGTGCTTACGGAATGCTGCGCACACTCCTCATCGGCTCGCAGTACACCTACACACACGCTGACGCAGGTGTCGCAACTCCCGACAAAGGGTCTCTTGAAATGGTGCTCGGCTACAACTATACTAAGGCATCCGACTCAGCCGCCGGGATACACGGAGGTATCAGCCAGGACATCAACTGCACATTAAACTATTATGTGAACTCATGGATGATAGCCCGTCTGCGCTACTCGTATACCACGGTTCGTGACCGCCAGGTAGAGAATCTCCTCCCAAAACGCCACGTGAACATACTTGAAGCCCGACTGCAAATCATCTTCTGACAAAATCAGGCTCCACCACAACCACACCGGGCAGAGGTTCTGACCGCCCGACAAAACAAGAGGATTGGAAAGCGTCCACAACGCATTCCAATCCTCTCGCTATTTCTATACCGGTTGAAAAGCAGATGCCGGCTATTACTTCGTAGTCATTATTTTCAGCACAAGGCGGTCAGTCTCCGTCATCGCCTCTCTGCCGATTGATGTCAGGTTATGGATGGTAGCGTCCACATCCTCGCTCACTATCCCTTCGGCTGAAGTCACACACTTGCCGTTCATGGCAAGCATGGCAGACATCATGGCTGTGGTCACACCCGACGATATCTTGAGCGCACACGAAGGCTTGGCTCCATCGCAAATCATTCCGGTCAGATTGGCTATCATATTCTTTATAGCCGCGCATACCTCGTCAAAGCCCCCTCCCATCAGATAGACAATCGCACCGGACGCACCGGTCGATGCAACGACACATCCGCAAAGGGCAGACAGCCTGCCGAGACTCTGCTTGATATATATGCTTGTAAGATGGCTCAGTATAAGAGCGCGTATAGTCTGCTCCTCTGTGGCATTCATATCCTCCGCAAAACTTACCACAGGCATAGTGGCGGTGATACCCTGATTGCCGCTTCCGGAATTGGACATTACAGCTATAGGAGCTCCACCCATACGGGCGTCACAGGCAGCGGATGTGTAGGATATCATGTGTTCGACCGGTGTATCGCCATAGTACTTCATTCCATACCGGCGTATCGTGGCACCCAGCGAATGGCCATAGTCACCTTTCAGCGCAGTTTCCGAGGCAGCCTTGTTAAGCTCCTTTGCCTCCATTATAAAATCCAGTTCCTCCACCGGAGTCTCCGTCGCAAATTCGAATATGGTTGCCATATCGAGAGCTACGTCATCAATCGCCTCAACAGAGTCGCCGACAGCTTCCTCACTGTGAAGCACCTCTCCGTTCTTTTCAAGTCTGACAAAATGGGTATGCTCACATGAAATCACAGCTCTGGCAGTATCATCTCCGGCTGTCACTGTAACATCGATATGCAACTTTGAGGGTGCGTCAGCATCAAGGTCTATTTTTATCCTGCCCTCCGAGATATACTTTTTCCCACGCTCCACCGCCTCGGGACACACATCACGCAGCACCTCCAGGGAATACTCCGGTTTCCCAATCAGCGCACCGAGAGCCATGGCGATGGGAAGCCCAATCATACCTGTACCCGGGATACCTACACCCATAGCGTTCTTGAGGATATTGCTGCTGAGACGAGCCTCTATCCTCTCCGGCTCACTTCCGAGTAATTCGGTAGCTTTCGCCACGCACAGCGCCACGGCAACAGGTTCTGTACACCCGATGGCAGGCACGACTTCGCGTTTTATAAGGGAGATAATCTTTCCCCTTCTCTCTTCTTTTATCATAGTAACACACGGCTTTATGATGCCGATTTAAGGTCAACATATTAATCAATGGCAAAGTTACGCCATTTCCGATTCTCCTGCAAGTCAAATATGCCACAACAACCGGTACTCTATAAAATGACTCCCCGCATCAGTCACAGCGGATGGATGCGGGGAGTCATTAGCTTTATAGGACTGTACCGGAAAGTCGGCACGCTCGTCAATGAGCGTCAGCCATTATTCGAGATAGCCGAACGAGCGAAGCTTGTTTTCACGGTTACGCCAGTTTGGCTCGACCTTTACAAACAGTTCAAGGAATACGCTCTTGCCGAAGAATTTCTCGATATCCTTGCGGGCATCAGTACCGACCTTTTTGATTTTACTTCCGGCATGCCCGATGATAATACCCTTCTGACTGTCACGCTCCACATAAATCACAGCCATGATATGTATGGCATTCTCCTTCTCCTCAAACTTCTCCACTATTACTTCCACCGAGTAAGGTATCTCCTTATCGTACAGAAGCAATATCTTTTCACGGATTATCTCGGTCACAAAGAAACGTGCCGGCTTGTCTGTAAGAGCGTCCTTGCCGAAATAAGGGGCAGAGACGGGGAGCAGCTCCACTATTCTGGCAAGCAGGTTGTCAACATTGAACCTCTCCTTGGCTGAGATAGGAAATATCTCGGCGTTAGGAAGTATGCCGCGCCACTTGTCCGTCAATTCTTCCAGCTGCGACTGCTCCTTTACCATATCAATCTTATTGATTACAAGCAGCACCGGAATCTTCTCCTTGGCAACCTTTGCGAGGAAATCAGCATTTTTCGACGCATCCTCCACCACATCGGTAACATATATGAGCACATCGGCATCCACGAGAGCCCCCTCGCTGAAATTCAGCATGCTCTCCTGAAGCTTATACTTAGGAGTAAGGACTCCGGGAGTGTCAGAGAACACTATCTGGTACTCGGGAGTGTTCACAATGCCCATTATACGATGACGTGTGGTCTGCGCCTTCGATGTTATGATACTGATTCGTTCACCCACAAGGTCATTCATAAGGGTCGACTTACCCACATTCGGGTTGCCTACTATATTGACAAATCCTGCTTTATGTTCCATTGATGATTACAATTAATTAATTCGTATGCCATTAAAACAAAAATAGCACCTAAAAAGATGCTATTTTATGATTTTTTCTGTAACACTCCTCCTGAGGGGATAGCGTCACAGTTATCAGAGATCCCAGATGATATAGAGTGCACCCCAGGTGAATCCCGCTCCGAAAGCGGTAAGGATTACACGGTCACCCTTCTTAAGGCGATCCTTATATTCATCAAGACACAAGGGAATTGACGCAGCGGATGTGTTACCGTACTTCTCGATGTTGACAAGCACCTTCTCGCTGGCGATACCGAGACGAGAACCTACAGCCTCTATGATGCGGAGGTTTGCCTGATGGGGAATGAACCAATCCACACTGTCGATGGTAAGATTGTTGCGCTTCATCACCTCGAGTGAAGATTCAAGCATATCGGTAACAGCATTTTTGTACACGTTACGTCCGTCCTGAATCACATAGTGCTGCTGCGCATCGATAGTCTCGTGTGATGCGGGCAGAGCGGAACCGCCGGCAGGCATCCAGAGATGTTCGAGACCCTCGCCGTCAATATGGAACACACCGTCGATAATACCTACATTCTCCTCGGTTGGTTCAAGAAGCATAGCGCCGGCACCGTCACCGAAAAGGGGGCAGGTAGCTCGATCGGTATAATTGGTCATTGACGACATTTTCTCGGCAGCGACAACTACAACCTTCTTGCGGAGACCTGACTTCACATAAGCGGCACCGTCCTCAAGTGCGACGAGGAAACCTGCGCATGCAGCCTGTATATCGTAAGAATAGGCATTTGTCAGACCAAGATTGTGGGCTATGATTGAACCTGTGGAGGGAAAACGATAGTCGGGATTGGAGGTGGCGCAGATAAGCAAATCCACTTCCTCAGGCTTGGTGCCGGTTGATTCCAACAGACGCTCTACAGCCTTGATGCCAAGAAATGATGAACCTTTCGAGGGGTCGCGGAGGATGCGACGTTCCTTGATGCCGACACGTGTGGTTATCCACTCGTCGTTGGTGTCCACCATTTTGGACAACATTTCGTTATCCAGAATATCATCGGGAGCATAGGAGGCAAGTCCCGTAATGCGTGCATTAAGCATAACTAAAACTACTTTTAAAACTGACCGGGCACATAAAAATCACACGCAGACCCGGTCAGAGCTGCGCGAGATTTTCGTTTGTCATCAGTCTGTTTAGACTGCTGCTGTTTTTTCGATTGCTATGCGTCCGCGGTAGTAGCCACATTCACCACACACTGTGTGATAGAGGTGCCATGAACCACAGTTGGGGCAGAGTGCCAGAGTAGGAACAACAGCCTTATCGTGAGTACGACGCTTAGCTGTACGAGTCTTTGATTGTTTTCGTTTAGGATGTGCCATGACTTTATTGTATTATTTTATTATCGTGAGAAATGTAATAATTTTCTATCTGTTAAAGTGGGGGGAATTCTCAATCCTCGCTGACATTTGCCTCGCCCTTTGAGGATAGCTTCTTCAGCTCATCCCAGCGAGGGTCGGTGATTTGTTCGTCAGCCGCATCGGGAGCCGAGTCCATAGTCTCCATCTCCTGCATGAGCTGGTCGGTAAGTTCTGCGTCCTCGTCGTCCATTTTGGTGGCGCGGTGCTTGCGGAGAAGGGCGCTCATTGCCCGGTTGCATTTTCCCAACGGATGCACATGCTTGACGGGGATGGCAAGTGACGCTGTGTCATAAATCATATATGACACATTGAGATAATTCTCACTTTCCGGTATGACGAGAAGCTCGTCAGTCTCGGAATAGTCTTCACCAAATTTGACCGCAATGTCGTATGTAGCCTCTATCGGCTGGATCAAATCATCCAGACAACGGTCACATATCAACGTCACAGTACCGGCAACGTTAAACGCAAGATTATAAATATCATGCTTGTGCGTCACCGTCAACTTGACCGAGAGGTCTGCGTCGTGTATGTCGGCGCTTTCCATATTGACGAAAAACTGTTTTCCCAAATGATACTCAAATTCCTGAGTGCCTTCGGGAATGTTTTTCAATGGAAGGCGGAATTCTGAAAATTTTCCCACTACAATATTGGTTGAAAAAACTGTGCAAAGGTAGACAAAATCTTTTAGATTTCAAAATATTACCCGATTTTTTCAGTCTGAACTACTTTTTACAGCCTTTTCGGCTATCTCTTCAACCCAAACTTACCGCCATCCCACGTGTAGACGAGCTGCGGGAGCAGATAGGATGATATTGAATCGTAGATATCCTTGTCAAGGAATTTTGACAGATTGTTTGTCAGCACAAGCTCCTTTGTCGATGGATTGTACTTATATGAAACCAATAAAAACGGCACCTGTGCCTCCACCTCGTCCTGACGGGACTTTCCCTCCGGAGTCATCCACTCTTTCCATCCCGGACGGGTAAAATACACCTTCGTCGCAGGAGCTCCCCATTTGGCATTCGCCTTGTCGTAGAGATAAAATTTCATGGATGAGTCAAGACCGGGAGTCGCGACAGTATTGATAATAGCCACCACACCCTGCTTGCCGTCATCAAGCAGCACAAGCTGAGCAGTGGACGAGTCAGTCATTTTCACGCTGAGATAACCCGGCTCAAGCTCGGTTATCTGCGATTTTCCCTCAAGTGCGTTCTGCGAAGGGGTCGACATCCCGCTCCTGAAGTAGTCTATCATGTCAAGACGGGTGTTGGTGTCAAGCAGGGGGAACACCGTGCGGGGCGCTGATGCGAACGCCGCTGCCACATCGGTATTCTCCTGTGCGTAAGCGGTTATCATTGCCATGACTGCGATGGCTAACAATGCTATTCTTTTCATATTATTTTTCCGTTTTTATGAAACATATGCCACACGGCTCTGTCTTCTATTTTGACTATCTGAATCCCGGGAAGTAAATCCTGAGCGGTCCGCTATTTACGCCCGCGGCTCTTGGATTTCACTTTGTGCTTGTCGGCTATGCGTGAGTAATCACGCTCGGCATCCGCTATCTCGCTATGTATGCGCTTGCCGTAGAAATCAGCTCCTGTGAGAGCGCCGACCACCTTGCGGGCGTCCGCTTTCTTCACATCAAACAGCGAATATCCGGGCATAAGGTCAATCCTGCCCACATCGACACGCTTCCCCTGCACAAGCTTGTTGAGCATGTCAATCAGATTGCCTGCAAAGAAGCCGTCACGTTTTCCCACATTAATATATATGCGTTCCATGCCGCGCTCCGCAGTGCGCCTATCCTTCTCCCTGTCGTCGGCAGGACGTTCGGGATACTTGTCGCCCTTCTTCCCCTTGCGGTCACTCTTGTCAGGCTTGACATCTATGAAATCAATCTTCGGCGCATCTTTATAATAGTCAATCAGACGGTTGAATTCGAGCGATATGACACGCTTGAGCAAATCCTCCTCCGAGAGCCATTCAAGTTTACGTGATATTCCCGGAAGGTAACGGGCTATCTCATCCTCATTGACCTTGACACGCTCTATGCGGTCGGCAAGGTTGTAAAGCTGCTTTTCGATAATATGCTCAGGGGTAGGAACATCCTTGTGCTCGAATTTCTTGCCTATAATACGCTCGATTTCACGCAGGCGTCCCTTCTCGCGCGAGTGGATTATGGCTATTGACACCCCCGACTTGCCGGCTCGTCCGGTACGGCCCGAACGGTGGGTATAGACGGCTGTGTCATCCGGCAATCCGTAGTTTATCACATGCGTGAGGTCATCCACGTCAAGTCCTCGCGCCGCCACATCGGTCGCCACAAGGAGCGACACCACACGGTCGCGGAACTTCTTCATCACTATGTCACGCTGCTGCTGCGAGAGGTCGCCATGGAGCGCCTCGGCATTGTAACCGTCACGGATGAGATTGTCAGCCACCTCCTGGGTGTCACGTCGTGTGCGGCAGAATATTATAGCGTAGATATTGGGAGAATTGTCCGCAATACGCTTAAGGGCAAGATACTTGTCTCTCGCATTTACCATATAATATATATGGCGCACATTCTCTGCGCCCTCATTGCGGGTTCCTACCACTATCTCTTCATAGTCCCGCATGTACCGTTTGGCAATCTTCAATATGTCAGCAGGCATAGTAGCAGAGAAGAGAAGTATCTTCCGGTCCTCAGGCACATAGGAAAGTATCTCCTCGATTGAGTCCAGGAAGCCCATGTTAAGCATCTCGTCCGCCTCGTCGAGCACCACTGTCTTGACATCCTCGAGTTTCACCACACCTCGCTTTATGAGGTCAATCAGTCTTCCCGGAGTGGCTACAATCACCTGCACGCCGTGGCGCAACGACCGTATCTGGCTTTCAATGCTCGAGCCACCGTAGACCGGGAGCACCTTGACACCGGGTATATACTTCGAGAAGTCAGCCAGATCGCTCCCTATCTGGAGACAAAGTTCTCTGGTTGGAGCAAGTATCAATGCCTGCGGGTACTTCTCCGCAGGGTCAACTCTCTGGAGCACGGGGAGTCCGAATGCGGCAGTCTTGCCGGTTCCGGTCTGCGCAAGCGCTACAATATCGTTGGCATCACCGAGCAAGCGCGGTATCACTCTCTCCTGTATGGGCATAGGATGTTCAAAGCCTAAATCCTCAACTGCTTTGCGCAGCGGCTCCGCCACACCTAAATCTTCAAATGTATTCATCTTTAATAAAATTTTTTACCTTACCCACTGGGTAGGGTTAAGTTTCTGGCGTTCCTGTCGTATCTCGAAATGCAGTATAGTCCTGTTCGAGTCCTCGGCGTCGGAGAAGATGGAACCGAGCGACTGTCCCGCCTTCACACTTTCGCCCTGGCGCACATTCACGCTTGCCAGTCCGGCGTAAATGGTTATATATTTACCGTGACGTATCATCACGATGGTATTGAATCCGTCCTGCTTGAATATTGCCGAAACCTTGCCTGCAAACACGGCTCTTGCCTGCGCACCTTTCGACACTTCTATATCTATACCGGAGTTATCAGTCTCCACATGCGGAAGTGTGGGATGCGGCTGCCTGCCGAACCGGCGCACTATCTTATACTTGCCTGAAACAGGGAATAGAAGACGCCCCTTGTTGGACGCAAACGAACCTGTCAGGTCCGCCGCCGCTGTCTCGGCTGCTGTCTGGACCTTAGCATTTGCCGAAGCCACATCCTTGGCTGAACGGTCATTACCAACATCCGATGCAGAACCTTTCTTACCTCCTTGCGCTTTAGCGCTCTTCTTCTTTGCCGCTTCCTCTCTGGCTATACGTTCCTGCTCGGCAGCTATCATACGGTCGAGCTCCTTGTCAAGGGCGGCAGCCTTACGTTTGTATTCCGCAAGCGACTTACGCAACGTGGCATCCTCCTTCCGGAGCGATGTCACCATCTGCTTTGACTCGCTCTGCTGCCGCGCAAGCAGCTTCTGAGCCTCCTCCGCCTTGCGGTACGCCACATCCTGACTATGGCGCAGCGAGGTGAGATGATTGCGGCGTTCAGCCACCCGCTCGATGGCTGACTCTATGTTGGCGGTTTTCCGTTCGCGCCACGCCGAGAACTGTCGCAGATACCTGATGCGACGGTATGCCTCCTTGAAGTTGTCGGACGAGAAGATGAACGAATATGTGCTCATAGCACCGGAGTAAGGCTGCATCTTCTTCAACGCATCCACATAAGCGCGGCGCATATCCACAAGCTCCTTCTCCAGCACGGTTATAGAGTCGGCGGTCACATTTATCTGAGAGCCCAGCGAGTCTACAGTGGCGCGCAGGCTATGCACTGCAGCCTTATTGCTTTCTATGTCAGCATTTAGCGAATTCAGTTTGTTCAGCTGGCGGTTCAGCTCCTTCTCGTTTGTCTTGAGCTTGGTAGCAGTTTCCGATATGCGTTGTTGGGTCACATTCTTATCCTTCCTGACAGCCTCCACATTTCGGGTAGTCTTGGCAGGAGCCTTGGAGGCAGTTCGTTTCCGGCGTTGCGCATCCACAGGCAAAGCCACGACAAGGAGAGCCACCATCACGACAGCACATCTTCCAAGCCAGGAAATAAGTGAACCTCTCTGCATATATCTACCTTAACTATATTGTTATTCTACTCAGATTTTGCCCATTGCTTTTATCATCTTTGCCACCTCCGCTTTGGTAATCCTGCGGTAACCTTTGGGAGCCGTCCAGGGCTTGATACTTCCGGTATTCCACTCTGCACGGTTGAGATTAAGCTCTATCGATGCCTCAAGTTCCGCTTTCGAGGTCTTCGCCCTGATTGTAGTCTCGGCTGCCGCCACTCCTACGGCTGTCATCTCAGTATCAGCATACGATGCCACTATGGGAGAGCGTGACGGTATGTTCACACTCATTGAGCTGACACGGTTAAGCGGGAGTGATACCTCAAACTCATAGCTCATCCCTGCCGGGGCATCCTGCGGGGTGATGGTCCATGACGCTCCGTTTCCGGCAAGCAGGCATCCGGAACTGCGCATAGCTCCGTCGCCAAGCATGAACGCCCGTCCGAGCAGCAAATCCTGCAGATTACCCACGGTGGCGGGAAAATCGCCCATGAATCCGGCTATATCCTCCGCAAAATATACCTTGTCCATCTTATACAACGCATATATCGAGTCGGAAGTCACGGAAATCTGCGCCACTTCCATCCCGAACACCTTAAACGAAAGCCCTATCGATTTGCCGGCAACCATAGTCATGGTACCACTGACACTGAATTGCTTAGGGCTTCTCAACCGCAGCTTGACCGGAATTTTCACATCATTCCATGCTCCGTAGCTGCTTTGCAGCGAGCTGAATAGTTCATTCAGCTGTTTCCGTGACAACTCCGTATTGGCATCAAGATTCTCGTAGCCGGTTACTTGCGTGGCAGCCTTCCTTCCGCTTCCGCACGAG
The DNA here is from genome assembly GCA_958352885.1 of uncultured Duncaniella sp. Classification (GTDB taxonomy): domain Bacteria; phylum Bacteroidota; class Bacteroidia; order Bacteroidales; family Muribaculaceae; genus Duncaniella. The sequence continues at coordinate 49,763 of CATWQI010000009.1, forward strand.
GCAAGCGCCAACACCGACACGGCAATGATGAAAAGGTATTTCAATTTCATTTGAAAAAGTATGTTTTATGCTTAACCTTGCGTCCCAGCAACTCATTGTCGGGAGCAAGCACCAATGCTTTTTTCCAGAACTCCACGGCTTCGTCAGGCTCTCCGTCCATGAAATAGATATCGCCGGCATGCTCGAGAATGTCAGCCGACTCCTCCTCGCTCAACTCCATGGTACGGTCAATAACCTCACGGGCCTTGGCATAATCCTTCCGCTTGAAGAGCACCCAGGCGTAGGTATCCATCGACGTAGGATTGTCAGGCTCGGCAGCCATCACAGTCTCAATCATTCTCAGAGCCTCGTCAAGGTCACGCCCCTCGCAAGCGAGATAGTATGCGCTATTATTGAGTGCCAGATAGTTAGCCGGATTATAGGCTATCGCTTTCTTGTAGTAAACAAATGCCGAATCGGGCTGCTCTCCGGCATAGAAATTGTCACCTATAGCACCGTAGATATTCGATAGCATCTCCACGTCCGACGGGTCGGTTATACCCAGAGCCTTGTCATACTCGGCTACAGCCTTGTCCCGCTCGCCGTTCTGCGAATATATGGAGCCGAGCACCAGGTACTGGCGTGCGTTTTCAGGATAATATCTCAGCGAACGCACTGCCGCCTCCTCTGCCCTGCCCAAATCCTCGTTCTGGAGATAGAGCGACGTCAGCATCTCCCATCCCTCCTCGTCGGCGGGGTCAAGGTCAAGCGAAAGCTGCTCCTGCGCGGCTGCCTCCTTGTAATCCTTGGCTATGATGAGATAACGGGCATACATGTCATGCAAATCACGCTCGTGGGGATGCTGCTCAATGAGCACATCGAAGAGCTGACGTATACGTGGCTGCTGCACACTGTCGTTGTACATCTCCTGTATATAGCTGCGGAGTATCATCAGCTTTGTATCCACATCGAGGTTGTCCTGCTTGAGCGCCTGGAACACCTCCCGGTCAAACGCCGCTGAATCACCCAGCGAATTGTAGAACTGGGCGCGGGAATAATAAGCGAGTCCGCTCGAAGGGTCTATGACGCATGCCTGGTCATAGAATTCCTTCGCCTTGTCGTTGTACTTGAACATCGAATATATGTCACCCGAGAACACGAGGAAATTCACATCGCTCGGTGCCGAAGTGCGCAGAGCGTCCACCTCGCCGATTATCGATGCGGTGTCATTCCGGGTGTAGTACAACTGTATCTTTTTTGTCGACAATTCTATGCTTTTGCCAGTCATCTGCTCAAGGGAGTCATAGATGGCTATGGCATGACTGCGTTCCGCATCATCGCCTCCCTGTCCGAGCACCTGGGCATAGCGGAATGTGATTTCGTCACGGTTAGGATAGTATCCGTGTAGGTTCCCCCACACTCTGAGAGCCTCGTCGCGGTCGGCAAGCTGTTCATTGAGCAGTGCATACTTGACACCGGCATAATAGTCGTCCGGCGCACTGTCATAGTAATCACGCATCAGCCCCAGCGCCTTTGCCACAACCGCCGAGTCACCCTGCGAGACGCTCAAGATATAGTTAGCCAACTCCTCGCCAATCTCATAGTCGGAAGGATTCAGTTCATGGGCGCGAGTCAGCAAGTCGAATGCAGCGTCACCGTTGCCCTGCGATTTTGCACGCAGCGCCTCGAGATAAATGTAATCAGCTTTGCGGACATCCTCGGCGGTCGGTCCGGACTGCGACTTCGACATCGCAGCCAGCACGCCTGATGCCAGCAACGCAAGAATGAGTAAGGGGAGTTTCTTCATAAATCCAGTTTCAGTTGACTCCGGTGTGCCCGAATGCGCCTTCACCCCGCTCGGTCTCGTCGATTCTTTTGACAGGCTCCCATGTCACATGGGTATACTGCTTTACCACGAATTGGGCTATGCGCTCACCATCGGTGATGGTGTAGGGCTCGTTGGAAAGGTTGATGACTATAATTCCTATCTCGCCGCGGTAATCGGCGTCGATAGTTCCGGGGGTGTTGACCAGCGTGATGCCATGCTTGAGGGCAAGACCGGAACGCGGGCGCACCTGACATTCATACCCCACCGGCAGCTGTATGCGTAGCCCGGTAGGTATCAACGCCCGCTGAAGGGGCTGGAGGGTCAGAGGTTCGCTCAGTTTGGCGCGCACATCCATTCCTGCCGCCGAAAAGGTCTCGTAAGCGGGCAATTCATGCCCTGATTCATTGATGATTTTAACTTTGATTCGTTCCATAAATAGTCTGCGTCCGGGTATAACATCCCCCGTCTTTCTTTTCAACAAGCGAAAGTAACAAAATTCCTCCACATATACGCACTTTTTTTTGAGTTTATTTATATTTCTTTGTAATTTTGCACCTTGGAGGAGCCCGGCAAATGCGGCATCAGGTGCCATAAAGCGCTTTCCGGGCAAGTTCCGATTCATAAATTAACCAGTCTATATCAGTCTTTATGTATAGGACAAACACTTGCGGTGAACTCCGCATCAGCGATGCCGGAAAAGATGTCACCATCGCCGGCTGGGTGCAGCGCGCCCGTAAAATGGGAGGCATGACTTTCGTTGACGTCCGTGACCGTTACGGTCTGACTCAGGTGGTGTTCAACAATGACACCGATGCCTCTCTCTGCGAGGCCGCCAACCACCTCGGACGTGAATTCGTGGTGCAAATCAGCGGCAAAGTGGCTGAACGCACCAGCAAGAACCCCAACATCCCCACCGGCGACATTGAAATCATTGCCTCCGGTCTCAATGTGCTAAACCGCAGCGAGGTGCCTCCGTTCACCATCGAAGATGACACTGACGGCGGCGATGACCTCCGGATGAAATACCGCTATCTCGACCTGCGCCGCAACTGTGTGCGTGCCAACCTTGAGCTGCGCCACCGCATGGCGTTCGAGATACGCCGCTACCTCGACTCCAAGGGCTTCCTTGAGGTGGAGACCCCCGTGCTCATCAAGTCTACTCCCGAGGGCGCACGTGACTTCGTGGTGCCTTCGCGCATGAATCCCGGCGAATTTTACGCTCTTCCCCAGTCACCCCAGACATTCAAGCAGCTCCTCATGGTGAGCGGTTTCGACCGTTATTTCCAGATAGTGAAATGCTTCCGTGACGAGGATTTGCGAGCCGACCGCCAGCCTGAGTTCACACAGATTGACTGCGAAATGTCATTTGTAAACCAGGAGGACGTACTCAACATGTTCGAGGGACTTGTAAAGCATATATTCAAGTATGTCAAGGACATCGACTTCACCGAGCCGTTCCCACGCATGACATGGCACGACGCCATGCGCCTCTACGGTTCCGACAAGCCTGACACCCGCTTCGGCATGGAGTTTGTGGAAATCAAGGATTTGACCGAAGGTCGCAACTTCGCCGTGCTTGACGATGCCGAGTATGTAGGCATGATTGTGGCGCCCGGCTGCGCAGGCTACACCCGCAAGCAGCTCGACCAGCTCACCGATTTCGTGAAGCGTCCGCAGATTGGAGCAAAGGGTCTGATGTGGGCAAAGGTTGAGACCGACGGCTCCATCAAGTCGTCAGTATCCAAATTCTACTCCGAGGACGATTTGCGCAAATGGGCTGAACGCGGCGGTGCGAAGCCCGGCGACCTGATGCTTATACTCGCAGGTCCCACCATGAAGACCCGCAAGCAGCTTTGCGAGCTGCGCCTTGAGATGGGCTCCCGTCTCGGTCTGCGTGACCCGCAGAAATTCTCATGCCTATGGGTCATCGACTTCCCGCTGTTTGAATGGGACGACGAGACTCAGCGTTACTACGCTATGCACCACCCGTTCACCGCTCCTAACCCCGACGACATCGACAAACTCGACTCCGACACAGGAAATGTCCGCGCCACCGCTTACGACATGGTGGTCAACGGCAACGAACTCGGCGGCGGCTCAATCCGTATACACGAGGCAGGACTTCAGGACAAGATGTTCCGTCTGCTCGGACTGACCGAGGAGGACGCCCAGTACAAGTTCGGCTTCCTCATGAACGCCTTCAAGTACGGCGCACCCCCTCACGGAGGTCTTGCGTTCGGATTTGATCGCTTCGTTTCGATTCTGGCAGGCCTCGACTCCATCCGTGACGTCATCGCCTTCCCGAAGAACAATTCGGGACGCGACATGATGATTGACGCTCCGTCAGCCATCGACGACTCACAGCTCGACGAGCTCCAGATTCGCCTCGACCTAAAGGAAAAATGATAATAAGCAATCCGTCATTAGGAGATATCATCTCCGCCATAGAAGCATTTGCCCATCCCGGTCTACAGGAATCCTGGGACAACACGGGGTGGCAATTGCTCCCGGTAAGCCCGGACACTGAGTGCTCCGGCGCTTTGCTGTGTCTTGACGTGACCCCAGGAGTGGTCGACGAGACTATAGCCTCAGGCTGCAACCTCATCGTGTCACACCATCCGCTCATATTCAAGGGGCTACGCCACATCACCGGAGCGACCCAGGTGGAGACCGCCGTAATCAGGGCTCTCCGGGCGGATATCAGCATCTACTCATCCCACACCGCACTCGACAGCGCTCCTCAGGGAGTGTCACACTATCTTGGCGACATGCTGGGACTGAAAGATGTCACCGTCCTCAGCCCGCAGCCAGCCTCTCCGTCCGCACCCCCGACCGGACTCGGCATAGTAGGCTCGTTCCCCTCCCCGCTCTCACACGCTGAGGTCATAGCCAAGGTCAAGGAAGTATACGGCTCCCCGGTGGTAAGATGCTCAGAGGGCCCTGCCCCTGCTACTCCGGTACGCAAGCTTGCGCTATGCAGCGGTTCGGGTGGCGAATTCATCCCTGCGGCGATAGCGGCGGGAGCCGATGCCTACATCACATCCGACACCCGCTACCATGACTTCGTCGACTTCGGCAAGCGGATTCTTATCATTGACACAGGGCATTTCGAGAGCGAAAAATGCACTAAATCAATTTTTTCGACCGTTATCTCGGAAAAATTTCCTAACTTTGCAGTCCATACGTCCCGGACTGAGCACAACCCGGTGAACTACGTTTAGCAGAACAAAAAACATCGAATAATATATATGGCGACAGAGCAAACCAAAAACGACCAGGCTCTCTCAGTAGAGCAAAGACTGCGTGCTCTCTATGAGCTCCAGACCATCCTATCGGAAATCGACCGCATCAAAACCGTACGCGGCGAGCTCCCCGGAGAAGTACGCGATTTGGAAGATAACATCGAAGGTCTCCACACACGTATTGACAAATTCCGCGCTGAAATCGACGACCTCCGAATCAAATCGACTCAGGAGAAAAACAAGATTGAAGCCGCTCAGAATCAGATTGCCACATACAAGCAGCAGCTTGACAACGTGCGCAACAATCGTGAGTTTGATTTGTTATCAAAGGAAATAGAATTCCAGACCCTCGAAATCCAGCTCTCGGAAAAGCGTATCAACCAGTACGCCCGTGAAATCGAGACTAAGACCGCCGACATTGAAAATGCCGAGCTTACTCTCACCGACCGCAACCACAGCCTCGCTGAAAAGCGTCAGCAGCTTGAGGAAATCGTATCCGAAACCAAGAAGGACGAGGAGCGCCTCCGCCTTCAGGCTAAGGAAATCGAGCCGAAGATTGACACCCGTACCCTCACCGCATTCAAGCGCATCCGCAAGAATGCCCGCAACGGTCTCGGCGTAGTCTACATCCAGCGCAACGCCTGTGGCGGCTGCTTCAACCGCATCCCGCCGCAGAAGCAGATGGAAATCAAGATGCACAAGAAAATCATCGTGTGCGAGTACTGCGGTCGCATCATGATTGACCCCGAACTTGCCGGAGTTACCGAGGGTGAGGCTTAAACTGACAGCGACACCCCTTTACTTAACTCTAACACATAAATTATTTATGGAAAAGATTCTTCCCGGCAAATATGTCGAAATCACCTACGACCTCTTTGAGGTAGCGCCCGACGGCACTGAGACAGCAGTACACACCGTAGAGCCCACAGAACCCGAGCGCTTCATATTCGGAGTGACACCCGGTCTGATTATCCCCCTCGAGCGTGCGCTCGAAGGTCTGGAGCCCGGCAGCGCATTCGATGTGCTTGTCCCCGCAAGCGAGGGTTTCCCCTACAATCCCGACGACGTAGCCGACCTCGACAAGGAGATATTCACAATCGACGGCAAGTTTGACGCCGAGACTGTGAAGAAAGGCGCCTACATACCCATGCAGACAGCCGACGGCTTCCGTATCACCGGCAAGGTGCTCGAAGTCGGCGACAAGACTGTCAAAATGGACTTCAACCACCCGCTCGTAGGCAAGGACCTCCGGTTCCGTGGCAAAGTGGAAACAGTCCGTGACGCAACACCCGAAGAACTACATCCCACTTGCGGATGCGGTGGCTGCGGTGGTGGTTGCTCCGATAACTCTTGCGGCGACGGTTGCGAAGGCGGATGCTGCAATTAACCGAAAAAGTATTTTCTGACAAATAAATCAATCATATACATGGCAACAACTGCAGACTTTAAAAACGGTATGTGCCTCGACATCGACGGCAACTACTTCTTTATCGTAGAATTCCTACACGTGAAGCCCGGCAAAGGCCCGGCTTTCGTGCGCACTAAACTTAAGAATGTAAAAACCGGACGCGTCCTCGACAAGACCTGGAACTCAGGTGTAAAGGTCAACGAAGTCCGCATTGAGCGTCGCCCCTACCAGTACCTTTACAAGGACGACATGGGCTACAACTTCATGCACACCGAGACTTTCGAGCAGGTAGCGCTCCCCGGCGAGAGCATCGACGGCGTACAGTTCCTCAAGGAAGGTGACATCTGCGAAGCTATGGTTCACGCCGAATCAGAGACCATCCTCACTTGCGAGATGCCCACCAGCGTTGTGCTCGAAATCACCTACACCGAACCCGGCATAAAGGGCGACACCGCTACCAACACTCTCAAGCCCGCCACTGTCGAGACCGGAGCCGAGGTACGTGTGCCCCTCTTCTGCAACATCGGCGACAAGGTGCGTATCGACACCCGCGACGGTTCCTACATGGAACGCGTGAAGGAATAATCCACCAAACCGCACAATCTTATTTTTCAATAATTGGCGAGTCAGAGCATCTGATTCGCCAATTAATTTGTTACTGATATATGAAAACTCTCGAACGCCATCCCTTCCCCCCTTTCACGCCTCAAGGCGCAAAGGTGTTAATCATGGGGACATTTCCGCCAAAGCCACTGCGCTGGTCCATGGAATTCTACTACCCCAACAAGACCAACGATTTCTGGCGCATCATGGGACTGATATTCTTCGGCGACAAAGACCATTTCCGTGACGCTGACACCGGTGCGTTCCGGCAGGCAGACATCGAGGCTTTTCTTGTGGCAAACGGGATAGCCCTGCACGACACAGGTGCCGTGGTACATCGCCTCAAGGACAACGCAGCCGACAAATTCCTGGAAATTGTCAAACCGGTCGACCTCGGCTCGCTGCTAATACTGATGCCCGACTGCCACTACATAGCCACGACCGGCGAGAAGGCGGCAGGGGTCATAGCCGGACTTACATCCACTCCCCTCCCGGGCATAGGCGAGTTTGTCGATACTCGCTGGGAGCAGGAATTCACAGGCTCCAACCAGAGCCCTGTCACTCCCGACGGACGCGCGCTACACATCACTCGCATGCCGTCTACATCACGTGCCTATCCTCTCGCTCTGGAGAAAAAAGCCGAATCCTACCGCAAGCTCTTCATAGCCGCCGGCATACTCCCCGATTGAGGAACACAGACCGACACCCCTCACCCATCTCCCCTCACCCCTCTCCTATTCCATAACAAAGAGCCGTCAGCCACCTCTGGGTCTGACGGCTCTTTTTCGCTATATATCACCGTATTACTATTATCAGGATAGTTAATACAGTTAAATATTGTTAAAAAATTGGGGGGGTAATATTTGTTTGTATCTTTGTCTATCTTATCCCCACATCTCGTTTCAGAATTGGCGGGGCTTATCTGATATTAGTGCGAGTAACAAATTTTTTACCTAACTACCTTAACCTAAAAAAATGCGATTCAGTACAATTATTGCAGGTTCACTCCTGACTACGGGCATCGCGCTATCGGCGTGTCAGTCCGAAAACATTGAAATTCCCAAGAGTGAGCTGTACACGCGCGAATTCATCAAGGAATTCGGCATTGCGGACCCTAATCATGACTGGAATAACGCCTCCCAAGGCACAGTGACAGTAGTAACATCATCACCCACACACGTTGAGGTGCTTGCCGAAATCAAAGGCAAACGCTACATCTTTGCCGATTACCGCAAAGTAACAGGCACCGAAACCATCAACTTCACCATCCCGAAAGGAATCAACAACATTATCGTCACCCTCAACGGCCGTGAAGTCCCGACAACCCTCGGAGCCACCGTCAACGGTGGACGTACCGGAGCATCTCGCACCGGACATTATGGTGACTCCGATCCTGTGGTTACTATTTCAAGGACAGAAGAAAAAGATTGGCTCGTCCTCACTGCCCACGATACCAAACTTTACTCAAAACGCATGCCAGAAGGTTCATATAACGTGGAAAATAGGGGGGTCACAAGCGACTTTATTTTCCAATCAGAAGGCGATTTCATTGTCTATCCGCTTTATTGGGACACATCCCAGACACCAACCTTTGGCGTGTATTATTATGATTCCGAGAAAAAAGATATTGTACACGTTGATGTTTACACAGCAGACAAAACGGCGACAGATTCTGCCGACGATAATACCATATTGGTAAAACGCTCTCCCAATATCAACAGTTTTAACACTAAAAATGGACAAACCGCAAACAAAAATCCCAATGGAGAGACTGTTTCCATTAACGATGAATTGCGTCAAAAGATAAAATCAATAGTAGACAAAGCCTTCAATGATGCAAAAGCTGAAGGTGTGGAGCTACAACCCGGTAACGGAAACTACAAATATGAAACATTCGATTGTCCCAACAAAATTGACGGTATCTTAACCAAAGCTTGCAATGAGCTTTTATCTGAAATTGGTGTTACTGATTTCCTCGTTCACGAATGGAGATTTTGGAGCGAAGGTGAATTGGATATTCGTTATTCATGGAATTATCCATACAAAGACAAATCTGATTTAAAAGGTGTCGGGGGTACACAAGGCAATAATAATTCAGCAATTCTTGAGCCGAGCATCTGCGAAGTTGTCATATCAAAAGGCATAAAAATCCACATTACACCGGGTACCCTATTTGGTGCGTACATTAAAACAAGTCAAGGCTATTTTTACTCAAACCGCGAAAGAAACGAATATCCTCAACTCGATGCAGAAAAAAATATAATCGAAGGCAAAAATGCAAGCCATGCTTCCACTTGGACAGGTGATAAATATGGCTGGACTATGCTTGGTTTTGAAGATTGGCCCAGTTTAAAATCTGACGGTGCTATTGATACGGGAGCTGACTTTGACCTTAACGATTTCGTTTTCATGCTTGCCGGAGCCAACCCGGATGTGATTCCCGAAGGCAATGTCGAAAAACCGGAGCCGGAAAAATACAACTACATCATTGCAGCCGAGGACCTTGGCGGAACATGCGACTGGGACTTCAACGACCTTGTAATCGGAGTCAATGTGGTCTCCAAGAACTATGTGGAAGCCGAGGATGGAGTCGAAGGCTCAACCCCATCCCTCCCCTACAAGGAAGTCACCGTCACCCCGCTCGCATCAGGCGGCACTCTCCCCATCTATCTGATGTATACCGGCAAGGTATCCACATCACAGAGTGACTATAACGCGTCTGTACAGAACTACCTGATAGGACGCGAATTCCACGCATGGCTGAGTAACGCACAGGACGCACCACTCACGCCAATCAATGTGGGAGCCAACGCCTCAACCACCGGAGAGCCAATCACATTCCATATCCCCGACGAGAACTACACCCTCGCCATGCACGACAAATACTCGGCATCCGACGACGGCACCAACAACATGGGCGGCTTCTGGGTACTCGTAATAAATCAGAACGACACCCCGTACACACCGGCAATCACTGACGGCAAAGGACTGACCCAAATCACCGATATACCCGAAGGAAAAGGAATAACCAGGATTGAAGCTCCCAAACCCGACCTGAATATTGGAAGTATCGCCCCGCAGATGCTCTGTATAGACCACGAATGGTTCTGGCCACGTGAAGGAAAGAAAATCCACCTTGCCTATCCGGCATCATCAGGACCCGGATTTGAAGGTTGGGTAAACGACCCGGGCGTACAGGGCACATGGTACGGCGAGGGGAAATATGTCGAATCGCTCGTGACAAAACGCCCCCTCTGAGGGAGCTCACCATACAGCTTGAAAAACATCATTTAAACCGCACGAATTATCTTAATCGACATTTAATTTACAAAACAAAGTAATTAGGAAAGGTCAGGGAGCTCCGAGAAGGCGCTCCCTGACCGCTTTTACACCCCGATACGGAGAAAATCACCCCTATTCTCAGTAAAATGCGGAGAATATTTGCGGAAACTTCGTAAATTTGCACCGTGAACCGAAGTCCCGTCTGCATCATTATATGTAGTAGACAAATAATCTTCATGTTCAACTAATTGACAAAACCCAGCCAAATGATTGATTTAATCCCCCTGTTAGCGATATTCGACCCCGCCGGAATCATGGCGAAATTCCTCGTAGCCGACCCGGTCACCGTATATCTGCTCGTACTCGGATTCATGATTATCGAGAGTTCGTTCATCCCCTTCCCGTCGGAAGTCATAGTGCCCCCGGCAGCCTACCTCGCATGCACCAACGATGATGTCAACGTGGTAGCGGTGGTGGCGCTCGCAACCCTCGGAGCCATAATCGGAGCGCTTATCAACTACTATCTCTCCGTGTGGATAGGACGACCTATCGTCTATAAATTCGCAAACAGCCGGTTTGGACACGCATGCCTCATCGACGAGGCAAAAGTGCGGCATGCCGAGGAATACTTTGACAAGCACGGCGCCGCATCCACATTCTTCGGGCGTCTGATACCCGCAGTGCGCCAGCTCATCTCTATCCCCGCAGGGCTCGCACGTATGAACGTAGGCAAATTCGTTATCTTCACCGGGCTCGGGGCATTGACCTGGAATATAGTCCTCGCCGGACTCGGCTACTGGCTCGGCACGGTAGTGCCCAAGGAGCAACTGTTTGCCAAGGTGGAGGAGTACAACGACTATCTCACCTACGTAGGTCTCGCCATCGGTGTGGTATGCCTCTGCGTCATCCTTTGGAACGCCTTCAAGCCACGCCGCGCCAACTCACTCTGAATCAAATCCAGCACCCACCAACCATAAACCAATCCTGCCATGGTACAAGTAGCACCCTCACTCCTCGCCGCTGACTTCGCCCATCTTGCCGAAGCAGTGGAAATGGTCAACCGCAGCAAGGCATCCCTCATACACATCGACGTGATGGACGGAATGTTCGTGCCAAATATCACCATAGGTTTCCCCGTCATCTCGTCAATCAACCGCATAGCGGAGAAACCCCTTGACGTCCACATGATGGTCATGGACCCCGGACGTTTCGTAGGGCAGGTACGTGACTGCGGAGCAGCCATGATGAACGTACACTGGGAGGCATGCACACATCTCAACCGTGTGATCCACTCCATCAAGGATGCCGGCATGCGCGCGGCTGTGACCCTCAATCCCGCCACTCCCGTGGCGCTCCTTGAGGATATAATCGAGGAGGTGGACATGGTACTGCTCATGAGCGTAAACCCCGGTTTCGGAGGGCAGAAATTCATAAGCCATACCGTTGAAAAGGTGTCAAGGCTGCGTGCCATGATAGACTCCTCCGCCTCCGAAGCCACCATCGAGATTGACGGCGGTGTGGATATGAACACCGCGCCGGCTCTCATTGAAGCCGGAGCCGACATCCTCGTAGCCGGAAGCTACGTGTTCCGGGCTGCCGACCCCGAGAAAGCCATTGCCGACCTTATTAGCCTCGGCGACTGACCTACCGCCATCCCGAACCATCCCATTCCACCATTTACCAGACCACATGGATATCCGTGACATAAAGATAGAAGAATTCGACTACCCTCTCCCCGACGAACGAATAGCCAAACATCCACTCGCCCGGCGCGACGAATGCCTCCTGCTCGTCAAGGACGAGAACGGCGAAGTGAACACCCGCAGGTTCAAGGAGCTCCCCGGACTGCTCCCGGCTGACTCGATGCTCGTCTACAACAACACCCGTGTCATCAACGCCCGTCTGCGCTTCCGCAAAGGGGATGACGGGACCGGCGCCACCATAGAAGTGTTCTGCCTCGAACCGGTCGAACCGGCAGACTATGCCGTCAGCTTCGCATCCACCTCCCGCTGCTCCTGGACATGCTTCGTAGGCAACTCCAAGCGTTGGAAAAGCGGTGCCCTTGCCATGCCACTGACCATCGACGGCGTGAACCTCACACTCACAGCCACACGTGTCGCCCGTTCAGGCAACACCTCGATAGTGGAATTTGCGTGGGATGCCCCTTCCGTCACATTCAGCCGCATCATCTCATCGGTCGGCGAGATACCTATCCCTCCCTACCTTAACCGAGGGACCGAGGAGAGCGATACCACTGATTACCAGACCATATTCAGCCACATCGAAGGCTCCGTGGCGGCACCTACCGCAGGGCTGCATTTCACACCCGAAGTGCTGGACGCCATCGACAACCGCGGCATACCCCGCCGTGAACTCACCCTCCATGTCGGAGCCGGCACTTTTCAGCCCGTCAAATCCGACACCATAGGGGAGCACGAGATGCACAGCGAATTCATAGCCGTGCCCCGCTCGCTCATCAGAGAGCTTTCCGTGAGCGACCGGCGCATCATAGCTGTCGGCACCACCTCCGTGCGCACCCTCGAGAGTCTTTACCACCTCGGATGCAGGCTCTACTGTGGGCTGTCAGCCGACACCCTCCCCCAGTGGTACCCGTATCTCCCTGTTACCGCCGATGCGCCTGACGCTACAGAAACCCATCCCGACCTGCCGGTAAAGACCGCCATGGAGGCAATCCTCAGGCACCTCGACATGACCGGCGAGGAGACATTTATCGCATCGACAAAACTCATGATAGCCCCGGGCTACCGCTACCGCATGGTGCGTGGTATGGTCACCAATTTCCATCAGCCCAAATCCACCCTGCTGCTGCTCGTATCGGCATTCCTCTCGCAGTCCGGAGCGTCAGAACCCGGCATGCCGGCATGGCGCGACCTCTACGATTTCGCCCTCGCCGATTCACGCTACCGCTTCCTCTCCTATGGCGATGCCTGCCTTCTCCTTTAGGCTCCCCACCCAGGCAGTTCCCTTGATAACGAGTTGATTATCGGGCATACTTGTTAATAGCTCTAAAATTTTCAATCTTTTCCAAGATTTTTTGTAATTTTGGGGGTTATTTTCAGTTTTATCACATTTAACGCTTACAACGACGTGAAAATCAAATCAATGATACTGGCAAGTGTGCTCATTCTGATGGGCTCCAGCTTCATCTTTGCCGACACCGACAATGTTGTCGAGGAAGTGGCATGGGTAGTCGGCGACGAACCCATCTGGAAATCAGAAATCGAGGAGACATACCAGAACATGCTTTACGACAAGGTGCCCATCAACGGCGACCCCTATTGCGTAATCCCCGAGCAGCTCGCCATTGAGAAACTCTACCTCCACCAGGCTGAAATCGACACAGTGGAAGTGTCGGACAACATGGTGATGCAGCAGGTGGAATCCCAAATCAACTACTACATCAATTCACTCGGCTCCAAGGAGAAAGTGGAACAGATGTTCCATAAATCCATCCACGAACTCCGTGAATCACTCCACGAGATGATATCCAACCGCGGACGCATCCAGCAGGTGCAGCAGAAACTCACCGAAGGGATAACATCCACTCCTGCCGACGTGCGCCGCTACTTCGACAAGCTCCCCGAGGACAGCATACCATATGTGCCACAGCAGGTGGAAGTGCAGATACTCACAGTGGCCCCCGCCATCCCTCGCGAGGAAATCGATGCGGTGAAAGCCCGTCTGCGTGACTACGCCGACCAGGTAAACCGTGGCGAACGTGACTTCTCCACCCTTGCCATTCTATACTCGGAGGATCCGGGCAGTGCAGGCAGAGGAGGCGAGCTCGGATTCATGGGGCGCGGTCAGCTCGTGCCTGAATTCGCAGCAGTGGCATTCAACCTCAACGACCCCAAGAAAGTATCAAAGATTGTGGAATCGGAATTCGGCTACCACATCATCCAGCTCATAGAGAAACGAGGCGACCGTGTGAACGTACGCCATATCCTCCTGCGTCCCCGGGTGGCGGAGAAGGACTTGATTGACGCCGTGAACCGTGTGGACTCCATGCGTGCCGACATGCTGGAAGGCAAATTCACATTTGAGGAGGCTGTGCCCGTACTGTCAAGCGACAAGGACACCCGAAACAACCGTGGCATAATGGTCAACGAAATGACCGGCAGCCCAAGGTTCGAGATGTCACAGCTCCCCCAGGAGGTGGCACGCGAAGTCAGCACACTGCAGCCCGGCGAGGTGTCAAAGGCTTTCATCATGAAGGACCCCAAGCGCAACCAGGACATTGTGGCAATCGTGAAACTGTCAAACCGCATAGACGGACACCGCGCGAACCTCTCGGACGACTATCAGCAAATCAAAGGCATGTACGAGAACGCCAAACGTGCCGAAGTCCTGAGCAAGTGGCTTGACAAAAAAATCAAGGACACGTACATACGTATCGAGGACGGATGGCGCAATTGCGAGTTCAAGAACCAGGGCTGGATTAAGACCACCAAATCCCGCCTCGACTGACCCTTGACAATCAACACGAATCACACACCACCAAAACCACTACTCTGCACTTGAAACGCTCATCGCTATTGGCTCTTCTTGCTCTGGCAGTGATATCGCTCCCTGCCATGCTCGCCCAGTCGCCCAAGGACGGCTCGGCGAAAGCACCCGCAGCCAAGAGTGCCCCTCAGCCGCGCAAACCGGTGATACGCCCTACCATACCTAACGCCAACCCTCACGAACCTGGCAAGGTGATTCTCCTTCACGCCGACAGGCTGGAACACAATCAGGCTATCGATTCGGGAGTGCAGATACTCGTAGGCAACGTGCGCATACGAAAGGAGGACATGTTCATGTACTGCGACAGCGCAAGGCTTAATGAGGAGACCGGGTCGTTCGATGCTTTCCGAAATGTCAGGATGGAGCAGGGAGACACCCTGTTTGTCTACAGTGACGAGCTCTACTACGACGGACTTGAAGAGCTTGCCGAGCTCCGTGCATATCCCGGCAACAAAGTGCGCCTCATAAACCGTGACGTATCACTCACCACCGACGTATTCTTCTATGACCTTGCCGAGGATGTGGGATACTACGAGACCGGAGGCACGCTCACCGACAAGCAGAACATACTTAACTCGCTCCAGGGCTTCTACTACCCCTCCACAAAGGATGCGTTCTTCTACCTCAACGTCGACCTCATGGGTCCCAGACCCAACGACACGCTGAGAATGTACACCGACTCCCTCACGTATAATACCGGAACTCACATAGCCCAGCTCATGTGCCCGACACTGATTGTGAACAAGGATGGTGAAATCACCTCCTCGTCAGGATTCTACGACACCAATTCAGGGCTTGCCGACCTCTATGACCGCTCGCTCGTCCACACCCGCAGGGGAAATACCCTCACCGGCGACACACTCTTCTACAACCGTGACAAGGGTTTTGGCGAAGCTTTCGGCAATATGATTCTGACCGACTCAGCCAACCGCTCCACACTGATAGGAGACTATGGATTCTACGACGAACTGAAGGACAGCGCATTCGTTACCGGCAATGCCCTCGCCATGGAATACTCCAAAGCCGACACACTGTATCTCCACGGCGACACCATAACAGCCTATATGCTGCCTGACTCCACCAAGGTCACAAACGCATTCCGCCGTGTACGGTTCTTCCGCAACGACATCCAGGGACTCTGCGACTCCATGAGCATAGTGGAACGAGACTCCATAATGTACATGTATTACCACCCCATAATCTGGAACGGAGACAAACAGATAGTGGGCAATGTCGTATACGTCCACTTCACCGACTCGACAGCCGACTGGGCACGTCTTCCCGAATCCGGAGTAGTAGGACAGCATATCGGGGAGGATTGTTACAACCAACTCACGGGTGCCGACATGACCGCTTGGTTCAACGACACCACCCTCCGCCGCCTCTATGTGGAAGGCAACGTGCAAGTCATAATGTTCCCAATGGAGAACGACTCCACCTACAACAAATTTTCCTACACCGAGAGCAGCTACATGGACGCGTTCTTTGAGAACGGAGAAGTGGACCATATAATAATGTGGCCTGAGACCACCGGCAAGGTCCGCCCGCTCTACCTCTCCAAAGCTCGAGACTATTTCCTCCCGGTGTTCCGCTGGTTCGGACCTCTGCGCCCCATGGCTCCCGACGAAGTGTTTGACTACCCGACGGAAATGGAAGACTTGAAAAAGCTGCAGATGTTCGGCAAAATCCGTCCGGACGCCTACACTATCCGTGGCACAGCCACAGGTCGAGCCGTACCGACACCCCAGGTGCCGGAAACCCCGGTAGGAAATCCGGAGATATTCCAGGCAATACCTCTTGACTCGGCAGGGATGAGCGCACAGCCTGTCATATCCGACTCAATCATGCAGCTGCCCACTGTCAATTCCCTCCCACAGCCGGAAGCTGACATGAAGAATGACGCAGATGACCGTGAAGCTCCTCTCCGTCCCGACGCTCCGACACCGCCGGTAACTCCGATGATGCCTGACTCTATCCAACCATCCCAAACCCCGATAATACAACCAAAGGAAGATACACAACAATGAGCGACGTCATAAAACTCCTCCCTGATTCTGTGGCAAACCAGATAGCTGCCGGCGAGGTGATACAACGACCCGCCTCAGTGATAAAGGAGCTGGTGGAAAACTCCATCGACGCCGGAGCCACCTCCATAACCATCGTACTGAAAGATGCCGGCAGGACTCTGATTCAGGTGATAGACAACGGTGTGGGAATGAGCTACACCGATGCCCGTCTGGCGTTCGAGCGCCATGCCACATCAAAAATACAGCAGGCTGACGACCTGTTCGCACTCCACACCATGGGGTTCAGAGGCGAGGCCCTCGCCTCTATCGCAGCCATAGCACATGTCGACCTCCGCACCATGCATAAGGATGCCTCGATAGGCACACGGATTATCATAAGCGGCTCCAAAGTGGAGAGCCAGGAACCGGAAGCCTGCGTGCAGGGGTGCAACATGATGGTCAAAAATCTGTTTTTCAACGTACCGGCACGTCGCAAATTCATGAAGAAGGACTCTGTGGAGCTAAGCAACATAATGCGTGAGTTCGAACGTCTCGCCCTGGTCAACATAGGCGTGGACTTTACCCTCATCAACAACGATGTGACCCTCCATTCCCTCCGCCGGGCTTCCTTAAAGCAGCGAATAGTCGACCTGTTTGGCAAAAACCTCCACAAACAGCTCATACCGGTCGACACCGACACCTCAATAGTAAGCATAAACGGCTTCATCGGACTTCCCGAGAACGCCCGCAAGCGAAACGCCCTCCAGTACTTTATGGTCAATGGCAGAAACATGCGCCATCCATACTTCCATAAAGCGGTGCTGCAATGCTACGAGCAGCTCATACCGGCTGACGAGCAGCCAAATTATTTCATAAACCTGCGTGTCGACCCGGAGACTATCGATGTAAACATTCATCCGACCAAAAACGAGATAAAATTCGAGAACGAACAGCCTATATGGCAGATTCTCACCGCGGCCATACGAGAGTCGTTAGGGAAATTCAACGCAGCCCCGTCAATCGACTTCGATGTGGAGGACGCCCCCGACATCCCGGCATTCGCACCTGACGCGACGGCAGCCCACGATGTGCAGCTCGACCCGGCATATAACCCGTTTGCTGAACCGGAAATGCCACGAATGTCCCATCGCACAGGCATCCGCGAATCATCCATATCATCCGGAAGCGGAAGCGCATTCGCACGCAAGGAATCGACACGCCTGCAGGACTGGGAACAACTCTACGATGACTTCGTAAAGAAACGGGACGACGGTTACGCCTCTATGCTCGAAAGCAAGCTTAACAGCCAGGACAAAGAGCTTGCCGTGAACAACAACCCCATCGAAAGCGTTACCCAATCGGTCCCGGCGCAGACACTCCAGCTCAAGAACTCATATATCCTCACCCCCTCACGTGAAGGACTTATGATAATCGACCAGCACAGGGCGCATGTACGCATACTTTACGACACATATCTACAGAAAGCACGTGAAGGCTCGTTTGTGTCACAATCCACCATGTTCCCTGACCTGGTAGAACTCTCAGGAGCGCAGAACGCCGTACTGACTGACATTGCCCCCTCTCTCGAGGAATTGGGATTCAACCTTTCACCGCTCGGCGGCAACACATGGAGCATAAACGGTGTGCCCTCGATTATGAAGGACTCGAATCCTCGTGACATGCTCCTCTCAATGATAGAGAATGTCACCGAAACCGGCGAAGAGATAGCATCGGCTATGCACGAAAAGATAGCCATCTCGCTTGCGCGCAGCAATGCCATAAAACGCGGGCAGCCGCTCACGCCCGACGAAATGGACCGCATAATCAGCGATCTCTTCCGGCTCTCCACACCTGCACTGACACCCTACGGCAAGCAGGTGTTCACCATCCTCCCCCTCGACGACATTTCAAAGTTATTAGGCTGACAGCCCCATATAATGACAATAATTCTCACATCGATGACTTCACCTCACGCTTTCATCCGCACGATTCTGCTTATAGCCATATCGCTTGTGCCGTTCCTTGCATCGTCACAAGTGACCGTCGTGCCCGACAGCACGCTGAAGGTATCGCTCATCACATGCCGCGCCGGAGCCAACATCTACGAACTTGAAGGGCACACAGCCCTGAGATTTTTCGACCCGGAGACAGGCGATGATGTGACAGTCAACTGGGGACTCTTCGATTTCGATGCGCCAAACTTCGTGTACCGGTTCGTAAAAGGGGAGACGGACTATTGCGTGGGAGCCGCTCCCACCCCTCTGTTTCTCAACGCCTATGCCCGTCAGGGACGCAAAGTTGTAGAGCAGGAACTCAATCTTACCCCCGTACAGGCAGGCAGACTACGTGAGCTGGTAATGGAGAATTTGCGTCCGGAGAATCGGGTATACCGCTACAATTATGTGCTTGACAACTGCTCGACGCGTCCGTTGCGCCTCATAGAGCAGGCAACAGGCGACACACTGACGTTCGAAGTCTCCACGCTCCATCCCGAAGTAACGACCACATTCCGGAATGCCATGCGCCACTACCACACTGCCTACCCGTGGTACCAGTTCGGCATAGACCTTGCGCTCGGAAGCGGCATAGACCGCCCCATAACAACCGGCGAAGCGGCATTTGCCCCCGAGTCACTTGAGATTATGATGACGAGCGCACTACTTCCGGATGGAGAGAAGGCTGTAAAGTCCTCATCCGTTCTCATAAACGGCACTCCCGGCGGAGGTCCGCTCCCCGCCACACCATGGTGGCTGACCCCTATATTCTGGTGCTCAATCGTAGCACTCATATCCCTTTTACTGACCATCAAGCAACTGCGCTCAGGCAGATTCACAGGCACGGCAGGGACACGCATCTTTGACACAGCCCTTTACGGCATATTCGGACTCACAGGTCTTGTGCTCACATTCCTGATTTTCGTGTCAGTCCACGAGGCTACCTCACCCAACTGGCTATACCTGTGGCTAAATCCCCTCTGCTTTACGGCAGCTATAGCAGTGTGGGTAAAAAGCGCCAAACAGTTGTTATTCTCCTACCAAATTGTTAACTTTGCACTTCTGATTGCGCTGGTTGTCATTTTCTTATGCGGCATACAGTCACCCAACCCGGCATTTTACCCGCTCATTGCGGCGGACGCACTTCGGGCTACCGCATATATTCTGACATATCGCACTAATAATCATCACCATAATGCGTAAAACACTTCCCATAACCGCTCATCTCGCATCCGTACTTGTTGCCTCACTGGTGACAATGGGAATCGGTGTTTTCGCACCTGCCGACATGGCGGCGGCAACACCGTCAGCCACAGGCAATCAGCAGACTCCACCCAAGCGTCCAACCCTGGTAGTAGGCATATTCGTGGAAGGATTGTCATCCGACTATGTAAACCTTCTGCGTGCCAATTTCGGCAAGGATGGCTTCAATCGCTTCATTGACAATGGCGTCACTATCGAGAACGTCGATTTCGGTCCCGGAATCGACGCCACTGCCGCCACTGCCATGCTCGTGACAGGTGCATCGCCCGGAGTGAACGGCATCCCGGCGGCAAGAGTATGGGATACCGACGCTAAAATTGACTATCCCATTCTCCTTGACCCGGAGAAAATAGGGAATTTCACCAACGAGACACTCTCACCCTCGGCGCTTAAGGTTTCAACCGTAAGTGACGAAATCCGTATAGCCGACGGAGGACTTGGACTGGTCCATTCCGTGGCACCCGACGCACAGATAGCCATAATTCTTGCAGGTCATGCCGGCAACAGCGGTTTCTGGATTAATGATGTCAACGGCAAATGGAGCACATCCACTTTCTACAAGGACACACCGGCAGCCGTAACCAAGCGGAACTACGGTGTGACACTCTCATCACGCCTTGACACACTGTCATGGACACCCGCTCAGGCGCTCGACCGTTACCCCGACCTCCCGGATTACAAGAAACTGTATCCTTTCCGCCACACATTCCCGGCACGCGAAGCCAATCGCTTCAAAGCATTCAAGACTTCCGCTCCCGGCAACCGTGAAGTGGCGGCAGTGGGTACCGACTACATATCATCGCTTGAACTTGGCAAACGAGGGTTCACCGATATGCTTAACCTCGCATTCACAGTCTCGCCGTACCAATACGGACGCGATGCCGACAATCGGCTTGAGACTATGGACGCATATATCCGTCTTGATTCCGACATAGCCAATATAATCCGTGCCGTGGAAAAGGGTCCCGGACTTGACCGCACCCTCCTTTTCATCGCCGGCACCCCTGCTCCGGCAGGAGGGAAACGTGACGAGGAGCGTTGGAATATACCTTCCGGACAATTCTCGCCACGACGTGCCATCTCGCTGCTCAACATGTACCTCATGGCAATACACGGCAACGGGGACTATGTGAACGGATACCACAACGGATACTTCTTCCTCAACCGCAAACTGATTAAGGAGCGCGGCCTCAACGAAACGGAAATCCGCCGTGAAGCAGCCGACTTTCTCGCACGCATGAGCGGAGTCAGCAGCGTGTACACTATCGACGATATTCTCGCCCGCCGAGCCGGTGACGAACCGCTCGCACTCCAGCGCAATACATCGCCCACCCATGCCGGTGACCTGTTGGTGATGGTCAATCCCGGCTGGGAAATATCCGACGGCGACATTGATAATCCATCGCAGGTGCAATTACCCGTAGTGAGAAACACCGCCACTACCTCGCCTGTCTACATTCTTTCACCCGGCGTGAGCGCCAGCACCATCGACACGCCCGTTGACGCCCGGGCGATAGCTCCGACTGTCACACGTCTGTTGCGCATCCGCTCACCCAATGCCGCATCACTCCCTCCCATACGCATCAGAAACCGGAATTGATGCATTACCACGGCTCTCTCCCGGATAAAACTTTAATCAGCAAACATAACACCAAAGAATATAATGTCATTTCAATCATTTCTAACAAAGATTTTCGGCAACAAGTCCACCCGTGACCTCAAGGAAATCGAGCCGATAGTCAAACAAATAGAGGCTCTCCAGCCGGAAGTGAAAGAACTCACCATAGACCAGCTGCGTGAACGCATACAGGCGGTGCGCAACGATATCAAGCAAGCCATCTCCGTTCCCGAAGAGGAAAATGCCCGGCTGAAAGTTGAAGTCGAGGAACTCCCGTTTGACGAGCGTCAGCCTATCTGGGATAAAATTGACCAGAACGAGAAAACCATACTTGACACCATCGAGAAGAAACTCAACGAACATCTTCCCGAAGTGTTCGCCGTGGTTCGCGAGACAGCAGCCCGTTTCGCAGCAAACGAGACAATCGTGGTCAAAGCCACACAGCTTGACCGGGAACTGGCAGCCCAAGGCAAGGATTTCGTCACCATTGACGGGGATAATGCCATATGGAAGAACCACTGGATGGCAGGCGGAAATGAAATATCCTGGGATATGGTACACTACCGTGTACAGCTCATCGGCGGCATAGTGCTCCATCAGGGCAAAATAGCCGAAATGGCTACTGGTGAAGGTAAGACACTCGTGGCGACACTCCCGGTGTTCCTCCGCTCACTTTCAGGCAGAGGCGTACACGTGGTGACTGTAAACGACTACCTCTCTAAACGTGACTCTGAATGGATGGGTCCGCTGTATATGTTCCACGGCTCTACCGTAGACTGCATCGACAAGCACCAGCCCAACACGGAAGCACGACGCAACGCATACAACTGCGACATAACATTCGGCACAAACAATGAGTTCGGCTTCGACTACCTCCGTGACAACATGGCGATGTCACCAAACGACATGGTGCAGCGCAAGCACTACTATGCTATCGTCGACGAGGTTGACTCCGTGCTTATCGACGACGCCCGCACACCTCTCATCATCTCCGGTCCCGTGCCCAGAGGGGACGACCAGCTCTTTGACGAGTACCGTCCCAACGTGGAGAAAGTGGTAGAGGCTCAGCGCCGTCTCGTCACCAAGATTCTCGCCGAGGCAAAGGCAAAGATAGCTTCCGACGACAAGGATACCCGCAAGGAGGGCGCTCTGCTCCTGTTCCGCGCATTCAAGGGTCTGCCGAAGAACGGCGCGCTCATTAAGTTCCTCTCGCAGGAAGGTATGAAGAACCTCATGCTTGAGACCGAGGCTTATTATCTTCAGGACAACCAGCGCGAAATGCCCAAGGTCACCGACCCGCTCTACTTTGTCATTGACGAGAAGAACCGCAGCGTCGAACTCACTGACAAGGGTATCGACGAGCTCACAGGCAAGAGTGACGACCCCCAGTTCTTCGTGCTCCCGGATATAGCCGCACAACTCTCGGAAGCCGAGACAATTCAGGATGCCATGGAGCGTCAGCAGCGTAAGGATGAACTGATGCAGGAGTACGCAGTCAAGGCTGAACGTGTCCATACCGTGACACAGCTTCTCAAGGCATACGCTCTCTTCGAGAAAGATGTGGAGTACGTGATTGACGAGGGCAAAATCAAGATTGTGGACGAGCAGACAGGACGTATCATGGAAGGTCGCCGTTACAGCGACGGTCTCCATCAGGCTATCGAAGCTAAGGAACATGTCAAAGTCGAGGCTGCCACACAGACATTCGCCACCATCACTCTCCAGAACTATTTCCGTATGTACCATAAGCTTGCCGGTATGACCGGTACAGCCGAGACAGAAGCCGGTGAGTTCTGGGACATATACAAACTCGACGTGGTGACAATCCCCACCAACAAGCCGATAGCCCGTATCGACATGAACGACCGCGTGTACAAGACCAAGAAGGAGAAGTATGCGGCAGTCATCGAGGAAATACAGAACCTCGTGTCACAGGGACGCCCGGTACTCGTGGGCACAACCTCAGTCGAGATTTCAGAGCTTCTGAGCCGTATGCTCACCATGCGCCATATCCCACACAACGTCCTCAACGCCAAACTACACCAGAAGGAAGCTGAGATTGTGGCACATGCCGGTAAGCAGGGCATGGTAACCATCGCCACAAACATGGCGGGTCGCGGTACGGACATCAAGCTCACACCCGAAGTCAAAGCGGCAGGCGGACTTGCCATCATCGGCACCGAACGCCATGAGTCCCGACGCGTAGACCGTCAGCTCCGAGGCCGTTCAGGTCGTCAGGGCGACCCGGGTTCATCAGTATTCTACGTTTCGTTCGAGGATCAGCTTATGCGCCTCTTTGCCACTGACCGTGTAATGAAGATGCTTGACTCCTTCGGTCTTGAGGAGGGCGAACGCATAGAAAGCCGTATGGTAACCAACGCTATCGGCAATGCCCAGAAGCGTGTGGAGGAGAATAACTTCGGTATCCGCAAGCGGCTCCTCGAATATGACGATGTGATGAACAAGCAGCGTACCTACATCTACAATCGCCGCCACCACGCACTCCTCGGCGAGCGTATCGGTATCGACATCGCCAATATGATGTGGGACATCATCGAGAACCTCGTTAACAATTACAGTTCACCCGCCGATTATCAGGACCTCGCCATGGAGCTATTCCGTGTGCTCACCATCGAGGCTCCATTCACCGAGGATGAGTATAAGAATCTCTCTAAGGAGGATGCCATCGAGAAGATTCACACAGCAGCCCAGGAGGCATTCGACCGCAAGAGCCAGCGCATCATCGACGTGGCGCTCCCCGTAATCACCGACTGCGTGGAGAACCGAGGATTCAAAGGCCGTATCGCAG
Organism: uncultured Duncaniella sp.; assembly: GCA_958352885.1. GTDB lineage: Bacteria > Bacteroidota > Bacteroidia > Bacteroidales > Muribaculaceae > Duncaniella. Next base: position 74,322 of record CATWQI010000009.1, read on the forward strand.
TCCCGATGACGGACGGCAAACGTTTCTACAACCTTGTGGTAAACATTGACGAGGCATACCGTACCGGTTGCAAGTCAATCGTCAAGGAATGGCACAAAGCTGTGCTGCTCGTATCAATCGACGAGCTCTGGAAAGAACATCTCCGCGAACTCGACCAGTTGCGCCAGAGCGTACAGAACGCATCCTATGAGCAGAAAGATCCGCTGGTTATCTACAAGGTAGAATCTTTCCACCTCTTCGAGAACATGCTCAACAACCTCAACACAAAGGCAATGTCTACCCTTATGAGAGGTCAGATTTACATCCAGCAGCCGGCTCCGGCACCGCAAGCTCCGACACAGGACGGCGAAGAGAACACTCCGGCTCAGGAGGCTCCCAAAGCCCAACCCAAGGTAGAGCGTGCAATGCCTGAACGTGCCAATGACTACTCAAAGTACCGCACTTCACGTGAAAACCTCCCGGGCGAAGCAGCCCAGCGTGCAGCTGCTCAGGGAGCAGGTCAGCAGCGTGTAGCCCCACAGCCGGTAAAAGCCGGTCCTCGCATAAACCGTAATGACCCTTGCCCTTGCGGTTCAGGTAAAAAATACAAAAACTGCCACGGTCGCGGACTCTGATATGGAGTGCATACCGCTCTCCGTACTGTCTCTCCTCCTCAACTCATGAGAATAGCCCGGAGTCGGTCTGCTCGACCGCACTTAGGCATACGAATATACTAACAAAGCCAAAAATTCGCCCCCTGCCACATGTGAATGCAGCAGGGGGATTTTTTTGGCTGTAACGACCTGCAATCGCTTCATGCCATCTTCATTATGTACCAAGTCATGCGTTGGCGACAAGATAGGCTGTGTATGCTATGAAACAGGACACGAGCACTACGCCTTCAGCCCGGGTAATGGTGCGGCGCTTGAACAGCCAGCCGAACACCCAGAACAGAATACATGCGCCCAGCAGCACCAGAAAATCCACATTGGTTATGCCTCCGAGCGGCAATGGCGCCACCGTGGACGAAACACCGAGCACGAAAAAGATATTGAATATATTGCTCCCTACGATATTGCCCACAGCAAGTCCGGGCTTGTTCTTCAAAGCGGCGGCAAGCGACGCAGCCAAATCAGGAAGCGACGTACCGGCGGCAACAATGGTCAGACCTATCACCGACTCGCTCACATTAAGTCCTCTCGCCACGTCGGAAGCTCCCTTGACAAAGAGGTCACCGCCGAAAATCAAAGCCGCAAGTCCGCCTGCCACATATATGACCGCTTTCCAGAAAGCCATATCCTTCACCTCATCTGTTTCCGCTATACCTACCGCCTCATTCGCTTCAACCGGTGTGGGAGCGGACACCTGCTTTTCCCTTGCGATTGACAGCGTATAGCGCATAAAAATCGCAAAGAAGAGAAGCATCAGCAGCCCGTCTACCCTGTCGATTTCATTAGCAGCGTCACCGTTAAGCCACACCCCGTTAGCACATATCAGCAGCACAAGCGCTGACAATATCACAAGGGGAATCTCGTTCGTCATATAGCTCTTCTTGACCTTGATTGGCGAGACTATCGCGACACTGCCGACTATCACAAGGATATTGAATATGTTACTACCCACGATATTGCCGATAGCAAGACCTGCGCTACCCTTGATGGCAGAGGTCACACTTATGACAAGTTCCGGGGCTGATGTTCCGAACGCCACCACAGTCAGACCGATGACCAGGTCAGACACACCCCATCTCTTAGCCATTGCTGAAGCGCCGTCAGTCAGAAAGTTCGCACCGCAGAGTATCAGCACACATCCACCTATCAGAATCAGAACGTCAAGTAACATACGAGAGGGGTTTTAATGGATTATTTCTTTGAGAAATAGTAGTCAAGAATATCACGTGCGGCAGTAAACGAGCTCTGGACATTGTTCAGCACTCTTGCCTCACGTTCGGCGAGCATCTTCTCGACCTCGGGATTATTATAGAAATGCGCGCGGAGCTGCTCATTGATGGTTTCATACATCCAATAGCGGGCCTGCTCGCTGCGCTTGCGCTCAAAGTAGCCGTTACCCTCCACAAACTCGAAATAACGGTCAACCATTGCCCACACTTCCTCTATTCCAAGTTCATAGTACCCGGAGTAAGTGAGCACCTCAGGCTTCCAGCCCGAAGTTGTCGGCGGGAAGAGGTGGAGCGCGCTACGGAACTGGGCCTGAGCCAGCTGCGCACGGGGTATATTGTCACCGTCAGCCTTATTTATGACTATGCCGTCAGCCATCTCCATGATACCGCGCTTGATACCCTGAAGCTCGTCACCGGTACCTGCAAGCTGAATCAGCAGAAAGAAATCGACCATCGAGTGAACGGCTGTCTCGCTCTGACCTACCCCGACAGTCTCGACAAATATATTGTCATAGCCGGCAGCCTCGCAGAGCACAATCGTCTCCCTGGTCTTACGGGCAACACCGCCGAGAGAGCCTGCCGAAGGGCTGGGACGTATGAACGCAGACGGATGCACCGACAGTTTCTCCATTCGAGTCTTGTCACCAAGGATACTCCCTTTGGTGCGCTCGCTTGAAGGGTCGATGGCAAGCACTGCAAGCTTGCCGCCACGCTTGAGCACATGGAGACCGAACACATCAATCGAAGTACTCTTACCTGCCCCGGGAACACCGGTTATGCCTATGCGGCGTGAATTACCGGAGTAAGGGAGACACTTCTCTATAACCTCCTGCGCCAGTCTCTGATGGTCAGGCGAAAGACTCTCGACCAGAGTGACCGCACGTGAAAGCATTGTCACATCACCTTTGAGAATCCCTTCCACCATCTCTCCCACCGAGGGGAGAGGACGACGCTTGCGTCTCTGCAGATAAGGGTTAACAACAGGTGGCTGAGCCACACCGCCATTGACGGTAAGCCCATTATATTTTGCGTCATTCTCTATATGCTCCATGGTATGTAATCTGTTACGTTTCAGAATTATATTATTTCACTTCGGCAACCACCCTCACCATCGTAGACGGATGCAGCGGGTCGTTTGCCACTATGTTTATCCTGGCGTTCAGTAATTCGGTGTCACCTATGCGCGACGGATCGACCGTCACCTGTACCTTCTCCTTCTTCCCGGGCTTGATTTTATCACTCTTCATGCTGACTGTCACAGCCTCGTCAGGACATGAAATCCTGCGAATCAACAATGGACTCTTGCCGACATTCTCGATGGTGAACGTGCGGTGAATCACAGCGTCGCTTTTGCTCACACGTTCCAGGTCAATCGAGGTGACATCAGTGTCAAGCACAGGCGCATTCTTACGCTGCTCGGGGGTAAGTTTGGAGAAGTCCTCATTGATAATCGCCACAGTCTCCACCGTCATGGCATCGGATGATTGCGCCGACGGATAAAGCCTGAACGAATCAGTCACTATTCCCCACTCTTTGCACCGGTCGGAATGCATAACCGTGGACACTACGAACTGCTCGCCCGGTGGCACCGCCGCAGGCTGTATGAGAACGTTGATATACGGAGGCACATCCTTGACTACAGGATAGAGCGTATCGGACGAGGCATTATATCCCTCTACATACTGCCCTGATGTATGCCCTTTGTTAACATTGCCGTAAGGTATGGTGAGCGAACGCAACTTCATGACTCCAAGCGAATGGGGAAAACGGGTCTTAAGCGTATTGGATGCCCCTATCACAGTGCCTTGGATAGTGAGATTCGAACGCAAAGGGTCCGAATCCAAATCCACGTTGATATGCTTTACGAATCGTCCCGGACGCCCCTTCGGGTCAAATCCGACACGTATCACTGCGGTATCACCCGGTGCGACAGGTTCGATTGAATAGTCCGGACGGGTACAACCGCAATTAGCCCTGGCGGATATTATAGCCAGAGGCTCGTCGCCGGTATTGACAAGTTTGAAATCACAGTACACTGTACCCATATCCTCGTCAAAAGCACCGAAATTATGCTTGGTCTCAAGCCACACACCTTTACCCTCGGCACTTGCTCCGAGAGCACACAGAGCAACAACTCCGCTTATCAAATATTTACGCATCACTCTCTTTAACACTTCATTCTGCCGGGAGTCAGTTATCATCGTCTCATCCCGTCCGATTTAATAGCCAAATTATCTATATACCGGTCATTCACATCCCCTTAGCCGAATCAACATCAGGGAACAACGACCCCGGAAAACGTCAGTTTTTCCCGCGATTTACCGGCATTGGTTCTGACCTTGACAGTGCGGTTGAACTCACCGGCACGTCCACGCGGGTCAAATGTGACCTTTATAACTCCGGTCTTGCCAGGAGCTATCGGTTCCTTGGGATAGGAGGGCTCTGTACATCCGCAGCCCCCGTTAGTCACAAAATCAATCGAAAGAGGCTCGTCACCGATATTGGTAAATTCATAGGAAGCGGTTACCCTGCCGTTCTTCTCATGTATAGTACCGAAATCATGATTAGTGCTGGCGAATTTCACACGAGGCTTCGCCTCAGCCAATACAATCCCTGTGACTGCCATAAGCAGCATTATCAATATCTTTCTCATAAGTTGAAGTTTATTACGCTTGCGCCACAAAATTACGCAAAATTAATGAATTAACAATATAAATTACCCTCCGGTGAAACCGAGCCTCTCAACACTACTCCGTGCCCCGGCTCATGATAAACAATTACATCTATATGAACGTTAAATATTGAAGAATTGTTTCAACTATCGGGAAAAGCCCGATGGATTTCCCTAATCCAAATTTTAAAACTTTACGTTATGAGACGTAGGAAACTTTTATTTATTCTCGCCATCTGCACCGCATTGCTCGCCTCGACCGGTTTATCCTCCTGCGGAACCATCAGAAGCCACTGGGGTGTGGAACACGAATACGAATTTCCCGATGGCGACTATTTCTATGGCAAGCCTCACAAAAAGCACAAGAAGCACAAGAAACCTAAAAAGCATAAGAAACACAAGCACGATGACTGGGATGACGATTAATCACCCGATCTGACATATCATCTCCGCAACATATATAAAAACATCAAGGAGCCTCATCGAGTCGATGTGGCTCCTTGATGTTTTTATATTGCACTGACAATCAATTGTCAGTCAGATGTCCATTTTCAATCCTCTATTGAATTCACAGCCGCATCAATCACGGCAATAGCAATGAGGTTGATTATGTCACGCACCTCGGCATCGACATTGATGAAATGGATAGGCTTCTTCAGACCCATCTGGATGGGACCGATTGTCTCACCGACACCCATTTCGAGCATCAGACGATATGCCGCATTGGCTGCGCTGAGGTTAGGGAACACGAGAGTGTTCACATCCTTACCGTAAAGACGGGTGAACGGATACACCTTGTCACGTACCTGGCGGTTAAGCGCATAAGTCATCTGCATCTCGCCGTCTACAGCCAGGTCAGGACACTGCTGGTGCAGCCTGTCCACCACATTGTGTACCTTCAGACACTCCTTATCCTTGTTGGAGCCGAAGTTGGAATATGACACAAGAGCCATGACAGGGTCATGGGCAAAGAATTTCACTGCATCCGCCGACAGACGTGCCACGTCAAGCAGCGCATCCTCGTCGGCATTACCGTTAATCATCGTGTCGGCAAGGAAGTAAGTGCCCTTGGTGGTCTCCATGACGTGCATGGTGGCAAAGTGATTGTAACCATCCTTGATGCCGATAACCTCACGGGCTATCTCACCGGTAGGATTGTTTGCGGCACGTGTTCCGGCTATGAATGCGTCGGCGTCGCCGGTCTCCACCATCATCATACCGAAGTAATTGCGGTCAAACATCTTATCGAGCGCACTCTCGAAGTTCTCTCCCTGGCGCTGACGCTTGGTGGTGAGCATGTAAGCATAACGCTCGCGGCGTGATGCCTCGCGGTCATGACGCAGATTGACAATCTCGATACCGGAGATATCCACTCCCAGACGCTGCGCACGCTTCTCAATCATCTCCTCGTTACCGAGCAGGATAGGTATGCAGAGACCGTCGGCTGCCGCAATCGCCGCAGCACGAAGCATATTGTCGGTATTGGCTTCTGCAAACACCACTCGCTTGGGATTGGTACGCGCCGCCTCATTGAGACGTCGGGTGAACTTGCGGTCATTGCCCTTGAGCTGACGCAATTTCTCATCGTAGGCATCCCAGTCCTCTATCGGACGGCGTGCCACACCGCTCTCCATAGCTCCCTTTGCCACTGCGGGTGACACGGAAGTAAGCAAGCGGGGGTCAAACGGAGTGGGGATAATATATTCGGGACCAAACTTGAGATTAGAGCGATTGTAAGCCGCATTCACCACCGGGGGTACAGGCTTCTTGGCAAGGTCGGCGATAGCACGGACAGCATACACCTTCATTGTCTCGTTGATTTCGGTCGCACCGCAGTCAAGAGCGCCACGGAATATGTAGGGGAATCCCAGCACATTGTTAATCTGGTTGGGATAGTCCGAACGTCCGGTACCCATAATCAGGTCAGGGCGGGCTGCCATAGCAGTCTCATAGGCTATCTCAGGGTCAGGGTTGGCGAGTGCGAACACGATGGGGCGCGGAGCCATGGACTGCACCATCTCAGGTGTCACCACATCCTTGACCGACAGACCAAGGAACACGTCAGCGTCCTTCATCGCCTCGGCAAGAGTAGTGATGTCACGACTGGTGGCAAACTGTGCCTTCTGCGGATTAAGGTCAGTACGTTTTGTAGTAATCACACCCTTGCTGTCGCACATAACCACATTCTCCATCTTCACGCCAAGGGCGCAGTAAAGCTTGGTACATGACACGGCTGCCGCACCGGCTCCGTTGACCACAAGGCGGACATCCTCAATCTTCTTACCCTGAATCTCCACGGCATTAAGCAAAGCGGCAGCCGAGATAATGGCAGTGCCATGCTGGTCATCGTGCATTACAGGGATGGGGCACTCAGCCTTGAGACGCTGCTCTATCTCGAAGCATTCGGGTGCCTTGATATCCTCGAGATTAATGCCTCCGAAGGTAGGAGCGAGAGCCTTTACTATCTGGATAAATTTTTCAGGGTCCTTCTCGTCGACTTCTATGTCAAAACAGTCAAGGCCGGCGAATATTTTGAACAGAAGAGCCTTTCCTTCCATCACAGGCTTGCCGGCAAGCGCGCCGATATCCCCCAGTCCAAGCACCGCGGTTCCGTTGGAAATCACTGCCACAAGGTTGCCCTTGTCAGTATACTTGTACACATCAGCCGGATTATCCTTGATTTCAAGACAGGGATAGGCAACACCCGGTGAGTATGCCAATGCGAGGTCTGCCTGCGTGGCGTATGGTTTGGTAGGGATAACTTCAATCTTTCCGGGCCTCGGATACTCATGGTAATCCAGAGCCATCTTCTTTGTTACTTTTGCCATAATATTTCTTAATCTCTTATATATTTTCTGCCGTGTTAACCGTCTATTTGTCATATTAATAGACCGAACAGGTGAAAAAATGTCAATTTTTCACGAATTTAGCTGCAAAGTTAGCAAAATTTCAGCTAAACATATCAGATGCCTACAAATTTAACGGATTTTAAACCAATCGGGTAAAATGCGATATTGCCGACACCCGTCTCCGGGCAATGCTTCACTCCATTCCACTCCACCCCAAAAAAGATACTCGCGGCGTGGGACAGATCCTACGCCGCGAGTGCATCTCTACGTTCAGGGGCACCTTGCCCCGTCCCTGCCCTCCCGGTTCAGGGAGAGGCTCGCTTTATCATTTCTTAGTGAACACTGTCTTGGTATCCTCGAAATAGTAATACCAATCAGGAAGGGCGGATGTGCCGAAATTGTACCAGCCGTTCCAGCCCTCTACCGTAATGACGAGATTATCGCTGATTGTTCCAACAACCGGCACATCGCTACCGGCATTTCCGGCAAATACATACCAACCCATTTCCTGTGGCTGGAATGTAACCGTCATCGACTGTAAATCCACCTTGCCGACCATAGGATAGCCGCTCCAGTAGAAGTTGTCAAACACAAGGCTATTGGGATCGTCAGCTGATTTGGTAATCGTCATGTCACTGGTATAGGAGAAAGTACCGTCGTAAGATTCCACATACTGATAGCCTTCGGTAACCATGCTATACTCGCCCACAAGGTCGTCAATTGTGAGGGAGGAGCTTTCATCGCCCCAGGTGAAAGTATCATTACCCCAGGAGCCGTTCCATGCCTCAGTATAAAGCACCATCTCTCCTGAGAACCTGTTGCCGGTAAGATAGCTGTACCCGTTCCACGGCCAAACGTACAGACCGTAGATATCGTTGTCATTAATACCCGTCTCTACCCAGTAGCCATATCCATCGTAATAGTCATAGGCGTTTGTGATATCCATCGAGCCGTCTGCCTCAATCTTGAACTCAAGATTATAACCGTCCACACCGTACCAGGGCTCAAGCGAGTAGGTGTTGTCATCGTAAGCTATCAGTGTTTCCGTATAATCGGCACCTGTCACATGACTGTGATATGTGCCCTGTGCTCTCCACATCTCCTGACGTGCAGGCGTCCAGACAAAAGTATCCGTACCGGCTCCATAATTGCAGGTCTGGATATTGATTACACCGCTACGCATGTTGCCGTTGAAAGTGGAAGGTATGTCGGCGGAAAGATACACTTCGGGGAGATTGCTGTCGCCGGTAGGGATGATATATTCTCCTCTGCTATTCTTGTTATACGCACCATAGGGAGTGATGACCCCGTTAGCGCCAACTGAGAAGTCGAAATTATAGTAATCCACACCGTACCATGCCATGAGCGAATATGTGTTGTCGTCATAGGCAATCATTGTGACAGGGAAAGATTTACCGAGATGGGCACTCGTATAAGTTCCCTCCACGGTCCACGCCTGAGTATGAGTCATGGTGAATGATACGGTAGCCTTCTCCGAATCGGTGTAGACCTCGTCGGTCGATGTGGCATAAACTGTGACAGTGTAGTCGCGGTCTATGTCAAGATTCTCGATAGCCACATACAGCTCGGATGTCTCACCGGTCACCTCCTCACTCATACCTGTCTCCTTATTGGGGACACTGTAAGAATAGATGTACGAAGTGGCATGAGCTACTTCCGTCCAGCTGACAGTGGCAATGCCGGCTGCCACCTCCGCAGTAAGCGTAGGTGTGGCAAGAGCTTCCGTCGAAGCGGTGGTACCGGTAAGAGTGGCAATCTTTGAAGTCCCGACCTCACCGTAAACCTTGGAGTATGCCCACACTGAAAGCGTATAGGTGGTAGATGGGCGCAGACCGGTAAAACGCACCGTGGTGTTCTTGGTCACATCGGTAGTCACCACTTGCCCCTCAGGGTCCGTAAGTTCGTAACCGTACTGAGTCGCCTCTTCGACCTTGTCCCACGAGAATGTCAGAGAGCTGACTGACTCGGAGACATTCGCCAAAGCCGGTTCTTTGAGCACCGACTTGATGGCATCGTCATCATCGCTGCACGCACTCAGACCGAAAGCAAGCGCACAAGCCAGGACGACCGTAAATTTCATATATTTTTTCATGATGAATTTCCGTTAATTTATTCAAAACATATCAAACAGCGGCTCAGCATATGAGAAGTTGACATATTGCCAGTTATAAGAGCCGTCATCGTACTCTGTATCGATGGTGAAGCTTCCGGTCCTCTGAGCGAAACGGATGTATGCGTAACTAATACCGTCACCATAAGTATAAATCAGAGCATAAGCAATCTTAGGCAACGAGGTTCCGTCGGGGCTCCAGGTCGGATAGTCGCCGGTTGCCTCGTCATAAAGATACCAGCACTGGAATGCATCATCCGGGTAATAATTCACATATGCGTCGGCGTTGGCGAGAGGATAGATGGTAGCATAACTATCCTTCGGATCCTTGACTTCAAACGGAAGGTCGATACCTGAACCGAGGAAGTTATCTATTCTGAACTTATATGTGCCCGGCATCGCATATATGTCGCTATGTATAGTCCCATAATAATATGAGAATGTAAATTCAGCATTCTCTGCCCAGAGTTCCCAGTCAGACACAAGCGACGACACTGTCACCTCGCTGGTTCCCTCAGCATAAGGATTGGAATATGCCTCCGGAATCGACACTGTGAGCGTACATGCCTGCTTGGTAGGAAGCGATGAGCAGTCCACCTTCAGCGTGGTTTCTGACTCTCCGTCCGCAAACTGAATCTCGGAGGGAAGGCTAAAGGAATTTTCACTTCCCTCTGCCACAATCACAGGGACAGACACAGCTCCATTACTGTCAAGTCGCTTGACTGTAATGTCGAAAGTCTTATCCTGCTCGTCGCTGCCGAATATGTAGGAATACTCCTCCTGCAGCGGGAAGTAAACCGATGGATTACCCGGCTCCACTCCGGGTCCCGGCTGGTAGTCATCGTCATTTGAGCACGAGGCAAGCGGAAGCGATACCAATACTGCGGCAATCGCCATGCCATATATATTTTTGATTTTCATGACTTGATAATTAACATGTTTATATATCAGTTACCTCCCGTCCACAATGGCACAGCATTTGACGGATTCGGATTCAGAATCACACCCTTGTTATAGTTTTTCTCACTGTCGGGAATATAGAGAGTCATCCAGGGTGCCACAGCGTTAGGATAGGAATTGAAACGATACTCGGAGTACCAGTTGGTTCCCTCATATCCGCGAATCACCGGTTTCTCAAGACGTCTGTAGTCCCAAACGATGAGACCTTCAAGCCAAAGTTCGATACGCTTTTGGGTGAATATCTCGTCAATGAACTCCTCGATACCTGCAGCATTGCATGTATAGGCATTGTTGTGGTAACGGTAGGTGTTGAGGAATGATTCCAGAAGCTGCTTGCCTGCGCCGACACCCGATACACGTGCCACAGCCTCAGCCTCTATCAGATACATCTCCTCGATACGCATCAGCGGAACACTCACGGCATTTCCTACAGTATAAGTAGTGCGGTCACCGCTTCCGGGATGATACTTGAATCCCACATAAGAGCCATATTTGCTCCATTCGCTGTAACCCATTGACGTGCCTTTGGCATACTTTGTATTGTACGCCTGTTCATCACCCTCGTCAGCCGGGTCGATCCAGGTGGTCTTACGCCAGTCGGCATCCGGAATTTTGTCAAACAGGCTTGCGTCAATCATTCGGGAAGCGCCATAGCCTCTGTCACATACTCCCCATGTAGCCTCGGGCGACACATAGGACACAAATGATTGCCATTCCAGATTGACAGCCGGATTGTCAAGAGTAAGTGTCACACACCACAGCCAGGAAGCATTCGGAGAGTTGAAGCCTGTCTTCGGGTCAAACCACTGTGATTCGGTGAGGGGTGTGTATCCTTCCGATATGGCACGGCGGGCATATAGAGCCGCATTATTGAAACATTCGGCAGCGCTGCTAATGCCAAGCTTACCATATGCTATATCCTCGTCATTCTCATGACCGAGCATCGTGTCAAGGTCTCCGGGATACAACTGGAAACGGGTACCCAATTCGAGCCAGAAGCGCGCCTTAAGACCATAAACCACACCAAGCGAAGCATTGACCTTGGAAGTGACAGTATGGAAATCGGCGAGATACCTCTCTGCGTTGTCAAGATCCTCGGCTATAAAACGGTACATTACATAGAATGGCACACGAGGATTGTCTCGACCGTCGGAGTCGGATGTATCCTCTGTCACGATAGGCACGGTCAGACCCATGATTCCCATGCTCTGAGCCTGCTGGTCCAGCGAAGCCACATCGGTATGTCTGTATTCATACATACGTGCCAGGTCAAAGTAAGCCATAGCACGATATGCCAACGCATTACCGGCATATTCCTTGTCTTCGTCACGGTTGTCCGGCTCAGAAACACTCAACACAATGTTACATTTCTGCACCAGATAGTAGTATCTGCGCCACCAGAGAGACGGACCCGCATAGTTGCCCAAAAATGACAGATAGCTGAATTCTGTGAAATAATCGTAAGTAGGGTCAGAGACCGGTGTGTCAGCCGTCATGGCATCACGTGTGATACCGAAGGCAGGGAATCCGGCATCACCTGCCGTACCACCGTCTGAATAGGAGGAGTAAGTGGTCATATAAGCACTCACAGCACTTGAGAGGGCGCTTTTATCCTCACCCTTAATCTGGTCGGCTGTCGCCTGATTGGTAGGGGTAAATTCATCGAGACACCCCGTGAGACATAGTGCGGCAGCAATCGCAGATGAATATATGATAGACTTTTTCATTGTCAGTTAATTGAATTGGGTGGACTAATTAGAACTCGACGGAAAGACCTCCGGAGATAGTTCGCATCGGGAAATAAGCTCCCGCATATACTCCGTAGAATGAATCGAAACGCGGGTCAAAGCCCTTGCGTTTTGTCCAGTAGGCTATATTTTCCGCTGCTGCGTAAACTCTGAGCTTGGACATTTTGAGCACCGAACTGATCCGCTTCGGCAATGTGTAGCCGAGTGTGAGATTCTTGAATGTCAGATAGCTTGCATCCATGAGCCATCGGTCAGAATATCCTCCGGTGTAAAGGTCGTTGTACTGCCAGCGGGGTATATCGCTGGTAGGATTCTCAGGCGACCATGAATTGAACACATCCTTGTGAATCTGCGAGCCGACAATCGAATTGTAGGGAGGAGTCATCATGGACATATAAGCCCAGTCCCACTTCTTTCCGCCGATGGAGTAATTGAACTGTGCGTTCAGGTCAAAACCGAATACACGCAATGAAGTGTTGAAGCCTCCGAACATTTTGGGTAGAGCCGATCCGCAAAGCGAATATGTTGCCTGGCTGAAATCGGTGGTGGTGGTCACCTCGCCGGTATTCGGGTCTGTGACGTAGAAGAGCGACTGTCCGTCGTCCGACACGCCCGCATAACGCTTGAGGTACCATGTGCGCACCGGAAGTCCCTCACCGAAGAACACGTCACCGCTTGAGTAACCGTCATAACCGTCCACGTTGTAGCGTTTGTTCTCCTCAGGAAGGGCTGTCACACGGTTGCGTTCCCAAGTGAAATTCAACCCAAGGGTCCAGGTCACATCACGTGTAGCGATTATATCTCCCGACAAATCTATTTCCACACCGATGTTGCGCATGTCGCCAACATTGTCGTAGTAGCCGCTGTAACCGAGGCTGTAAGGAGCGGAGAAATACATCAGCATATCACGTGTATTGCGGACATAGAACTCAGCGTTGCCTCGCAGACGGCTGTTCAGTAATTCAAACTCGATTCCGGTGTTAAGGCTACCTACTGTTTCCCATGTGATATTCTCATTGCCCTTGTCGTTAAACACATAGGCGATGTTTCCGTCGGAATTCTTGATTGTATATGTGTCGACATACCGGAAATTACCGATACCGTCATTACCCTGTTCACCATACGATGCCTTAATTTTCAGCATATTGAGCCACCATGTAGAAGGGAACCAGTTCTCCTTGGTCATAATCCAGGCAGCTCCGAGCGACCAGAAGCTACCCCAACGGTGGTCGGGGTGGAAACGTGAAGAACCGTCACGACGGTAAGATGCCGATGCGAACACACGGTTGTCATAGTCATACTGTGCCCTCAGGAAATAGCCTTCCACATTATAATTTGACTGGTAGCTCGCCATATCACTGTCGACAACAGCTCCGTTTATTTCAGTATTCTTGTCAAACATCGCCACTTTTGTACGCGATGCCTCCACACGGGTGCCGTTGTTACGGCTATACTCATGTCCGAGGAGCACATCCACGTTATTTTTGCCGAATGAATTATTATAGCTGAGGAGCTGCTGGTAGTTGTAATCCACTGTGCGGTAGTGTCCCACAAACACAGCACCCAGCGATGACTCATTGGACGCATAGCCATAGTAAGGATTTGTACCTGAGTTGATACGGTTCTCAGTCACATATACGCTACCGTTGACGGTAAGGCGGAAATGGCTGAGGAAGTCCACATTGGCAAATCCCTGTATACTGAAAGCATTGCTTACATTCTCGTTGACATTAAGTCTGTCCTCCTGGACATAGTTGCCGTTGGTGTCGGACGGACGGTAAAGACCGGCATTGTTTCCGGAACCGTAGTCAAACACCTTGCCGTGTGAGTCACGAAGGATATTGCCCTCGCCGTCGCGTACATACAGGGGATATATGGGAGCCATGTCATTGAGGCAGTTGAACACTCCTGACTGCGCGTTGGTCTCAGTATGATTATAGCTTGCGCTCGCTCCGACACGCAGGAAGGAGAACGCCTGGTACTCTGTCTTCAGTCGTGCGCTGTAACGTTCTATATCGGTACCGTATGCTATACCCTTGTCATCAAGATAACCGAGGCTGCCGTAAAAATTATATTTATCGTTACCGCCTGTCATGTTCAGATTATATTCCTGACGGAAACCGGTACGGGTACCCTCCTCCATCCAGTCGTCGGGATAGAGAGTATAAATCTGACCGTCGTAAGCCACACGGTTGCCAAGGGACGCATTTGGATTGAGACGACCGTTGGTACCTATGAGCATCTGCCCTTCCGGAACACTGTAAACCATATATCCGAGACCGCCTGAGTTATGAGTGGCACCAAGGATATTGTTGGCGTTGATATGCGCCTGGGCGAATGTCTGTCCGAGACCGTTCATGTAATAGTTGCGCATCGCCAGATAGTGGGCCTCATAGTACTGCCCTGGAGTGTCAATGTAATCGTATGTCACACGGGCATCGGTATTGGCACCCCACTTTGCGCCAAAAGTCACCTTCGTGTCACTGCGTCCGGCACTCTTGGTGGTGATGAGAATAACACCGTTGGCACCGCGGGCTCCGTAAAGCGCATTGGAAGCAGCATCCTTGAGCACTGTCATGCTGGCGATGTCGGCAGGGTTAATATCGTTCAGATAACCGTTGTAAGGCAGACCGTCAAGCACAATGAGCGGTGACGTGCTGGCATTGATTGAGCTAACACCGCGGATAAGAATGGTAGGGTCAGAGGTGAAGTCGTTGGACGACAGCATCTGCAGTCCGGTCACATTGCCGCTGAGTGCTTCGATAGGATTGGTCACTTGCTGGCGTTCGATATCGGCGGCGCTGACCACGCTTGCCGATCCTGTAAACGATTCTCGTTTCTGCTTACCGAAAGCCACCACCATAACCTCGTCCATCAGTTCGGAGTGGAGGTCCAGATAGATTTTCAAGTCGGGTTTTATGTCCACCAGCTTTGTATCGTAGCCGATATATGACACTTCAAGCTGCTTGTCAGACGGACGTATACCCGTAAGGGTAAACTTACCATCCGCATCGGTAGCACACGCAATAGCCGTGCCGGGCACCTTGACGGTGGCTCCGATTAGAGGCAAATCGTCCTCAGATGACAGCACTTGCCCTGACACACGCATTCCTTGCGCGACGGCATTCCCCACCACTAACAGAAGGAATGCCCAAAATAGCATTATTTTTCTCATAGGAACAAGAGATGATTGGAATATTAAGTTCTTTTATTTCTCACCATGCTTATATGCACCTTTCCGAATGCTTACGGAAAGAAACATTTTCGACTCAAAGCACAAATTTAGTGAAATATTTTTTAATTTTTTGATTTTTTCACACAAATTTTTACCCGTTAAAAGTAGCATTTTACCACAAAAACACCCCAAAAACCGACAAAATCCAAATTTCACCTGACAAAATACAACAATTTATCTACTATTTTTTCAAAAAACGTATCTACCCGACCGCACTCCCGCACCTCCCACATCATGCCTTTAAAGCCGGTTCGACAAAAACACCAATCATAGGGTCGAACCGGCTCTTGGGACAAATAAAAAGCGCACTCCCGAAGGAATGCGCCTTATATACATTATATTCTTATCTGATTAAAAAGACACGCTCTGCCGCCAATCATATCGGCAAGCTTATCAAATCTCGTCACGGAGAACCTTGAGCGCAGCCTCATAGTCAGGTTCATTGGTGATTTCCTCCACGAGGTCACGGAAAAGAACCCTCCGGTTCTCATCAAGGATGACGACAGCACGGGTCAATAGCCCGGCGAGCGGACCGTCAACCAGCTGAACACCATATTTCTGACCGAATAGCGGAGAACGGAATGCAGAACCGAAAATCACATTCTTAATCCCTTCAAGAGTGCAGAACCGACCCATGGCAAAAGGCAAATCCATGGAGACACAAATCACCACGACATCCTTCAGCTTGGCAGCCTCCTCGTTAAATTTGCGCACACTCCGGGCGCATACTTCAGTGTCAAGACTCGGGAAGATATTAAGAACTACACGCTTGCCGGTGAAATCACTGCAAAGAACCGGTGAAAGGTCCGGACCCGCAAGATGAAAACAGGGTGCGGTCTCGCCGATGGTAGGGAGCGTTCCGCTGGTATGACAGGCTTGTCCTTTAAAAAATACAGTTTCCATATATTATTTCAGGGAAGTATTAAGTATTATCGTAATAAATTATTAATAAGGTTGGCTCTGTCAATTAATAAGAGCCATTGTCTGTAGAACAATATTTTCCACCTCGTTGTTGAATCCGAGATTAACTTTTTTCACTATTCCGTCCTTTGCCGCCATGATGATGACCGGAAGGGAAGACGCACCGCAGTCACGCACAAGCGCCTTTCCGTTCATAAGCAGATGCTCACCCTCTCTTATTTCCGGAACAATCGCCTCGATGGCATCCACATTGGTCGAATTGAACACCCAGATTACATCGGCATTATATGGCAGGGAATCCACAGCCCCACGTACCGCCTTCACAAGCTCACCGTTGAACGAAGTGGAAGGGTCAAGCAATGCTATCACAGTAGGAGCGGCAAAGCCATCCCCCTTATGATAAGTGTAACGCTCTCCGGTAGTGGTCGGAAGAGAAAAAGTAGGAAGTGGAGTTGACGCAAGATTCTCTATACGGAAATTGCTCTCTCTGTATTTCTCGAACACGTCAGGATACATTGTCATAAGGCGTTGTTCGTCTATCGGCGCACAATCCTGTCCGTCGGTATACGTGTAATCCACCAGCACAGTCTGCTCGGTTATGGACCCGGGATTACTCTCTGTATCGATACGGATGGGACGCAAAGTGGCGGAGTCGAATATGAATTCCTTCTCCTGCACAGTGACATCATTGACGGTCATGACCGCCTTGACTGAAATCGCGCTGACACCGTTGTATTGGCGCGAAGGATTCACCGTAAGCTTATACCGTGGGTCGGCAGACATTTTTTCGAGCTCCAGCCCTATGTACTGTGGAAGCAAATCGGCAAATTGAGCGGCAGCCTGCACACCTACGCCCGTTGCTGTAGGGCGAAACGGTATCGAGTCCCAGGACACATGATACTCCTGCAACCTGTTGTCACGATAGCGGTAATGATTGCCGTCATAATATGCGGAAAAGCCCTGCACCTGCCCGTTGGGGGTGTCAAGAGTCCAGGTTATCAGATAGTCGCACGGGGAATATGAATCTGACTTCGCCACTGATGACTCAAGCTCAAGTCCGTACACCACATCCATGTCGTTCTGAGGCAACGTGACACTGAATTCCGCCTTGGACACAAAGCATTCCATCTCCTTAAGCCGTGATGCAATATCAGCAGTCCCCTGAGCCCACAGACCCAAGGGACATAACGCTGCTAACACCATTAACAATTTTATAATCCCTTTCATAAAACAATAATTGACGTTCAGAATATACAACAACCTGACACCGCCAAGTGTTCAAGGCACAAACTCCACTTCGAAGTCCTGACGGGGCAAATCCCGTCTGCTCACAGCAATCAATATATTCCCGTCCGTAAAGGTCATGCCGTAACGCATGCTGTCCGTCAGCTCCCGCTTCAGAGACCCGGCTCCACGGAGCACTATCACACCATCTCCGTCAAGCACATGACGCACCCTACGCCGGAACTCCTCTCCGCCGTCATCGCACATATCATGGTAATACTGGAACTCCGTTGCATCGGCAACGATTTTAACCCTGCTGTCGGCAAGCCGCAAGGTCTCTGCCACTTCACCGGGCGTACCGGAAGGGAGGGTGATTTCAGCAGGCGAAAAATGGCACACTATACGGAACAGCAGCTTAAGTTCCCGTGACGGTATGCCGCTTCCGGAAGCAATCCGCTCTATATCCGGATAGGCGTAGTACGGCAACGGCTCCCGCAGCACACGGGTGACAAAGTAGAACGCAAAGGGCGAATGTATACCGAAACCCTTGCTGCGCCACCACCGCTTAATTCTCGACGGCAGACTCATTTTCCACAATGTCGGGACGCTTCTTTCCGCCCCCGTTGGACCGCATCACGGCTGTCACCACTGCGGCGCACACCATTATATATATAAGTATTATCGATATGGTTGCCACTGTATCGGTTGTGCCAAGCGACTTGGGATCAAACACCATCTCCACAGTATGGTCGCCCGCAGGGATATCGATAGCACGCAACAGATAGTTGACACGACCTATACCTACCTCTTTGCCGTCAACCTTAGCTGTCCACCCCCATGGGAAAAACACTTCGGAGAACACAGCCACACCTCCGTTTGCGCTGTGCGCGCGGTAAGTGAGCCTGTTAGGCGCATATGTGGTCTCATATATGGTATCTCCGGGCGACACAGGCTTCGACATTCCGAGCACATCACGGAACTTCACATCTGCCACAGCCACCGAGTCAGGCGATATGACATCAAGAGCCGCCATCTCCTCGTCAGGAGTGTCCACATACGACACCTCGCCGACAAACCATGCGTTGCCCAGCGCCTCGGGATTGACAAGCGGTTGCCCGTCCATCCCCACTATATACTTGGCATTAAGCATATTCAGCACATTCCAGTCGGAATTATCCTCCGTACCCTGGGTGAAATGGCTTAGATGACGGTCTATCATATCCTGGTAACGGGTAAGCTTAGCAGCATGGTAACCGCCAATCATCTTGTGGTAATACGATGGGTCCGCGCTGTAAAAGCGAGGTATGTCCATGACACGATAATTCATGGCAGTATCCTGAAGTATCGCCTCGTCCACAGGGGTCTTGGCAATGGGAGCACCGACAGTCAGTCTCTTCGCCACGAAACTCTCATGGTTGATATAACGCTTGTTGACAGCATACAAATCGCCGAGCACAAGCACCCCGACAGCAGCGAGGGCAATCCCTGCCGACACCTTGCGGCGCATATAAAGCACGAGGAACACAAAACCGGCACCAAGTATAAGGAAACTGCGCAAGGCATCAGCCGACACGAGCCCCTCGCGCAGAGACTCCACAGCCGAGTATATTCCGGGATTCTGAAGGCTGAACTGGCGGGCGGTTGCCGAGTCATAACCCTGCTGCATCAGCGAGGATGTGATGTACTGGTCTATCATCCTGTCATTATCGGTAATCACACCTCCGAACATTCCCGGAGCTATAAATCCGAGCGCACAGATGGCGAGACTTATGCCAAAGCACCAGAACACCGGACGCTTGAACCGTTCAAAAGAATCAGGCGTGGTGACAATCTTCTGGAGAGCCATGGCTGCAAGCAGCGGCATGGTAAACTCAGCTATGACAAGTATGCTTTCGACAGTACGGAACTTCGAGTACATCGGAACCACCGAAAGCATGATGTCGGTAAACACCATGGCGTGACGACCCCATGCCAGCACTACAGAAAATACAGTCAGCGCCACAAGAGCCCATTTCATCGGACCCTTGACTATCACACAGCCGAGCAGGAAGAGCGCAAAGACGAGAGCTCCCACATAAACCGGACCGTTGGTCCCTTCCGGATCCCCGAAGTACTGGCTCATATAGCTGAGATACTGCGACTGCATCTGGTCAATCTTCCCCTCCTCTGCCATCTTGGCAGCCCCGTCAAGGTCGCTGAGATTCATCATCACGAACCTCCCCTTCTCCGGCTTGACGGACGAACCACCTTTTATATTAGGAATAAGGAGCGAGAATGTCTCCGAGGGCTGATAGCTGTACTGGGTTATATAATCCTTGTCAAGACCGCCATGCGACGCTTCACCGCCCTGTGTCGCAATCTGTGTCAGCTCGCTGTGCTGTCCGCGCATGGTCTCTTTGGAGTACTCGTATGTGTTATACAGGCTTGGAAGGTTCGCTGCCACGGCAAGCACCGCAGCCACGGCAAGCGCTCCGGTAGCGATGCCCCACTCCTTGATTTTTTTATCCTTGACCGCCATTGTGAAGTAAGCAGCCACCACACCGATGATTACAAACAGGAAATAGTAAGTCATCTGTACATGATTGGAGGCAATCTGCATCATGGCAAACACGGCAGCCAATGCGCCACCGGCAAGATAACGTCCCCGATAGCACAGAACTATGCCGGCGATTGTGGGGGGTATATAGGCAAGTGTCACGAACTTCCATATATGTCCCGCACCTATTATAATAATGAAATAAGACGAGAAACCGTAGGCAACAGCCCCTATCAGCGCTATGTACCACCTCATCTTCATGGCAAGCAGCAATATGAAGAACCCCGTCATCATCATGGCAAGCAGTGACGAAGGTGACGGCAGCCCGAGACTCATCACAGAGTTAATCCATGTGTAGAGCGAACTGGACGGATAGGACGGGGATATCTGGAATGTGGGCATACCGGAAAAAAGAGAATTGGTCCAGCGTGACACTTCGCCGGTAGCCTCGGCATACGCTTTTGCCTCCTGCCCTATAGCCGCACCCTGCTGCATGTCATGCTGTCGCAGCTCATTGCCCTGCGAGGCATCGGGGTAGAAGAAAGCGAATGCTATGACTGCGATTATTATCAGCCCGCCTACAAACGTGAGGAGACCGCTATATTTTTTCAATGTTTCTGACATTTCTGAATGATTTAATCGTAGATTATTGAGTATTCGACATGACGGTTACTCCGCCGGACGTAATTCAAGCGGCAGCTCGTCAGCTTTTTTTGCGGAATCGACCGCCACAGTGTCTGCACGGACCGGCTCCGGAGCCACAAGACTTCCATCCTGCACAGCATCGTACTGCGTCAGCTTCGAACGGAATGCCGTGGCAAGCGAATCGAAATTGATTTCCGGATTAATCTTGCGTGCCTTATCAAACGCCCTTCTGGTATCTTTGGGGTTGGCGCTCAAAGCTATGTCATACACATCCACAAACTTGCGCAGAGTTTCAAGGTCGCGCCTGGTGTTCTTGCTGGCAACCGCGTCATTATGAACCGTCAGAAATGCCATGAGCACCTGCACGGTCTGCTCTGGTGTGAAATCATCCACAAAGAGCGACATACTGTCAGCCATAGCCGATGCTTCCGCAATGTTACCAACCGACAGCGCCTCTGCAAGCTGCGTGTTCTGCTCCTCAGTAATCTCCGCCACCTCTGCCGGCGACTCTTTCTTACCTCCGCAAGCCACAAGGCATGTCAACGCCACGGTCACGGTTATCATTGATAATATATGTTTCATAACTTTTATGTATTTGCCTCTTGCAAAGTTACAGCATTATTTTCAGCTACACAAAAAAATTAGAATCAGTATGATACAGCAATATCCATAACACCTGCCACTGACGCATGCTGCACGGCATCAAAATAAACGCATCACGCCCAACAGGAAAATCTGACCAATTTCTCTCCCATCCTTAACCAATTATAATTGACTGAAAATAAACTTTTACTGCCGGAAAGAAGTTATATTTGCAGACACATTTCCCATGCGCTCCCCCAGGCGGAAAGTCGCATCCGACAATGTTCATAACTCACGTTTTCAAGTCAATTTGTTTATAATGGTTCTCCGTAGATTTATCCTGACCACCTCAATCCTCACTGCGCTGATAGCTTCCGCCCAGAGCGACACAAATCCAGCAGTGGACGTGATGACTTTGGAGCAGTGCAGGCAGACAGCACTCGCCAACAACAAGAATCTCCGCAAATCCGCCCGTGAAATCGAGGCTGCGAAGTATCAGAAAGATGAAGCATTTGCCGCTTATCTCCCCTCTCTCGACTTCGCAGGCGGCTACATGTATAACCAGAAAGGGATTTCAGTCCTCGACAAGGACCAGTACCTCCCCGTAGAGACATTCGACCTCGAAAAGAAAGGCTATGAAATGGGGCTTGTGAAAAATCCCCTCACGGGAGAGCCGATACAGGTCAACGGACAATACGTGCCAGAACAGGTTGCCCTTTTACCGAAAAAAGCGCTCGAGTACGATATCCACAACGTCTTTTTCGGTGCAGTCACTCTCACACAGCCTATCTATATGGGTGGCAAGATAGTGGCAATGAACAAAATAACCGGCTACGCCGAACAGCTTGCCACCTCAATGCACGACAATCAGGCTCAGGACGTCATTTATGCCGTCGATGCCGCCTACTGGCAGGTAGTCTCGCTCAAGGCCAAACAAAAGCTCGCTGTCAGCTACGTGAACCTCCTCGACACCCTCCAGCGCAATGTCCGTCTGATGGTGGAGCAGGGAGTGGCGACCAAGCGTGACCAGCTCACAGTGGATGTGAAGCTCAATTCAGCCCAGGTCGACCTCACAAAAGTAAATAACGGACTCGCACTCTCACGCATGGCTCTCGCACAGGTGTGCGGACTACCGGTCAACACCGTGTTTACCCTCGCCGACGAAGATGCCGAAAATATCCGCACCGAAGCGCCTGTGGCGAAGGAATACGACATGCAACAGGTCTACCGTGACCGAGACGACCTGCGTGCCCTGGAGCTTGGAGTGAAAATCTACGGCGAGAAGGCAAAAGTGGCACGCTCGTCAATGCTCCCCAACATAGCCCTTGTTGGCACATATTCATTTTCCAACCCCAACATGTTCAACGGCTTCAAGAACCGTTTCAACGGCATGTTCTCGGTCGGAGCGATGGTAACCATTCCTATATGGCACTGGGGTGGCAATTACAACAAATATCGTGCCGCCAAGGCTCAGACCCTTGCAGCCGAGATGGAACTTGAAAACGCCAAGGATTTGATTGACCTTCAGGTCAACCAGGCATCATTCAAAGCGCAGGAGGCAATCAAAACTTACCAGATGACCGAAGCGAACCTAAGGGAAGCCGACGAGAATCTGCGATGCGCCGACGTGGGATTCCGTGACGGAGTAATGACAATCGACAATGTCATGGAAGCTCAGACCGCCTGGCTCAAAGCCCATTCCGAGAATATAGACGCGAGAATCGACATATACCTCTGCGACGTATACCTCTCAAAAGTGCTCGGCAGACTGTCAATCGATTGAATTCCACCACTCACGCCCGTAGCCTAAAGTCACTGAGCTGAAAACCACCGGTTCAACTATTTAATCTGAAACTCTAAATCTACTATTTGATATGTCTGATATAACAAAAGCCTCCTCCGCTTCAGCCGAGAAGCGGGAGAACAAGATTCTCTTAACATCAATAGGCATTCTGGCAGTACTGTGCATAGTGCTCGCTGTAATAGGATTCTGCTTCCTCAACAAGCCTTCGGAAATAATCGAAGGACAGGCGGATGCCACCTCGATACGCATCTCAGGCAAACTACCGGGACGCGTAATGGAAATATACGTCCGCGAAGGCGATGTCGTGAAAGCCGGCGACACACTCATCCACATCCACTCATCTCTCGCCGACGCCAAACTACTCCAGGCACAAAGCATGGAGAACGCCGCAAAGTATCAGAACGAAAAAATTGATGCCGGCACACGTTCCCAGATAGTCCAGTCGGCACGCGACATCGTTGCGCAGGCGGAAGCCGCTGTAGGCATCACACAGAAGACATACACCCGCATGGAAAACCTCTACAAGGAAGGTGTGATATCCGAGCAGAAACGCGATGAGGCTAAAGCCGCATACGATGGAGCCGTGGCTGCCCACAAAGCCGCCAAAAGCCAGCTCGACCTTGCGCTCGCAGGTGCCCAGAAAGAGGACAAGGCAAGCGCAGCAGCGATGGTTGACGTTGCCAAGGGGGGCGTAGCGGAAGTGCAGAGCCTCCTTGAGGACCAGTACCTGCTCGCCCCGTGCGACGGACAGATTGACCAGATATACCCCGAGGAAAGCGAACTTGTATCGTTGGGTGCTCCGCTCATGAGCCTGCTTAAACTCCAGGACAAGTGGGTTACTTTCAATGTCCGGGAGGAATTCCTCAACGACATGAAGCTTGGAAACGAAATCGAGATAATGATACCGGCGCTCGACAAGAAAAAGGCAAAAGCAAGGATTTATTACGTCCGCGACCTCGGCTCATATGCCAACTGGCAGGCAACCAAGGCGACCGGCGAATGGGACAGCAAGACTTTTGAAGTCAAGGCAAGAACCCTCGACACCATACCCGACCTGCGTCCAGGCATGACAGTTGTATATTTCCTGAAATAAAATTTAATCATCCACTCCTATGTTAGGCTCCTTCAAACGCGGCATACTGCAACTCGGCTCACGCAGGATTTACATCACTATGATGATAATCGTGCCGGTGCTATTTGCCCTGTTCTTCATAAATCTGATGCATGAGGGACTGCCGCTCAAAGTGCCGGTAGGGATGGTGGACATGGACCATTCATCCCTCTCGCGACGCATCGGCAGGTCGCTCAACGCAATGGAACTAATCGACATCACCACCGATGTGGAGAACTACCATCAGGCTATAGAGAAGGTGCGCAGCGGAGAGATTTACGGTTTTTTCTATATCCCCTCCGACTTCCAGGACAAAGCTCTCAACGGCAAGACTCCTACTCTGTCATTCTACTCCAACATGTCAATCTTTGTTCCCGGCAGCCTCTCATTCAAGGGCTTCAAGACAATAGCCGTCACTACCGCCGGCTCCATTGTCCAGACAACCCTCGTGAGCGCGGGAGCTGACAACAGAATGGTCGATGCCCTCATACAGCCGTTCAATCAGGACATTCATCCCCTCGGCAACCCCTGGACCAACTACTCCATATACCTATGCCAGTCCTTCATCCCGGCAATGATGGCTCTGTTGGTCATGCTCATGACCACATTCAGTATCTGCCGTGAATTCAAGGATGGAAGTTCTGTGGAATGGCTCGCTGTCTCAAAGGGCAACATCGCTCTGGCGTTGGCAGGTAAACTCCTGCCGCAGAGCGTGATATTTTCGGCTGTAGGTGTATTCTGCCAGGCAATACTGTTCGGATATCTGCACTTCCCGCTCAACAACCATCCGCTCCACATGGTGTTTGCCATGATACTTCTGGTTCTCTCCTCCCAGGCATTCGCGCTGCTCATCACCGAGCTTCTTCCCAACATGCGCTTATCCATGAGTATTGTCTCCCTCATCGGCATCCTCAGCTTCTCCATAGCCGGTTTCTCGTTCCCGGTCGACAAGATGTATGGAGGCATAGCCATTTTTGCCTATGCGCTTCCGATACGAAACTACTTCCTCATCTATATCGACCAGGCGCTCAACGGCATACCAATCTACTATTCGCGCATCTACTACATAGTGATGCTTGTGACTCTGCTCCTCCCCGTAATCGGGCTTAAGCGTCTAAAAAAGCGTTGTCTCAATCCCGTCTATGTACCTTGACGCACTGTCACCGTATTGACAGGACTTACCTCCAATCCCTTTAGAAGAAAATGAACTGGTTAAAGAGCATATATAGAGTATGGCGCCGGGAATGCTGCCTGGTCTTCACTGACATAGGAGTACTCCTGTTCTTCGTCGCCCTGCCGCTGGGATACCCCATAGTATACACCCTGATTTACAATCCGGAGGTGGTCAAGGATATCAGCACCGTGATAGTCGACAACTCCCGCACTGCCGAAAGCCGGGAGCTCGCACGGACTCTTGATGCGACACAGGGCATCAAGATAGTAGGCTATGCCGCCAACATGTCAGAGGCACGCAAAGCTATGTGCGAGAAAAAATGCTACGGCGTAATAGAGATTCCACACGATTACGCAAAGAAAATAGGTCGTGGAGAGCCTACCACAATGTCATTCTACAGCGACATGTCCCTGTTGCTGCGCTATCGGCAATACCTGTTCTCGCTCACTGATGTCAGGATGGCTGAGACAACCAAAATCACAGCCCAACGGCTCTCCGCAGGTGGATTGCTCACCACTTCCGTGAGCGGTCTGCCGGTCAATTCCGAATCATTCTTTCTCGGTGACCCGACACAGGGTTTCGCCTCCTTTATCATGCCGGGAATTGTAGTCCTTATTCTTCAGCAGAGTATGCTCCTCGGCATCGCCATGATAGCCGGCACAGCTGCCGACCGCCGTCGCCGCAACCACGGCATCGACCCGTACGCCTATGAGGGCGGTCCGGTAGCCGTAGTGCTTGGCAAGACCCTATGTTACATGATGATATATCTGCCTATCTCCTACTACATACTTGAATTTATCCCGCATATATTTTCGCTCCCCCACGTCGGGCATTTCCGCGACTATATGCCCATGATATTCGCCATGCTGCTCGCTTCAAGCTTCTTGGGGCAGACCATTCAGGTATTTGTCAGAGAACGCGAATCATCAATGCTGGTGCTTGTGTTCACTTCGGTGGTATTCCTGTTCCTTTCCGGACTCACCTGGCCACGCTACGCTTTCAGCAAATTCTGGCTGATGATTTCCGACCTTGTACCAGCAACATGGGGTGTGGAAAGTTTCATCCGCATGAACGGTAACGGCTCAACCCTTGCCAACCTCTCTGACTACTATCTCGGTCTGTGGGGACTGGTGATACTCTACTTCATCACCGCTGTAACCCTCAGATATTTCACAGCCAAGGCCATAGCACCCGAAAGGCTCCAAGCTCCGGCTCCGGGCAATCGGTGACATATGCCCGCACGACATGCCACATCTTATATCTGCTGCGCCCGGAGTTGTAAAACCCGGGCGTTCTTAGTAAATTTGCACCACGAATCATCTAAAAAACCTCCACATCGATGCGGGATATCCTCGACATACCCAAGCTGCTTGGCGACTTTGACCTCTAC
Source organism: uncultured Duncaniella sp. (assembly GCA_958352885.1). Taxonomy (GTDB): domain Bacteria; phylum Bacteroidota; class Bacteroidia; order Bacteroidales; family Muribaculaceae; genus Duncaniella. The sequence goes on from CATWQI010000009.1 coordinate 101,182, forward strand.
CTTATGATGGAGAGGGCTATGTCCGAAAACACTCGTGAAGGATACATGCGTGACGTGCGCAAACTGCTCTCCTATCTTGATGACACTCCTTCCGAATCCGGAACCTCCACCGGCACTCCTCTGCGGGAAGTGACTATCGAGACACTCCGCCTGTTTCTCGGAGAGCTCCACGATGTCGGTATAGCCGAACGCTCACAGGCAAGAATAATTGCTGGCATGCGCTCGTTCTTCAAGTTTCTCACCCTCGAAGGATACCTGGACGCAAACCCTGCCGAATTGCTTGAAACGCCAAAAATCGGCACACACCTCCCCGAAGTACTCACTGTGGAGGAGATAGATGCCATGATAGCTGCCATTGACCCGAACAAGGCGGAAGCCCAACGCGACAGAGCAATCATTGAGACACTCTACGGATGCGGACTCCGTGTCAGCGAACTCATCAATCTCGAAATCTCCAGAATTTCAGCCGACGAAGGCTATCTTGTAGTGCGGGGCAAAGGGAACAAAGAGCGCCTTGTACCCATGTCTGACGCCGCAATTTCTGAAATCGACGACTATCTCATAGACCGTGCCGCATTACCCGTAAAACCCGGAGAGGAAAACATCCTGTTCCTCAACCGCCGCGGGCGACGCCTCACACGCGAACGCATATTCCAGATCGTAAAATCGCTCGCCGAGGAGGCAGGCATACGGAAATCAATCTCCCCCCACACACTCAGACACTCCTTTGCGACACACCTGCTGGAGGGTGGAGCCAACCTGCGAGCCATCCAGCAGATGCTCGGACACGAATCAATCGTGACTACCCAGATTTACATTCACCTTGACCGTTCCACCCTGCGTTCCGACATCCTTACTTTCCACCCGCGGAACCAAAGACACCAATGAAGCCGCTGAATCCACATAATACCAAGGCAACCCGTGTCGGCACTCAATCCGGACAACCAAAAATTTGTTAAATCAGAACCTGTTGATTTGGGGGTACGGATTTTTATTGCTACCTTTGCAATAACAAAATCAGAACATATCACACCATACGCATAGATTCGGTAGGGTCTCGTAGCCACAAGCATCGGGATTCTTTCTTTTTTACGTTTGGTGGTTTCTCTCAAATTAACAGATTATTAAAATTCAACACTTTACTGCCATGGCTATAACTTACATGACCAAGGAAGGTTACAAGAAAAAAATGGAAGAAATCGCTTTTCTGGAATCAGTTGAGCGTCCCCGCATATCTGCCGCTATCGCTGAAGCCCGTGACAAAGGTGACCTCTCGGAGAATTCCGAATATGATGCCGCAAAAGAGGCTCAGGGTATGCTTGAGATGAAAATCTCACAGCTTAAGGACCTTGTCGCCAATGCCCGTATCATCGACGAGAGCAACCTCAACCATGAGGAGGTACAAATCCTCAACCGTGTCACCATTAAAAACACCGCCAACGGCATGACAATGGAGTACACCATTGTGGCTGATTCCGAGGCAAACCTCAAGGAAAAGAAAATCGGCTCAAGCACCCCCATCGCTCAGGGTCTTCTCGGACACAAACTCGGCGAAGTTGTCGAAATCAAGGTCCCCGCAGGACTCATGAAGTTTGAAATCGTTGAAATCAACTTCTAAATCACACTGCTGACATGGCAAGCATATTCAGTAAGATAGCAGCCGGCGAAATACCCTCCTATAAGGTAGCTGCCGACGAGAAGCACTATGCATTCCTCGACATCAACCCGGTTGCCCCCGGACACGTGCTCGTAATCCCGCGCAAAGAGACCGACTATATCTTTGATATCGACGACAAGGAATATCAGGACTACACTCTCTTCGCCAAGCGTGTGGCAACAGCGCTCAAGGAAGCCATCCCCTGCAAGCGCATAGGCGTGGCTGTGATGGGACTTGAAGTTCCGCATGCACACATCCACCTTATCCCCATCAACTCGGAAGGGGACATGGATTTCAGGAAGAAAGTCTCCATTCCTGCCGGGGAAATGAAAGAGATTGCCGAAAAAATAGCGGACAAATTCAACGAACTGTTCCCCGCATGATTCACATCCCCCTGCCTGCCAGGGGGATGATTCTTTTAATACCCGTCATTTATCCGACATAAGTGACGGACAATTACCATATCAGAATCGTAATTTATGAAACCTGGATGCTGGATTGAAGCAATGAGACTCCGCACACTCCCCGTGTCGCTCGCCGGTGTGATATATGCAGCCGGTCTGGGAGCTGCCACATGGCGGTTCCGCCTCGTGCCCGTGATTATGTGCCTTGCGTTCGCGCTGCTTGCCCAGATTGCCTCGAATTTTGCAAACGAGTACTACGATTACAAAGCCGGATTCGATAAATCCGGACGTGTAGGACCCCGCCGGGGTGTCACTGAAGGCGACATATCACCCGAAGCCATGAAGCGTGCCACATTCATTACCCTTGGCGTGGCATGCGTGGTAGGATGTGCGCTCGTAATGCTTTACGGCACCTGGTGGATGTTCCTCATCGGCATAGCCACTGCGCTCGGAGTCATGGCTTACAGCACAGGACCCTACCCCCTCTCCCATCACGGGCTCGGAGAAGTGGCTGTAATCTGTTTTTTCGGCATAATCCCGGTCTGCCTCACCTACATGCTCCAGTCAGGCACTATGGCTTGGTGGATAGTCCTTGCCTCGATAGGAATCGGAGCGATGGGAGCTAACGTACTAATCGTAAACAACTACCGTGACGCAGACGATGACCGGCAAGTAGGCAAACGCACCCTTGCCGTGATACTCGGACGCAAGTCCATCCGCTGGATTTACCTTATGAACGGCTTCCTCGCCCTCATCCTTACCCTTCCCGAATGGATGGCTGTATCCGGATTATGGTGGATCGGACCTGCCATATACATGGCACTTCACATATACTTGTTCAGCCGCCTTTGCGCATGGAAAGGAAAGGCGCTCAACCCGCTCTTGGGGATGACCGCCGTGCTGATGCTGCTGTATAGCCTCGGATATCTTTGCGTAGCAGTACTGTAACGGAGATACACACGCCCCCGATTACCGGCACATTCGTCAGAACCTCATACCGACTATCGCCGAAAATGTATTCACCGTATTGAAGTGCGTGAAACTTGAATTATAGTACAGAAATCCGTTAAACCTCGCCACAAGCCCGGCGAAGAGAGCCCGGTGATTGTACACAAGCGCTGCCGACAGCTTGTAATTATTGGCTATAAGGCTACGCTTGCCGTCAGTAGAATCCTCGTATGACCGTTTATAGCCCACCGCACCCATACCTGTGACATTCAGTAGCCACCGGCGAGGCTTAAGCACCCAGTTATACCCGTATCCTCCCAGCACGGCATAATCCTTATGATGGAATGTGTAGTAGGGAGTCTCCAATGGCAGATACTCAAGCATTTCCTCCGGCAGAGAAGAAAAATTCATATCTATATTCTGCTCAGTGAAATTAAAACCCACTATCGCCGTGCCCGCACTCTTGAGCTGATACTTTGAATAGCTGTAAGCAGCAGCATGCGAGTACTTCTTATTATTGAAGAAATAATATGCGTCGATATAGAACGTGCTGATGCCTACATCGTCAAATTTATATCTGAAGTGCCCCCCGTCCTTATAGTCCCCGAGTTTGGTCAGTATCATACCGCCGTCCGACTTGGTGGACTGGATATTTATGGAAAACCTGGAGCAAGTAAAGTCGAAATTAAATGTATGGCGCGAAGTATGCTTCTTGAAGAACTCATCCAGGTTCCACATATATCCAATGCTCACTGCCATAAAACTGAGATGACCGCCGGCATCCGCAAACAGATCGGAATGCATGTCAAGCATCGAATTCTTGGGAAAGAACATTGACGAGGTTTCAAACCAGCTGTAACTCTTTCCCTGAAGTTTCCAGTTCTTACCCGTACCCACCACATATTCCGGATCATAGGAGTTAAACGTCTTGTCCCCCCAATAATAAACCTTAAGCAGAAACCGGGGAAATTTAGGATAATATATCGCCGTATCACGTATTAAAAAACCGTTGGCTATCAATTGTTTCATCCATAGGGTCGAACTTCGCTTCGTCGAATCGGCGGCTATCTCCTTTTCAAGTTCCGCCTTGATTTCTGCCTCCTTGGCAACTATCGCATGCTCGCCACGCTCCACAATCGACTCTTTCGGACATACCGAATCAGGCTCCGCCGACTGACAACGACCCGGCAGAGGCAACAGCACAGCCATCACTGCCAGAATCGCAATCATAATCATACGTCCCTCAATCCTTATCCGCATAGTTCTCTCAGAAATCCTTTCAAAAGCATAGTAATGAAAAAAACAACAATAAGCCTGTCGCTGAATTCACATGCAAATTTACTCAAATTATCCCACATATCAATCCGACATCCTAAAAAAAGCACTAATGGAGTATTTTCGACCTCAACTCCCGGACGGTACCGGCACCGCGACATCAGGCGATGCGCTTAACTCAACGCTTATATTGCGAGGTTTGCATACATCCGAGGAAATTTAACGCCCGATGGCATTCTGTTAAATAAAATTTATGAAATTTGTGTACCAATCTCACAAACCATTTATTTATGAAACAGATAAGCAAGAAATTAGCATCAGTCATCACACTATTGTGCGCAGCGTTCCCATTTGCAGCATCAGCCCAGCAAGAGGCTACCGCAGTCTCTGTCAATGCCGCACAGGAAGTCGAATTCAATCCCCATTGGTTCTTACAGCTTCAGGCTGGCGGAGGATACACCGTCGGTGAGGCAGACTTCAACAAGCTTCTGTCACCGGCAGCCGCAATCAATGTCGGCTACCGATTCACCCCATCTTTCGGGCTTCGCATCGGCGGAAGCGGATGGCAGGCGAAAGGCGCCCTTGTAAACCCGCATAAACGCTACAAATACAATTATCTCCAGGGCAATATCGACGCCATGTTGTCGCTCACAAACCTGTTCTGCGGATATAACCCCGACCGCACCCTTGATTTCTACGGCTTCCTCGGGCTCGGCGGAACACTCGGATACCACAACCGTCAGGCAAACGAGCTAAGTGCAGCCGGCTACCATCTGGAAAAGCTCTGGTCAGGCAAGAAACTCTTCTTCGACGTACGCGGAGGCCTCGGTGTCAACATCAACCTCAGCCGTGTAGTCGCCCTCAATCTCGAAGCCAACGCCAATATGCTCCCTGACGGGTTCAATTCCAAGAAAGGCAGCAACAGAGACTGGCAGCTAAACGGTCTCGTAGGCGTGACAATTAGCTTCGGAAGGACCAAAACACGCACAGTCGAAGTCATCGAAGCTGCAGAAGTGGTACAGCCTGCGCCCGAACCCGAACCGCAGCCCGCTCCGGCTCCCGTGGTCGAACAGCCCAAACCCGTCGAGGCAAAGCAACCGGCTTCAATGGAACAGGACATATTCTTCAAAATCAATTCCTCCAAAATATCCACCGCTGAGACCGAAAAAATCGACCGCATGATTTCCTTCCTCAAGGAAAACCCCGAAGCCAAAGTAATCGTGACCGGTTATGCTGACAAAGGCACCGGAACAGCAGCTTACAATCTCAAGATTTCACGATTCCGCGCCCAGAGCGTGGCAGACGCCCTCCGTAACGGCGGAATCGAAGCTTCACGCATCTCCGTGAACGCCCTCGGCGACACCGAACAGCCATTCACCGAGAACAACAAAAACCGCGTCGCAATCGCAGTAGCCGAATAACACTTAGCCAAACACCTACCCAAGCACTTACACATACTTAAAGATTGCTTAAAGCCGCCGGAGGGACACACCATGTCCCCCCGGCGGCTACGCTTTACCCCACTCAATCAGCATTCCTCAGCCACGCACATAAATTTTCATCGTAATTCATTGTAAACTGGAAAATTATTTGTAACTTTGCACCGCTTTGCGGCTCCTGCCGCAGACTGTTTTAATTAACCTTATTTATTAACCCCATTTTTTAATGACTGAAGAAGTAAAAAACTCCCCTATCGAGGATTTCGACTGGGAAGCGTATGCAAAGGGTGAGACCAAGGGTGACAAAACCCGCGAAGAGCTCACCAAAACCTATGATGAATCGCTCAACACCGTGCGTGACAAGGACGTAATCGAAGGTACCATCATCGCCCTCAACAAGCGTGAGGCTGTGGTTAACATCGGCTACAAGAGCGACGGCATCATCCCCGTTAGCGAATTCCGCTACAACCCCGACATCAAGGTGGGTGACACTGTTGAAGTCTTCATCGAAAACCAGGAAGACAAGAAGGGTCAGCTCATCCTTTCTCACCGCAAAGCCCGCGCAGCCCGCTCTTGGGACCGCATCAACGAGGCTCTCGAGAAAGACGAAGTCATCAAGGGCTACATCAAGTGCCGCACCAAGGGTGGTATGATTGTCGACGTTTTCGGCATCGAGGCATTCCTCCCCGGCTCTCAAATCGATGTTAAGCCTATCCGCGACTACGATATCTTCGTTGGCAAGACCATGGAGTTCAAGGTCGTAAAAATCAATCAAGAATTCAAGAACGTCGTTGTCAGCCACAAGGCTCTCATCGAGGCTGAGCTCGAGCAGCAGAAGCGCGAAATCATCGCCAAGCTCGAAAAAGGCCAGGTACTCGAGGGTTCTGTCAAGAACATCACTTCTTACGGTGTGTTCATCGACCTCGGCGGCGTAGACGGTCTCATCCACATCACTGACCTCTCTTGGGGCCGCGTAAGCCATCCCGAAGAAGTGGTACAGCTCGACCAGAAGCTCAACGTGGTTATCCTCGACTTCGACGACGAGAAGAAGCGTATCGCTCTCGGTCTCAAGCAGCTCCAGCCCCATCCCTGGGATGCGCTTGACGCAAACCTCAAGGTTGGCGACAAGGTTAAGGGCAAAGTTGTCGTTATGGCTGACTATGGCGCATTCGTTGAAATCGCTCCCGGCGTAGAAGGTCTCATCCACGTCAGCGAAATGTCTTGGAGCCAGCACCTCCGCTCTGCTCAGGACTTCATGAAGGTTGGCGACGAAATCGAAGCCGTTATCCTCACACTCGACCGCGAGGACCGCAAGATGTCTCTCGGCATCAAGCAGCTTAAGAACGATCCTTGGGAAAATATCGAAACCAAATATCCCGTCGGCAGCAAGCACACTGCAAAAGTACGCAACTTCACTAACTTCGGCGTATTCGTTGAAATCGAAGAAGGCGTTGACGGTCTCATCCACATCAGCGACCTCTCTTGGACCAAGAAGGTTAAGCACCCCTCTGAATTCACTCAGATTGGCGCAGATATCGATGTTCAGGTTCTCGAAATCGACAAGGACAACCGTCGTCTCTCTCTCGGTCACAAGCAGCTCGAAGAGAATCCCTGGGACGTATTCGAAACTGTCTTCACCGTTGGCTCAATCCACGAAGGCACCATCATCGAGATGGTAGAGAAGGGCGCTGTTATCGCTCTCCCCTACGGCGTGGAAGGCTTCGCTACTCCCAAGCACCTCGTGAAGGAAGATGGTAGCCGTGCTCAGGTTGACGAGAAGCTCAACTTCAAGGTTATCGAATTCAACAAGGACAGCAAGCGCATCATCCTTTCTCACAGCCGCATCTTCGAAGATGAGCAGAAGGGCGAACGCGCTGAAGCTCCCAAGAAGCAGGGTGGCAACCGTCGTGGTGGCAACCGTCGTGCTGATGAAGCTCCCGCTCTCAACACTCCTCTTGAGAAGACTACTCTCGGCGACCTCGAAGCTCTCGCTGAACTCAAGCAGAAGCTCGCTGGCAAGTAATCCACTTGCTCTGACAGCATAAACCAACAGCTCCGGCTATGCTTAACGCACAGCCGGAGCTTATTTTTTACCCTGCCGCAACACAGCGGAACCACCCGCACCGTCATGGCTCATCCGTCATGGCTCACTTCCTTCCGAAATCAGCTGGAATCTCACCCCAGACCGGAGTGTCCCATGTAAGTATAGGATTAGTTACACTATTATTGTGAAGCCACTCTGTGGCACGTTCAATCATCTTGAAAATCTCGGCATTCTCGGCAGAAGGAACAAGCGAAGTCTTAGGCGCACCGTTACGCACCCAAGCCCGGGCAGTCCGCGAATCTGAATAGATAGGAGTGTTCGGACGCCCCTGCTGCTTCAGCAGAGCCAGACCGTGGACCAGAGCCAGAAACTCACCTATATTATTAGTACCGCCTCTGAACGGACCGGCATGGAAAATACGCTCACCGGTACGCACCCACACCCCCTGGTACTCCACTGGACCAGGATTCTTCGAGCAAGCCGCATCCACGGCAAGCGCATCCTGCCTTATCTCTGGGAAAGCATCGTAATTCCTCACATCAGGGCGATGCGAAGCTATTGACTTAAGTATGTCAAGCTGCTCCACCGGGTCACCGCGGTAAGCCGCCACTGCAGCCTCCTGAGAGTCAAAACTCTTATACTTCGCATCCGGATACCCCTCCACCTGAAGGCGACATTCCTCCCACGAGTCAAACACACCTGTGGCATATCCGTTCCATACCACATAAAATTTCCGTCTTGGTGCCATACATCTCTTACTTACAAAATCAAACTGCTGCGTGTCATCTCCCGTAACACCCTCCTACGAAAGAGTCAGATATATCGAAATATCCACATTGCGTATCCCCATCTCGGAAGCGATGCGTGGATTAACAATCTTCCCGAAAAACGTAAACGTGGCTTTCTGCATGCCGGGGTGCAGCTTCAACGCATTGCTAACCCCATCGCACGTCACTATGCTCTGCATCAGAGTGAGAAACGTATTGCTCAGAGCCATGGCAGCCGTACGGGCAACCGCACAGCCCGCATGCACGAAGCACACACGCCCCCCTGTCCCGGCTGCCCCCTCCGCTGCCGACACCTGAGCCAGATCCACCGCTGTCATGGACGGGAAAGCAGACCCGTCGTCCGACGCAAGGTCAAACGTCACCACCCCACGCTTCATGGTTTCAACCACATCACGGCTCACGCTGAATGGCTCATGCGTACCGCACACCACCACAACGTCCGCCGAACGCAACGCATTGTCAAGCGTGCGAGGATGGAGCGACGAGGTTATCACCCAGGCCCCAAGCTCCTGCGAAGCCCGGCGTAGGGAATAGACATCATTGTCATACATCCTCACCATAGCCCCCAGCCCCACCGCTGACCGGGCGGCGGCACATGCGGCAATCCCGGAGCCGATAATAAGAGTCTCGCACGGCACTATCCCCGCCACTCCGCCAAGCAATATACCCTTCCCCCTCTGCGAGTCGGCAAGCAGCGAAGAGGCGATTGCCATGGAAGCCCTCCCGTCAATCTCGGCAAGGATATCCGCAAATGGCGTACACCCCCTCTCATCCTCTATCAGGTCGATAGCTATCGCTATGATATGCCGCCGCAGCAACTCCTTCACAGCCGCCGCCTTCTGGTAGCTTGGCTTAAGCAGTGTAAGCAGCATTGCCCCGCGCCGCATCTTTCTCACATCCGAGGGCTCAGGCGGAGCAAGATATATCACTATATCACAGCCCAGAGCCTCCTCGCGCGTCCCCACCGACACACCGGCTCTCATGTACTGATTATCCGTATAATGGATACAGTCAGCAGCTCCTTCCTGCATCTTGACCCTGAACCCGCGCTCTATCAGCTGACCGGCAGCCTCAGGAGTCAGCGGAAACCGGCGTTCCGACGGATTATCACACGTAGGTAGACCTATTGAGAACCCTCGGTGGCATGTAGCCGTCTCAAGAGGTTGTTCTTGCGGAGTTGGCGTTTCAGCTATCATAACGGAGAGACATTTTTAGTTCTTTTTCAGCGGCAAATCAAAACGTGCGATAAAAGCCTCGCACTTCTCCTCTATCTGATTCTCATCCTCAAGCAACGTGCAGTCAAACGTGCACGCCGCCTTCGAATAATATGGCATACGCCTCTCAAGCTGCTCTGTTATAAACCTGTCAAGCTCCTCATCGTCAAGATTCGCTATCAACGGACGCTTGGCACGCCCCCTTTTCAGACGTTCGAGCAATCGCCCGTGTGACGCACACAGATGCACGGTCACGCCATAGCGGTTCATCAGCTCCATATTATCGCCGAAACATGGAGTCCCGCCCCCGCAGGCTATCACTGCGTTAGGTGTGGCAGCCAAATCGGCAAGAGCGTCCCGCTCCATCTCACGGAAAGCGCCCTCCCCGTCCGACGAGAAAATCTCACGTATGCTCTTGCCCGCACGCTCCTCTATATAGTCGTCCAAATCGACAAACCGTATATCGCACCGTGCAGCCAAAGCCTTGCCAAGCGTTGACTTCCCGCAACCCATATATCCTATCAAATAAATCGGTCTCATTGCCATCGATAAATTTCTTAACGCTTACAAAATTACAATAATAATCTGATTCATTACATATTTCACATCAAGCAAAACGAACCCTCAGCCACAATTATTCCGGAAAATTCATTAACTTTGTGAAAATAACATTTTCAATCCAGGTTTTATGTATCTGACCAATCTAAAAATAAAGAATATCGGCCCGTTCCGTGAGGGGGAAATAGAGTTTGCCTGCAATACCCAATCAAATGAACAGAACCCTGTCACTATAATAACCGGCATGAATGGCACAGGCAAATCCGTCATCATCGATGCCATTCGAGCTGCATTGAGCGGTCAGAAATTAGAGCGTAACATTGTTGCGAAACCCGACGATTTCTATATCAAAATTGATGCGGTTATTAATAAAGAATTATACCATTTATCCACATCTGATGCTCAATATGGATATATAAACACCGTTGATTATCTAAAAATCGGAAAATACTTACAGTCCGCATATTCTGAAAATGCGCCTGTGCAGCCATGGATAATTGACTACTGGTCCACACGTACTCCGGCTGATTCGTTCAGTATTAAAAGCATTAAGAGCATTGACCACAATGGGTTGCTGAAAGATGTCATGTTAGGCAACAAACGAAACGTTGATCTTACAAACTTCCTATGCCACATAGACTATCTACGCAGCAGCGATGTTGACTCTGAAAAAGAGCTTGGTGGCATGCTATACAAAGTAATAAAGAAAACCATTAACCTGTGCCTTGAAAACGGGACATTCAAACATATTCGCCGTACTGATCTTCAACCCATCATTGAGCAAAACGGACACGATGTCACTCTTGACAAGCTAAGCAGTGGCAATCTGTTCCTTATCGAACATATTATGTTATTGCTTTGTAAGATGTATTCACTTTCAGTGCTGCTTGACATACCTCCGAAGAATATTTTACATAGCCCCGGGCTACTCCTTATTGACGAAATCGAGAATCACTTGCATCCGAGATGGCAAAAATCCATCCTCGGCATAATCCGTTCCCTTTTCCCGAACCTTCAAATCATACTCACTACTCATTCACCATTCATTCTGTCGTCACTACCGGGAATACGGATTTACACATGTAAATCTGAAATCGGACATAGCATAATTGTGGATGAAACTGATACTTACAGCAATATGCCGGTCGATGAAATCCTCCTGAGTGATGCATTCAACGTTTATCCGTTCAACAATGAAATCACTGAATTGATGATTAGTCGAAAGAAAGCCGTTGAGACCGGAGATAACGAGAAAGCCCGCACAATAGCATCCAAATTAAGCCGTATAAATCCTGAATATTTTGCATATCTGGATATCGAGAACCGAATTAACACCTTAAAAAAATGAGACACATCGAAAGATTGCCAATCCCCGGAATATTAGCCAGTAAACATATGGAATGGCAACAGAAATACGACGAAAAGCTCAAATCTCAACCCGGTGCTCGCCCCGATTCCAGTAAATATGCTCATAAAGACATCCGCCGGCAACTTATGTCGATGTCTTACGGCAAATGCTTTTATTGTGAGAGCATCCTGAGCAATCAGCCAAAGGAGGTCGACCATTTCATCGAAGTAGCAGTTGACCGGTCTAAAGCTTATTCATGGGATAATTTATATCTTGCATGTCTGAATTGCAATGACAAGATTCCTCACAATAAAATCTCTGTGAATGACGCTCTTGACCCTTGCAGGGACTCCGATGAAGCCATTAAAGCGAACATTTCATTCGACAACGAGTTTATAGTTGCTGTTCCTGGCTCCCCGCTCGGACTTAACACCATCAAGAAATTCCGCCTTAATGACGAACAGCTGGACAACAAACGCGCAAAATGGTTAAATCATATTGAGCGTCAATTGAGACAAATACTTTGCGACATGATTGACGAGGGCAGAAACAAATTAAATGGGGAAGAACGCTTGATTATTGAATCATTCAAACAACCTGACCACCCCTACAGTCTGATGAGTGAAATATTTCTTGATAGAATTTCCGCACTAAAGAAATATCTGTAACTTTCCTGTCCAAACTCCTTTTGTAATCTATATCTAAATATCATCCATGAAATTCAATAAACTGTTGCTTTCAGCTGTGCTGTCAGGGGCTGCGCTCTCACTTGGAGCCGCCACCCCCGAGTGGCTTGACCCGCAGGTAAACGAGGTGAACCGCTATCCCATGCACACCGAATATTTCGCATTTGAATCCGTCGATGCCATACCGGCAGGCAAGTATAAATCCGCCAACTTCCTGTCGCTCGACGGTAAATGGAAATTCCGTTGGGTACCGGATGCTGACATGGTGGTCAACGATGGCTTTGAAAAACCGGGCTACGATGCCTCCAAGTGGGATGATATGACCGTCCCGGGCGTATGGGAGCTGAACGGATATGGTGACCCCATATATATCAACACCGGCTACCCGTGGCGAGGACATTTCAAGAACAATCCACCCGAAGTACCCGCCAAGGACAACCACACAGGCGTATACCGGCGTGAAATCAAAATCCCCGCCGACTGGAAAGGGAAAGACATAATAGCCCGCTTCGGTTCCGTGACATCCAACCTCACACTGTGGGTCAACGGGAAACTCGTCGGCTACGGCGAGGACAGCAAACTCGCTCAGGAATTCGACGTGACACGCTACCTCGTCCCGGGCAAGGAAAACACCATCGCTCTCATGATACGCCGGTGGTGCGACGGAACATACCTTGAGGACCAGGATTTCTTCCGATTCTCAGGCATAGCGCGCGAAAGTTATCTATACGCACGCCCCAAAAACCGCATTGAGGATATCCGTGTAAACGCCACTCTTGATGACACTTACCGTGACGGCATCCTCAACGTCACCACCGATATAAAAGGCTCCGGCACACTCCGCATCGAGCTCATTGATGGTGACAAGACCGTAGCCGAAGCCACCGTTCGCGGCGCAAAAGGCAGAATCAGCCGGACTTTCGAAATACCCTCACCACGCCGATGGACAGCAGAAACTCCGGAACTATACACGCTTCGTGCCACTCTTGACAGAGACGGAAAAACACTGGAGGCAATACCCGTAAACATTGGATTCCGCCGTATAGAAATAAAGGATGGACAATTACTCGTCAACGGACAGCCGATACTCATAAAGGGTGCCAACAGGCATGAACTCGACCCGGACGGAGGATATGTCGTATCACTCGAACGCATGGAACAGGACATTCTGCGCATGAAGGAGCTAAACATCAATGCCGTGCGCACATGCCACTATCCCGACGACCCACGGTGGTACGACCTTTGTGACCGCTACGGTCTCTATGTCACAGCCGAGGCAAACATCGAGAGCCACGGCATGGGCTACGGCAAAGAGACCCTCGCCAAGGACCCTGCCTACGCCAAAGCCCACATGGAGCGCAACCGGCGCCATGTCAGTGCCATGTACAATCATCCAAGCATCATAGTCTGGTCACTCGGCAATGAAGCCGGCTACGGACCTAACTTTGAAGCTGCCTACTCATGGATTAAGAACGAGGACCCGTCACGGCCCGTGCAGTATGAACGAGCCGGACTTAACGGCAAGACCGACATATTTTGCCCCATGTATTACCCTTACGCCAATAGCGAGCGCTATGCGTCCGACTCAGCCTCCGTCAAACCGCTCATACAATGCGAATACGCCCATGCCATGGGCAACTCCCTCGGAGGCTTCAAGGAATATTGGGACCTTATACGCAAATACCCCAAATACCAGGGCGGATACATCTGGGACTTCGTTGACCAAGGTGTACGCCACACCGGCAAGGACGGAGTGACAATCATGGCTTACGGCGGAGACTTCAACTCCTACGATGCCAGCGACGGCAACTTCTGCGTCAACGGACTCATAAGCCCCGACCGCGTGCCAAACCCGCACGCTTACGAAGCACAGAAAATCTATCAGAACATCTGGACAACTCTTAAATCCGGGAGGACACTCGAAATTTTCAACGAAAATTTCTTTAAGCCGCTCGACAACGTTTCGCTTGAATGGACATTGCTCCGAAACGGCACTCCTGTGCGCACCGGCACAGTCGCCACTCTTGAAATAGCACCGCAGACCACCGCAGAGTACACAGTGGACTACGGCGACATATCACCCGAGGCAGAATGGCTCCTTAACCTCGAATACAAACTCAAGAATGCCGAGGGAATCCTCCCCGCCGGACATGCGGTGGCACGCGAGCAGCTGGCACTCACCGGATTCGTCCCGTGCGGAACCATTGCCCACGGCACATCATCGCCTGTGACCGTCAACGATAATGCCGGAAACATTACCGTGACCGGTGACAATTTCACCCTCGCCGTTGACAAATCCACCGGATTCATAAATCTTTACAACGCCGCCGGAACCTCACTCCTCAATCCCGGCGAATACATCCGCCCGAACTTCTGGCGCGCCCCCACCGACAATGATTACGGAGCTAACCTTCAGAAGAAATACCGTGTGTGGCGCACACCGGTGCTCGACCTCAAGTCTCTCACATACAATCCGTCCGACAGCGGCATCACAATCTCGGCTGGCTATCAGCTCCCGGACGTGAAAGCGTCCCTTAATCTCGGATACTTTGTATCCCCTGACGGCACTGTAAGCATAACCCAGACCTTGACACCCGACAGCACAGCCGCCGACGTGCCCGACATGTTCCGTTTCGGCATGATTATCCCGATGCGCAAATCATTCGACGAGATAGAGTACTATGGACGCGGACCGGGCGAAAACTACTCCGACAGAGCACATGCTATGCCCATCGGCATATATCGTCAGAGCGTCGGCTCGCAGCCCTACCCCTACATACGTCCCCAAGAAACAGGAACCCGTACCGACATCCGTTGGTGCAGACTCATCGACGACAAGGGGACAGGACTGCAAATCACCTCCGGCAGCCCTTTCTCCGCTTCAGCGCTACACTACACCATCGGTTCCCTTGACGGTGGCGAGGAGAAAGCCAACACCCACTTTGCCGAAGTCAAGCCCTCCGACATTACAGAGGTATGTGTGGACCTGCGCCAGATGGGACTTGGGTGCGTCAACAGCTGGGGTGCACTCCCCCTGGAGCAGTACAGCCTCCCCTACGCCCCCTACACCTTCAGCTTCACCCTCACACCGGTGACACAATCGTTCAGATAATTTCCGCAACATCCTCCTTTTTCTCTCCTCTCTCCTCCTCGTTCATTCTCACTCTTTTATTCCCTCTCCTCCAAACTTCTCCTCTTTTCGCCTTAAACATTATTATACCCATGTCTAATTTCCAGAATTTACTAATCTGCATAGCATTGATGGCCTCAGGCTCCATCACAGCCGATGCCCAATACCGGGAACACAAAGAGAGTGCCAAATCAATAAACCAAAATTTCACGGAGATATCATCATTACGGAAAATCCCATTCAACAGCGGGTGGAAATTCACACTTGTCAATGACTCCAACCGCACCGCCGATTTCCACGCCGCCACCATCGACGATTCTACATGGCGTGAAGTAACCCTCCCTCACGATTTCCAGTTTGAATTACCCTGGATAGAAAACGGAAGCAAAGCCCGTGGATTCAAACCTATGGGCGAAGGCTGGTACCGGAAAACATTTCATGTGCCAGCATCATGGAAAGGGCTTGAAGTCACCCTTGACTTCGGAGGCATCATATATTACGGCGATGTTTATCTCAACGGCAACAAAATCGCCTCCACCGACTACGGATATGTAGGTCTCGAAGCCGACCTTACCAATCACTTGAACTATGGAGGCGAAAACACCGTGGCAGTCTATGCCTCCACAGGGACTGAAAAAGGCTCTCGATGGTATACCGGCGGAGGTCTGTTCCGGGACGTAAACCTAAGCGTCAAAAATCCCACAGGCATAGCCCGTCACGGGGTGTTCATCTCATCCGATATCAGAAACGACACCGCCTGTGTCAACATATCTGTCGAAGTCAAAAACTACCGGGGCGCGGATGCCGGGGTCATCGCAACCATTTTCGCACCCGACGGAAAGCAGCTATCCACTGTGACAGCCATGATGCCCCGCAACGACAAGCATCAGACCGTCGAAATTTCTCTTCCGATCATCGAGATTGCCCGGCCCGACCTATGGAGTCCTGACTCCCCGGCTCTCTATACCGCCGGAGTGAAAATCACCTCAGCCGGAATGACTGTCGACAGCGTTGGTGAACAATTCGGCATAAGGAAACTGGAATTCTCACCCGAATTCGGCTTCAGGCTCAATGGCAAGAAACTTTTCTTAAAAGGTCATTCCGGGCACCATGACATGGGAGCCCTCGGTGCCGCCGCCTACGATGCGGGCATCGAACGCATGATGCTTCGCCTTAAGGAATTCGGATTCAACACAATCAGATGCTCCCATAACCCTTATAGTGAAAACTTCACAAAAATAGCCGACAGAGTAGGCATGCTGGTGGTCGACGAACTGATTGACAAATGGAGCGACAAAGACTACTGGGCAGGACGTCGCCCGTTCACTGAAATCTGGTATCAGCTGATACCGGAATGGATTAAGCGTGACCGCAACTCTCCAAGTGTGATTATGTGGAGCCTCGGCAACGAACTTCAGATACGTGAGGACTGGGCTGGATTCCGGGGACTGAATGACTACGGAGTAACAACTTACAGAATATTCGACACCCTCGTCAAAAGATTTGACCCCACACGCAAAACCACGGTCGCCATGTTCCCCGCAAGAGCAGGCGCAATAGCCAAAAAGGACTCGGCATGGATGACCCATCTCGAACCGCCGGAACTCGCATGTGTCACCGAAATAGCGTCATTCAACTATCAGTCGGCAGTCTACGGCGAATACCTCAAACGTTGTCCCCATCTTATCATATACCAAAGCGAGGCGGAGACATCCGCATTACTCGAACCATTCTTCAACATGGACTATGACAAGAGCGTAGGCATATCCTATTGGGGTGCCATTGAGTACTGGGGTGAATCGAATTCCTGGCCTAAGAAAGGCTGGAACTACTCTTTCTTCGACCACACTCTCCGTCCATACCCACAGGCTTGGCTCATAAAATCGGCATTTGTCCCTGACAAGCCGCTCGTACACATCGGCGTGCGCCGACCGGAAAACGGGGAGATAATAAACTGGAATGACATAAATGTCGGAAAGGAGGACATATGTGACCACTGGAATTTCCCAAAAGGTAGCAGACTTGACCTCGTAACTTACACCAATGCGCCGGCTGTTGAACTTTTCGTCAACGGCAAAAGCCTCGGCATAAGGAAAAACGACGCTACTGAAAAATCACGCCGCAACATCATAGCATGGAATGACATTGAATACGGCAACGGAGGAAATGTCAAAGCAGTAGCGCTTGATGACAACGGGAAACCGGTGGCTGAGCATACCATACGGACTGCAGGCAGACCTGTGGCTCTGCATGTCACAGCCGAAAAATCCGTCCTTGACGCTGACGGGAACGACCTTATGTACCTTGATGTCACCGCCGTGGACGGCAAAGGCAACATCGTGCCTGACTACTCAGGCAAGTTGACAGTGACTGTGGAGGGCGAAGGATCCCTCCTTGCCCTTGACGATGCTGACCATTATACCGGACTCCTGTTCAACGGCATAAACACCAAGAACATGAAGGACGGACGCATGCAGGTTATAATACGGGCCACTGAAAATCCCGGGACCGTAAAAGTCCGGCTCATCACCCCGCAGTTCCGAAAAAACCACACCTTCACAACCCGGTAAGCCACATAAGAAGATACAATATACTATAAATAAAAATATCTAATCAAAACCATAACAATGAGACTATTCACCACATTAGCCTCCTGCCTTATGACTTTATCGGCAATCGCCGGAGGAGTTTACAACGTACGTGATTTCGGAGCCAAAGGCGACGGTGTCACCCTTGACTCACCGGCAATCAATGCCGCCATCGAAGCAGCCGTAGCAGATGGAGGAGGTCAAGTGCTCCTTCCTGCCGGAACATACCTTAGCGGAAGTATCCGCCTAAAGTCAAACATCGACCTTCATCTTTCCGCCGGATGCACCATCCTCGCTGCTCCCGCCGAAATGAAGGCTTACGACGAAAGCGAATCATTCGGTGGATTCCCCGAATACCAGGACGGAGGTCACACATACTTCCACAACTCCCTGATATGGGCTGACGGACAGACCAACGTAAGCATCACCGGTCACGGAATGATTGACGGCAAAGGACTTACCAAACGTGACACCGAACGTGCCGGCAACCTCCAGGGTGGCTCAATCGGCACCGGCGACAAGGCTATCGCTCTGAAACAATGCCGCAGAGTCACACTAAGAGACTTCACCGTATACCGTGGAGGTCACTTCGCCATCATAATGACCGGATGTGACCTCTCAACGCTCGACAACCTTACCATCGACACCAACCGTGACGGCATAGACATAGACTGCTGTAAATATATGACCGTGACCAACTGCCGTGTCAATACACCTCACGATGACGCCGTGGTGCTCAAAAGCTCCTATGCGCTCAAGAAGGCTGTGCTCTGCGAACACATAGCCCTTACCAACCTCAACATCACCGGCTACAAGTGCGGAACACTCCTCGACGGCACATACGTGCCCGAAGAGGTCGGCTGGGTATGCGGTCGCTTCAAGCTCGGCACCGAATCCAACGGCGGCTACCGCAATATCTCACTGACCAACTCTACATTCATGTACTCCAGCGGACTCGCTTTCGAGGAAGTGGACCAGGGCAAAATGGAGAACATCGTAGTATCCAACATAACTATGAGCCATGTGCATCACTACCCCATATATATCACCACCGGATGCCGCAACCGCGGACCTAAGGAAGTGACACGTAACTCATCCGCACGTGATATCCAGATATCAAACGTCGTGGCGGACGACTGCGACTCCCTGTGCTCAATAATCGTCACCGGACTCCCCGACGAACCCATCCGCAACGTGTGGCTGAACAACATCAGGCTTCAGTTCAAGGGCGGTGGAGCCAAGGAACTCGTCAACAAGCAGTACCGTGAACAGGGCACCAACTATCCCGAACCCAAATTCGCCGGGCAGACACCTGCCTACGGACTTTACGCACGCCACGTGGACGGGCTCCATGCCAACGACCTCACATTCTCCTACGAACGCCCCGAGTACCGCCCGGCTGTAGTGCTCGACGATGTAACCGACGCAACGCTCTATCACATCGACGCACCAACCGAACCCGGAATCGAGAAGATAGTCACCTTCAACTGCACCGATATCAAAATCCAACAATAACCTCCCACATCTCCCCAAATCAGTCAACACCTCTCTCCTCCCCCTCCTCTTCACCCTCTTAACCTCGTTCCATCCTTACTCATTCTATCTTCGTTTTCCCACTCCTCATCCCCATATCCACTCCAATCCTCGTTCCCTCCAAATTCCTCCGCAAGCCACACTTCGCTCCGTACGGTTAACATTGTTTATAACCGCATAAAATAAAAGTTAAAATCTGACTGTCCAAGCTTGCAAACACTTTCAAGCTTGGAAATATTGCCGTAACTTTGCACCGGTCAAACGCCAAAAGACAACCGCTTTAGAGCATCTTAAAATCACACGACTCCAGCAATGAAAAATTTTTATGCCTGGTGCAAACGATATCTGTCACTCACGCTTCTCGCCGCCCTCATAGTAGGAGCGATAGTGCTCTTCTTCAATGACAACTCCCTCCTACGCACCGTGGAGCAGGAACGTCAGATAGATGAACTGCAGGCACAGATAAAGGATGCCACCGACACCCTCGAATATTATCGCCGCCTAAACCGCTCGCTTGACACTGACAAGGAAACAATGGAGCGTATAGTCCGCGAACAATACCACATGCAGCATCCCGACGAGGATGTATATGTCTACGAATAATCATCAACCAATGAAACAGAAACATCACACTGACAGACAGACACCTGACACAACCAAGCGCACTGCTCTGTCCAACATACTCTCCACCGTCGGGCTACTCGCCATAATGGTGGCTGCGCTCTTTCCATTACTGAAAATAGCTATGGGTGCCAACAGATACATATATGCGGCAGGAGCTGTGATATTACTGGCAGGCAAGCTCATAGCACCCGCCCTAAAAGATGCGCCGCTACGTCTGCGCCGGCTGGTGAGGATGGAAATCTGGGCAGCCTTGATATTTGTTGTCGGAGCTGTGTTCATGTTCCTACCCGGCACCGACTGGATAGCATTCACCCTCGCCGGTGGACTCCTTACAATCTACACCTCCATCATGATTCCGCGCCAGAAAATCAAGGCGGAGGAGAAATAATTGCTAATTTACGCTGAGAATTTGAGAGTTAATTAGTAATTTTGTCCCCAAATTACCACAGCTGACCGCAAAATGTCGCAATATCTCACCATTGACCAGGGCAATTCCGAGGCAAAGATAGCACTATGGGAGGGCAAAGAGCTCGTTGACACAGTCATCGAGACCCGTCTCACACCCTCGAGCGTGGAAAAATTCGTGGACTCACGCCGTCTTGACGGAGCCATATACTGCTCGGTGGTGCAGAACAACGGACCTGTCATCAACAAATTAAGCCACCTTGCGCGTTGTGTCTATCGTCTCAACAACTCCACCCCTCTCCCCATCACCATTGACTACGATACTCCGCTGACACTCGGAGCCGACCGCATGGCGGCAGCCGTAGGCGCATGGAGTGAGCACGAGGGGAAAGACATACTGGTGATTGATGCCGGCACCGCCGTGACTTACGACTATGTGGACGCCTCAGGAGTGTACCGCGGAGGCAACATCGCCCCCGGTATTACCATGGAGCTCAGGGCACTAAACAGTTTCACCGCCCGGCTTCCGCTCGTGCCGTTCCCTGAAAACATGCCCGAGCTCTGCCGGCGCCTCATAGGGAAAAACACCCGTGAAGCCATGGCGCTCGGAGCGGTTTACAGCGTTGTGGCATCAATAGGTTATTACAGAAGCCGTCTCCCCGAAGGCACCGTAGTGGTACTCGGCGGAGGATGCGGCCATCATCTTGCACACCTCTGTGATTTCGAGGTCCATGTGGACGAACATCTTGCCAGCAGAGGCTTAAACAGAATTTTGCTTTACAATGAAAATTAGACTTATCTTAGTGTTAGCGCTTGTGATGTCAACTCTCGGCATCCACGCTCAGAACGAAACCAGCCCCTACTCGAAATTCGGCTACGGCATACTGCGTGACCATGTAACCTCCGCACAACGCCAGATGGGCGGCGTAGGCTACGCCATGCATTCCGGACGCCAGGTCAATGTGATGAATCCCGCCTCCTACGCATCGGTGGACTCCCTCACATTCCTCTTCGACATGGGTGTGGACGCCTCCATGTACTGGCGCAAGGACAATACCGGCAATGACCACGACCTTGGCGGCGGTATCGACTATATCACCATGCTCTTCCCCCTGTCAAAAACCGTGGGCATGAGCGCAGGTCTGCTCCCCTTCTCCTCGGTAGGCTACTCATTCGGCTCGGACATAACCAACGGCTCCACATCTCATCAGGGCACAGGCGGACTAAACGAGTTATACCTGGGAGCCGGCTGGATGCCGTTCAAGAACTTCTCTATCGGTGTGAACGCCTCATACCTTTTCGGCACGATATACAATGACGTATACGCCATAACCGAGAGCAACAACCAGACCCTCTTCGAGCAGGTTATGGAGGTGAAGGATTTCCACCTGCAGTTCGGTGCGCAGTACGCCTTCAACATCGGCAGAAAAAACACTGTCAGCCTCGGCGTAAGCTACTCTCCCGGCAAATCGCTCCTTGGCAAGACATATGTAGTGGCATATGACGTCACTCTTGACAGCAAGCCCGACACTGTGGCTCCCGGTCTGATAGACATGCATGACAAATACTCGCTCCCCGACACCTGGGGTTTCGGCGTGAACTACGACTGGAACTCACAGTTCCAGGCTGAGGTGGATTTCACCTACCAGGAGTGGAGCAAAGCCAAGTTCGAGCAGTCGGAGAACTTCACAGGCACCAAATTCGACAACCGCTGGCGAGTAGGAGCCGGTTTCAGCTATACTCCCAATCCCCGTGGCGGATACTTCCGACGTGTCACCTACCGTGCGGGCGGTTTTTACAGCCGTGACTACGTGATGGTTGGCGACAACCACGTGAAGGACTACGGCGTGGCATGCGGCTTCGGACTGCCGACAGCCTCCTCAAAGACCATAATCAACCTCGGCTTCGAATACCATAACCGCAAAGCCACCCCCGACCCGCTGCTCCAGGAAAAATACTTCAGCGTGACACTCGGCGTGAACTTCAACGGTCTCTGGTTCATGAAGAACAAACTTCGCTAACGCACTACCATCAACCACCTCCCTACCATCAGATGTCAAATCCAGTCAAATCCGACATGCGTCTCCTTCCGTTTGTGGCAGCAGCCATGATTGCTGTCACAGGCATGGTGACATCCGGATGCAAGGAGGACAATCCGGTAAGCACATCGGATATCGATGCCAGTCTCGCTCCCACGATGCTGACACGCAATGTGGAGACACTCATATCGGATTCGGGTGTGACACGCTTCCGCATCGTCACTCCGATATGGTATGTCTATGACGAGGCAGAGGAACCATACTGGCGTTTCCCCGAAGGGTTGAAGCTCGACAAGTATGACCTCTTTTTCCGTAAAGAAGCGAGCGTCGAAGCCGACTCCGCCATTTATTTCAAGAACAAGCAGATATGGAGGCTCGACGGACATGTCAACATCACTAATGTGATGAATGAGAAGTTCCTCACCAACCAACTTTTCTGGGACCAGAGGCAACACAAACTCTACTCCGACTCGTTCATCCATATCGAACGTCCCGACAAGGTGCTCGAAGGGTACGGATTTGACTCCAACGAGCAGCTTACACGCTACTCCATACGCAACGTCTCAGGCATCTTCCCCGCCAATTCATTCCAACCGGGCTCGGGAGGCTCCCGGCAGGCGACACCGGAACCGGCATCAGCATCAGCATCAGCATTGGAACCGGCATCAGCATCAGCAAACGCTGCAACCGCTACTGTAACTGACACCGCAACCGACACCGCAACTCAAGAGGAACTGAAAACTGAAAAAGCAAAATGACTATAACTTCGTGGCTCATACTGGCACTGGTATCCCTGGTATTTTCCGCACTCTTCTCGGGCGTGGAGATAGCCTACATAACCGCCGACAAGGTGCGTGTGGGACTTGACTCAAGCCGTGGAGGCATACTGAACCGCATTATCGGCAAATATTACTCCAACCAGGAATTTTTCATATCCACCATACTCGTAGGCAACAATATCATGCTTGTAATCTACGGCATGGGGGCAGCCGCACTGCTTGAGCCATGGATAGAGGAGCATATTTCAGCCAACCAGGCGGTAATCCTGCTGCTTCAGACACTCATATCGACGCTGGTGATACTCTTTACCGGAGAGTTCCTTCCGAAGTCAATATTCCGTATCAACCCCAACACATCGCTGAAGATATTCGCCATACCGGTATTCCTGTTCTACCTTATACTTTACCCGATATCCTGGTTCACATCCTGGCTCTCACGCACTCTCATGAGAATCGCAGGCATCAAGGCTGAGGACACTCGACTTGGCGCTCTCTCAATCAATGAACTGAACGATTATCTCGAGACGAAGATTGACGACCTGGAGAACCCAAGGAAGGTGGAGGTGGAAAACGAGGTGAAAATTTTCCATAACGCCCTTGACTTCTCCAACACCCAGCTCCGTGACTGCATGGCGCCCCGCAACGAGCTTGTGGCGGTTGACCTGGAGGATACCTCACGCGAACAACTCTCAGAACTGTTCACCTCATCGGGCAGGAGCAAGATACTGGTCTATCGTGACGACATAGACAATGTGGTGGGCTACGTGCATGTATCAGAGCTATTTGACCCGAACAGTGACTGGAAGGAACATATCAAGGAGGTGCTTTACGCTCCCGAGACCCTGCTCGCCAACACTATGATGCGCAGGCTCCTCAGCGAAAAACGCTCTATGGCAGTGGTGGTGGACGAATTCGGCGGCACAGCCGGTCTCGTCACCCTAGAAGACCTCGTGGAGGAAATATTCGGCGACATACAGGACGAGCATGACAAGAACGGTATAACAGCCACTGAAGTATCGCCGGGTGTGTATGAGTTCTCGGGCAGAATTGAAGTCCGCACACTCCGTGACGACTTCCGTCTTGACATACCTGAAGAGGATGAATACCAGACACTCGCCGGCTACATAATGCATGAGACCGGCTCTCTACCTCCCCAGGGTGAGAAAATAATAATCGACGACCTCGTATTCACTATCCTCAGCCGCACATCCACCCGCCTCGACCTGATCCGCGTCGAATCCAACCCAAAATCGACCGAGGAGGGATAAAACCTTACCAGTTTCGGCTCAATCTGGTTTATTACACAGCATTTTCATTCCACTCTATAACCTCAGTCAGCTATGATTGGCTCCCTAAGCATCAGAAACTTCAAAAACCTGTCGGGTCTGACCATCCCCGAACTTTCACGCATCAACCTGATTTCAGGCAAGAACAACGTAGGTAAATCCTCGCTGCTCGAAGCCCTGAGCCTCTATATATCCGATGCGCAGCTTATATCGGTAATGAACGGGCGCGGAGAGAGCCTGAAAACGTCGATGAGAGAATCGGCAGCCAACATACTGAAACGCAATTACGATGCGCTGGCATCGCTGTTCACAGACAGGGATAACCGTGTGAGCGAGGAGAATGTAATCACCATCAGTGACGGCAGCAGTTTTGTGTCAATCCGCTTTGTCAACTACATCATAGAGACATACGAATCAGACGGGAGCATATACCGCCGTGAGACAGTAATAGCCGACACCAGCCAGTACCAGAATGATGAGACTTTCCTTGCACTGGAGATAACACGCAGTGACAACAGCATAGTCCGTCTGCCACTCAACAGGTCGTTTGACAGGATTAGGATGCTATTCGATACTAACCGACACAATTTCGACAATCTTATCACGGTCAATTCCAATTACGACAACACAGAGTTTATTTCGACTCTCTGGGATGCCATAACTCTCACCGATAAGGAGGACTATGTAATCGACGCCCTCAAAATAATTGAACCGGGTGTGGAAAGCCTCGCATTTCTTGAGGATACGTCCGCATGGTCACGCCAGCAACGTTACCCCGTGGTGAAAGTAAACGGCGTTAAGGGACGTGTCCCGCTGCGCAGCATGGGTGACGGTATCAACCATATACTTGCCATAGCTCTCGCACTCGTCAACTGCGAAAACGGATGCGTAATGATTGACGAGATTGACAACGGATTACATTATACCGTCCAAAAGCAGCTCTGGAGCATAATTTTCGATCTGTCAAAGAAGCTCAATGTGCAGGTGTTTGCCACTACCCACTCATCAGATTGCATCAGCAGTTTCAGCAAGATACTCGCAAGCGACGGCAACGATTGTGACGGCAAATATATCCGTCTTGAACTGCGAAAAGGGCATGTCACCACTACCGAGTACAATACAGACGAGCTGGCAATAGTAGCTGCCGAGAATATTGAAATCCGATAACCGCCATGAAGTACGACCAGCAACTACTCCTGGAGGGAAATGACGATTGTCACGTAGTATATGCCCTATGCGTGGATTTCAATATACCTGAAACATTCAAAGTGATTGACTGCAAGGGGATTGATGAACTGTACAAAACCCTGCCGATTCGTTTGAAAGGCTCAAGCAGCCTGAAGACAGTCGGCGCAGTTATTGATGCAGACTTCGACCCGACCGCCAGATGGAATACCATACGCAACATACTCGTGACATCAGGCAAATATGACAATATACCGGAAACAGTACCTGCCGACGGGCTTATACTTTCGCCTATTGATGATGAAGATGCGAAATTCGGACTATGGATGATGCCTGACAACAATGCAGACGGAATGCTTGAGAATTTCGTGACTTTTCTGATACCGCCGGACGACAATCTGCTCCCTATCGTGGACGAGACATTGAAACATCTCGAGGATAACAATCTAAACCGATACAAGCTGATTCATCACGAGAAAGCAAGAATACATACATGGCTTTCATGGCAGGAGACTCCGGGGACACCGATGGGACTTGCCATCACCAAGAAGTATCTCACCACCCGACCTGCTATCTGTGGCGCATTTGTGGATTGGCTTAATCGTCTGTTTAATTCTCAGGATTGATTACCAGTAGGACATTTTACATACCTTATCATATTCGCGGGAGAGGCGTTCAAGCCTTTCCCGCTCTGCTTTTGCAGCAGAGCCATCGAGGTGGGAAGATGGTGTGGGTGAACCGCCGGAAATCATCGGGGAAAGTCCGTGGAGCGGTGATGACACATCAGGTTGCGGAGTCAGGTTTGAGGCAGTAGCGGTGATTGACCGGCGGCGACGCATGGCTCGCTCACGGGCTGATTTGGACCGACGGGCTGATTTGTCAATCTGTTCCTTGATAATGTCCCATATCTGCGGATTTATGTTTGATGCGCCTGTCGGCTCCTCCTCACTTTCAATATAGTTGAGTGTGGCAAACATAGTATCATGAAACTGTTCGGGGGATATTTCGGAGGAGCGTGTCATCTCCATCACACGTGTGAGGATTTTACCGACTGCTGCTTCCGAGATTCGGTACTTGTGTGGTTTCATAGTTTTATCCATCTGTATTTTTTATCTGCAAAGATAATATACACAAGATGAAAAGAAGTGCTATAACGAAAAACAGGGACTCCCATAACATGCGCCGCAGGGATGTTCATGGATTATCGCAAGCGGCGGGTCAGGCGGCGGTAAATGTTGACAGCGTAAAGGTATAACTGCGACGGGGCTGATACCATATCGGTAGCCATAGTCTCCGCCATAGTCATCGGAGCTTCAGTACCAAACTGACTCGGGTAGAGGAGTATCAGATTGGTAGTGGCAAAATATTTCTGAAGGAATTCAGGCACAGCATCCATGTCACTGTCAAACGATACGGACGCACGACGCGCACTTACCACAACAAGAAGGTCATCGTCACGCACTTCCTGCGACTTAACCACGAAATCATCAAAGCTCTCAACCGTTGAGTATGACGCACGTATGCCGAGCCGCGACTGATGCAATACAGTTCCAATCATAACGGCAGTGGCTTCCTCACACCAGAACTCGATGGGGCAACCGGCATGACGGCAGAGATTGCCTATCGCCTGTACCCAACGTCGGAAGCCGGTTTCAAACTGAGCCTTCTTGGGCACCGCCACCACGATTCGAGTGACTGTGTTTACCGGGATGAAGCAACGAGTTATCACCACCATACGGTTGGTAGACTTTAGCAGACGCTCTATCTTGTCGCCAAGGAATGAATCAATCACATTAGTACGACGGTGCAGACCTATAATCACCTCGGTTATGTCACGCTCCTCCATGGTGTTGAGAACTCCCGTGATGAAATTCAGGTCATAACGTTCAATAGGAGTCAGCGATGTCTCCACAGCAGCTGCAGCACGTTCCGCCACATCGAGCGAGTTACGACCGATGGCACGCGAGGAGGCAGAGTTGTCGTTGCGCACATGCAACGCATAGAAATCGCCGGGAGCGGATGAATCAGGGAAACGCATAGCAAGCGCCAACTCCACGATACCGGGCGATGTGAGCGGATTGGATATGGCAATCAGAGTGCGCGGACGAGTGAAGCTCTCATCCCTGGCATCCTCCTCTTCCTCCTGCTCCAGGAGCTGAAGCTTAAGCTTAGAAGCGGCCCGGGCAGTACCGATAGATGACACACTGCATGTCACAAGAATCATCACCACTGTGCCGTTAAGGATATCGACCCCGAACAAATCCATGGAATAACCAATCATCACCACCGCGAGAGCCACGGCTGTGTGCGCATTGGAGAGCTGATACATTATAGAACGGTCCACGGAAGTGAGACTGAAAGTCTTCTGCGTCGCCAGCGCCGCAATCCACTTGGCAAGCATCGCAACAGTGCTCATCACGGCAGCCACATAAAGGGTGTCCCATCCGGCAAACACCACATGGATGTCAATGAGCATGCCAACGCCGATAAGGAAGTACGGAATAAAAATGGCATTGCCCACAAATTCGAGACGCCCCATGAGTATGGAACGTGACGGGATAAACCGGTTCAACACAAGTCCGGCAAAGAATGCGCCGAATACCCCCTCAATCCCTATCCATGATGCCAGAGCAGCCGCAAAGAACACCATGACCATCACATATATGAACTGGGATATTCCATCGTTATATTTCTTGAAGAAATAACGGGTCAGCCTCGGATATATGTATATAATACCTACCGAGTAGAGTACCAGATAGCCTAAAATCCCGAGCAGGGAGGCAATGGAGCCTTCACGGTACACGCCGAGGACACCGGCAAGCACAATGAGTGAACCGAGAACAGTAACAATGGTTCCGGCAATAGCTATAATCACCGCCGGCGACTTCGTGACACCGAATCGCGCCACTATCGGATAAGCTATGAGTGTATGCGCCGCAAACATCGAAGCAAGAAGAATCGACACAAGCAGCTCCATGCGGAGCACAGTATATGCCACCACAGCACCAAGTACCAAAGGAATCAGGAAGGTATAGGCTCCGAATGTCAGCCCTTTGCGCAGATTTTTGCGCAAGTGATACATGTCAATCTCTATGCCTGCCAGAAACATGAGGTATAAGATACCCACCTGCCCGAACACTTCGAAGCTCATATCACGTGCGAGCAATCCGAATCCGTAAGGACCTACCGCCACACCTGCCAGTATCAGACCGATTACATGGGGGATTTTCAAGCGGTTAAGCAATAACGGCGTAACAAGGATTATCGCCATCACCGTGAGGAATATCGGAACGGGGGCGGTAATCATAGGAGTATGTGCCGGTATCGCGAGGTTGAGTAACATAACGATTACAAAATTAGCAAAAAGCCGGCAAATCCGAAAGAGGCAAAGTCCAAAATTCCTATGTCACACTTACGTATCCGGGTTATGTAAACATATCATTGCCAACCATGCATCCCGAAAGAGCTACCGCATGGCATTACCTGCATAAGTCGTGATAGAATTTTGGAATACCCCATTAAACCTTTTCAGTATAACAAATGTTAAATAAACGGTGGTACCGTTAATGCATCCCGCATTCCGATACAACCGTATGGATTTCAACTTTCTTAAGGATAATTTTAATCATTCATTTTCAATAAAAAGATTCATTGTTATGAAGAAGTTTCTACTTATGGCATTCATGGCCATTATGACATTAGGTGCATCAGCACAGAGCAAAACCTGGTATGCAGGCGGTCAGGTAACATTCGGCAGAACCACCGAATCGGCAAGCGGCGTCAAGAGTACTCAAGTGACCGTGCTTCCAGAAATCGGCTACAATCTCACCGACAATTTCGCTGTAGGCTCAGTGCTCGGCGTATCATACCGCAAGTCAGGAGGAGAGGAGAAAACAGTATTCAAGGTTAATCCTTACGCCCGTTACACATATTTCAGCTCAGAGCGTGTGAACCTCTTCATTGACGGCGGCGTTGATTTCGGTATCGGTCGCGCACATAGCCACACAGCCGTAGAATATGGCATTGGTCTCCGTCCCGGTGTGGCTCTCAACCTCAGCGATAAGTTCAGCCTTGTGGCTCACGTTGGTTTCCTCGGCTATCAGGGGGGCAACCGTCCGGCAAAGCACAACGGCGCGCCTGAGAACTGGGGTCTTGACCTTAACAGCAATAACCTGATGTTCGGTTTCTATTACCATTTCTAAAAGCCGAGGGAACAGACCCCTTGTACAGATAACAGACACGGACTTCCGGCAGAGATTAATGCCGGAGGTCCGTGTCCGTTATCTGTTATCCAAGCGGCTGATTACATACGCGCGTCAGTCCATGACATGTATCTCCACCGGACCAAGCAGACCTGACGGAAGCAGAGGTGAGTCCTTTTGGAAATACTTGAATGAAACGACTGTCTTTCGCTCGTTCACAGGACGCGGCGTATTGTTAACAAGCCAGTCAGGCACACTTTTCATAAAGGAGCCCACGACCGGACTTCCGGGGGCATATTCGTACACAAAAGGCTCGTCCCAGTCAATATCGTCAGGATATTGCTCGTCACCAACCATACGGTTGACCCACAGATTGGTCACATCGACTTCGAGAAGGTTACCGCCATCGTTAAGATGGGAGGTTATATCGACCTCAAACGGTTTTTTCCACAGATGCGCCACCTCAGTACCGTTGACACGCACACGGGCAAGATTTTTCACGTCACCCAAGCGGAGCAGATAGCGTTTGCCGGGCTTGACTTTCCCGAGCTTGACGGTCTTGCTGTAAGTCGCAGTGCCGGAAAAGTATTTCACCCCGGAATCCGGATGCTCGTGCCATGACACAAGATTGTCCATGCTGATGGACGCAGGAGCCCCCCACCCTTCGGGGAAACTGAGAGTCCACGCTCCTTTGACCGGGATAATACGGGTCTTTGCCGGAGACTTTTCGCCAATCCCCGGCGCTGACATGTCGGCATTGTAATTGCGGAACAGCACGAAGAGAGCATCGTTCTCCGCCATGTCGATACGGATTGTAGCCATACCGCCATTGAGCGTCCATGTCTCCGCTTCCGACCATTCCCCGGTGTCAGGAAACCATAATTCAGGCACACGGTCGGCAACCGGAAGGCTTACATTCACCGTGACGGCGGAATCATTGGGATTTGACAGGAAGTATATATCCGTGGTGCCCTGCCTGCGGTGAATCCACTGCAGGTCGGCATAATCAGATGTCAGGGAAATGCCGCTGACAAAATCATCCACATAGTCGCCACGCTGCAGCAGAGCCTGGCAGCGTGCCATATATGTGAAAAGCTCCGCAGCGCCTCCGCTTATCCACCATGTCTGACCAGGCGACCACTGGGTGCCCCATTTGCCGAAAGTCATCCCCGGGAGATGTCCCACCCATGGGTTCTGCGCTCCGGCATGAAGCATAAGGGAGTTTATACCCATGCAGAACGAGCGGTCAGCCACAGCTTTGAGCGATGCGGGGTCATCCTTCCAGGCATGTAGAGGCCAGCATGTGAAACCTTCGGCAAAGATGATGCTGTGACCTTTCTGATAGGCGGCTGATGTGACACGAGGTATGTCTTTCCATCCCCAGCCCGGACGTACCCAGAACTCCGTACATACTATGTCGTCCTCGTCAATGGCGTTGACAATTTTTGAGGTGTGTATGGGGTTGAAAGGTTTTGCCCCTCCGGTTCCGTAGGGTTGCGCCAAAAGACGCATACCGGGAACACGGCGGATAAGGGTGCTCATGTGACCGTAATAGTTCACGGCAAAAAGCTCCCGTACACAGTCCTCCCAGTCGGAATTGAATTTTTTCTCGTCGTCAGGGAGCGACGTGTGCTGTCCCGCCAGCACAGGAAGCCACGGAAGGAGGTCATAACCTTTCATTGACCTGAATTCCTCAGCCATGAGCGGCGTCCAGTCCTGCCCTCCCGCCTCGTAACTGTCAATCTCGATACGTGTAAAGGTCTTGCCGGCATGCTCACCCGCTATGTCAAGCAACATGGAAGGGTATCCCTCCCAATACTTTTCAAGAGCTTTGCGGCTCATCTTGTCGCATTCCAGCCCTCTGCCCCCTGCGGGGGCTGTGGCACTGTTGGTCTTGCCATTGGTGGTATGCCCAAAGCGATATACCTTCCATAGACCGTCAGGAAGCTCAACGGTGAATGACCCGTCGGGGGAAAGGCAATCAGTAAGCACAACTGCGTCGGAGACAGCATAACGACCCGTGTCAGGCACTGCCACTACGGCGATGTCCTTGTAATAATCCCACTTCGCATCCACTTCAGGTCGAACGAGTTTCAGAGAGACTTCGGAAGCACGCTTACCGGTTGGGGCATTCACGCCCACCACAGTATCGCTCCACACAAGTTTCTGCATGGAATCCTCGGGCTTTACCGTCGGGAATGCGCTTGAGGACCATCCAGGGCAGTTGTGGGTGCCGAACGAGAGTCCAAGCCGGGCACATTCATCCATGGCAAAGCGCATCAGCTCCCGCCAGTTGTCAGTACCTATGGCATTAGTGGTATCTGACACGAGAGTCTGCATGGGACCGCCCACAAGGAACTGCTGCACACCGCCGATACCAGCCGCCTTGTATGCCTCAAGGTCAGCTGTGATGCCCTCCCGTGTGACCATGCCGTCCATCCACTGCCATATAATGATGGGCTTGGCAGCTTCAGGCGGATTACGGAACACGGACTCCGGCGACGGCACAGCCGCCGATATGCCGGCAGTCACTAAAACAATCTGGACAATAGATGATAAGATACGTTTCATAATAAGATATTTACAGGTATCAGAAGGTGTTTAAAATGCAGTCTTTAATTTGTCAGCCATATTGCCAACAGTCTATTCATGGTTTCGCATAATCTGTGGGATTATATCGCAGAATCATTTGAGCTTAGGTTTCAATTCGTCGGGCGAATCGTTGGTATACATTTCCACCGGGGGTGTCTCCCGTGTGAAGAAGGAAGCGACCGCCGAAGGGTCAAGCGTGATGGACGGTTTGAAGCTATCACTTGACATATAGTCAATTATTGCATTTCTCATACGCTTCGCCACTACCCGTTTATCAAGATTTCTGTCAATATCCATGGTGGTCATGAAGAGTTTGCCATCAAGGACATTGGCTTCCACTATCATGCCGAGCTTACGGCTGAGATGCCAGGTGTCAATAGGCTGTACGGGGGAGAGGTAACCGGAGGGCAATTCAAGGAGATTCATTACCTGAGCCCTGTTAAGCAGCTCCCACCAGTTGAGATTGCTCCAGGAATCGGAGGGGAAACCATGGCTGAACAGAGGATGGTCAAGGTCGATATATGCTCCTGTGGTGTGGGGAGGACGCATCTTGAACCAGCTTGTATTCCAGAATACCGGGAGATAATGCTGCACGATGTCATTACCGAGAGTCACTTTTCCAGCCGCAGTCAGAAGCACCTTGCCTCCTGCTGCAAGGACCTCGACAGCCTTGGTGTCCAGTGAATCTGCAACATAAATATCGGACGGGAACTCAGCCGCCGGTTCTTCGGGATATACCCAGTATTGCCAGCTGTTCCGGGCTTTGCCGCCTACGCTGACAGTAAGGGTGTAGCACATCGGTTGCTTGACACCAGCACAATCAATGGTTATCTCGCCGACTCGGTTATTCTTGCCTATAGGGATGGTGGTCACCGGGAGTTGTCCGCATGTAACTTCCTTACCCGAGCTGTCGGAAATCGTGTAGCTGATTTCCGATGCTTCCAGCGGAGATGCCGATGCGTTCATGACCTGCACGGGGACACGCACGGTATCCCTGTCGGTAAATACGAAGCGGGGGAATTCAGCCAACGGGACTATCTCGCTGCAAAATTCACGCCATTTCTCCCCGTCGATATATCCTTTTTCCTTCCAGAATACGTTGAGGACACCTTCAAGCGCGGTGCCCTGCCCGCTGTAATCGTTGAGTGCGAGAAGCTGGAATCCGCTATAATCAGGGGTGCGCAGATTGCGCTCTATCTCATACTTGTAACATAATGCCTGGAGGTTTCCGCTCGCCATAAGGAACTTTCGGTCCATGCCCGCCATGCCGTTTTTGGCGAGGAGGTCCTTGAAAATCTCGAAGTTACGAGCTTTGTATGGACCTGTGTATAGCGATGTCTCGCTCAAATCAGGGAAGGCACACCATTGCCCCTGCTCATGGGCGAGGATGGGGGATGTGTTCTCCGGGTGTCCGGGAGAGGGTTTGAAATTCCGTGGGAGCTTTATGTCGGCAGAGTAGTCATCATCGCTTGAGGGCATATTTTTGCTCCATGCCAGGCCTCTGCCACCACCTTTGACATGGTACTCGCTGCCGTCATCCCAAGCCCAGCCGCCACCGACCGACGCACCGCAGTATATTTTCGAAGCGTCATAATCCTTCATCTCACTCACCCAACGGTTGCAGTATGGAACCCAGTTGCCGGCAGGCTCGTTGCCGGCAGCCATCATTACGAATGACGGATGATTGCCATAGCTGTCGACTATGCGCTTGCTCTCGTCGAGGAGATAGTCATCTATCGCCATGCCGGCATTCAGTCTGACACCGTGGTTAGGCCACGACGGACCTTCGGGCTGGAGGTATATTCCGACCTTATCGGCGGCAGCAAACGCCGCTTCGGGAGGACAATAGCTGTGAAAACGCATCATATTTATGCCGTACTCCCTGCATTTCTCAAATACGCTGCGCCATGATTCCTCATCGGTCGGCGCATAGCCTGTGAGGGGGAAGCAACAGTTTTCCACAGTGCCCCGGAGGTATAGCGGACGTCCGTTGATGGTCATATCAAGCCCGGACACCGCTATGTCACGCATGCCGAAGACGGTGGTAGCCGTATCGTTGCCGAGACGTACGGTCAGGTTATAGAGATGGGGGGAAAACTCATCCCATGTCTTCATTTTATCGCCCATGTCAATGACAAACTTCATGGTGTCGCCTGCTACCACGGGGGATGATGCGGTAAATGTATCGAGTCCGTCGGCGGATACCGCAGTGACTGAGACATCAGTCTGTTTACGGGATTTTCCGCCACGGATTACCACAATATCGGCTTTCCGCCCACGGAGATCGGGATAGACACGCACATTGCGTATATATGCGTCAGCCGGTGTGGCACGCAGTAACATTTTTCCGGTCACGCCGTTCCAGTTTCCCTGGGTCTGGTCAGTGACACTGTGGGAGTCCTGTCCCACGCATACATTTTCAATGCCGTTGTAGACAGTCAGCTCGATTTCATTGCTCTTGCCCGGTCGCACAAACCGGGTTATGTCATACTCGTGCGGCACGGAAAGCGACATGCGGTGCCCTACTTCCTTGCCATTTACTTTGAGTGTGGTCTCGATATGGGGGCGTTCAAGGTGCAGCACTATCCTCTGCCCTTTCCAGTCGGAAGGGATGTCCACTTTCCTGCGATAGTAGGCATTGCCGACATATTCCTTGTCGGGTGTGAGGAAAAACGGGAATTTTATGTTGCCTTTTTCACGGTAGGGGCTGTATCGGTCACTGTGATAGTAGGACATATCGTAGAGTGAGCCGGTCCATTTGGTTGAGGCGTCCACATCGTTACCCTTTCCATTGGTGAGCATGGAGCCGGGAAGGGTAATCATGTCATTGTAGACGGTGGTGTCGCCGTACCCGAAATCCCACTTTCCGGAGAGGTCGAGGACTGATGGTGACGCCGCATTTGCCGTCATAGCGGCAAACAGTGTGATGAGCGCAGCTATCTTTTTCTTTTCTTGCAGGTATCGTCTCATGGCTATTCAAGGATTATTTTTCCACAAATTTAATAAATATAGCCGGATTTACCTAAAGGCAGGTTCGACAAAAAGTTACCTGATATGGCAATGGGTGAATGTGACCGGCGGCTGCAAGGAGAATATGCAAAAAAAGCGCCTCCATCCCGGGGATGAAAGCGCTTTTTTTGTATTGGGAATCCGGAGGCTCCGGGAGCATTGCTGTCCGGAGCTTTATGCGGAGTTATGGTTTAGATTTCGGTGTGGGCAACTTCAGTGACTTCGGGGGCTGCGTCAGCGGGTGTGCTGTCGAAGCTTGCGAATGCGTCCTCGATGTCGTCCTTGCCGCCAACTACGATGCGCTCGTAGCTGCGGAGTCCGGTACCGGCGGGGATGAGGTGACCGCAGATAACGTTCTCCTTCATGCCCTGGAGGTAGTCGACCTTACCGTTGATGGCAGCCTCGTTGAGCACCTTGGTGGTCTCCTGGAATGATGCCGCAGACATGAAGGAAGATGTCTGGAGTGCGGCACGAGTGATACCCTGGAGAATCTGCTCGGAGGTGGCGGGCTGAGCGTCACGTACTTCGATGGGACGGAGGTCACGACGCTTGAGGGAAGAGTTCTCGTCACGAAGCTTGCGGGCTGTGATAATCATACCCGGCTTGACATTCTCACTGTCACCAGCGTCGGTAACGACTTTCTTGCCCCAGATGCGGTCATTCTCGTCCATGAAGTCGCGCTTGTCGACAATCTGCTGTTCGAGGAAACCGGTGTCGCCCGGGTCGAGGATGTTGACCTTGCGCATCATCTGGCGAACGATGACTTCAAAGTGCTTGTCGTTAATCTTCACACCCTGCATGCGGTATACGTCCTGAACCTCGTTGACGATGTACTCCTGAACGGCTGTCGGACCCATGATGTTGAGGATGTCGGCAGGTGTTGTGGCACCGTCGGAGAGTGGTGTGCCGGCGCGCACATAGTCGTTCTCCTGAACAAGAATCTGCTTAGACAGGGGCACGAGATACTTTTTGGTTTCGCCGAGCTTGGATGTAACCGAGATTTCGCGGTTGCCACGCTTAACCTTTCCGAACTTAACCTCACCGTCGATTTCGGATACGATGGCGGGATTAGAGGGGTTGCGTGCCTCGAAGAGCTCGGTGACACGGGGAAGACCACCGGTGATGTCACCGGCGCTACCTGCCGCACGAGGTATCTTGACAAAGATTTCGCCCGGCTTGACTTCGGCACCTTCGTCGACCATGAGGTGTGCGCCCACGGGAAGCGCATAGGTCTTTAGAATCTGACCGTTGGCATCCACAATGTTTGCCTCAGGCACCTTGCCGCGCTCCTTGGACTCGATGATAATCTTCTCACGGAGACCGGTCTGCTCGTCGGAGTCAACACGGTATGTGCTGTTCTCGATGAAGTTGACATATTCGACCTTACCGCCGACTTCGCTGACGATAACGGCGTTGAAGGGGTCCCATTCGCAGATTACGTCGCCCTTGGCGATCTTGGAGTTATTGTCGAAGTAAAGTTTCGCACCGTAGGGGATGTTGGCGTTGGTGAGCATCATCTTGGTGTTGGGGTCGATGATACGCATTTCAGCCAGACGTCCGATAACGACTTCCACGTTGCGGCCCTTGGCGTCAACTTCGTCAGTCTTAACGGTACGGAGCTCGTCGATTTCGAGGAAGCCGTCGTAACGGGAGGTGAGCGAGTTTACAGCGGCGATATTTGAAGCCACACCACCGACGTGGAATGTACGGAGTGTAAGCTGAGTACCGGGCTCGCCGATTGACTGGGCTGCAATCACGCCGACAGCTTCGCCCATCTGCACCATGCGGTGAGTGGCGAGGTTGCGACCGTAGCACTTGGCGCAGACACCCTTCTTGGACTCACAAGTGAGCACTGAACGAATCTCGACAGACTCGATTGGTGAGGCATTGATGCGGTCAGCGGCGGCATCGTTGATTTCCTCGCCTGCAGCGACGATGATTTCGCCGTTGGTTGGGTCAACGATATCGTGAACAGATACACGTCCGAGGATACGCTCGCCGAGAGAGGCAACGACTTCGTCATTGTTCTTAATTTCGGTGCATACAAGTCCGCGGAGTGTACCGCAGTCAACTTCGTTGATGATGACATCGTGAGCGACGTCGACAAGACGACGGGTAAGGTAACCAGCGTCGGCTGTCTTAAGCGCAGTATCCGCAAGACCCTTACGAGCACCGTGGGTAGAGATGAAGTACTCGAGCACTGACAGACCTTCCTTGAAGTTCGCAAGAATCGGGTTCTCGATAATCTGACCGCCCTCGGCACCGCTCTTCTGCGGTTTCGCCATAAGACCACGCATACCTGAAAGCTGACGAATCTGGTCCTTAGAACCACGGGCGCCGGAGTCAAGCATCATGTAAACCGGGTTGAAGCCCTGCTTGTCGGCAGAAATCTGCTTCATGAGGGTGTCGGCAAGACGAGAGTTGACATGTGTCCAGATATCGATAATCTGATTGTAGCGTTCGTTGTTGGTGATGAAGCCCATGGAGTAGTTGTTGAGCACTTCCTGGACTTGCTCGTAACCTTCCTTGACGTACTGCTCTTTCTCGGCAGGGATAAGGACGTCACCAAGGTTGAATGACAGACCGCCCTTGAACGCCATGTAGTAACCGAGGTTCTTGATGTCGTCGAGGAACTGGGCTGAACGGGGTATACCGCAGTATTTGATAACACGGGAGATGATGGTACGGAGTGACTTCTTGGACAGAATCTCGTTCACGTAACCGATCTCCTTGGGAACATACTGGTTGACAAGCACACGTCCTACGGAGGTATTCTCCACAAGGTGCTTGATGGGATTTCCGAACTCGTCGATATCGTCAACAACGATAGAGACTGGAGCATGGAGTGTCACACGGCCTTCGTTGTAGGCGATTTCCGCTTCCTCGGGACCGTAGAACTTCAGACCCTCACCCTTGTCACCCTTGCGGAGCTTGGTGATGTAATATAGACCAAGCACCATGTCCTGAGAGGGGACGGTGATAGGTGCGCCGTTGGCAGGGTTGAGAATGTTGTGCGAACCGAGCATGAGCAGCTGAGCCTCAAGGATAGCCTCGTTGCCGAGGGGGAGGTGTACCGCCATCTGGTCACCGTCGAAGTCCGCATTGAACGCAGTACATGCGAGCGGGTGAAGCTGGATAGCCTTGCCTTCAATCATCTTGGGCTGGAATGCCTGGATACCGAGACGGTGAAGAGTCGGGGCACGGTTGAGTAGCACGGGGTGACCCTTCATCACGTATTCAAGGATGTCCCATACGACAGGTTCCTTGCGGTCGACAATCTTCTTGGCTGATTTCACAGTCTTGACGATGCCGCGCTCGATAAGCTTGCGGATTACAAACGGCTTGTAAAGCTCGGCAGCCATGTCCTTGGGGATACCGCACTCGTGCATCTTGAGCTCGGGACCTACGACAATTACCGAACGGGCGGAGTAGTCGACACGTTTACCGAGAAGGTTCTGACGGAAGCGGCCCTGCTTACCCTTGAGCGAGTCAGAGAGTGACTTGAGGGGACGGTTGGCTTCAGTCTTGACGGCAGAAGACTTGCGTGAGTTATCAAGGAGTGAATCGACAGCTTCCTGAAGCATGCGTTTCTCATTACGGAGAATCACTTCGGGAGCCTTGATTTCGATGAGACGTTTGAGACGGTTGTTACGGATGATTACACGACGGTAGAGGTCGTTAAGGTCGGAGGTGGCAAAACGTCCGCCGTCCAGAGGCACGAGGGGACGCAATTCCGGGGGAATTACGGGCACAGCCTGGAGAATCATCCATTCGGGACGGTTGCGCTCGCGTGAAGCGCGGAATGACTCGACAACCTGGAGACGCTTGAGCGCTTCGGTCTTGCGCTGCTGCGAGCCTTCGGCATTCGCCTGGTCACGCAACGCATATGAAAGGTCGTCGAGATTGAGGTCTTTCAGGAGGTCATATATAGCCTCGGCACCCATCTTTGCGATGAACTTGTTGGGGTCGGTGTCATCGAGAAGCTGGTTCTCTCTTGGGAGTCTGTCGAGGATGTCGAAGTACTCTTCCTCGGTGAGAAGGTCGAGACGCGAAACGGGGTTCTCACCCTCGGCTGCAACACCGGGGTTGATAACGACGTAGCGCTCGTAGTAAATCACCGCGTCGAGCTTCTTGGAAGGAAGACCGAGGAGATAACCGATTTTGTTAGGCAGCGAGCGGAAGTACCAGATGTGAGCCACAGGAACGACGAGCTTGATATGCCCCATACGTTCACGGCGCACTTTCTTCTCAGTGACTTCCACACCGCAACGGTCGCAGACGATGCCCTTGTAACGGATGCGCTTGTACTTGCCGCAATGGCATTCGTAGTCCTTTACGGGACCGAAGATGCGTTCGCAGAAGAGACCGTCACGTTCGGGTTTGTATGTGCGATAGTTGATGGTTTCGGGCTTTAACACCTCGCCGCTTGACTTCTCAAGGATTTCCTCGGGTGATGCGAGACCGATGGCAATCTTTGAGAATCCGGTTTTTTGTTTATTGTCTTTTCTAAAAGCCATATTTAATGTGTAAAAGCAATTTTATTTTTATGAGTCCTCCCCTCCGTGGAGAGGAGGACGATTAGAGAGATGTCAATGAGTCAGAGAGTGCTTAAGCCTCAAGGTTGATGCTCAGGCCGAGACCGCGCAACTCGTGGAGAAGCACGTTGAGCGACTCAGGGATACCGGCGGGTGGCATAGCATCGCCCTTGACGATAGCTTCGTAGGTTTTGCTACGACCAGCCACGTCGTCGGACTTGACAGTGATGATTTCCTGGAGGATGTGGGCTGCGCCGAATGCTTCGAGCGCCCAAACTTCCATCTCACCGAAACGCTGACCACCGAACTGGGCCTTACCACCAAGCGGCTGCTGGGTAATGAGGGAGTACGGACCGATGGAGCGTGCGTGCATCTTGTCCTCGACCATGTGACCGAGCTTAAGCATGTAAATCACACCTACTGTTGCCGGCTGGTCGAAGCGTTCGCCTGTGCCGCCGTCGTAAAGGTATGTCTTACCGTAGCGGGGAATTCCAGCCTTGTCAGTCCACTCGTTGAGGTTCTCGAGAGTAGCGCCGTCGAAAATCGGAGTGGCGAACTTCTCGCCGAGCTCGCGACCCGCCCAACCGAGCACGGTCTCGAAAATCTGACCGAGGTTCATACGAGAGGGCACGCCCAGAGGGTTGAGCACGATATCCACGGGAGTACCGTCGGCGAGGAATGGCATATCCTCCTGACGCACGATGCGTGATACGATACCCTTGTTACCGTGACGGCCCGCCATCTTGTCACCTACGGAAATCTTACGCTTCTTGGCAATGTAAACCTTTGCAAGCTTCATGATGCCTGAGGGGAGTTCGTCGCCGATTGAGATGTCGAACTTCTTGCGGCGGAGCTCAGCGTCGATTTCCTTGGACTTGCGGAGGTAGTTGACGATGGTGGCACGAATCATATCGTTCTTATGGGCATCGGATGTCCATTTTGAGAGGTTGATTGTGTCGTAGTCAATCTCCTTGAGGGTAGCAGCCGAGAACTTGGCACCCTTGGGGATGATGTCGGAACCGAGGAAGTCTTTCACGCCCTGCGAGGTCTTTCCGTTGGTAAGAGTCATGAGTTTCTCCACCAGAAGGTCCTTGAGGTCGTTGAGACGCTCTTCGTATTTCTCGTCGAGCATGGGGAGCACAGCGCTTGCGCTCTTCTTGGTCTTTTTCTTTTCGGCTTTCTGGAAAAGATAAGTTCCGATGACAACGCCCTTGAGCGAGGGTGAAGCCTTGAGTGAGGCGTCCTTCACGTCACCTGCCTTGTCGCCGAAGATGGCACGAAGGAGTTTCTCCTCGGGGGTGGGGTCAGATTCGCCCTTGGGGGTAATCTTGCCTATCATGATGTCGCCGGGGACAATGTGGGCTCCGACACGGATTATACCGCGCTCGTCGAGGTCCTTGGTAGCGTCCTCGGAAACGTTGGGGATATCGGATGTGAGTTCCTCCATACCGCGTTTTGTCTCGCGGACTTCGAGGGTATACTCGTCGACATGCACAGAGGTGAGGATGTCCTCGCGCACCACGCGCTCGTTGAGCACGATGGCGTCCTCATAGTTGTAACCCTTCCAGGGCATGAACGCTACCTTGAGGTTGCGTCCGAGAGCGAGCTCGCCCTTCTCGGTGGAGTAACCTTCGGTGAGGATGTCACCGGCTTTGACACGCTGACCCTTGTTGCAGATGGGACGCAGGTCGATAGTGGTGCTCTGGTTGGTTTTGCGGAACTTGGGAAGGTGATATTCCTTCACGCTGTCCTCGAATGATACGAATTCCTCGTCCTCGGTGCGATCATAGCGGATACGGATTACGGTGGCGTCGACAAACTCAATCACGCCGTCGCCCTCAGCCATAACCTGAGTGCGGCTGTCGTGTATGAGCTGGCCTTCGATACCTGTACCCACAATGGGAGACTCGCTGCGGAGCAAGGGCACTGCCTGGCGCATCATGTTAGAACCCATGAGCGCACGGTTTGCGTCGTCATGCTCGAGGAACGGGATAAGTGATGCCGCGATTGAGGCAATCTGAGTCGGAGACACATCCATAAGCTCCACCTGGTCGGGAGCAACGATGGGGAAGTCGGCGTCGAGACGAGCCTTCACACGGTTGTTTATGAATTCACCGTCATCCTTGACAGGAGCGTTGCCCTGCGCAATGATTTTGCCTTCCTCAATTTCGGCAGTGAGGTAAACCACCTCGTCGTTCTTGAGGTTGACCACACCGTCCTTAACCTCGCGGTAGGGGGTCTCGATGAAGCCGAGATCGTTGATCTTGGCATAGACACAGAGCGAGGATATAAGACCGATGTTAGGACCTTCAGGGGTCTCGATAGGACAAAGACGACCGTAATGGGTGTAGTGTACGTCACGCACCTCGAAGCCGGCACGCTCGCGGGAAAGACCGCCGGG
Organism: uncultured Duncaniella sp.; assembly: GCA_958352885.1. Classification (GTDB taxonomy): domain Bacteria; phylum Bacteroidota; class Bacteroidia; order Bacteroidales; family Muribaculaceae; genus Duncaniella. The sequence goes on from CATWQI010000009.1 coordinate 143,851, forward strand.
GCCGAGGGCAGACATACGGCGCTTGTGAGTGATCTCGGCAAGCGGGTTGGTCTGGTCCATGAACTGCGAGAGGGCGTTGGTACCGAAGAATGTATTGATAACGCTCGAGATAGTCTTGGCGTTAATGAGGTCAATGGGGGTAAACACCTCATTGTCGCGCACATTCATACGCTCGCGGATGGTGCGTGACATACGGGCGAGACCCACGCCAAACTGATTGTAGAGCTGTTCGCCCACTGTGCGCACACGACGGTTGCTGAGGTGGTCGATATCGTCCACATCGGTCTTGGAGTTGATAAGCTCGATGAGGTATTTGATGATGGCTATGATGTCCTCCTTGGTGAGTACCTTGACATCCATTGAAGTGGTGAGACCGAGTTTCTTGTTGATACGGTAGCGGCCCACCTCGCCGAGGTCATAACGCTTTTCAGAGAAGAAAAGGTTGGTGATGACTTCGCGGGCGCTGGCGTCATCCGGCGGCTCGGCATTGCGAAGCTGTCGGTAGATGTACTGGATAGCTTCCTTTTCGGAGTTTGAGGTATCCTTCTGGAGGGTGTTGAATATGATAGAGTAATCGGAAGTGTTGGCGTCCTCCTTGTGAAGAAGGATGGTCTGCACTCCTGAGTCGATGATTTCCTGGATGTTGTCCTCTTCGAGCACAGTCTCACGGTCGAGAATGACGTCGTTACGCTCGATGGACACAACCTCGCCGGTATCCTCGTCAACGAAGTCCTCGACCCAAGTCTTGAGCACTCGTGCCGCAAGCTTGCGGCCCACTGCCTTCTTGAGGTTGGTCTTGTTGACCTTGATTTCCTCTGCGAGACCGAAAATTTCGATGATGTCCTTGTCGCTCTCAAGACCGATGGCACGGAGAAGAGTGGTGACAGGGAGTTTCTTTTTACGGTCGATGTAGGCATACATCACATTGTTGATGTCAGTTGCAAACTCTATCCAGCTGCCGCGGAATGGGATGATGCGGGCGCTGTAAAGTTTGGTGCCGTTGGCGTGGGTGCTCTGACCGAAGAACACACCGGGCGAACGGTGAAGCTGAGACACGACAACACGCTCGGCACCGTTGATGACAAATGTACCCTTGTCAGTCATGTAGGGGATGGCACCGAGGTACACATCCTGGATTACGGTGGCGAAATCCTCGTGGTCGGGGTCAGTACAGTAAAGTTTGAGCTTTGCCTTGAGGGGGACGCTGTAAGTCAGGCCACGCTCAAGACACTCGTCGATGGTGTAACGCGGTGGGTCGATGTAGTAGTCAAGGAATTCGAGCACGAAGTTGTTGCGGGTGTCCGCAATCGGGAAGTTCTCGGCAAAAACCTTGAAGAGACCCTCGTTTTTTCTTTTTTCCGGGGGAGTGTCGAGCTGTAGGAAGTCCTGGAACGACTTCAGCTGCACTTCGAGGAAATCGGGGTAAGGAAGTGGGTTTTTAACCGTCGCGAAATTTACGCGTGGTTTTGGAGAAATTGTATCTGACATCTAATGTTTATTAAACGTTAAAGAAACTCGATGGGGAGGATATAACCGGGCGGGATTAAAGATTTATGCTGACAGTGGTTTTAACTTCATTTAACACTACTATTTATACAATAATGGTGAAAAAGCAGTGAATATAGAGCTAAAAGCAGTGTTTTCAGTGTATTTAGGGTTAAATTTTTATTTATAAATATAAAAATTTATGTTTTTTTAAACCGCACGGGGTATTTTAACGCAAATAGGTTAAGAAACTCCCGACAGGGAGAATCTTAACCCATGAGACCTGAATGACAGGGTGATTATTTGAGCTCAACCTCAGCACCAGCTTCTTCGAGCTGCTTCTTGAGACCCTCAGCGTCAGCCTTAGCAAGACCTTCCTTAACAACAGAGGGAGCGCCGTCAACTATTTCCTTAGCTTCCTTAAGACCAAGACCGGTGAGCTCCTTAACGAGCTTAACAACGGCGAGCTTAGAAGCGCCGGCTGATTTGAGAACTACGTCGAAAGAAGACTTCTCTTCTTCAGCGGGTGCACCGGCAGCAGGACCAGCAGCAACTGCAACAGCTGCAGCAGCGGGTTCGATGCCATATTCGTCCTTAAGGATCTGAGCGAGTTCGTTTACTTCCTTAACGGTGAGGTTAACAAGAGATTCTGCAAGAGCTTTGATATCTGCCATGATTGTATGAATTTTTTTGTTGTTTTTTTAATTGAGAAAATTTAGTTTGTCAGGATGCTCTATTAAGCTTCCTTCTTAGAGAGAGTCTCAAGGATGCCGTGGATTTTGTTACCACCGGAAGAAAGAGCGGAGATAACATTCTTGGCGGGCGACTGGAGAAGAGCGACAACGTCGGCGATAAGTTCGTTCTTGCTCTTGATAGCGACAAGAGTGTCGAGCTGGTCAGCACCAACATAAACAGTTTCTTCTACGAAAGCTGCCTTGAAACGGGGAAGAGTAGCTTCCTTGTCGGCCTTCATAATCTCCTTGATAAGCTTAGCGGGAGCGTTGCCTACGTTAGAGAGCATGAGTGAAGTAGAGCCGTGGAGTACTCCATATAGTTCAGAGTAGTCACCTTCGAGTGACTCAAGAGCCTTGTGGAGGAGGGTGTTCTTAACCACCATCAGCTTGATGTCTGCCTTGTTGCATGCACGGCGGAGCGATGTGGTCTTCTCAGCGTCGAGACCGGCAGTCTCGACGAGGTAGAAACAACCGTATTCCTTGATGGTCTTAGCTATATTCTCAATAGCAATGATTTTATCTTCCTTTTTCATTGTGTTCAATCAGCTTTAAAGTTATTCGTCGATTGACTTGGGGTCAATCTTGATACCAGGACTCATTGTGCTCGAAAGATAAATGCTCTTGATATAGGTACCCTTAGCAGTGGCAGGCTTTAGCTTGATAAGAGTGTTGACAAATTCACGAACGTTGTCACGTGCGGCAGCGGGCTCAAAAGATACCTTGCCAACTGATGAGTGAACGATACCGTTCTTGTCAACCTTGAAGTCGATTTTACCCTTCTTCACCTCTTCGACAGCCTTAGCGACGTCATTAGTCACAGTGCCGCTCTTGGGGTTAGGCATCAGGCCACGGGGACCGAGGACACGGCCGAGGGCACCGATTTTACCCATGATAGCGGGCTGAGTGATGATAACATCAACGTCTGTCCAGCCACCTTTGATTTTGTCAATATATTCGTCGAGACCGACATAGTCGGCACCGGCAGCCTTAGCGGCAGCTTCAGCGTCAGCGTTGCAAAGCACGAGTACACGTACCTGCTTGCCTGTTCCGTGGGGCAGTGTCACGACACCACGCACCATCTGGTTAGCCTTACGGGGGTCAACGCCAAGGCGAACATCCACGTCAAGAGAAGCGTCAAACTTGGTGAAAGTGATTTCCTTTACAAGTTCCACAGCTTCAGCAAGAGTGTACACTCTCCCGGCTTCAACTTTCTCCTGGGCAATCTTTTGATTTTTCGTCAGTTTACTCATTTCGATTGAAGTTTAGATGTTTTCGGGGAATGTTCCTTTAACGGTGATACCCATGCTTCTGGCTGTACCGGCAACCATACGCATTGCCGATGCTACGGTGAAACAGTTCAAATCGGGCATTTTGTCTTCAGCAATAGCCTTTACCTGCTCCCAGGTGATTTCGCCTACCTTTTTACGGTTGGGCTGAGCTGAACCGCTCTTAAGCTTAGTAGCTTCGAGGAGCTGAATAGCAACGGGAGGGGTCTTGACAATAAAGTCAAAGCTCTTGTCAGTGTAATAAGTGATTACTACCGGAAGAACTTTGCCGGCCTTGTCCTGGGTGCGGGCATTGAATTGCTTGCAAAACTCCATGATGTTGATACCCTTGGAACCAAGAGCAGGACCAACAGGAGGCGAAGGATTGGCTGCTCCGCCTTTGATTTGCAATTTGATCTGTCCAGCAATTTCTTTAGCCATGATAAATCTAAATTTTTTGTTAGTGATTCGGTTAAAACGATGTCATCTGCGATTCGGCGTCCGCTTCATGCGTAACCAAGAGGCTTTCGCCTTCTCGTCTGTGGCATCTCCCGTGGGACCTGACACATCCTTCACACAAACAACCAGCCCCATCGCCATTTCTTTTCGACTGGCGTCAGGGTCGGTGTGCTTTATGAGAGGGAGATTAGAGTGTCAAGCACCGCGCGATTGGTTATTCACGCTCTACTTGTGAATTTTCGAGTTCGAGCGGTGTTTTACGCCCGAAGATCTTGACCATAACCTTAAGCTTTTTACGCTCTCGGTTGACTTCTTCAATCACTCCGGAGAATCCGCTGAAGGGACCAGTGGTCACCTTAACAGTTTCACCAACCATGTAGTCGTTTCCGTCGTCAGTGGTGTCAATCAATTCATCGGCAGCTCCCATCATACGGAGCACTTCGCTTTCACGAAGAGCCTCAGGGGCGGCGTTTTTGCCACGACCACGCAGGAAGTCAATTACATTGGTTGTGTTACGGAGCTCATAAAGAACTTCACCGGTAAGGATGCATTCCACAAATACATATCCGCCATAGAGATTCTTTTCTTTTACGACTTTCTTTCCATTGCGGACGGACATTACCTTCTCGGTCGGAATCAATACTTGGAAAACGTAATTGCCGAGGCCGGTGTTGCGGATGGCTCCATCCAATACTTCTTTGACCTTAGCTTCTTTGCCTGAGATGGCACGAAGCACATACCAAGCTTTTTTCTTTTCGTCAGCCATTGATTAGTTTACCTTAAAAGATTACTGTCCTAAACTATATATGAAGTGCATTACGGTGTCCACCACTTGATCCATCACGAAGATTAACGCTGCTATGATGATGGAAGCTATCAGCACGATAACCGCGCTCTTGATCAACTGGCTTCTGGTAGGCCAAGAAGTCTTATATCGCAACTCGGTATAAGACTCCTCTATATCCGTAAGTAGTTTAAGTTTGCTCATTTCTTTTCTTTTTTAGCACGGGACGAGAGACTCGAACTCCCGACACCCGGTTTTGGAGACCGGTGCTCTACCAACTGAGCTAGTCCCGTATAGGTAAAACCGGCCCTTTCGTTCAAGGTGGCCCTCGGCTTCAAGGACCGGTTTTAGGTTTTTATTCAGATGCTGAGACCGTAAGGTCATGCAGCTCTATTGAATGGCTTTTTAAGAGTGGTATTACTCGAGGATTTCGGTAATCTGACCAGAACCAACGGTGCGACCACCTTCACGGATAGCGAAACGAAGACCAGCGTCGCATGCTACCGGGTTGATGAGCTCAACGATGATTTCTACGTGATCACCGGGCATTACCATTTCTACACCTTCGGGAAGAGTGATTTCACCGGTTACGTCAAGTGTACGGATGTAGAACTGGGGACGGTAGTGGTTGTGGAACGGAGTGTGACGGCCACCTTCCTCTTTCTTGAGGATATAAACAGAAGCTTTGAACTTGCTGTGGGGCTTAACAACACCCGGGTGACAGATAACCATACCACGCTTGATGTCCTTCTTGTCGATACCGCGGAGGAGAAGACCTACGTTGTCACCAGCCTCACCCTGATCGAGGAGCTTGCGGAACATTTCCACACCAGTAACTACTGACTTCATGTCAGCGCCGAGACCCATGATCTGAACTTCGTCGCCTACCTTAACGATACCAGTTTCGATACGACCGGTAGCTACAGTACCACGACCGGTGATTGAGAATACGTCCTCAACAGGCATCAAGAAGGGTTTGTCGATATCACGGGGAGGCAGGGGAATCCAGTTATCAACTGCATCCATGAGCTCCATAACCTTAGCTTCCCATTCGGGCTCGCCGTTGAGCGCGCCGAGTGCAGAACCGCGGATGATAGGAGTTTCGTCGCCGTCATATTCGTATGCTGAAAGAAGATCGCGCATTTCCATCTCAACGAGGTCGAACATTTCTTCGTCGTCTACCATGTCGCACTTGTTCAAGAACACAACGAGACGGGGAACGTTCACCTGGCGGGCGAGAAGGATGTGCTCACGAGTCTGGGGCATAGGACCGTCGGTTGCAGCAACCACGATGATAGCGCCGTCCATCTGAGCAGCACCGGTAACCATGTTCTTAACGTAGTCAGCGTGTCCGGGGCAGTCTACGTGAGCATAGTGACGGTTAGCGGTCTCATACTCTACGTGAGCGGTATTGATTGTGATACCACGCTCCTTTTCTTCGGGAGCGTTGTCAATCTGGTCGAATGACTTCACTTCAGAGAGACCCTTCTTTGCCAATACAGTGGTGATGGCAGCAGTAAGAGTAGTCTTACCGTGGTCAACGTGACCGATTGTACCGATGTTAACATGCGGTTTGGTTCTTTCGAATTTCTCTTTAGCCATAACTTTGCTATTTATTTGATTAAATGATTGACTTTTTAACAAGACGCCACGATAGCGTAACTGCACTACCGGGGCTGTCATTTTCTTTGTAAGAAGAGCCGATGGCGGGATTTGAACCCGCGACCTCTTCCTTACCAAGGAAGTGCTCTACCCCTGAGCTACATTGGCGATATGTCTTAGAGCGGAAGACGAGGCTCAAACTCGCGACCCTCAGCTTGGAAGGCTGATGCTC
>CATWQI010000010.1 GCA_958352885.1 uncultured Duncaniella sp.
CTCTAACCGATAGCCGGTTCCCGAAACGGGACACCGGCTATCCTTTTTTATATCCGATTGTTAATGATTTAATTGCTCAATACACAAAAATATTGTACTTTTGCAGGAACTTAGGTCTGAACTGTGACCGGCATTTGAATTTTACAAAAGTAACTATAAATGGAACTGACAGCTTCTCAACTCGCTGCTCTTGTCAACGGACAGGTTGAAGGCGATGAAAATGTGAAAGTTAATACTTTTGCGAAAATAGAGGAGGGGCATCCGGGTGCGCTTTCATTTCTCGCAAATCCAAAATATACTCATTATATTTATACTACAGCTTCGTCGGTAGTGCTCGTACGCCGTGATTTTGTGGCTGAACAACCGGTGAGAGCTACTCTTATCCGTGTGGATGACCCATATGCTACGGTTGCCCATCTTCTTGACATGGTGTCGAAAATGTCGCAAGTGGAGAAGCGTGGCGTTGAGTCTCCGTCGTTTGTGGCCGAGGGCGTGAATGTGCCTGAAGACGCATATGTGGGAGCTTTCGCATATGTGGGAGCCGGTGCCAGAATCGGAGCCGGTGCTAAGATATACCCGCAGGCGTACGTGGGCTGCGGATGTGAGATAGGCGACGGCACAATCCTTTATCCGGGTGTAAAGGTATATGACGGATGTAAGATTGGAAAGAACTGTATAATACACTCCGGTGCTGTGATTGGAGCTGATGGATTTGGTTTTGCTCCCGTTGACGGACATTATGAGAAGATACCTCAGACAGGTAATGTCGTGGTGGACGATGACGTTGAAATAGGTGCGAATACTACCATTGACCGTGCCATGATGGGGTCTACCCGCATCGGCAGAGGAACAAAGCTTGACAATCTCATTCAGATTGCCCACAATTGCTCTGTCGGCGAGGATACAGTAATGGCTGCCCAGGTTGGTATCGCCGGCTCTGCAAAGATAGGCGACCACTGTATGATAGGCGGTCAGGTCGGTATCGTCGGTCATATCTCAATTGCTGACGGTACGAATATCGGCGCCCAGAGCGGCGTGAGCCGAGCCACGAATCCCGGAGACAGAATAATGGGAGCTCCGGCTGTTGAGATGGGGGAATATGCGCGTAGCCTGGTATATGTGAAGAAGCTGGGTTCGCTTTACGAGAAAGTAAAGGAGTTGGAAAAGAAAGTAAAATAGTTTCACAAAGATATGAATCAAAAAACATTAAACGGAGAGTTTACCCTCTCAGGCAAGGGATTGCACACCGGTCTTGAAATCACCGCACGTTTCCTTCCCGCCCCGGAGAACCACGGCTACAAGTTCAAGCGTGTAGACCTCGAAGGGGAACCTGTCATTGACGCTCTCGCCGAAAATGTGGTGGCTACCAACCGTGGCACTGTCATAGCTAAAGGCGAGGCTAAAGTTTCTACAATCGAGCATGCTCTGGCTGCGCTTTATGCGGCAGGGATAGATAACTGTCTCATCGAGGTAAATGCCCCTGAGATGCCTATTCTTGACGGTAGCGCCCGCTTCTACTGTGAGGAGATCGCTAAGATTGGCACTGTGGAACAGGCAGCTGACAAGGACTTCTATTATATCAAGTCAAGAGTCGAAGTGCGTGATGACACCACTGGTTCGTCAATACTTGTCCTTCCTGACGATGATTTCTCAGTCGATGTTAAAATAGACTTTGACTCTGTTGTGCTCAATAACCAGTTTGCCTCACTTGAGCATCTTGAGGATTTCAAGGAGCAGATTGCCTCAAGCCGTACATTTGTATTCGTACGTGAGATTGAACCGCTTGTAAAGGGTAATCTCATCAAGGGCGGTGATCTGGAGAATGCCATTGTGATTTATGACTCTCCAATGGAACAGGGTGAGCTTGACCGTCTTGCCGACCTTATGGGCGTGCCTCACAAGGATGTAAGCGAGTTCGGTTATATCAACGATATACCTCTGACTTCAGAGAATGAGCCTGCCCGCCATAAGCTTCTTGATGTGCTTGGTGATTTGGCTCTGATCGGACGTCCGCTCAAGGGCCGTATAATCGCTACCCGTCCAGGTCACTCCATCAATACTACTTTCGCCAAGAAGATTCGCTGCGAAATCAAGCATCAGGAGGTTCAGGCACCTGTGTACAATCCAAATAAGGAACCGCTGATGGATAACAACCGCATCCGCGAACTCCTTCCTCACCGTTATCCCTTCCTTCTGGTAGACAAGATTATCGAGAAGGGTACAAATTATATCGTGGGTGTCAAGAATATCACCGCCAATGAACCTTTCTTCGTAGGTCACTTCCCCCAGGAGCCGGTTCTTCCCGGTGTTCTCCAGGTTGAAGCAATGGCGCAGACCGGTGGTCTGCTCGTTTTGAGCGGTCTTGACGAGCCGGAACGTTATTCTACCTACTTCATGAAGATTGACAATGTGAAGTTCCGTCAGAAAGTGGTTCCGGGCGATACATTGCTGTTCCATGTGTCCTATATGACTGAACTGCGCCGCGGATGCGCCATGATGAAGGGTTATGCCTTCGTTGGCGAGAAGATTGTGACCGAGTGCGAGTTCATGGCGCAGATAATCAAGAATAAGTAAACCAATCCTAATATATATGAAACAACCGTTAGCATACGTTCATCCCGCTGCTAAAATCCATCCCAGTGTGGTGATTGACCCCTTTGTCACTATAGACCAGAATGTGGAGATAGGCGAGGGCACACGCATTGGCTCCAACGTGACTATCATGGAGGGAGCCCGCATTGGAAAGAACTGTACCATATACCCCGGAGCTGTGATTTCCGGTCCTCCTCAGGATTTGAAATTCAAGGGTGAGGATACTGTGGCTATCATAGGGGACAATACAGTGATACGCGAGTGTGTCACAATACATCGCGGCACTGCTTCCAAGGGCAAGACCGTGGTGGGCAACAATTGCCTGATTATGGCTTATTGCCATGTGGCTCATGACAGTGTAGTGGGTAATAATGTGATTATGTCGAATGCCGTGCAGATAGCCGGCGAGGTCGTGATTGACGACTTCGCTGTGGTTGGCGGCGGCGCTCTCATACATCAGTTCTGCCATATCGGCTCGCATGTTATGCTTCAGGGCGGAGCGCTTGTCAACAAGGATATACCTCCGTATGTCAAGGCAGGACGCGAACCTATCGCCTATGCAGGCATCAACTCTATCGGTCTCCGCCGACGCGGATTCTCAAACGAGACAATCCGTGACATCCAGGAGACATACCGCTATCTCTATCTCTCAGGCCTCAATAATTCGGACGCTATCGAACGTATAGAGGCTGAGCTCCCTGCCACTAACGAACGTGATGAAATCATCATGTTTGTGCGCAATTCCAAGCGTGGCATCATACGCGGTTACGTATAGAGGCAGCTAATCAGAAATCAAGGCTATGTTTTGACATGGCCTCATAACATCGATGTTTACTATGGGAAGGTCTCTCCCCCTCCTTACATTCCTATCATTTGGCATCTTTGCATCCGCCGTTGCGGTTGCGAAGGTGCCTTTTGGCTTTAACGGCAAGTCGGGTGAAGCGTTGCGCAATGCCGTGTACGAATGTTACTCTCCTACAGCTGATATCAGCACGGAGCAGGTGTCAATGACTGTGTTCGATCCGTTCAATTCGCAAAGAGTAGATATATTTAATGGCATACTCCCTGAGGGGTATGTGTGGGGTACTTTGGTTCCGTCGGAATGGTGGAATGCGTCTTATGTGCATGCGGTGGAATCCGACCTGTACAATGCCTTCCCTCTTACCGGCGATGTGGTCAGGCACAGAAGCGACCTTACTCCCGGCATTGTCACCGATGTCACGTACTCAAATTCATATTGGAAGTCCGGCAGAGGTGAAATATCCGGCATCGTCACTGACCTTTATGAGCCACCGGCTGAGTTCAGAGGTGAATTGGCGAGAGTGTATTTCTATATGGCTGTGATGTACCATCAGGCAGCCTGGAGTCCGCGTGGATTTATGATGATGACAGCAGAGCCTTATCCAGGACTTAACAGGTACGGCGTGAAGCTGCTTACTGCATGGCATTCGGCTTATCCGGTGAATGAGGGTGAGAAGATGCGTATGGCTGCTATCGAGAGCCTGCAGGGCAATAGGAATCCGTTTGTCGAATTTCCGGAACTTGTCGACTACCTGTGGGGAGAGAAGGCAGGAGAGCCGATGGTGATAGCCGGCGAGCCGGTGCCGCTCAGGACTGTTTATAATATGTCGGACGAACGAATCGACCTCTATTCACCGCATGTGCCCGAAGATGCGGTGTGGAGCATAGACGGAATTATGGCGCATTCTAAAAGATATACGCCTGCCGATGTGGGGAGCGGAAAGCACGAGTTGAGATATACCTCTGTCTCCACCGGAACTAAAGGTTATGTTATGATTAATATCTTGGATAGGTAATGGCGAAGATTGTATCTATGATACCGGTATTTGCCGTGGCTTTGACTTCGTGCGGAGGGGGAGGCGATGAGCCTCGCCGTGGGGTTGATGTCGTTGCTCCGGGACGTCCGGGTGCAGGCGGGAATGGAGTCTATGATGTGGAGCTGGCTGATGCTGTCTGGCGTTATGTCGGTTGCGGGGTAGAATTGCGTTACGACTCCGGTGGAGTTCTGTTCAGTGTGGCGGAGAGCGGTATTGTGGACATCATCGCTATCGACGGTCTTGACAGGGTCAAAGTGCAGATAGGAGCAATAGGTAGCGATTCCGTAGCTGCGAAATCTGTGATGTCGGTCAACGGTACGGAGATGAAGTTACGGGAGCTGAAGATGCTTAAACGCACCTCGTCAGCTGTATGGTACAGGGGGGCAATGAGCGATGGCAGTTCGACCTGGATAGTGCTTCCGGATGATTGAGAACGGTTATTTCTGCATTATACGCGCCATAGTGCGCTTATCCTCACGCTCCTTTATAGACTGACGTTTGTCAAACTCTTTCTTGCCTCGTGCTATCCCTATCACGAGCTTTGCGAGTCCCCTCTCGTTTATGAATAGTCGTAGGGGCACGATGGTGTAGCCCGCCTCCTTGCCGCTTTTCTCGAGTTTGGCTATTTCCTTCTTGTTTAGCAGGAGTTTGCGATCACGGCGGGTGGCGTGATTATTGTATGTGCCGTAGAAATATTCGGAGATATACATATTCTTGACCCATACTTCACCGTTGTCGACATAGCAGAACGTGTCGGCAAGCGAAGCTTTTCCTTGACGCAGCGATTTGATTTCAGTGCCGGTGAGGACTATTCCGGCAGTGAAAGTGTCGGAGATTGCGTAATCAAATGTCGCGCGGCGGTTCTTTATGTTTATATCTTTAGAGTTCATGTGTCGCTTATAATATTAGTGAGAACAGGAAATAAAAGAAGTATGGCGGAAGCAATACACCAAGGATTGCTATAATCATGAATATCCCGGTCTTAGGTTCGCTTACTCCCATGTACTTAGCTGCTTTCCACTGGATTAACGCCACGTAGAAAGGGAGGAAGAAGAGCATCATGGACGTAATGGGCAGACAGTTGACTATCAGGGATATCAGCGATAACAGACCGAGGGTGTAGAGGGTGAATGTGTGGCACTTACGTTCATTGTAACGTCCTGCCAAAGTCGGTTCTACGAACACTGATAGTATGAATGCTCCGAAAAAGTAGGATATGAAGTATACCAGAAACGTTACAAGCATCCTCAGAAAAAGCACAAGGAAGGGGATGTGCTGATGGTATATTCCCTGAAAGTAAACGCTTACGGCAGTGATGGCTATCAGCGGATAGAATCCTGACTGCGCTATGTCACGGGGATTCTCATTGGCACTGTCGATGTCTTCCCACCCGTTGCCGGGGGAAAGTATCAGTTGGAACAGGTGCTTGAGATAACTTTTCATCATGATGAAATTTTTGCAGTACAAAATTACAAATTAATTTTGTATTGCTAATTATCAAAATGACAAATCCATTTAACCAATTTAAGGAGCAACGTCCCGAATGCCTGTTGTCGGGGATTCGGGACGTTGATCTGCATGAGGGGTTGTGTTAAGCTACTATTATATTAAGTATATAAAATCAAGTAATATCATAAAATCTCCTATTCAAAATATTTCATTGTCACGGGGAATGCAAATTGTTCATAATTCGGCAGTTCAACATGTAGATTTTTGACAGGAGAATAATATTCTTGGGGATTCACTTCCTTAGACGGTAAGAATATAAGCTCCTTTGCGAAGTCATATTTTTTATCGGCTTTAACCAATTCAAGTATCTCTGGGTAAAGGTCTTTAAAATGTTGAATGACGCTATATCTCTCAGATTCGTCAAGAACTTTCCCATTCTCTAAAAAGAATACTTTAGCAAATCTGTCGGCAAAAATAAATGCTGTTTCAAGTTGCCCATTCCTGCGTGCTATTTCTGAAATGCCAAAAATAGAAGTGTATGCTGATTTCGGGGACAGATTGTTTGCAGCACTAATATAAAAATCGGTGGCATCCTTGTCACCAAGAATATATTCTATTTCGGCAAGTTTACCAAAAAGATATGCATATTGAGTCAGATCGGATTGCTGAGAAAGTACAATGTTAATCTGGTGTTTCAGGGAGACCAGAGTTTCCTTGTCAAAATTTAGTAAATTATTAACAAAAGCCATGTGGCTTAATCTTATAGTGAGGGAAAATTCGTCGTTCACTAATTTGTGTAGCAGATAGAGGTCAAGTTCATTATTATGCAGTCGTTTTGATAAGATATATCTGGCAGCCCAGTTATGAATCTTATCGGAATCTCTATATGCCAATCGCTCAAGAGTTTTCATTCCGTCCGGTTTATTCTGTAAATCCCATGAAATGCCAACGGAGACTTGCGCATCCTCCAACCCTTTAGATGCAGCACTTAATAGATAATGGCTAATTGAATCATTGAGCTCTTCATTGCCGGTTTTCGCCAATTTTATCCCCATTATATAATCAGCTATTGCCATACGAATGGAGTCGGGATATTTTTTGTTTATCAATGGCAATAACTGCTCTGTCGAATTTAAGTCTCCGGCATTCACTACAAAATTCGCCCAATCCATATAAGATACTGTACTTAAATCATATTGGTTGGTTATGTTATTGATGGAATCAGCTAAATGGTAATAATACGCAGTCATCCGGTAGTCTGTATATCCTTTTGCTGCATTTTGATGAGCACGTGCCATCAATGCTTGCGGGTCATCGTAAAGCTCATTTATGCGATTATGGGAAAATGTGATTTCCCCGTCTCCTTTTCGTCCATTAGATTCAGCTATCTTATTATACCGTTCTGCATCGGTTGTTAATCCCATGGATTCATATAATGAAGCTAAAAAGAGCTGTGCGGTTAAAGAATTAAAATGAGTGTCGGCATCTGTTGCATATGCAGCAGCCCCATGAAGCGATGGGGCTAGAATATAAGTATTATTGGCTACGCCATAACGAGACAGTGATACCGCTGTCAAGAGGGCTTCTTCTGTTGCCGGATTAGTAGTGCTTGCAAGAGAGTCGACAATATTCCAATATCTACGGATTTGGTTGTGATCAGACGCAGAATGCGGATAACATAAAGTGCCTAATGCTTCTGCTAACAGTAGATAGCTCGTGGTATCTTCCTGGAAATTGTTGACGATATCCATTGCTTTGTGAGGGTTGCCATTTGCTGCTGCCAGGTAAGCCTCAATGTCAAAACGTTTAGCCAATCTCGCATAGTCTTCGGCTTTTTTCTTGTCAATGATTCCACCTTTGCCACGCATGAGCATTTGGGTCATTCTCAAGGCGCGTGTTGTGTCAGTTGGATTCTCTGTCAAAATATCAGCATAACGTTCGCGAGCCCTCATGTACCATTTGGCAGCATCCGGATAGCTTTTTATGCTTTCCAGGTACTTGGCTCTTTCATAAGCAACATCCTTGTTGCCGAGCGCATTGTGAGCCCATTCTGACATATATTTGGAATGAACGACAAAATCATCGGAGGATGTCCGGAGTCTGTAACATCCTGTCAGAAAAAGTAAGACTAAAACGCCTATTGAAGCAAAGATTACGTTTCTGATTTTTCTGCTTCTTTTTTCTTTATCCAGTCCGTCGATAATGGTTCCCACCCCGGATAAAATATTGGCTGCCAGTGAAGTCTGAGATTTAAATATCTGCGACAGCTCTTAAAGATTTTGATTTGACTGTTCCTCTATCTTATTTTTTAGGCTGTCATACATCTTGCGTGCTTCATCAGCATTTTGTTTCTCGACTTCTATCTGAGTCAGCAGCCACTTATTTATTTCGTTTAGCTCTTCTTTGAGTTTGGTATTGGAGGTGAGTATTTCGTTCAAATCAATCCCGGCGATTGCATTTGAAATGAAATCCTTAAGCTCTTCCCGGTTGGTATTTAGGGAGTTGCTTATGGAATCATTTAGGGATTCAAAATGTTTGTCAATAGTTTTCAAGATGGTGTCGCTCTCATCCTCAATAAATTTTTTGAAATCATCGGATGAAATGTTGTCGGCTGCTCCTCCTTCCTGACGTATGAATTCATTGAAGATAGACTCCTTGTCCCCTTTATCCAACATGAGAATCACACGCAGTTTGCTTCTTAAAGTGTCATCATCTATGCTATCGGCAAGAAGTTTTTCGATGACAGCACGATTCTCTGTGTCCTCCAGCAGTCCGGTGGACTTGGCTATTATGGATTCTATGGTAGGATATTCGATACTTTCAGTGGGCATTTTTAAGGTTACCACAGCCCCGTCAAAAAGGAGGCCGGCATTCAACTCCAGTTTCGTCCCACATGTCGTATCAACACCATTATTTACAATTATGGATTGTAAAGTGTAAACAGTGTTTCTGTCCAACGGTTTATCGTAATAACAGTATTTAATCCCATTCTCCGTGATTGTTTTCGGAGATGGCTGAGGGGTATAGAATTTATTTTTAGGTGTTGCTATGTCTACAACGGATAATTTTTGTTTTTGCGTTTCGTCATGTAAAAATTGGAAACGAACATTGATTTTCTTCGCTTCACCAACTAAGGAATCAATCTTTTTCACCGCATCACTGACAGCTTTCATGTCCTCGTTATCGACAGCTTGTATAGTGTCGTTTTCCACACTCTTGAAGTAGCGTGTCAAGAAGAATGCTATCGCCACATAATCATAAATCAGATATATCAGCTGGTTCCAATACTTTTCAGGGTTGGTGAAAAAGGCATTGTGACTTTCTTTATTTCGATGGACTCTAAGTTGATTGACTACTTCTGTCAGAGCCCCGTAGTTTCCCAGCTGTTTGATGCGTCTGGTTATAAAATATTGGATATCACCAAAAGTTACATCCTTCAAGTTTCCATCCTGGTTGTATTTCCGCGGTTCCCCCTTTAATTGTAAATGAGATTTATCATTGTAACTATCTTTCACGTTCTCCAGATATCCGAGTTTATATAGCAGATACTGTAGTGCGACGTCGGAAGAGTTTATGAATGTCTTGTATCTTGAATATGTGGTAATGTTGTGACTTTGCGCCACTGATAAACGGACAATATCGTTAAATATCATAGGAACGCCCTCATATCTCTTAGTCGCCTGGCTTTTTTCGGTGCTTTTGCCAAGAACTGAGAATACAAGATATATGGCTTCCCGGATTTCATTCTCAATGCTGATGCCGTCAGATGAGTCAATTTGCCAGTTTATATCAATAGATGACTTGCCAAACCACTCACTTCTGGCGCTTAGAAGTTTGTCGGTCAGGCCACCGGTGATCCATCGTAAGATACTTGTGTCGCTATTCTTGAGATAAAGCTTTATGAAACGGTCCATTAAGGAATTGTTCAACTCAAAAGATAGGATTTCACTCTGCGTGTGTAATGGTTGGCTCATGGAATTGTTAATTAATGTAATGATTATAGAGGTTAATGGCTGTCATGAAGAAGTTGATTCATAGGGAACTGACTCTTGCATTTAATGATATGCAAATATAATATAAAAATTACCCCCCCCAAATGCGAAACACTTTTTAATACATCATTCAATTCTCACTCTTCTTATACCCAGGCATGTTAATCAGTCATTGGGACACGCCGGAATGAGGTAAAACGGCTCTCCGTCAGTCCTGCGCCTGACAGGTCTATGTATTCCCGACTTTTCGATAATCAGAAAGCAGAACCGTCGTTGTGTTATCAGTCATCATCGGGAGTGTTTATAAATTTTGGTAAGTTTCGTTGGTGAGTCGGTGAAAATTCACTACTTTTGTAGACTTGCTGTAAGGAAATAATATTAAAAATAACATATATCCAGAATGGAAATTACAGGAAAAATTATAGTCGCTCTTCCCGAAGTAGGCGGTACTTCCCAGAAAGGAAATGCCTGGAAGAAGCGTGAATATGTGTTGGAAACTCAGGAGACTTATCCCCGCAAGGTGTTCTTCAACTTCTTTGGTGACCGAGTGGACCAGTTCCCTCTGCAGGTCGGTCAAGTTGTGAAGATTAGCTTTGACATAGACAGCCGTGAGTATAACGGTCGCTGGTATGTGGAGTGCCGCGCATGGAAGGCAGAGGATGCCAATGCGGCTGCTGTTCCAGGTTATGGTGCCGCTCCGGCAGCATCGTTCGGACCCGCTACCCAGATGCCTCAGGGATATGCCGCTCCGGCTGGAGCTCCCGCACCTCCTGCACCCGATTTGGCTCCCAGTCCGACTGACGACCTGCCTTTCTAAATAATCGAGACAGATACATACAGATATCCGGAGGGTACAGATTGATGTTTCAGAGCTATGCCAATGCAATGCCCGGCATTAATATCTGTACCCTCCGGATAGCAGTATATTCCGGCATATTTTTGTCCTGTCAGTGTGCTATAGAAATGAGCGGAGCAATGGCGCGCGATTCAGATGCGCCATGCCAATCTGAAAAAATAAAAAAAGAATCATAATAGTCAAAACATCAGTTAGTAACCTGGATATGCAAAACAGACTTCTCCTCATGCTTCTTGTGCTCTGCGTGGCTTTCAGTATGCACGCAAATAAGAAGGAGTATTCCCGTGCCGAAATCAAGGTCAGTTACAATTATCATAATATATTTGTGAGAGGGACGGACGGCGTGATAGAACGAGATATTCCTTTCGAGCTGCTTGCCAGTTCCTCAGAGTCGAAATTTTTCTGTCGCTCAACTGAGTATAAGGATTCTCTGGAGTCGACCCCGTCGGGCAGGGCTATTGCCAAGCAGGTGTTTGATGCGGCTATTAAGAGGTACATTGAGTCTAAAGATGAAGCAGATCTGGCTTCTGTGGTCTATAAGACACAGCTTTATGTGTTCAAGTCGAGGACAAAGGGAGAATATAATGTCTATGATTACGTGGGTATGACAGGAAATTTCCATTATAGTGAGCCACTGGATAATATAATGTGGAATATCGGAGATTCCACGAAAACGGTTCTCGGCTATGAATGTGTCATGGCCACGGCTGATTATCACGGACGGAAGTGGACTGTGTGGTTCGCACCGGAGATACCTGTGCAGGACGGTCCATGGAAATTGCATGGATTGCCGGGCTTGATTCTTGAGGCATCGGAGACTGACGGGCAACACTATTTCATTGCCAATGGTATTGAGGCTACGGACGAGGAGATTTTACCGGTGTATGATAAGAAACGCTATGACAAGACCTCCCGTATAGAGATGCTGAGAATGGAGCGTCACGCCCGCAGCAACAATAACGCAATGATGAAGGCGCAGCTTGATATTGATGTCGGTCCGGATGCCGCTGAGACAGAAGAGACGAAGGTATATGACTTCCTTGAGACAGACTATCATTGATACATAGATAAGTATAATCGTACCGTTCCGTCAAAATAAATATAAGATCGCCCGGCACATATGAAAAATGAGCCGGGCGATGTTATATTTATTGCAGTGCGGAGGAGATTATTCCTCGTACTTCTTAACGATTACAGTAGCGTTGTGACCGCCGAATCCGAATGAGTTGGAGAGGGCGGCGCGCACGGGACGGTTTTCAGCCTTGTTGAAGGTGAAGTTGAGAGTGTAATCAATATTCTCATCGTCGTCACCCTCCTCATGGTTGATGGTGGGGGGTACGATGTCGTTCTTGACAGAGAGCACTGAGAACATTGCCTCAAGAGCACCGGTGGCACCGAGAAGGTGACCTGTCATTGACTTGGTAGAGCTGATGTTGAGCTTGTGAGCCTGGTCACCGAATACCTCGACGATAGCTTTCACTTCGGAGATATCACCTACAGGGGTTGATGTGCCGTGTACGTTGATGTAGTCGATGTCCTCGGGCTTCATGTTGGCGTCCTCAAGGGCATTGCGCATAGAGAGGATTGCGCCGAGACCTTCCGGGTGTGTTGCGGTAAGGTGGTAAGCGTCAGCACTCATGCCGCCGCCAGCCACTTCGGCGTAAATCTTTGCGCCACGGGCTTTTGCGTGCTCGAGTTCCTCAAGGATAAGAACAACTGAGCCTTCGCCCATCACGAAACCGTCACGTGACTTGCTGAAGGGGCGTGAAGCCTTTTCAGGGTCGTCGTTGCGGGTTGAAAGTGCGTGCATGGAGTTGAAGCCGCCCACACCTGCGGGGTAGATGGCAGCCTCAGCACCGCCGGTAACGAAAGCGTCAGCCTTGCCGAGACGGATGAGGTTGAATGCGTCGATGATTGCATTGTTTGATGAAGCGCAGGCGGAAACCACACCAAAGTTAGGACCGTGGAAGTTGAAATCCATGGAGATATGGCCTGATGCGATATCGGCAATCATCTTGGGGATGAAGAAGGGGTTGTATTTGGGACCGACTTCGGCTCCGTTGACTGCATAGTACCCGGCTTCCTCCTCGAATGTGTGGAGACCACCGATACCTGCGGCAACGATTACGCCTACGCGGTTGCGGTCAAGATTGGGGGCATTTTCAATACCTGAATCAGCTACTGCCTGACGGGCTGCCACCATGGCATACTGCGCATAGAGGTCAAGCTGACGCTGCTTCTTGCGGTCGAAGTGAGCGTTGGGGTCAAACCCTTTGACTTCGCAGGCAAACTGGGTCTTGAATTTAGAGGCATCGAAATGTGTAATAGGTCCGGCACCGCTTTTGCCGGCTACGGCGTTGAGCCATGTGGTCTCAACATCGTTGCCAATGGGAGTGATGGCACCGAGTCCGGTTACTACGACTCTTTTTAATTCCATAATGCGTGTAACGAAAAATATTGTTGGTTAGAAGTGGTGGAGATGTATAAATTGAGAAGAAGGCTCCACCGCGCGTCGTGGCGTGGGGAGCCTTTTTGGCTCGGTCAGAGCGCAATCATCCGATTGCAGACCGGTTTACTTCTGAGTGTTAGCCTCGATGTAAGCGATAGCGTCCTGTACGGTGCCAATCTTTGAAGCCTGATCATCGGGGATGGTGATTCCAAATTCTCTCTCAAATTCCATGATGAGTTCAACGGTGTCGAGGCTGTCTGCGCCAAGGTCCTTGGTGAATTCTGCGGTTTCAGTTACTTCATTTTCGTCAACACCGAGCTTATCAACGATGATAGCCTTAACTCGTGATGCAATTTCAGACATAGTTGTAAATTTGTTATTGATTAGTAATTTCTGTTTCGTATTGCAAATTTGCACATTTGCGGTGCAAAGTTAAGAAAAATTTCCTCAATTTCCGCAGACTGAAAAGTATAAAGATGTTAATTAGGGTTGTTTTTCTTTGTTATTGGTCAATTTTGCCGTTACAGGAGGGTTGTGTTAATACTACATAAACCGCCATTTGGTTACAAACATGTTACAATGCGTCTATGTTTTCTATCTAAACAGAGATTTTTTATCAATTTTGTCGACGAAAAGTGTACGCAACTATGAAAAAGTCATTCTATTGTTTGGTAGCTGCCATGGCGGTCCTGGCTATGGCGAGCTCTTGTGGGAACGGCGGTAAGAGCGATGCCGCCGTGCAGGATGCCGGTATTACAAGTTTTGAGGTCCGGCAGTCAATCAAAACAGCTGACAGGAATTATAAGGTTGAGACTGACTACGGCACTGTCTATCTTGACCTGTACACCTCGATTCATTGGCCCGAGCGTCTCGGAAATGCCAATCTGAAAGTGCTTCAGGACTCATTGCTCTATTTCGCATACGGCGATACCGCTTCAAGGTCGGTTGATGATGCTATAATGGCTTTCATTAACGATACGGGTATGATGGATGGTGCCAAGGAGATAACGCCTGTTGACTCTTTGCCATCTGACTCAGTGGAGAGGATGCCTGTGTATTTCAACAATGTTACAGCGTCTGTTCTTGATTTGGATGATGATATGGTGACCTATCAGGTTGTCACCTCCTCCTACCTCGGGGGTGCGCATCCCGACACCGGGATACATCCGTTTACTTACGATATGCGTTCCGGCAAAGTTCTGAGTGTGGATAACATGTTCATGCCGGAGGCGCGCGACTCGATTGTGCCCGTTATAGTCAATGCGCTTGCGCGGCAACTCGATGTTTCGCCCGCCGCTCTTGACAGAGCTGGCATTTTCTCAAGCCAGCTTACGTATGCAGGTGTTCCTTACATAGCTAACAATATTCTGTATTTCCATTATAATCCCTATGAGATAGCCCCCTACTCGTCTGGAATGATTGATGTGGCGGTATATCCTTACGAGGTGGAGAGCATGCTAACCCCTGAGGCACGCTCGCTTTTCGATATGGGATACTGATACCCAAACCGTGCATTCTGCCATGCGGGTGACGGACGATATAGCAAGTGCGGGTCTCCGCTCGGAGGCCCGCACTTCAGTAATGCTTTTATGCGTCGGTGTGACGTGAAATCTTAATACTAAACAGTCGAATCTTAAATGTTGCAAAAAGTCATTTTTTAAGAATTAAAACACATTTCTATGAGTCAAATAAAAAGAGTCAAGAAGTAAAAGATCAAATAAAGGTGTAGAGTCAGTAATTTATCAGTTGAATCAGTTAGTCTTAGCGAATTCAGTTCGAGGTACGGTTCCACTGCCGGAATGGCATGGACCGTCTCTATTGCCACTGCCGCTTTGTCAAAAGTGTACCGCAAAGGTAGCAGGTAAAATAGTAACCGGTTTAATCACAGATGTGAAAATATGTTAACAGTAGCTGCTGATGGCGGCGGAATTGCACAATAATCTCAAATACAGGACAATAAATGTGAATCCATTTTGTTGCAAAATTGTTACAACAAAATTGGGTTTGTAACAATTTTCAGAAAGAAAAATCAGCCGGCAGGCGGAGGATTGGAAAATAATAGTTAGCTTTGCGTAGGGATGTATCCTGATTGATACTAACCCGTCACCAGATAATTAAATTCTTTAACAAAATATGAACATGGAAGATGTGAAATTGACTGCACGGTCATTGATGGACTTTCTGGATAAGAGTCCGGTGAATTTTCTTGCGGTACGTACCGTAAAGGAGGTCCTTGACTCAAATGGCTTTACCGGGCTTGACGCCCGCGAAAAATGGGAGCTTAAACCCGGCGGCAAATACTATATAACTAAAAATTCCAGTGCGATATTCGCCTTTGTTGTTGCCGAGGGTGATGCGGCTTCGGGATTCCGTATCATTTCAGCTCACAGTGATTCCCCTTGTCTCCGCATCAAGCCGAATGCCGAGATGCTTACCGAAGGCGGTGTGGTGAAGCTTAATGTGGAGGTGTATGGCGGTCCGATACTTTATACTTGGTTTGACCGTCCGCTTTCAGTGGCTGGGCGAGTGGTGCTTCGCAGTGACGACCCCCTTAATCCGAAGACTGAATTAGTGAAATTCGACCGCCCGCTGCTTACCATACCCCATCTTGCCATCCATTTCAACCGGGCGGTCAACGAAGGAAATCCTCTTTCCAGGCAGAAGGATATGCTTCCTGTGCTTGCTATAGTTAAGGATGCCGCTGAGAAGGACAATATGCTCCTCGGGCTTGTAGCGGAGGCTCTCGGCTGCCGGATGGAGGATATACTGGACTTCGACCTTTCGCTCTATGACACCACACCTGCATGCCTGGTAGGGGTGCATGATGACTTTGTCACCTCCGGACGCCTTGATGACCTGAGTATGGTCCACGCTGCGCTCACAGCTCTCATTGACAGCACCGGCACGGCACAGACCAAGGTAATGGCTATATTCGACAATGAAGAGACAGGTTCGGGAACCAAACAAGGGGCAGCTTCCCCAGTCCTCGCTCAGTTGCTGCGCCGGGTGGTGGATTGTCTCGGCGGCAATGAGGAGGACTATATACGTAGCATAAACTCCTCATTCATGATTTCGGCGGATAATGCCCATGCCTTCCATCCCAACTACCCGGAGAAGTATGACCCGACGAGCCATCCCGTGCTCGGTGGCGGACCGGTGATAAAGATTAATGCCAACTGCAAGTATATGACTGATGCTGACTCGGCTGCCGTATTCCGTTCCATATGCGAGAAGGCGGGTGTGCCCTGCCAATACTTCGTGAATCACAGCGATGTGGCAGGCGGCTCCACGCTTGGCAATATACTTACATCACAGATTGACCTTCGTGGCGTGGATATGGGTGAACCTATCTGGGCTATGCACTCTATTAGGGAGACAGCGTCGCCTCTCGACCATGTGTATACCATAAAGGCATTTAGGACTTTCTTTGACTTATAGGAGTCAGGGTGTGTCACCCTGTTCCCATGGGAACAATGTGTGCGGTCTGCGTTTTTTTACCCTTTCAGTAAACTAAACAGCGTCGGGAATGTTATTAAAATTAAAATAATATTTTCAACTGTTTAATTATGAGAAAGAGTATTAAAGCGTGGACCGTACTCGCATTCTGTCTGTTCGGACTGGGTGCATCGGCTGAGTCGTCCACAGAAGCTATGCGTGACTCCCTTATCAACGACCATAAAATAGTATTCTTTGGCGAGGGCGCCAACCCGTCCTCTGACTCCATACGCAATGTAATCGAACATTTCTATTACGACCAGTTCCGTTCATTCCAGGATCCGGCAGCTCCCTATTTTCTCTTTATGAGCAGGGGTGCCGACCTTGCCATGGGTGTTGGTGGCATGGTGAGGATGCGCGGTTACTTTGATTGGGCAGGTTCTGTGAACCAGCCCGGCTTTTCACCTTACTTTATTCCGGTGACCAAGGATGCGCTGACACGTAACCGACTTGGAACTTCAGCTGCAGGCACTGCATTGTTTTTCAGGGTTATAGGACGAAACAAGCGTCTTGGAGACTACCAGCTCTACATCGAAGGTAATTTTAATGGTTATGGCGGTAGTGATTTCCGCCTGAAGAAAGCATATGCCATAATCAATGACTGGACTATAGGTTATGCGGCATCGACCTTCGGCGACGGGGCTGCTGTTCCGCCGACCGTGGATTCCAATGGTCCGACAATGAAGATGGATGGCACAAGTGTACTCATAAGATACATGCATACGTTTAAAAAGAGCGGCATCGTGGTGGCGGCGTCGGTGGAAACTCCGTCTATGTCGATTCAGGAGGATGGCTCCAACACCGCCGCGCGAAGCCAATATATCCCGAATCTGGCTGCTTTCGTGCAGTATGAATGGTCAAGCGACCAGCATATTCGCCTGGCAGGTATAGCCAGATTCCTTCCTTACAGGGATTTGTTGACAGGTAAGAATTATCAGCCGGTCGGTTACGGTGTCCAGTTGAGCACTGTGTTCAATATCGTTCCGCAGTTGAAGTTCTATGGCATAGTCAATGGCGGACGCTCGTACTCAAACTTTGGCGGAGACTTTCTGCTTGGAAAGTATGATCTCGTTGAGGATACTGAAACTCCCGGTAGGCTCAAAACGGTGCCTGGCTTCGGTTACGTGCTTGGTCTACAGTATAATTTCACACCCAATCTGTTCGTGTCAACCACATGGGGACAAGGACGTTATCTTCCCACACAGTTTGTGGAGCCGGGGAATTACAAGTACGGTCTTTACAGCGCCACCAACATATTCTGGAATGTGACTCCCCGTATCATGTTCGGTGCCGAGCTTGACCTCGGGAAGCGTCAGGATATGGATGGCCAGCACGGATGGGCGCGTCGTATAGGTGCGCTTGCCCAGTTCTCCTTCTGAGCCGGAACCGGTTCAGTGGCTTCCTCCCCTGAAACGTTATTTGTTTAAATAGAGATTTTGTATCGGTGTCCGTCCAGACTGCCATTGGACGGATGCCGATTTGTATGCAAGTGAGTGTCAGAGCAGAGGAAGCTGATAGTCCACCACATCGAGCATTATGCCGAACTTGCGTCCTACACGGTGGAAATGTGACACTCTGGTGAAACCAAGCCGTTCGTGCAGACGGCAGCTTGCGTGATTGCCGTATGTTATGCAGGCTATTAGATTGTCCACGCCTCTGGAGCGGCACTCCTTGATGAGTGCTTTCATCAGTTGTGCTCCTATGCCTGAGCCCGTGTGGGATGGATGCAGATATACCGTGCTTTCAAGCGTTCCTGCGTATGCTGCCCGTTCTTTCCATGGGTGAGCGTAGCAGTATCCTTCAATCACGCCTTGGGAGCTGATGCTTACGAGGTATGGATATCGGGAGGCGATATGCTCGATGCGTGATGACATTTCATCGACTGTAAGAGGAGCTGTCTCGAATGAGATTACGGTTTCTCTCACATAATGGTTGTATATGTCGGTGATTGCCGCATAGTCGGCAGGGATGACAGGACGGATTATTGACGATGGTAGCATCTGGGCGTCTATTGGTGGCTTCATTAATGTTGAATCAGATTTTTGCTTTGCCGAGTTCGATTACTTCAAGTGACGAGGCTTCGCCACCGTCGAGAACAAGACGTATGAGCGTGCGCTCCCGCTGCCATCCGTGGTAGCCGGCTGCACCGGGGTTTATGTGCAGCAACCCGAGCTGTGGGTCAGGCATAACCTTGAGTATGTGTGAATGCCCGCAGACCATCAGGCTGATATGGTTTTCAATAAGCGATTGCTTTACTCCCGGAGCATATTTGCCGGGATAACCTCCTATGTGCGTCAGCCATACGTTGAACCCCTCGATAGTGAAGTTTTCCACTTCCCTGCACCTGCGGCACACGTCGCCATGATCGATGTTTCCTCTTACGGCCCTTACCATTGGGGCTATCTCTTCAAGCCGGCGGACAATATCGATGTCACCTATGTCGCCGGCGTGCCATATTTCGTCGCAGTCTCTGAAGTGGACGGCGTATCGGTCGTCCCAGCATGAGTGAGTGTCGGAGAGGATGCCTATGCGTTTCATTTGTAGTGGGATATCAGTTCTTTTTCAGAAGTGTGATTTTGTTGAGGAGTATTGTGGTATCGATGTATGTCAGGGCAAATTGGTTTGACCCGGCATTGAGCTTTACCGTCATTGTGTTGGAGGGATGGACTGTAACCCAGTCTCCCTGTCTGACAGAAGGGCACACGAGCACTCCGCTGTAATCGCCGTTTACAGTCAGCGTGCGCATACCCGTGCTGCCGGTTCCGTTGGAGTATCCTATGTTAATGAAGTATTCACCTGGCTCGGGTACATTTGCGTAAAATGTCAGCCGTGTGTTATGTCGGGCTGCAAGTTCGATGTATTGGCTTGCGGTCTCGCGATGAGGGATTAGGTGCATGGGGGTGCGCCGTGGGGTTATGGTGGATGCCGGAATGTTGATGAGCGTTGAGCCCGGGGCTATGGCATGGCTCTGCGGGGAGAAGCCTATGTATTCCTCCTCGGCTATAGGAACAATATCGATTATTGTTGGCTCGGTAGGCAGGTATGTGTAGTTGTCCACCTGTATTTCCTCGAGGAAAGTTCCGTTGAGGTATATGCCGTAGCTGTAACCTTTCACGAAGTTCAGGATATGGGCCTCGGTAGGGGTGTTCCACCTTATCTTGGGTACCTGTGGGAGCGTTGTTTCATGGGCGGTTGTGATGCCGGCGGCTGGAATGTCATTGCCTGTGAGCGTTATTTCCACTGTGTGCTTGCCTGTAATGTCGGCAGGGATGATATGGGAGGAGCTGCTGATTGAGTCAATCAGGAATGCAGCTACCTTGTCACCTGTTCCCTGCAGGGCTATGGTGAGGTCGGCGTTACGGTAGTGGAAATGGCTGAGGGTCTTTCGCCCGTCGAACTGTCGCGGTACCAGCGGCGCTAATTTTATTCCTTCCGGCGTGAATTTCATGCCGAAAAATGCTTTGAGTATCATTGCCTGCCATTGAGTGGGGGCAGTGTGATCGATGGCTATGTTCCATAGCATTCCTGTGGCTGCGCGCATCGCATCTATATTACGTGCTTTGGCAGCACTTATTCCCCATAGGGCTTGTATGGTGGGATCGGGTTGCATCCCGGCGTTGATAGTTGGGAAAGTCTGGGGGACTCCGGCGGGGAGCACAGGTGATCGGGATATGATGGATTGCGCCATCTCAGGGGTGGCAATGTCGAAGAGGATACACAGCGCATTTGCGGTATTGTCGGTGGAGTGGGATAATATCGGGTAATAGTTGCCGTAGAGATACTCGCCGTAATATCCGAGGTTAGGTATCCAGAGGAGGTCGTTTAATGTGTTGCGGATAGCGGTGGATATGGTCCTATGCTCTGACTCCTCTTTTAGGCTGAGAGCCTTTGCCATTTCTGACGCTATCTCGTAGGACTCTGCGTAGAGTGCGTTGACTCCCGTCGATATAGTCTGGAAACGGTCTATGCTCTCCATCCATTCTGGATAGAAATCGCTCGCAGGGGTGAAATATTCAGGAGCGCCGCACATGAGCGGTGGCTGTGATGACCGTTTGACTCTGTATTCGTTCCGTAACGAGGTGTTTATCACTCCGTATGCCTCCCGAAGCCATTTTTTGTCGCCGGTTACGCAGTATACTTCCCATGCCGCAGCAGCCCATGCCGCATTGTCGGCTGTAAGAGGGTAGCCGGGATTGGAGATCTTCCCTTTGCTTACCATTTCGCGCAGAGCTTCCATGGATTCCTGCGGATGGAGTGCGGCTTGTGAAAGATATATGTCCATGGGGGTCATGAACGGGACCTCCTGCATGGATTTGTTGAACATGGCATCGGCCATCAGCTGTGAGGAGGTATAGACAGGTTCGTCTGCCGGGATGCTGTCTGTCTCCCAGGCATGTGTGATTTCGGTGGAGGATACAGCGCGGAATATCTTGTCACCGCGTACAATACTGTCTGTATACACTTCAAACAGGTCGCAGTCATACAACGTATCCTTCAGCGGGAGGGGACGGTGGCAGCCGGTGGCGATGATTACCATGACAGCGATTGCGGTTATGAGGTGTATACGTGGCATATATTATATAACAACGGCGACAGGGATTCTGTCAGATAGAATCCTCATCGCCATTTGTTGCGTTTATCTTTTTATCAAATAAATTCAGGTGTTTCCGGGGGTAAATCAAGCCTCCTTTCTATTGGTTGGTAACTGAATAGACAGAGATGGGAGATTATTCCTCGTTAGCGCGGAGATTCTGAACGTAAACGGCCTTCATCATCTTCTTGCGGTTGGTCACTGAGGGCTTTTCAAATGCCTGACGTGAACGGAGCTCGCGTACGATGCCGGTCTTTTCGAATTTACGCTTGAATTTCTTCAGTGCCTTCTCGATGTTCTCACCTTCTTTTACTTGTACGATAATCATTTTGTTTCTTTTGATTTAAAATCTGTTAAGTGAATAATTTAGCGGGGCAAAATTACAAATTCTTTCCCATTCCACAAAATATTTCATGAAAATTTGATTCTCCACAGCCCATTATCTGTAATTTCCATGGCTTTGGAGTCCCGTTTTAGCTAAGTGGGTGTTTAATACGGATGAAAAGCCAAAGTAATACGCCGGGTTTCGTCATTGGTGGAGGTTGTTCCGCTGACTCGGTTGTTAAGTCGTGGCGGCAATGTGGAGGGGATATAATGATTAACGGTTTGGCGTCTTCACGACGACAAACCGTTCCTTGTTTAATGCTTTAACATTATTGCCTTTGTAGCGAGACCGAGAATTGAACTCGGGACCTCCGGGTTATGAATCCGACGCTCTAACCAACTGAGCTATCTCGCCATGCCTTGAGTTTTGCGAGGGCAAAGGTAGAAAGTTTTTTTGAATCGGCAAAATTTTTAATGAAATTTTTATCGTTTTGTTGTTATTTGGCTTGGTATTTTACCCATCATATATTAATTTTGTGGTCGTTATGACAACTATACCAGACCGATTACGACATATCATGCAGCTGAAACGCATGACACAGCGACAGATGGCGCAGTTACTGCGGATAGACCCGTCCAATCTTTCAAAGGTGATGAACGGAAAACTACCGTTTACCGAAGGTCTTGTCAACCGCATAGTTGTTGACCTCGGGATATCCAAGAGCTGGCTGCGTGACGGTGTGGGTGTGCCTTATGAGAAACAGTCGTCGGCTCGTGATATCCTTTTGCCGGAACCGATAAAGGCTGTTGCCGTACCGCAGGGCACACCGGTCTATGATATCGATGTGACTGCCGGATGCCGTAGCCTGAGTTCTCTTTTCGGTGAAATCAATCCGGTTGGAACCATTGATATACCCGGTATCTCAGCCGGTGCGCATATTGTGAAGGTCAGGGGCGACAGTATGAGTCCGCGCATAAGTAATGGCGGATATGTGGCTATCAGACCTATCCGTGATTTGAGGAATATATTCTGGGGACAGATATATGTGGTGGAGCTTGAGGAGTTCCGCCTGGTCAAATATCTGCGTCGCCATAGTGATGTGTCGATGGTGATACTTCACAGCGACAATCCAGAATATGACGATATGGAGGTGCTCCGTTCCGACATAAAGGCGCTCTATCTGGTAGAGGCGATAGTCAATTGCGAGGTCAGCTGAGAGGCGCTTTCCTCCGTTGGGAGATTAATGTTGATGGTGGTTATTGCTCCGCTCATAAGTGACTGGTATGCAAAGCTGTTTTTCAGTATTGTGCCGTCTCGCAGTTGTACTATTATGGATGCGTCTTCCGGAGTGGGTTGTTGAGGGATTATCATCAGTGTTTGGTCATCCCCCATTACTCCGTTTTCCGGAACCAGTACTGTATAGGAAGTCAGCATGGCTTCCCCTGTGTTGTCTTTGTTGCGATAGTCCCAGTAATATCCGTTGGGGTTGAAACCGCTTTCTCCATACAGCCATTTCAGTGAAATTGAATAGACCGATGTTGGGTCTCCGTTTATTACGAACCTGACATTTGCCAGTATGTGTGAGAATGACAGATACACTTTCTTTTCAGGTGAATCAGTATAGTTGAGTATTTGGTTGTCATAGGCGAATACTATGTCGTGCTGGTTCTCAGCTTCCGAAGGCGGAGTGTAGAAGAATCTTATCTGGTCAGGGTGGGTGTGTGGCAACGAGGCTGTCTCCCAGCCTTCTATATCAAGTGGCGCATAGGCAAAGAAGCTTAGGGCCTTGTTCTTGCCGGGCCAATAGTACGGGGTGCTTGTGCTCCAGCTCATATCATCGTTCTTGGATACTATTTCATCTTCTATTTCGTAGTATTCAAATTCGTAGCCGTTTCCATTGTCGACCCACAGAGGTGCGAACAGACGTAATGATGTTATGTCCGACGGATAAGAAATGGTTGGGCCACGTCCGTTGCCGGCTGCCTCAAGCGGTATGGTTGATACGCCGAAGGAGATAGGTGTCGTAGTCCCTTCGTCGGGAATCTCCGGACTGTCAGTGCTGTCGGGTGAGCATGATGCCAATAAGACGACAGCCGATATGAGATATGGCGTGAAGTGTATACGCATGTTATCGGGTGTTTACATCAATTATATAATCGTATCTCCAGCTTCTGTCCTCTATTTCAAACGAGATTGGAGTAAGTTCCTCTTGAGGACCGTCTACGTTATTGTGGTTCAGATGGGCTATGATGTTATATGAATGTCCTGCCTTTAGGTCTATGTCCGGAAAATCGACAGTGAATGTCTTGACTCCGGAAAATTCTATGCCGGTAGTATCCTCCGGATTGTAGATGTAGAAAAGGTGTGTCTGGAGCTGTATCACAGCTCCTTCCGGTTTTATCGGCAGAATATAGACCGGAGGGGATGTCTTTGGATCGTTGATCTTAATAAGGTCGGCTCTGCCGGCTCCTGCCCAGAATGTCCTGTATCCTGTCCGTTCCCATTGCGGTGAGGTTGAGTTGAGGTCTATCTCTCCTTCGGAGTATAGATTGCCGAGGGTTATGGACGGTACGTTGATGAAATAGTGAGGATTCCCGAGTTCATTGTAGAATGTGAAAGTGAGCTGCGCAAGCAGATGATTGAATTCCAGGTCGACGGCAGGTGCCTTGTCAGGAATTATGGATGGTGTGACTTCTTTCCTGAATGCGTACAGAATGTCTGTTTTGGCACTGTCCGCCATGGCATTGTAATGCAGTGTGCCACCGCCGGAATATGGCGGTTCGCCTTCTCTGACGGGGGTAAAAGTCATCCCTTGCGATTCGCCCGGTGCCAGGGCTGTAAACCAGTAAGTATGTTCCGGATACCAGTATTCACGCTGGTCGCATATCCACTTTCCGTTTCCGTTCTCATCTACTTCGGCTCCGTCATAGATGTAGTACTGTGCGTCATCTGTGAACGCATAGATTTTGAAGTTGTCGAACGGAAATGTCGGCGCGGAGTTGCGCGACATATTATTAAGCACTGGTGCCGCAAACTCGATTGCGCAGGAGCTCTGCTCCTCCGGGATATCGGAATGTTCATCCGAACATCCTGCCAGGAGGAGCAGGGCAAGCAGCGTCATGAGTTTGTCTGGATAGCTCATTGTAAAAGTGAGGGAAAG
Organism: uncultured Duncaniella sp.; assembly: GCA_958352885.1. Classification (GTDB taxonomy): domain Bacteria; phylum Bacteroidota; class Bacteroidia; order Bacteroidales; family Muribaculaceae; genus Duncaniella. The sequence continues at coordinate 24,748 of CATWQI010000010.1, forward strand.
GGATTAATAGCTGACTTCACCGCCGTCTGCCATAGTCCAGTCGTTGACTTTGTCTACGGTGAATTTAATAGGCTTGAGACCGCCGGGTGCAACATTTTCACCGGTGAATGTGGCGGTAAATCGATAGCTCTGTCCGATAGCGAATTCTGTTTCTGCGGGAAGCTCGATGGTATGGCTGTAAGTCGCCATGCGGTTGTTTCCGTTGTAAACGTCAATGTCGAATGCCACCTGGTATTTTACCGCAGTATTTGACGGGATTATGTACACTTGCTCTGACTCGATGCTGTTGCCGGGTGAGCTGTATCCGAATCGTCCTTCTGTATCGATTCCTGAGAGAACAAATGAATTATCAGTGTCGATGGTCCAGAGGCGGTTTGTGCCGTTTTGGTTGAGGTCGATTACACCGCTGCTTGGCACATTGGTGATACGTAGATTGCTGACTTCAAGTGTGGTGCTCTCGGATACGCTGTTGATGAAGCGGAATGAGAGCTGTGAGAGCATGTGGTTGAATGTCAGTGCTACCGGCTCGAATTCTGTGGCACCGTCCGGGTGGATTATCGGACCTGAGAATGCATATACAAGGTCGGTCTCGCCATTGGCGCGATCGTTATGGAAAGTGAGCGTGCCACCTCCATAATATGTTTCGGCTGGAGTTGTCACAGGTTCGAAGCTGTAAGTCTTGTTGTCATAGGGGGCTATGGCGCTGAACCAGTAGTTCTGTCCGGCATACCAATATTCAGTCCTGTCAACATTCCAGATGTCGCCTGCGCGCTCTACTTTGTTACCGTCAAATACCACCGAACTCGGGTCGACGACGAAGCCCCACACACGGAACTCGTTAAGATTCTCGTTGGATGTAGGGGTTGCGGTGCGCTCCTTGACTGAATTGTTTATGAACGGGTTGGAAAAAGCGATTTTGACATCAGTGTCACCCTTTACGTAAGGATTGTCATTGTCATCGCTGCTACAACCGGCAAGTGCCGCTGTCAAAGCTACCATTGCCAATGGATAGATACTCTTCATAGTGGTGTATGTTTTTGTAGTAATTAAATGATGCTTAGGTTTTAAATAAATAGGAGAAACGCAAGTCTCAGAAGTCAATATCAATGTCGCTTGATGGTCCCCAGGGGCTTACATCTACATTGAAACCGCCTGAACCGCCAGAGGGCTTTCCTATGGAGTCGGGAATAGAGATTCCGTCCACCATAATGATTCCGCCTAATGGCTGTACGGCAACCTGCGATGTGACATCGAAGTCAAACGAAAGCAGTCTGCCGTTCTTCAAATAGGCTTGTAACGTAATTCCATAACGTCTGGTAGGTTCGATTTGTTCCAAATCAGCTATGTAGCCCGGAACCCCGAATGATTTCACAGCGCCTGTAAGACCATCATTCTGTCTCTCGCAATTGTAGAGGATGGTGATACCGTTGTCGTTCACGGTGTTGCCGGAACTCAGGTATACTCCGCTTGCCATGCCGGAGATAGCGCCACGGGCGGCAGATACATATTCAAGTCCGTCTTTAAACATGAAATGTATCACGTAGGTGTACACTGCCGGGTCGAGCAGAACATTGATTACTCTTGCGGAGTCAGCTGCATCGGCATTATAGTCAGCCATGGATGCAGTGTAGAGCATATCAGGCTCCGAGTACACGGGCTGGGTTGATATATCAGTGCCGGTAACGGAGTTGCCATTGTATGTTTCGGGGGAATGCCGGCGTGTCGTGGCAATAGTCTTGTCAAACCCGGCTTGCGGGTCGATGATTATATACTCGGTGTCGTTATTGTAGAATAGCAGGTGGGAGGAGAGCGAACGAAGGTTGATTTCTCCTCCGTTGGCAGGAAGATTGAACGATCTCATCTCTCCGCCACCGTCAGGGTAGGATATTATACGCAGTCCGTCCGGTATGCGTGGCAGCAATTGGCTCTGAGCTATCCCGAAGATGCTTGTCGAGTCCTTGTAAGATGATTGCCGCGGTGTGATGGGGATGTACCATTCGGTATCGTAACTCGCATCTATCTGTGTCGGATACCAGCCGACCGGCTCATCCTCCGAGCACTCTCCGGGGTACTCGTAGATGCATGAGGTTAATCCGCCTGTGGTTGAGAGTAAGAGGATTACCGCTGTCAGAATATGTGAGAAACGTGAGCGATACATAGTATTATATCGCTATAACAAACAGGCTGCGGATGTTGTTGTATATTGTCCTCTTTTTTATTCGCCGGCAGGTACGGATACTGATATTATTCTTTCAGGCGTAAGGAGTGGATATGTGATGTCAAATATAGCTCCATGAGCCTCCGCGTGTGCCATATCGGAGCTGACGGAGATTTCAGACAGTACCAATCCGGATTGCTGGGATGCTTTGAAGGTGGCCTCCTTCGCTGTCCACATTTTTAACAGGAAAGACGCTTTGGTGCCTTCGTCGGCTATGTTTTCTAATCTGTCAAGTTCGTCCCGTGTCAGGAATTTCTTTGCCACACGTGAAAGTTGAGGACGCCAATTCTCTATATCCACGCCTATCGGGGTGTCACTTACAGCAAGCACGCATGTATCAGTGCTGTGTGACAGTGAGATATGTGTCCCGGGGTGTGAGCATAAGTATGGAGCTCCGAACATGTCGTGGCTTAACTCTGCCGTGTCGCCGAAAGCCTCCCTGAGCAGGGTGAGTTTGGACTCTTCCTCTCTTGCTCGCCTCGGACGGTCGTCAGCAGGGATGCCGGTCATATATATACGGTAGCTGTCGGTCGTCATCATTTCAGGTTCTTTAGGGTGGTGAGGAGGTCATGCGACACAGCTGACACTATCGGGGCAATGGAATCAGGGGTGGCGGAAGGGGACGGACTGATATACAGCGCTCCGGAGAGAAGTCCGGTATGGTCGGGATTATAAGCGAGAATCTGCAATGGGGTGGTGAGGGAGTTGCGTGTCATGAATAACGTTCCGCTCCATCCTCCGACAGAGGTTAGTTCGGTCACCTCGGTGGTGGCTGATGATGTGTTGAGGCGTATCCGCTCGGTGCGGTTCTCAATCAGAGCCGGAAGGGCTGACGGTGTGGTGGATGTTAGAGTCAGAAATATTTTTGCCCCGGGGAAATGCGGGTATGATATATCAATCCATCTCCCGTCTTGTCTGATACTGTCGGCAATAACGGCGTCAGCGTTTACCATAAGGTCTGCCGTACCGGTGTTATAAGATATATATACGGAGTCGGGGATTGAAATCCTGTGATATGCTTGCGGTTTGGGTGTCGCTTTCTCACGATTGTCATGACAGCTGACGGTTGTCATGGCGGCGAGGATAATCAAAGGCAGAAGCGGCAGTGGCAACATATGTACACGGACGGTTTGGGCGGTAACTGCCGGTTACTGTTTCATTTGGTCGGGTTGTACCTCCGACATGACTTTGACGCGCACGTTCGCTATGCGGTGCTGCTGTATGGACAGTACCAGAAATCTGCATCTGCCGTAGACGATTGACTCCTTTTCCTTTGGGAAGTCGCCCTTGATGGCGAGCAGCATTCCGGCAAGAGTCTCGCAGTCCTCTGTCACGTCCGAATAATCCTCTTCGTCGAGGTCGGTGACACGGAAGAAGTCGTTGAGCAATGTCTTACCCTCGAATATATATGTGTCATCAGGGAGTTTGCGGTAAGTCTTTTCCTCCACGTCATATTCGTCATTGATATCGCCTACAATTTCCTCGAGCACATCCTCGAGGGTTACGATTCCCTGAGTGCCGCCGAATTCATCCACTACGATTGCAAGATGTACGCGCCGGGAACGGAAATCCTCCAGGAGGTCATCAATCATTCGGGATTCGGGCACGAAGTACGGTTCCCTCATAAGTGACTGCCATGCGAAGCCATCACCTGTCTTTCCTCCGACGTACGGCAGAAGGTCGCGGGAATAAAGCACACCCTGTATGTTGTCCATCGAATCCTTGTAGACCGGAAGGCGTGCGAATCCGCTCTCGATTACTACCTGCATCACTTCATCAAATGTCAGCTCCATGTCAAGACCGGTCACGTCGACACGCGGAGTCATGACTTCCGATGCTGTAGTGTCGCCGAACTTAAGGATTCCTTCGAGCATATCCTTATTGTCGTTGGTGCCGACATCCGCTATTTCGAGCGCCTGCGAGAGGTCGTCGGCAGTGACTGTGGAGTCCTCTTTGGTCACAACTTTGTTGACGATGCCGCTGCTCTTTACCAGTACAGATGACAGCGGGTAAAATAGCCTGACAAACAGACTGAGCGGACCTTCCGCCATCTTCGCCCATCCGAGATTGTTGGAATTGGCGTAAAGTTTCGGAAGTATCTCGCCAAAAAGCAGGATCAGGAATGTCAGCAGTACGGTCTGAAGTATGAAACTCCATAGTGCGCTCATGCCTGAGAATATCGGTCCGAGAGCGAAGTTACAGAGCACAACGATGGTGACGTTGACAAGATTGTTGGCTATAAGGATAGTGGCAAGCAGCCGTTCCGGCTTGGATATGAGCGCAAGCACTTGTTCGCCTTTGGGCGACTCCTCGAGTTCTTCACATTGGGCGGGGGTAAGAGAGAAGTATGCTATCTCGCTGCCGGATACGAATCCTGAAAGTCCGAGCGCGAATATGGCAAGGATTAGGGCAACAATCTGGCTGCCTCCCATTGTCACTAAGTCAAGCAGGTGATAATTTGCGAAATTAAGCAGAAGTTCCGCCACTGCTTCAGTGGCTGGTAAAGGGTCTGTGTCCAAATCTAATAGAAATAAATTATACATGGCGGCATGGCCCAGCCGCAATAACGCTGCAAATTTAACAAAAAAATCTCTGATTTACTGCAAAAACCGAGGCAAACTTCACAGACGATATTTTTTTGTCGACGGCTATTTCTCTATATCCTGTTGTCCGGGTTCGTGGCGCAGGTTGTAATTGTTGCGCAGTGATTCAAATGTCGAAGCAAGTGCTGCAGTGCCCCCGGCGGCTTTCAAGGTTGCGGTGTCGGCTATGATATCATAGCCAAGCATCTCTTCATTGATTGTTTCGGGCACAGGTTTGAGTGGTATTGCGAGTGGATCAGGTGCTACGCCTTTTCCGCTCAGATGCTCGGTCAGTGCTTCGAGAGTCATGGCAGTGGCTCGGACTTTTCCCTCGTAGGAGTAGCCGGCTATGTGCGGCGTGGCAATCACAGCCATTTCGAGCAGTCCGGTGTCAATCGCAGGTTCTTTCTCCCAGCAGTCTATTGCCGCTGCCCGAATCTGTCCGGATTCAAGTGCCAGCTTTATGGCTTCGGTGTCCATTACTTCACCGCGTGCGGAGTTTATGACGAGCGGCTTGCGCTTGAGGGTCGACAGAAATTCATTGCCGAGAAGGTGATAGGTAGGATATTTGCCGCTGCGGGTAAGAGGGGTGTGGATTGTGATTACGTCGCACTCTTCAGCGATTCTGTCGAGCGTGACACCGGGTGCATCGTTGCCGAAACGTGGAGGGTCGTTTAGCAGCACCTTCATTCCGAGTGATTCAGCCCAGCGGGCGACTATGGTGCCCACATGTCCCACACCTATAATGCCTATGGTCTTGTCTGCCAATGTCTCTCCGTCGTTTAGGGTGGCACGCACTGCGGATAGCACATACTGAGCCACTGCGGGGGCATTGCAGCCGGGTGCGTTCCTGACGGTTATGCCATGTTCGCGGCAGTAATCCAGGTCGATATGGTCTGTGCCGATGGTGGCTGTGCCGATGAATGAGCAGACTGAGCCGTCGAGCAGTTTCGAGTCACAACGTGTGCGTGTACGTGTCAGCAGAATGTCGGCATCGCGCATCACATCCGGAGTGATTGCATCGCCTTTCAGATACATTGTCTCTCCAAGGCCTTCCAGGGGTTCCCTAATGAAAGGGATATTCTTGTCTACTACTATTTTCATTGTGGGGTGTGTCAGTGAGAAGATTCTGATTTAGATTTGTCCGAACATCGACCAAAGGTACAAGCCGAAATACACAGCCATAAACGATGTCACGAAAAGATAGCCGCGCCTCATAGAGGTGAAACGGAAGAAGTGTCCTACCTGGAATGCCACACAGGCGTTGAGCAATGTGACATAAAACGGCAGGTTGGTGAAATTGACTATGGCGAATATGCCTGTGGCGATTGAGATAAGCATCAAAAGCCCGTTGTAGGCTCTTGCCTGTGCGTTGAAGCCGATAATCTTGATGAGGTTTACCAAGCCGGTGAAGAATCCGAGTGTTAGGGAGAATGCCACAGTTGCGAGAAATGGCCATCCTCCAGGTGTGCTGAGCAGCAAGGAAGGGGGTGTGAACTCGATGACAGGCAATGTTGGGAGCGGCAGTATGCCGAGTCCCCACACAATCCAGGCAGGAGTAATTATACCCAGCAGTGCGGCGATTATTTTCTTGAATTTGAGTATTCTCATCTGCCCCAGACCGATTATGAATACCGGGACATAAAGCAGTGTGGCATACTGCACCATAGCGCCAAGCCCGAGCAGGAAGAAGGTCAGAAATACCCTTCTGGAACTTGCTCTGACAGCGTAGATGGTGAACATTGTCCACATGGAAAGCAGTACAACTATCGCCAGCACCACAGAGCCGCTCATCTGTCCCGCTATCATCGGGGTGGATGCGGTGGCAAACATGAAGAATGCCGCAAAGTAGACCGACAGCGTTCGTAAGAGGTTGAAACTGCGGTTGATGACTATCATCAGAGCCCCTGTGCCGATCAGGAGAGCGATGTTTACCCACATTGAAATCCACGTGTCGCCAATCCACTCGGCAGGCGAGGCGAATGCCACTGTCATGGAGGTATGCAGGGCGGGAATCTTTCCTGTCGCCCATGCCTGAAACACCATGATGACGGAAAAGATACCGAAAAGTATCGCCATCCCTCTCGAGCGGATTATGCGTGTGAAGTTTATCTCTTTGCGGGTCATGTCGGCGTAGGAGAGGTGTTTATGCCTTAATTAGTTTCTTTAGGTCAGAGCCTATGTCACGGCGCATATACTTGCCTTCGAACTGTACGGTGTCAGCGGCGGCGTAGCTGTGGGTCAGAGCGTCATCTATGTCATTGCCGTAAGCGCTGCAAGCTATCACTCTGCCACCTGAAGTCAGCAGTTCACCGTTTTCGTCAAGTCTGGTGCCTGCGTGGAAGAGGATTGCGTCCTTGACCTCATCAGTGCCTGTGATTACTTTGCCTTTGGGGTAGCTGCCGGGATAGCCGCCGGAAACCACCATGACTGTGGTGGCATATCTCGGGTCCTCCACAAGTGGAAGGGCGGAAAGATTACCCATCGCAGCCGCTTCAAGCAGAGGCAGGAGGTCGGAGGCGATACGGAGCATCACCACTTCGGTCTCTGGGTCACCCATGCGTACGTTATACTCAATCACCATAGGCTCGCCTTCTACATTGATGAGTCCAAGGAAGATGAAGCCGCGGTATGTTATGTTTTCAGCCACAAGTCCGTTGACAGTGGGGAGGATTATTCTTTCCTCGACCTTTTTCATGAATTCCTTGTCGGCGAAAACAACCGGGCTTACCGCTCCCATGCCGCCTGTGTTTGGACCGGTGTCACCTTCGCCGATACGTTTGTAGTCCTTGGCTACTGGGAGTATGCGGTAGCCGCCGTTGCCGTCGGTGAGCACGAATACCGAGCACTCGATGCCGCTTAGGAACTCCTCAATCACTACGGTTGCCGATGATTTGCCGAACATGCCGCCGAGCATCTCCTTAAGCGAATCCTTGGCTTCCTGGAGCGAGTCGAGGATAAGCACGCCTTTGCCGGCTGCAAGTCCGTCGGCTTTCAGCACGTAGGGTGCTTTGAGCTCTTCGAGGAATGCGTAGCCGTCCTCAAGGTTTTCAGCTGTGAAGCTGTGGTAACGTGCTGTGGGGATGGAATGGCGCACCATGAACTGTTTGGCGAAATCCTTGCTCCCTTCCAGGGCTGCTCCGGCTTTTGAAGGACCTGCCACAAGCGGAGCGCCCTGACGTCCCTCGAAGTAGTCGTATATCCCTGCTACGAGCGGGTCTTCGTTGCCGACCACAACCATGTCGATGTCGTTCTCCTTTGCGAATTTCTCGATAGCCGGAAAGTCAAGGGGTGAAATGTCCACATTGGTGCCATATGCGTCGGTACCACCGTTGCCGGGCGCTATGTATAGCTTCTCCAGGCGCGGGCTCTGTGCTATTTTCCACGCCAGAGCGCATTCGCGGCCTCCGGAACCGAGGAGTAGCACATTGAGTTTTGATGACTGTTCCTGAAGAGTCTCGCCTGCGTTGAAGGGGCTCTTTTCGGGCTGGTTATTCACTGGGTAACGCATGGTGTTGAGGTTCTGTTGGATTGACATGGCTGCGTTTATATGGTAATATATTGTGATTGTTTAGTCGGATTAATCGTTTGTCTCTTCTGCCTGAGTGTTGGAGCTGTCAGTATCGGGGCGTTTCCAACGGCGGCGTGTGCGCATGAAAGGTCCGTCCGGAGCCGGGATAGTGGGCATTTTGGGTGTGTCGCCGAATTTCAAGGCATGAGGATTGCGGTGGCGTGACAGCAATTCTTCGGCTTCGCTCTGTGCGGCTGTTTCCTCCTTGAATTTACGCCGGCGCTCTTCACTGCGTGCGTATCCTCCTTTTTTGGGTCGGTACATGTCCTCAAGCGGGCTCGGCTTTTTTCTGGCAGGACGTTCCTGGCGGCTTGCAGAAGCCTCTTTGCCTCCCATGCCGCGTTTGCGCGCGTCCTTCTTCCATTCCTCGTCGCTTTTCCGTCCGCGGGGCTTGCGTTCCACTCTGGCGGGGCGATCGCCCTTGAGCGTGCCGCCCTCCTTCCGGAAGTCGCTTTTAGTGCCTTCGAATATTATATATTCACGCAGTTCGCAGTCAAGGCCTCCGTTCTGCATGGACTCTTTGGTCGATGGTGTCAGCCCTATGTTGGCGAGATAGTCAAGGTTGGATGAGATGACCCAGCCGTGATATCCGAGGAATACGCGTTTGAGTTTGGTCCCGAGGAGCTTGTAAAGGGACTCCATATCCTCTACGTTGATGCGCTCTCCGTAAGGCGGATTGGTTATGAGTATGCCCGGAGTGCCGTCGGCAGGAGCTTCGCTCCATTGCTGCAGCGGCTTGATGCGGAGGTTTATGTACTCGTCCACACCGGCTGAGAGGATGTTCCGTTCGGCTATCGCTACTGCTTTGGGCGATATGTCGGCTCCATATATCTTGAATGGGACATCACGGCGTTCGGAATTCTCGTTGAGCACCTTCTCAAACAGTTCGCCGTCATAATCGTGCCAGTTCTCGAAGGCAAAACCTTTGCGGAAACTTCCGGGCTTTATGTTTGCGGCAATCATGGCGGCTTCAATGAGGAATGTGCCGGAGCCGCACATCGGGTCGACAAGCGGGCAATCACCGCGCCATCCGCTCTTGAGGATTATGCCGGCGGCGAGGACTTCGTTGATAGGCGCCTCGGTCTGTGCCACACGCCATCCGCGGCGGTGCAGCGACTCGCCCGACGAGTTGAGCGATATGGTGACACGGTCCCCGTCGATGTGCACGTTTATCATCACGTCGGCGTCGTTGAGGCGTACGCCGGGGCGCTTGTCGGGACCGAATCGGTCTTTGAAATAGTCGACTATCGCATCCTTCACTCTGTAGGTCACGAACCGTGAATGCGTGAATTCAGCCGAATGTGAAGTGGTGTCGATAGAGAAGGTCTTGTCGAGTGTCATTACGCTTGACCAGTTGAATTCCTTTACCATCTCGTAGAGGCTGTCAGGATCCTTGGCTATGAACTTGTATACGGGGCGTAGGATGCATAATGCGGTGCGGCAACAGAGGTTGGCGCGGTACATCATGGCAAGGTCCCCCTCGAATGACACCATGCGCAATCCGGGCTCGACGTTTTCGGCACCAAGCTGGCGCAATTCTTCAGCGAGTACTTCCTCAAGACCTTTCATGGTCTTGGCTACCATTTCAAATTGGTGTTCCATCTGTTTGTATCTATCTGTTTGGTTGATTGCTATTGTTTTATTTGAGGAGAGCCTGTTTCCGGTGGTTGCGTCAACTGTCGATTGACCTGAAATTGTCAGCTTTTGCCTGTATCAGTTTCTCTCCAGGAGCCACATCCCGTGTCACCCACAGGTTGCCTCCGATTACGGCATTGTCGCCTATTGTGATTCTGCCGAGGATAGTAGAGTTGGCATAAATCACCACATTGTCACCGATAATCGGGTGGCGCGGAATACCCTTGACCGGATTGTTGGAGTCATCCGTCACGAAGCTTCTTGCGCCGAGTGTCACACCCTGGTAAAGCTTGACATTCTTGCCGAGTATGGCTGTTGCGCCGATAACTACACCTGTGCCGTGGTCAATCACGAACCCTTCGCCTATTTCGGCTCCCGGATGGATGTCTATGCCGGTTTCGGAATGAGCCTGCTCTGAAATCATGCGCGGTACTATCGGAACATTGAGTTTAAGCAGCTCATGGGCTATGCGGTGGCTCATTGTGGCTCTGACGCCGGGATAGCAGGCTATCACCTCGTGGGTCGACACTGCGGCGGGGTCGCCGAGATATGTGGCGTCGATGTCGATGTCGAGGATGTGGCGTATTTCAGGAAGACGTTCTATGAATTTCGTGGCTGTCTCTCTGGCTTCGGCGGCAAGTGTTGCAATATCGGCTTCGCAGTATTCGGAGTCAAAGCAGAGACCGGCGGTGATTTGCTGGTGCAAAAGTCCGAACAGCTCCCGGCAGTCGATGGTCATGACGGAACGGAGCACCGAGTAGCTTTCGGCTGACTCGTCGTAGAATCCCGGGAACATTAGCTGGCGTGAAAGCGCTACAATGCGGCGCACGGCGTCATTGGACAATAGCGGTTCTCCCTCACCGTTGCGTGAAGGGCAGACATGGCGCATGTCATCTAAACAGCAGAGGCGACCTATCACCTCATCGACGCGTTGCTGGCTGGTCGGTGTCTGTTCCATAATTTCATCAGAATTGTGTCATTGGATTGACGACTGCAAAGTTACGATTTTTTATGTATGAGTCAAAGGTTTTTTCGATGTTAGTTTGGGCAAAAGTGTGGGGTGGCGCTCTCAGGAGATGTTGTTTTTGCGGCGGTAGCGCTGAATCAGCGATGTGAAGTAGACGGTGAAGAGGGGGAACATGACAATGCCGCTTACCGATACCACGCATCCGATTATTTTGCCTGTGACGGTGACGGGGTTAATGGTGCATCCGAGTGTGGTCGCATTCATGCATGCCCACCACAGTGCTGAACCGAAGTCGTTGACCATAGGGTTGATTCCATGCTCTTTGTAGAGGAATATGAGGCTTCCGAGGTATATGAATGAGCACAATATTATTATGTAGGAACACAGGAACGATGTGATTCGGTAACGGGAGATTGCGCCTACCACTATCACCATTGCCATGATACCCCTTGCCAGCGGTATGAATCTGACATAGAAAAGTTCCTCGGGTGTGATGAGGATATTGAAGTCCCTGAGTATATTGAGATAAGGGATGGACAGTACGAAGAACAGCCAGTTGTGGCGGAAATACCGCCACTTGTCGTCGCTGATGAACAGTTCTATGAAGAATGCCGTGAGGAATGTTATGCATGCCCATAGCTGGAAGTTCATGTAGAGCGGATTAGTGAGGAAATCCACATTTTTGAATGTGTCTATTGATATGAATGTGATGAGCAGGACCGACAGTATGATTAATACCCAGTTAATCACGTCGAGAATCCGGTGTCTTGTTTTCTCCCCGATGGCAATCATAATGTTTTGGAGTTGCTTGGTTAGTTGCTTTGTGGAAACGTGTGCCATAGTGGTGCGTGCGATGCACACTTGGTAGTATTGTAACAAACCTTGCGGTAGGAGGGTTTGGGATTCGGGGCAATAAAAAATCCCTTGCGGCGCGGATTGCGGTCGCAAGGGATTGGTAGGTTTTAGGATTGTCCTTTACGGAAATCGGTCCGTTTAGAGAACGCCTGAGAGGTTCACTCGTGAGAACTCGAGGTCGGCGGCTGCGCGGCGAGCCATGGTGGGGTCAAGCTTGATGGCCTGACGGAGGTTTGATGTAACCATCTGGTCGTTGCCGGTGCGTGCGCCGAGCACTGCCATGAGGTAGTAGGTGGTGGCGTCAGGAGCGTTGATGGCAGCGAGGGTTGATTTGGCCTTGCTGTAATCCTTGTTGAGGATGTGAGCGAGGGCTGCGTTGTTGCTCTTGTCGTTGCCGAAGGCTTTGGTGGCAGCCTTTACATCTCCCTGCTCGAGGTAGTAAACGCCAAGTGCGGAACCGAGTTCGTCAAGACCGCCGGCTTTGCCGAATGAGTTGTTGGCTGCGCGGAGGTCGTGGTTCACGAGAGCTACGAGACCCTGGTTCATCTGTGATTCGGGAGCGTTAGGCTCTACACGTGCTGCTTTCTTGAAGCTTGCCATCGCAGCGTCGAAGTCACCCTGCTGGTATTCAACCTTGCCGAGGTTGTTGAAGCCGCGGTAATCGCCGGGGAAGAGGCGTGTGGCAGTGGTGTAGATCTCTTTCTTGCGGTTGAGGTCGTCGGTGAGAGTGGCTGAATAAAGGAGCTCGTCGACAGTGAGAGTAGAGGGGTCGGTGTTGTATGCGTTTACGATTTCCTCGTCGCTCTTACCGATTACGTTGATGCTTGCGGTGATGCGTGAATAGCGGAGCTGGGGGAGGATTTCGTCGGCAAGCTGGTCAAATACGCTTGAAAGGTTGCGGATTTCGCGTTCGCGCTCTTCCGGGTCCTTGTACATTGAGAGTACGCTGAGGATGAGCTGCTTGTCCTGAATGTTGCTTGCGGCAACGAGTTTCTGGAAGCCTTCCCAGTCCTCGGGAGTGAAGTTGGCGGTAAGTTCGCCGAATTCAGTCACTTTGTCCTTCTTAAGCTGGTTCTGAAGGTACTTTGTGGTATTTGTCTCACGGTTCTCGGCAAGTCGGGTGTTGAAATCGAGTTTGCCGTCGGGTGATGCGTATGACTTGATGTTGATTTCCTCAATCTGGCGTGAGTCATCGCCTGCGGCAGCCTTGATGTCGCGGTTCAGGCGAAGTACTTCGTCGCTCTTGAGCTCGCTCTCGCGGAGATTTGCCTGGTTGATGAGGAAGTGGATGTCTGCGGAGTATTTTTCGTTTATTATACGCTGGAATTTGTCATTTGCGGTAGCGGGCTCAACGGTTGCTGCGTCGGCAAGAGCTGCGGTGGCGATGATGCCGTCAGCCACTTTCACGCGCGGAAGCACATACTGTTTGCCTTTCTGGTCTACGGTGAATCCGAGATAGAGTTCCGAACGCTGCATTGCGGGCTCGTACACATAATTGACCGGGATGGTCACGGTACCACCATTCTCAAATGAGATAACCTGGTTGTTTCCACGCACCTTTTCGCCCTGGAAAGTCATTGGCGATGCAGCCTTTTCGGTGCCGCCATATGTGAGGTAGGGAGTTACAGTGACAGTGGCGTTCTTCTGGAAGAATTTTGCGGGGATTCTTCCGGTCACTGTCGCAGGTACATTCTGACCCACTACTTCAAGCGGATTAGGGTTTGTAGTGAAATAATCAGCTGCGAACTGATTCATCTTTTTCCCGCATCCGGTTAACAGAAGCGCTGACCCGAGCAGGATGGATAATCCTAATTTTTTGTCCATAGGAATAGTTTGTGAGATTGTGTTGTATAAACGTGAATGATTGGGGATATATTTATAGGCAAAGTTACAATCTTCCAATGATTAAACCAAAATAATGTGCCAATAAGATAAATTATTTAAGGAAAATTGAGACTTTCTGCTGAATTAGTTGTAATTTTGCTGATAAATTCATAAACTGGAAGTGATATGCAGTTTTCCCATGTCATGTAATGTTTAAAAATAATCAAAAGGATTACATTCGGGGAATATATGCGTTATAAATTAAAAAAGAGTTACTATAACAATAGGATTGCTTAAACTATCTGCTGATGAGAAAATGGCGAATAGAGGACAGCGCTGAGCTGTATAACATTCAGGGTTGGGGACGTAAGTACTTCTCCATCAATGATAAGGGTAACGTGGAGGTGACTCCCCGCGAGGGATATGCTTCGGTGGATCTCCGTGAGGTGATGGATGAACTGCAGGTCAGGGATATAACCTCGCCGGTACTGTTGCGTTTTCCCGATATTCTTGACAATCGTGTCGAGAAGATTTCCAGATGTTTCGCTGTCGCCTCAAAGCAGTATGACTACAAGGCAAAGAATTACATAATCTATCCTATCAAGGTCAATCAGATGAGACCTGTGGTGGAGGAGATTGTGACCCACGGGGAGAAGTTCAATATAGGTCTTGAGGCTGGTTCGAAGCCTGAACTCCATGCTGTGCTTGCCACCAATATCAAGGAGAACGCCCTAATTATCTGTAACGGCTACAAGGATCAGACTTATATCGAGCTCGCTCTTCTTGCCCAGAAGATGGGACGCCGGATATATATCGTGGTTGAGAAGCTCAATGAGCTTAAAATCACTCTTGATGTGGCTAAACGTATCGGCATAGAGCCGAATGTGGGTATCCGCATCAAGCTTGCCTCGTCAGGTTCAGGCAAGTGGGAGACAAGCGGAGGGGACCAGTCCAAGTTCGGTCTGAACTCGTCGGAGCTGCTCGAGGCTCTGGATTTCCTTGAACGGCACAAAATGAAGCATTGCCTTAAGCTGATCCATTTCCACATAGGCAGCCAGATTACCAAGATACGACATATAAAGACTGCGATCCGCGAGGCGACACAGTTCTATGTGCAGCTGTGCCGGATGGGTTTTGATGTCGAGTTCATGGATATAGGTGGCGGACTCGGAGTGGATTATGACGGCACGAGAAGTGCTGCCTCGGGTAGCTCTATGAATTATTCGATTCAGGAGTATGCCAACGATGCCATATCGGCAATCGTGGACGCATGCGAGAAGAACAACCTGAAGCAGCCAAACGTGATAAACGAGAGCGGGCGCTCTCTGACCGCCCACCATTCGGTACTGGTGTTCGAGGTGCTCGAGACCACACAGATGCCTATATGGAAGGACTCAAAGGATATTGCAGGCACTGACCATGAGCTTGCCCGCGAGCTGTATGAAATATGGGACAAACTCAATCAGCAGACTTTGCTGGAAAGCTGGCATGATGCGCTCCAGATTCGTGAAGAGGCTCTTGACCGTTTCAGCCTTGGCATGCTTGACCTTCGCACACGAGCGCAGATTGAGGAGCTTTTCTGGTCCGTGGCGCGTGAGGTCGGTGAGATTGTCAATGGTATGAAGCATGCGCCGGAGGAACTGCGGAAAGTGGCTAAGATGGTGCCTGATAAGTACTTCTGTAACTTCTCGCTTTTCCAGTCGCTTCCTGACTCATGGGCTATTGACCAGGTGTTTCCTATCATTCCGCTGTCACGGCTGGATGAAAAGCCGACCAAGACCTGTACGCTTCAGGACATCACATGTGACAGTGATGGCAAGATAGCTAACTTCATATCTAATCATGGCGGTTGCGCAAGCTCTCTGCCGGTGCATCCGGTGAAATCCGGCGAACCGTATTATTTAGGTGTGTTCCTTGTAGGCGCTTACCAGGAGATTCTCGGTGATATGCACAATCTGTTCGGTGACACCAATGCCGTGCATATCTCGGTGTACAAGGACCGGTATGAGATAGACAAGATTATCGACGGCGAGACTGTGGCGGACGTGCTTGACTATGTGCAGTTCAATTCCAAGAAGCTTGTGCGTAACGTGGAGGCTTGGGTTACAGCCTCAATGAAAGCCGGAAGTATCACACCTGACGAGGGGCGCGAGTTCCTCAGTAAATACCGTTCGGGTCTTTACGGCTACACATATATAGAGAAGGACTGACAATTCATGGGCCGGGAGGCGTAAAGTGATGAGATATTTCATGCGGTTGGCATACAGAGGAGCGCCTTTTCACGGCTGGCAGAGTCAGCCTGGCGAGGTGACTGTGCAGGAGACTTTGGAGAAGGCTCTATCTACTGTCATGCGCCGTGACATGAAGATTGTAGGAGCGGGACGTACCGATACCGGAGTCAATGCCCGCATGATGGTGGCGCATTTCGACACCGATGTCCCGATCGAGAATACGGAAAAGCTTGTGCGGGGTCTTAATTCCTTGATCGGTAAGGATATCGCAGTCTACGAGATTTATGAGGTCTCCCCTGACAAGCATGCCAGATTTGATGCGACCTCGCGCACCTATCATTACTATGCCGTGGCAGAAAAGTCGCCTTTCTTCTACCCCCTGAGCTGGAAAGCTCCCGCAGGGCTCGATTACGATAAGATGAATAAGGCGGCTGAGCTGCTTCTGCACACTTCGGATTTCACATCGTTTGCCAAGCTTCACACCGATGCGAAGACTAATATCTGTAAGGTGACGCATGCCCGGTGGCATAGGGTCGGGGATACTGACGGTTGGGTGTTCATCATTACTGCTGACCGTTTCCTTCGCAATATGGTGCGTGCCGTGGTCGGCACACTTGTGGAAGTGGGCAGGGGCAAAATGACCGTAGATGACTTTCAGGCTGTGATAGATCGTCGTAACCGCTGTGCCGCAGGTACATCGATGCCCCCTCAGGCTCTCTACCTATGGGAGGTGACGTATTAACCGCCGGATAGACAATGAGAGGAGGAAGGATTCTTTATCTGGATGTGGTGAGGCTGATGGCTTGTTGCATGGTCGTGCTTATGCATTCACCTATGCCTGCTACTCAGGAAAACAGTCTGTTTTTGCTTGCACTCAGTTACATGACTGCTCCATGTATAGGTCTATTTTTAATGGTGAGTGGAGCCTTGTTATTGCCGGTCAGAGAGGATGCGAGGGTTTTCCTACGCAGGCGTTTGGGGAAGGTTTTGATTCCTGCGCTTGTCTGGACTTTGTTTTATATTGTTGTGAAAAGCCTTAGTGATGATTCGGTTGATATTTCAGCAATTGCATGCCGAGTGCTGTCTGTGCCGTTTTCACCACAGGGTTCCGGTGTGATGTGGTTTATGTATACTCTCATCGGACTTTATATAATCTCTCCTGTGATAAGCCCTTGGCTTGAAGATGTCAAGAAACCGACTTTGCAGCTATACTTGTCATTCTGGTTCTTGACTCTGTGTTTCCCGCTTGTTGAAATTGTGTTGGATGTTAATACGGGTATCACAGGACTTTATTATTATTTATCCGGTTACATAGGATATTTTGTCTTAGGATATTATTTGAGAAGATATGGCGATATTATCAGTCTGCAGTGGTGTGCTGCATTATGTGTATTGTCGATAAGTGCGCCTGTGGTATGCTGGTGGTTGGGACTGGAAGTTGATTTTTACAGAGTTTTCTGGTATCTTTCGGTTTTCGTGGCTATTATGGCTGTGTTTTGGTTCGTGCTGCTATGTAATAGGTTTAGTACTCATAAAAGTTCCGGATTAGTTGCGAGGACATCCAACCTGGCGTTTGGCGTATATCTGGTTTATATTTTTATCATGCGTGATTGGGTGTGGACATGGGGTTGGATTAGGGATATGGATAACTATGTATTGCAGGTTCTGGCTATATTTATCTGTACGATGGTTATCAGTATGGCATTGTGTTTTGTGATTTCGCTGCTTCCGGTAGGCGATTATCTTATAGGTTATAAAGTCGATAAAAAGTCGTAACTTTGCAAATGAATTGAAAATATTAATTAATATCATAATTTATAGTATAAAAATGATTACTCAGGAACAATTAAAAGAGACTTTTGAGCGCAAGCTGGCGCTGAGGAGGTATCTTTGACATCGACAGTAAGAAGATACAGGTAGAAGAAGAGGAATTGCGCACTCATGTGCCGGATTTCTGGGAGCATCCCAAGGAGGCACAGGCGCAGATGAAGAAAATCAAGGATATCCAGGCATGGATTGACGGCTATGAGGAGATTGACAAGGTGGTCAATGAACTTGAACTCGCCTGGGACTTCCTGAAGGAAGGACTTGTGGAAGAGTCGGATATTGATGCGCTCTATGCCGACGCAATCACCAAAATCGAGAACCTTGAGCTGCGCAATATGCTGCGCCGTGAGGAAGATAAGCTCGGTGTGGTGCTGAAAATCAACTCAGGTGCCGGCGGTACCGAGAGCCAGGACTGGGCTTCAATGCTGATGCGCATGTATCTGCGCTGGTGTGAGTCACACGGTTACAAGACATCGATTGCCAACTTGCTTGAAGGTGACGAGGCGGGTATAAAGTCATGTACCATAAATGTGGAGGGCGACTTTGCCTACGGATATCTGAAGAGTGAGAATGGCGTGCATCGTCTGGTGCGTGTGTCGCCTTACAATGCGCAGGGTAAGCGAATGACATCCTTTGCCTCTGTGTTCGTGACTCCGCTCGTCGATGATACTATCGAGGTGAAGGTGGAGCCGGCATTACTCTCATGGGATACATTCCGTTCAGGCGGCGCCGGCGGTCAGAATGTGAATAAGGTGGAATCAGGCGTACGCCTGCGCTATCAGTTTACCGACCCGTACACTGGTGAGCAGGAGGAGATTCTGATTGAGAACACCGAGACTCGTGACCAGCCGAAGAACAAGGAAAACGCATTGCGTCAGCTTCGTTCCATACTTTATGACAAGGAGCTTCAGCATAGACTGCAGGAGCAGGCAAAGGTCGAGGCAGGCAAGATGAAGATTGAATGGGGTTCGCAGATACGAAGCTACGTGTTTGACGATCGTCGTGTCAAGGACCATCGTACCAATTATCAGACAAGCGATGTCAACGGTGTGATGGACGGCGACCTCGATGCGTTCATCAAGGCATACCTGATGGAATTTGCCGGAAGCGAAGAATAAGACCGGTCCGATATAAACTGTGCAATCGGACAGCTATAATAACGACAAAGGAGCCGGAAGTTATGGTTAGCAGATGCTAAGGAAACTTCCGGCTCCTTTGTCGTTATTATGTGTGTTTCAGAGTATTTCTTTCATGGACGGATTGTGCTGTTTATGAAAACATGGGAGGAAGCGCTGATGCCGGTGCTAACGAGGAGAACGTAGCTAAGGCGAAGTGATCGATTTCGGGATTGATGTTGAGGAGGATAGCTGTGGCGATGATGAAGATGGCCTCAAAAATTATTCCGGTGATTATTACCGGGGCTGATGCTCCCTTGACTTTGAAAATCACCGAGCATGACGCCCACCAGACCGCGATGGCAGGGATGAGGATAGCCATGACTGCGCATACCATTGCCCATCCGTCTATGTATGGAGTGGTCAGAGCGATATCAAATGAATTGAGCAGGCTGGGATTGCAGGCAAAGTAATATAGTAGGATACCTGCTATGACGCATAGCACGAGGATTACTGATGCGATAGCTGTGATGCCTGCCGCAAATCCGATGAATGCGAGGATGCATTTTGCCACTACCGAAAAGAGTGTGTTGACAAAGTTGCTGAATGTGCTTGCGTTGCTGTCAGGGACGGGGGCTACCGGGGGGACGGCATTGCTTATCACAGTCTGACCTACATTGTCGAGGGTCACAGGCTGTCCTTGCATCTCAAGAATCTGCCTGGGTGTGCGTGCCACCGGTATTACCATCCATGCTATGAGATAGATAAACACCCATGTGCCGAAGCTGATTGAAAATATGGGGGTGGGAAGTATGGCGAGGGCAACAATGAGGATACGCATAACGGTGACATCCCAGCCGGTGTATTGGGCAAGACCGGCTATCACGCCTCCGAATACTTTGTGGCGCAGGTCACGATAGAGTTTTTTGTGGATTGGGGGAGGGGGAGGGCAGCCTGCCGGACGGCGTCCGGACGGTTCTGTCGCCGGGTCTTGCTGCTGTGATGTGCAGAATTCGGCTTCGTCGGAGATTTGCTCCGGGCGTCCCATTGTCTCGATTACGTTGTTGACATCTTCAAGTACTATCACATTTGCCCCTGAGCTGATGCGCTCGTCAAACAGTTCGGAGATGCGGCATTCGATGTCGGCTACTATCTCGCTCCCTTCCTGTCCGGGGAATGTCGCGCGAAGCTGTGACAGGTAGCTTTTGAGAAGTGTATACGCGTCCTCGTCGATATAAAATATTTTTCCGTTGATGTTTACGGGGAAAGTCTTTTTCATAATTGCGGTGGGTGTTTATTCTTGTGATGGGTGGTTTGTTTCGTTAGTTTGGGTCTCTTCGGCGAGAAGCAGCGAGACTGAGCAGGCTATTTCATTCCATGAGTCCTGAAGCTGTTCGAGAAAATTCAGCCCCAGAGGGGTTATGGAATAGTACTTGCGGGGCGGTCCTTGGGTGGATTCTTCCCAACGGTAGGCGAGGAGCCCGTCGTTTTTGAGGCGGGTGAGGAGGGGGTAGAGCGTCCCTTCCATCACAATCAGATGTGCTTCTTTGAGCCGGGCTATCATCTCCGAAGCGTAGGCGTCGCCTCGCTTCAGGAGAAGTAGCACGCAGAACTCAAGCATCCCTTTGCGCATCTGTGATTTCAGATTGTCTATGTTCATTTTATATTCGGCGACCGGAGGTTTGTAATTAAAAAATCATGGGTGTGTGTCTGTGTTTGTCTCCGACCACGATGCAAAGGTATGATAAGTTATAGTACTATGCAATACCAAGTACTATAATTTAACTGAATTTAACAAATAAAACCTTTGGAAACGTAAAAAAAGCCCTGTGTGGCAACGTGTGTCACACAGGGCGTAAAAATGTCCTGGCAGCAGGTCTGATTAGAATGCTACTGACTTCATGGTCAGACCGGTAGTTTCCTGAAGTCCGAACAGAAGGTTCATGGTGTGAACCGCATTGCCGGCTCCGCCTTTAAGTAGATTGTCGATTACGGCTGTAATCATCAGCTTGCCGTTTATTTTATCCAGATGGATTATACACTTGTTGGTGTTTACCACATCCTTCAAATCAGGAATCTTTGAGGTGATAAAAGTGAAGTTGTGGTCATCGAAGTAGTCGTGGTATAGCCTGATGACTTCTGTGAGTTCGAGCGGACAGTCTATATAGCTTACAGCCATGATGCCGCGGGAGAACGGTCCGCGTATGGGGAGCATGAGCAATCGGGAGTTGAAGCTCTGCTGCATGGAGCGGAGGGTCTGCATTATCTCCGGTTCCTGCTGGTGGGAGAACGGGCGGTAGACCACCAGATTGTCATTCCGGCGTGAGTAATGAGACGATGGACGCAGCTCGCCCCCGTCGCTTGTGCTGCCGGTTATGATGGTGGTGTGTATGTCGCTGTTGAGCAGCAGGTTCTTGGCAAGCGGGAGTAGCGAAAGCTCGACTACCATTGCGAGACATCCAGGGTTTGCTACGTGGCGTGCGCCACGCACCATGGGCTTGCGGTTTAGCTCCGACAGACCGTACACGAAGTCGTGGGTGTCGTTTTCAAGTCGGAAGTCACGTGCGAGGTCGATGATTCTCAGCTCCTCCGGGATTTGGTTCTGCTCAAGGAATTCCTTGGTTTTTCCGGCAGGACGGCAGCAGAACAGTACGTCGATAGCATTGAGGTCGTATGTGCTGGAGAAATTCATGTCGATTTCCCCGTGTAGGCCTTGATGCACATCCACTATTCTCTGTCCGGCTACGGTGCGTGAGTGGACCCACTTGATTTCCACGTCGGGATGGTTGATAAGTATGCGCACCAGCTCGCCTGCGGCATATCCGGAGCCTCCGATGATTCCTACTTTAATCATGCTGTATATTATATGGTATGGATATTTTCAATACCTTTCTGTATGCGGCGTATTGTCTCCTCCTTGCCGAGAAGCTCGGTGATGTCGAAGATGTGGGGACCCTTGCATTCGCCAACGAGAGTGAGGCGGAAGGCGTTCATCACGTTGCCGAGGTGGTATTCGTGTGCTGCCACCCATTCAAGCACCGGAGGTTCGGCAGCCGCCGACCTGAAATCAGGGAGCGACTTGATTACCTCGATAAGTTCGGTGAGAATCTTCGGGGTGTCCTCCTTCCATCTTTTTTTGATATCCTTTTCCGCATAGGAAGTTGGCTCTGCAAAGAAGAATTTCGCCTGTTCCCAAAGGTCGGCGACGAAATTAATGCGGCCCTTTACCAGGCTGACGACACGAGTGAGGAACTCGTCGGTGTAATCCGCATCATTGATGCCGTGGGATTTGAGCACCGGACGGAACATCTGTGCAAGTTCCCGATCGGGTGTGGACTGGAGATACTCGTGGTTGAACCAACGCCCTTTGTCGTAAGCGAACTTTGCGCCTGAGCGGGAGCAATGGTCAAACGAGAATTTCTGGATAAGCTCGTCCATGCTCATGATTTCGGTGTCGTCACCGGGATTCCAACCGAGCAGGGCGAGAAAGTTTATCACAGCCTCAGGAAGATAACCGGACTCGCGATAGCCTGTGGAGATGGCTCCCGATGCGGGGTCGTGCCATTCGAGGGGGAATACCGGGAAACCGAGGCGGTCGCCGTCGCGTTTTGAGAGCTTCCCCTTGCCGTCGGGTTTGAGAAGCAGCGGCAGGTGTACGAATTGTGGCTGGGTGTCGCTCCATCCGAATGCCTCGTAGAGTAGCACATGCAGCGGTGCGGATGGGAGCCACTCTTCACCACGGATAACATGTGACACTTCCATGAGATGGTCGTCCACAATGTTGGCGAGGTGATAGGTAGGCAGGTCATCAGCGCTCTTGTAAAGCACCTTGTCGTCAAGTATTGAAGAGTTGATGGTCACTTTGCCTCGGAGCAGGTCGTCAACCACCACGTCCCGTCCGGGCTCGATAAGGAAGCGGACCACGTAGGGGGTGCCCTCGTCGATGAGGCGTGTCACCTCGTCGGCAGGCATGGAGAGGGAGTTGCGCATGTTGAGGCGTGTCGATGCGTCGTATTGGAAATTGGGTGTGGCATTGCGTGCCGCCTCAAGTTCCTGCGGAGTGTCGAATGCTATGTACGCCTTGCCGTTGTCAAGCAGCATCTTGACATGCTCGCGGTATATGTCGCGGCGTTCGCTCTGTTTGTAGGGACCGTAGTTACCGCCTTCACGCACGCCTTCATCTATTTTGATGCCGAGCCATGCGAGGGCTTCGTTGATGTACTCCTCGGCACCGGGGACGAAACGGTGTGAATCGGTGTCCTCGATGCGGAGAATCATGTCACCGCCGTTGCGGCGGGCAAACAGATAGTTGTAAAGGGCGGTACGGACACCGCCGATATGTAGAGGCCCGGTGGGGGAGGGGGCGAATCTCACTCTGACTTTACGATTCATGATTGGTTACAAGTAACTGGTAATGATAATTCAGCCACAAAGTTAATTAAATCTATCGTGATAACAAAACGATTAGACCCCGTTCCCCAATATTTGTTAACGCTGGGGCGGTCAAGCGTTGTGCAGATGTGTTCGCGCAGTGAGGGAGCAATGCGTTTGCATTGTGACCGAAACAAGCGGACGCAGATGCATGACGATTGACCGAGGCGAAGGTAATTTCTGCCACGGACAGCTGAGAATAAATATGTCTGTTCTTCAGTCACGTAGCTACGGCTACGCTCCTTCATCACAAGACAAAAATCACTCAGAGATATGCGACCCCAGCGTTAACAAATATTGGGGAACGGGGTCTTAGGCGAGGGGTTCTTGTGATTGGCTGAAGTATTCGGCTGTAATGCGTGGAAAATGGAGCTTTTCGAGATTGTGAATTTTGGTCTCCACATCCTCGGGGGTGTCTGCGGGTAAAACGGGTATTGATGCCTGATAAATGATATCTCCTTCGTCGCAAAGTTCGTTTACGGCATGGATGGTGATTCCGGTCTCGGACTCACGGTTGGCTACTACCGCGCGGTGAATGTGTATGCCATACATCCCCTTGCCTCCGTACTTGGGTAGGAGTGAAGGGTGTATGTTGATAATCCTGCCTTCATATCTTTTTATAAGGTATGCGGGGACCATCAGCAGGAACCCGGCAAGTACTATTCCTTCGACTGAGTGTCTGTCAAGCAGTTTTTCCATGATTCCGGGGGTGTTGAGGTCCGCTTTTGTCACGGTTTCGCACGGCACGCCGAGCCTGCGAGCCCGTTCGAGCACAGGAGCGTCGGACCGGTTGCTGATTACTACTGCCACTCGCACGCCGGTGCCGTCGGGGGTATTTAGACTGCGAATTAAGTTTTCAGCGTTTGAGCCGTTGCCTGATGCCAATATGGCGATATTTTTCACGTGCGGTTTTGTTTTCATGGCTCAAAGATACATAAATTTCCTCAATTACTTCCATTCATGGTGTAAGCAGTGTGTGGTGTCGGCTGCTTGTTATAGGCATGACTTTTTGAACATGCTGTTATGGCACATTATGGAAATACGGATTTTGATAATAGTTGGAAAAGTTGTAAATTTGCGTGTCTGAAGTCGACGGCAGAAATAGACTTTTAAAAAATTTAATTATGGAAGATAACACCCTCTATGTTCCGGAACCCGCTATCCGGCGTTTGCCATGGTATCTGGCATGCGTCTCGAGGCTTCGTGCCCAGGGGGTGGAATATGTGTCATCTACGGCGATATCCAAGCAGCTTAACGTGGATTCGTCGCAGATAGCCAAAGATTTATCTTATCTTAATATAAAAGGTAAAACACGCATAGGCTATGAGGTCAAGGAACTTGAGCGGGGATTGCTCGACTTCCTCGGTTTCCATCAAGTGCACAATGCTGTGATGATGGGGGTCGGCAGCCTCGGGGCAGCTTTGATAGCTGACTCCGGTCTGTCCCGCTATGGGCTCAACATTGTGGCGGGATTCGATGTTGATTCAAGGCTGATAGGGACGGAGATAGGGGGTAAACCGATATATGACCTTGCGGAACTTTCATGGCGTCGCAAGCAGCTCAATGCCGAGATAGCCGTGATAGCTGTTCCTGTGGAAAATGCCGCCGAAGTGGCTGAACTGTGTGTCAATTCGGGAATAAAGGCTCTATGGAATTTTACTCCGTTCCACATCAAGACCTCTCAGGACATCACTATCCAGAACACATCGATTTATGCGCATCTGGCAGTTATGTATAACCGTATGAGTGACAAGTAGCCTCTCAAATTATGAAGATTATCAGCGTACACAGACTTGACCCCGCTCTTGTGATTGATATCCATCCCGACTCTACAGTAGTGCTGCCGGGAAGACCGTTTTTCTTACCGGAGGATGGAGACTTACGTGTGGCAAGAGCGCACGTGGCGGTGAGAATCAGCCGTCTCGGAAAGAATATATCCCGGAAGTTTGCTCCCAGGTACTATGACGGGATTACCGTCGGGCTGCGGTTGACACCTGCCGGTGAGATAGCGGATGAGATGAAGGGGATTGTGTCAGCAATGGACAGTTCCACCGTCTTCGGCGAATGGCAGGAACCATCGGAAGTTCAGCCGGAAGTGGAAGCGAATGTCGGAGGTGCGACTTGTGTGCTTGACGGGTTGTTGCCGGAAATAGACTTTGCAATCAGTGAAATAAGCAAATATATGACACTTAAGATGGGCGATGTGGTGATGCTGCCGGAGTTTTATGTGACTCCGGGACTTGTCTCTTCAATGCGCCTTGTTGTAGCTCTCGGAGGCGCAGGAGTGCTTGACTTGAAAGTCGTATAAGTCGGCTCTGTTCCCTGTCTGCGAGAAGAATCAGATGAATCCGTATTTTGTAAATAAATGTTAATGTTGTGAATTTTTCGGGAAAATTGCTTATTTCTTGAAAATTATACTTAAATTAGCACACTAAATCTCTATACCGACCATACGCCGTGTGATTGCAAATGACCACAACGGCGGAATTTACTTATCACATTAAAAATCTCTTATGGAACCGCGTGACCCGTCTATGCTTCCCAATGAGGAAGTCAAGGACCAGACCATGAATGAGGAAGTAACCGCCTCAGTCCCCGAATCATTGCAACAATGTGAACCTGAAGTCCCGGATGAGACTGCCGATGAGGTTGCTGCCAAGCAGGAGCCGATGTCAAAAACCGAGATTCTCGATGCACTCAAAGCTATTTCCGAGAAGGATGCCACCGACATTACCACTGAGGAAGTGTCGCATCTGAAACAGAAATTCTATTCTATCCGCAATGAGGAGCAACGTCAGGAACGCGAGGCATTTGTGGCTGCCTGTAATCAGGAAGAAGCCTATACTGCGGCTGCCGACGAGGCGGAAGAGTCATTCAAGGAGATACTTGCTACCATAAAGGAGAAGAAAGCGGAGCATCGCGCCTCGGTTGAAGCTGAACTTCAGCAGAATTACGAACGTAAGAAAGCGATAGTCGACAAGCTAATCGCCATGAGCGAGGATGCTGACAATGTCAACCGTGTGTTCCCACAGGTGCGTGACATGCAGAACGAATTCAAGGCGATAGGAGAAGTTCCCGCCCCGGTATCAGCCGAACTCTGGAAGAGTTATCAGGATGCTGTGGAACGATTCTATGACCAGTTGAAGATAAACAAGGAACTTCGCGATTACGATTTCAAGAAGAATCTTGCCGAGAAGGAAGCTCTCGTCGCCGAGGCGGAAAAGCTGGGTGATGAGGAGGATGTGATATCTGCATTCCGCAAGCTGCAGACCCTCCATGACCAGTGGCGCCAGATAGGACCGGTGCCAAAGGAAGTGAGAGAGGAAATATGGGGCAGGTTCAAAGACCTGTCAGCAGCTGTTAACAAGCGCTATCAGGCATTCTTTGAGGAACGTAAGGCTCAGGAACGCCAGAACGAGGAGGCAAAGACCGCTATATGCGAGCGGATAGAAGCTATCGACTTCTCAACCCTCGGCACTTATGCCGCCTGGGATGAAATGACAAAGCATATAATCGCCGCCCAGGAGGAATGGAAGAAAATCGGATATGCTTCCCGTAAGTCAAACAATCCGTTGTTTGCCCGTTTCCGTGAGACATGCGACAAGTTCTTTGCCGCAAAGGCAGAGTTTTTCCATCACATGAAGGATGTGCTTGCCAAGAATCTGGAGCGTAAGATAGCTCTTTGCGAGCGTGCGGAAGCTCTGAAGGACAGCACTGAATGGCGCAAGACTGCGGATGAGCTGGCAGCTCTCCAAAAAGAATGGAAAACCATAGGCGCAGTTGCCAAGAAGCATTCCGACCAGGTGTGGCGCCGTTTCCTTGCAGCCTGTGACTATTTCTTCGAGCAGAAAAAGAAAAACAGTTCCGGCACACGCCGCACAGAGCGTGCCAATCTGGAGCAGAAACGAGAGATAATCGACAAACTTAAGGCCATTGATGTGGCGACAGCCGACAGGGCTGAAGCTATCAAGACTGTGAAAGATTTACAGGCGGAATGGCAGAGTGTCGGGCATGTGCCTTTTGGAGAAAAGGACGCTGTGTATGAGGCTTATCGGTCTGTATGCAACGAACTTTATGCAAAACTTGACATATCTCAGCGAGGATCGAGAATGGCTTCTTTCGAGAACACCATTAATGAAATCGGCAATGACCAGAACCGCCTCTACCGCGAGCGTGAGCGCCTGATGCGTATCTATGAGCAGCGCAAGGGCGAACTTCAGACGTATGAGAACAATCTCGGTTTCCTCAGCTCAAAATCAAAGAGCGGTGAGACTATGCTACGTGACATGCAGCGGCGTATGCAGCGCATCAAGGATGACATAGCCGACCTTGAGAAGAAAATCAATGTGATTGACAGCAGGCTCTGAGAACCGGAGTCGATGATATGACAGAGAGCGTGTTTAACAAGTGGAATATGGAAGCTTCTAAACACGCTCTCGGATTGTTGGTGAATTCTTGTACCGGGAGTGAAGAGAGGTTATTACGGACGATATGTGGCGCGTGTGCTGACCCTGATGGACTTTATTGTTCTCAATATGGTCTATTGGGCGGTAGCTATGCTGAACCCGGCTGTGCCGGAGCTGAAATCAAGGATGGTATGGCTGATAATGAATGTCGCCTATCTTCCGGCAGCCCGCTGGCTGTCAGCAATACATAAGAGGAGGGGTGCACAACTGGAAAGTGTGATATCAAGTTCGCTTCAGGCGGTAGGTTCCCATCTGCTTGTGTTCACTTGTCTGCTCTATTTCCTGGGGATTGATACGATCCGGTGGATGGTGTTTGCTGAGTTCTACGGTATGTTTACGGTGGTGTTCCTTTTGTGGAGGCTTGGCTCATATTCGTTTGTAAAGCATTACAGGCGCAAGGGTGGAAATTTTGTCCGCATAGTGATAGTTGGGTGCCGTACCACCGGTATGAGGATTTATGATGAAATAAGTTCCGATATGGGATTCGGATACAAGTGTCAGGGATTTTTCGATATATATTGTCCTCCCGATTTCAGGCATAAGGATTTATACAGAGGAAACCTGAAGGAACTGGAGAGGTTCGTGAGGGAAAATAAGACGGAGGAACTGTTTTTCACGCTCTCGGGCGAGGACCGGGAAGCTGTACAGCAGGTGGTAGGTATATGTGATACCTGTATGGTGAAATTACATTATGTGCCCCCGGTGTCTCCATATCTTAACCGTAATTTCAGCCTTTCCGCCCTTGGGGCGGTTCCAGTGCTGGAAGTCCGGAACAATCCGCTTGGACATCCGCTGAACTCCGCATTGAAGCGTGTCTGCGACATATTATTTTCGGTAGCGTTTCTGGCTGTTTCGCCTGTTATATTTGTCCCGGTTGCGATTGCTGTCAAGCTTTCGTCGCCAGGTCCTGTGTTTTTCCGCCAACGGCGCACCGGATACAAAGGGAATGAATTCACGTGTCTGAAGTTCCGCACAATGCGGGTTAACACCAATGCCGATTTTCGACAGGCTTCCAAGGGAGATCCGAGAATCACGAGAGTGGGTGACTTTCTGCGTCGCACAAGTATCGATGAGCTGCCGCAATTCATTAATGTGCTCAAAGGCGATATGTCAATAGTCGGACCAAGGCCACACATGTTGAGGCATACCGAAGATTACAGGCGATTGATTGACAAATATATGGTGCGTCATCTCATACGTCCGGGCATAACCGGATTGGCGCAGGTGAGAGGTTTCCGTGGTGAAACCAATGAAGTGGAACAGATGGAAAGACGGGTGGAGCACGATATATGGTATATAGAGCACTGGTCCTTTATGCTTGATTTAAAAATAATAGTGCAGACTGCCGCTAATCTGTTCCGGAGTGAGGAGAACGCTTATTAGATACCCTCTTAAAGAAACAACATGCAATCATCAGATATATTGAATATAAAGGAAAGGGCAGCGGCATTGCTCCGCCGGTTTTACGGATATGCCTCGTTTCGTCCGTTGCAGCTTGAGATAATCACTACGGCGGTTGAGAGGCGTGATTCGGTGGTGCTGATGCCTACCGGTGGTGGCAAATCCATTTGCTACCAGATACCGGCAATGATGGGGGACGGAGTGGTGATAGTAGTGTCGCCGCTCATAGCCCTGATGAAGGACCAGGTGACTGCTCTCGTTGCGAACGGGATACCTGCCGCTGCTGTCAATTCGATGCAGACCGAGGTGGAGAACCGCCATATCATGGAGCAGCTGTTTACCGGCAGGGTGAAAATCCTGTACATCTCACCCGAGAGGCTGCTTATGGAGATAGACAGATGGTCACGGGACATGAACATATCGCTCATAGCCATTGACGAGGCGCACTGCATATCTCAATGGGGACATGACTTCCGTCCTGACTATACCCGGTTGGCAAGGATTAAAGAACTTTATCCTCACGTACCGGTGATGGCTCTCACTGCCACTGCTGACCGTCTTACGCGTGAGGATATAGCCAAACAGCTAAGGCTTGTGAATCCAAGTGTTTTCATAGGTTCGTTCGACCGTCCTAACCTATCACTGAGGGTCATGACCAATCCGGGGAAGAGCAAGAAGATAAGTTATATATGTTCGCTTATAGATCGTTACCGCTATGATTCAGGGATAGTCTACTGCATCAGCCGCAAGAGTGCCGAGAGTATGAATGCCGAACTGAATCTGCGTGGCTACAAGTCGGTGGTCTATCATGCCGGACTCTCTGTCACTGACCGGAATGCGGCGCAGGACAAGTTTATAGGCGGTGAAGTGCAAGTGGTATGCGCCACGGTAGCCTTCGGTATGGGGATTGACAAGAGTAATATCCGCTGGGTGGTGCATAACAATATGCCTCGTAACATCGAGAGCTATTATCAGGAGATAGGTCGTGCGGGGCGTGACGGAGTGAAGGCTGAGACTGTGATGTTTTACTCCTATGCGGATATCGCCACGCTCCAGAGTTTTGTGGAGGAGAGCGGGCAGCAGGCAATCAACACCGAGAAGCTTAACCGAATGAAAGAGTATGCCGAAGCATCCCTGTGCCGGCGGCGTATTCTACTGAGCTACTTCAACGAAACTATCGAGCATGACTGCGGCAACTGTGATGTGTGTCTTAATCCGCCGGAGAGGATGGATGGCACCACACTTGTGCTGAAAGCGTTGAGTGCGATTGTCAGAGTCAACGGCGAGGCAGGCATCACAATGCTCATCGATATACTGCGCGGTGCCTCACGCCAGGAACTTATGCAGCGGGGCTACCATCTGATAAAGACTTATGGGGCAGGGCGTGACCTGTCGTTTGCTGAGTGGAACAGTTATATTTCGCAGATGATTCAGCTCGGACTTATTGACATAGCCTACAATGAGTCCAATCACCTGAAGCTTACACCTTATGGTGCTAAGGTGCTGCATGACCGCTCGGAGGTGATGTTAGCTAAGTATATTCCGTTCGAGCGGGGGACGGGTCGCAAAAGCAAAACGAAAGAGGTGGCTGAGACTCAGCTTACACCTGCCGAACGGCTCCTTGCGGAACTTAAGGAGGTCCGGCTCAAACTTGCCAGAAAGGAGCAGGTGCCACCCTATATTGTTTTCTCGGACAAGGCGTTGCTTGAGATGGTAAGGACAGAGCCGACTGACATGGAGTCATTCTCGGCAGTCGAGGGTGTGGGTGAGAAAAAGACGGTCAAGTATTGGAAACCGTTTGTCACAGCCATTCGTAAATTCAAAGGGGTGTCGACTCCCCTTGGATCCGGACTTTCGCATGAGGAGACCCTTTTGCTGCTTAATGCCGGTTATGATGTGCCGGCTATTGCCGAGGCGAAGAATATCAAGGAACAGACTGTGTATTCCCACATAGCGTCGCTTATCCGTGATGACAAGCTTACAGAGTTTTCGTCGGTCATAACCCGTGAACAGTACCTGCGCGTGATGGAGCTTGCCAAGAGTAATCCGGAACAGATGTATCTGATACTGTCGAAAGAGATGCCATTGGGACTTCCTGCGGTGGCTCTTGCCATATCCGATTTCTTGCTCCGGCATAAGGCTAACGGATAGGAGGTTATAGAGGGTATGGTCGGGATGATAGCGAAAAAGTGCGGGATGGTCGTTCTTTTTTGCTAATGATACCCTTTTTTTGTATTTTTGCAGATGTAGAATATTTTAATTCAATCACAATACCATGAGATATTATTGGATTTTAGGGCTGATGCTTGGATGTGCATCGCCTATTGCGGCAGCAGATGCTGTTGAATCCTCACAGGCTCAGGCTCCTGTGAGAGAAACAGTGCCGATGAATTTCGGTTGGAAATTCATGTATGGCGACACTCTCAAGGCTGATGGCGAGGGATGGATAGATGTGAATCTTCCTCATGATTTTCAGATACATCAGGAATGGGTGGAGCCTTCACCTGATGAACGCCCTGACGATGACAACCCTATGGCTAATATACGCAGCCGTCTGAGCTCGCGCGGATTTAAGGAGATGGGGAGCGGCTGGTACCGCAAATCGTTCACTCCGGATCCGTCGTGGAACGGCAAGCGGGTGTTGCTTGATTTCGAAGGGATACTGCTCGTGGGCGATGTGTATCTCAATGGCGAACGTATCGGGGGAACTGACTATGGTTATCTCGGTTTTGAGTCGGATATTACCAAGAAACTAAAATATGGTGAGCCTAATGTCATCGAGGTGAAAGCTGATACCGGCAAACCGGAAAATTCGCGCTGGTATACCGGCGCCGGTATTTATCGCGATGTGAATATCGTGCTTACCGACCCTGCTCATTATTTTACACGCCATCCGCTCAAAATCACTACTCCTATAGCCACTCCGGAGCGTTCGGTGGTTGTGATTGACGGTGAGATTACCACACGCCTGAGGATTGACAGTCTCCATGTGGGAGTGCGTATTCTTGATAAGGAAGGGAATGCCGTGTACAGCCGAGTCAATTCAATATGGAACAATCGTCGTCAGCCTGTCCGTGAGTTCCGTCTTGACAGCATAGCTATTGACAAGGCTCTGCTTTGGGATTGCGAGAACCCTAATCTCTATACTGCCGAGGTGACTCTTTATCGTCCTGACGGAAGTGTGGCTGACCGTGTATCGGAACGTTTTGGGTTCCGTACACTGGATTTCTCGCCGGAGTTCGGTATGAAGCTGAATGGCAAAAAGGTGCTTCTGAAAGGTATCGCCAACCATCATACACTCGGAGCGCTCGGCGCAGCTGCTTATCCACGTGCGCTTGAAAAGCGTATCCAGCTTCTCAAGGAGTTCGGTTTCAATCATATCCGTACTTCGCACAATCCCTACAGTGAGTCGCTGCTCGACCTCTGTGATGAGTATGGTATTCTTGTGGTGGATGAGCTGTATGACAAGTGGCAGACAAACTTTGCCGGCGGTCGCAAGGACTGGAATGACCTTTGGCAGCATGATGTGCCTGAATGGGTACGCCGTGACCGTAACCATCCTTCAGTGGTGTTCTGGAGCCTCGGAAACGAACTCCAGCTTATAGCGGACCTTCCTTTCAATGACTGGGGTGTGACTCCATATAAGTTGCAGAAAGCTCTGCTCAACCGTTATGACACTTCACGTCCGGTTACAGTAGCTATGCATCCGAGAGGGCGTAACGAACAGACAGACAGTCTGCCGGCTCCGCTTGTGATGGAGACAGATATTGCGGCTTACAATTACAGATATATGTACTTCCCCGGCGACAGCCGTCGTTTCCCCTGGATGATGTTCTATCAGAGCGAGGCTAATACTTCAAATATGGGACCTAATTTCTTTGACATGGATCTTGACAAGGTTATAGGTCTGGCGTACTGGGGTATGATTGACTATCTCGGAGAGTCAAAAGGCTGGCCTGCAAAGGGCTGGGCTGACGGTGTGTTTGATATATCACTTGAGCCTAAGCCTAATGCTTACTTCCTGAAGAGCTACTTTAAGCCGGACGAGCCTTTGGTGAGAATCGCTGTAATCGAAGGTGGTGATAACAGTGTGATGTGGAATGACGTGATGGTTGGTATACAGTCACAGTCTTCCCACTGGAATTTCAAGCCTGAGAGCAAACTTGACATATTTACCTATACCAATGCTGATGAAGTAGAGCTGTTTGTCAACGGCAAAAGCATGGGACGCAGAGCCAATAATCGTGAAAACTCTAAGGAACGCAACCGCATCAAGTGGACCGGCATACCTTATGCAAAGGGTAATGTGGAGGCTGTGGCATACAATAAGGGATCGAAAACTCCTGTTGCCCGTCATCGTATCGAGACAGCCGGAAGTGCGGTGAAGCTTGCTGCTGATGCCGACAATTCCAATTGGAAGGCAGACGGTACTGACCTCCAGCATGTGCGTGTCACAGCCGTGGATGGCAAAGGTCGACGTGACTATTCTGCCGGCGAGAGCTTGAAGTTTGAAGTCGATGGCCCGGCTGAGATTGTAGGTGTTATTAATGGCGACATGAACAGTGAGGAGCTGACAGTCGGCGACACACGTCGTCTGTACAGAGGGTCGGCAGTAGTAATTCTCCGCTCAACCCAGGCGCCCGGTGAAGTGAAGCTCAAGGTAACCCCTGCAAAGCTCAAACCCACCACACTCAAGCTTCACACGAATTAAGGAAAATGCATAATTGATGGCATTCCAAGAAATATAAACAACCGAGTAGGTCAGGAAACAAAAGCTTCCTGACCTACTTGTTTTCTATTCAGACTTTTGAGTATATGTCGATAAAACTACGAGCGGCAACTGAATGATGATGGACTATTAATTGATGAAACAATTAAATCTGTGATACGTCAGATATTCAATATGCTTGGAAGTGATCTGCCGGTTTAGCCTTAGTCGGTTGCTAACGCCAAGTAGTTCATATTCTTCGGATTGAAGATGCTTGGAGAGAATTATTTTCCCGTTATTTTGGAATGATATGTAGCCTCGGTCAAAAAGCTTATCTAAATTCGGGATTAGCGGTAGACCGTTATAGGCATCCAGTCGTTCTTCGTTGGTAGATTGAGCCCATGGCTTTATATGAGATGCAATGAGCAAATCAGTCATTCCACATCCGGTGACGGAACAGCCGTTCCATATGGAGATTAATTTTTTGCGGAATATACCTTGTCCTACTCTTGATTTTATCAGGTTCTCTTTTTCGGTTTTTGAGAGAGTTTCTTGCTGTTGGATACTGGAAATTTCTTGTTGGATGTTGGATTCAATCTGGTTTATGAAATCAGATTGTAAGAAATTTAAAAACTTGGCAAGTCCTGATTTAAAATCACTAATTGATTTCTTTGAATTATATTTATCTCTGCTAATGCGGTTTAATTCCTCGGACTGAATTATGTGCTGGAGTTTTGATTCGTTGAATGATGAATCAATATTATAATACTGTGCCAGAAATTTGAGGCGTGATAGATAATCAGAGGCAGTCTTTTTAGCAAGATTGCCATTTGTTATCATAAAGCGATAAAACTCGGACTGGAGGTTAAGAAAACTCTGCTGTTCAGTTCCCATTTTTTGTTGTTGAGGATAAGATTAATCTGATTACAAATATAGCTCAAGATATTATGGTTGCAAAATTTATGATGGCGTTTTTGTGATTTCGCACTCTTTTGGGGTGGTTTGAGGCGTATCTTTGCAGTGGATTCAGCTGTAGGCTTGCATGTCGAGGAGCCAAGGCGGGATGTGTGATTAGAAGTCAATTGTAAATTTTAAAGAAAAATGACTATGAGAAAGATACGTAAAATAATTGTACACTGCACGGCAACGCCTGAAGGGCGGGACGTGAGTGTGGAGGAACTTGACAGATGGCATCGGCAGCGCGGATTCCGATGCGTTGGGTATCACTATGTGGTAGGGCTTGATGGAACTGTGCGTGAGGGGCGGAGCGTGCATGAAGTCGGGGCTCATTGTCTCGGGCAGAATACCGATAGTATCGGGGTGGCATATGTCGGCGGTCTTGCAGCGGATGGGAAAACACCGGCTGATACCAGAACATGTGGGCAGAAGGCGGCTTTGAGGGAGCTGGTGATCCGGCTGAAGAAAGATTACCCGGGGGTTACGGTCCATTCACACTATGAGTTTGCGGCTAAGGCATGCCCATGTTTCGATGCGGCTAAAGAATATGGATGTCTATGATATTTATTCCGATGAATATCCGTATATTTGCATTTGGGTTGACCATATGGCAGCCCGAAATCTAATATCATCGTGACAATGGAAATGAAATATAGATTTTGTGGGAAAAGCGGTCTGCAGCTACCGGTGATTTCACTCGGTATGTGGCATAACTTCGGAGGGGTTGACCCTTACGAGAACGCTCGGGAGATAGCTTTCCATGCTTTTGAACGGGGAGTGGTTCACTTTGACCTTGCTAACAATTATGGTCCGCCTCCCGGAAGCGCGGAGGAAAACTTCGGAAAGATGCTGCGTGACGGACTCGGGACACATCGTGACGAGATAATTGTTTCATCCAAGGCAGGGCATCTGATGTGGAACGGAGTCTATGGTGACGGGAGCTCTCGTAAATACATCATGGCAAGCCTTAACCAAAGTCTGAAACGTACAGGTCTTGAGTACTTTGACATATTTTACAGCCACAGGTACAATCCAGAGACTCCGCTTGAGGAGACTGTGCAGGCTCTTGTCGATATAGTGAAGCAGGGGAAGGCCCTTTACATCGGTCTTTCCAAATATCCGGTCGAGGTGGCAAGGAAGGCTTGTGCCATGATGGCGGAGCAGCATGTGCGCTGCCTGATATATCAGGATCGCTATAACATGCTGGTGCGCAAGCCGGAGGAACAGCATGTCGAATTTCTACGTGACGAACAGCTCGGATTCATAGCATTCTCGCCGCTTGCCCAGGGGCTGTTGACCAACCGTTACCTCCATGGCATACCGGCGGATTCACGGGCGGCACGCAGTCAAAGTTTCCTGCACCGGGAGGATATAACTCCTGAGATGGTGGAGAAAATAGGTAAGCTGAATGCTGTGGCTGAACGGCGTGGACAATCGTTGGCACAGATGTCGCTCGCCTGGCTTCTTGCGAAGCCTGAGGTCACATCAGTTATTGTCGGTGCAAGTTCCGTGCGTCAGCTTGACGATAGTCTGGAAGCTATGGGCAATATGACATTTGCAGAGGACGAGCTTGCTGAGATTGACCGTATAATTCTCTGAATGGCATGCTGAGGAATATTTTCTTGTCATTGTCGCTGCTTGGATGTTGCTATGGGGCAAAGGCTTCGGTTCACAATATAGTGGACTATGGCGCAGTCTCAGATACCGCCCGGCTTAGTACTGAGTATGTCCAACGGGCTATCGATGCTTGTTCGGCAGCGGGTGGCGGAACAGTGCTTATTCCGTCAGGTGATTTCAAAGTAGGGAGTATAATCCTTAGGAGTCATGTGTCTCTTTATCTTGAGAACGGAGCCACACTCTACGGCAGCACAGACATCAGTGATTATATCCCTGTTACTACCGATTATGTGTCGTTGCGCACAGTGACCCCTACCATACAGCTGATATATGCCGATAAGGCTGAGCATATAGCCATAACTGGGCAAGGTACTATAGACGGCAGAGGGAAAGCTTTCCCAAAACTGTCATGGAATGACGAAGGTATAACCCGTCCGCATCTGCTGCGGTTCATACAATGCTCGGACGTGACTGTGAGCGGCGTTACGCTGAAGAATTCAGGATGCTGGATGCAGCATTATCTGGCATGTGACAGGGTGAAGATTGACGGTGTTACGGTGTTTAACCGCAATAATTACAATAATGATGCGCTTGACCTTGACGGTTGTCATGATGTCACAGTGTCAAATATGATCGCTGATTCCGACGATGATGCCATTACGCTCAAAAGCACGTCGCCCAGGCTGTGTGAGAACGTGACGATAAGTAATTGTGTGGTATCGAGCCACTGCAATGCCATCAAGCTTGGCACTGAGACCAATGGAGGCTTCCGTAATATCAATATCCGAGGTATTGTAGTGAAACCGTCAGCTGACCAGACCAGCCAGTTTTTTGGTTATCCGGGAGGTATTGGTCATTCAGCAATATCATTGGAAATAGTGGACGGCGGTGTGATGCGCAACGTCAATATTGCAGATATCACTGTTACGGGTACAGAGTCGCCTATTTTTATCCGTCTTGCCGACAGGGCGCGTCCTTATTCGCCTGAGCATCCTGTGGAAGGTGTTGGCAGTATAAGCGGAGTGGTGCTGCATGACATTCTGATTGACGGAGCAGGTCCGACGGGTTGTTCGATAACGGGTCTGGAAGGGCATCCTGTCACGGATATACTTCTTCATGACATCACAATCCGTCAGGCTGGAGGTCAGAGGAAGACACTGGCGCCGGTAGATGAGAAACGTGCTGAATATCCGGAATCTACCATGTGGGGCATTCTACCTGCCACCGGGTTCTGGCTTAATCACACGAGAGACATAACATTCCGCAACGTCAGGGTGTACGCCGATTCGCCTGACGAGCGTCCGACCTATCTGGCTACCGACTCACCCGGGTTGGTAACCGAATAGGGATAGTCTGTAAAACCAGCGGACAGGGCGCATTGAAGGTAAACAATGCGCCCTGTCCGTTATCTATAGGTAATAAGTCAGAAGCAATTACAATGTCTCGGCTTTCAGCCCTTTGCGTGTGGATTCGGTTGCCGGTACGAGCGGGAGGCGAAGCACTTCCCGGTAACGTGGGAAGAGGATGTGAAGCAAGCATTTTATTCCTGCCGGATTTCCGTCCTTGAAAAGGAGGGAGTAAAGAGCCGAGAACTTCTGATGGAGCAATGAGGCTTCTTCGCGGGTCTCTTCATCGAGACTCTTGTGAATCATTTCCGTGAACTGGGCGGGATATGCGTTGCCAAGCACAGAGATTACGCCGTCACCACCGATTCCAATCATGGAGTGAGCGAGAGAGTCGTCGCCTGACAGTACAATGAAGTCTTTCGGTCGGCGGGTTATTACGTTCTGAGCCTGCTCCATGTTGCCTGAGGCCTCCTTGATACCAATAATCTTACCCTTGAAATCGTTGGCGAGACGGATTATGGTGTCGACGTTCATGTTTACTCCGGTGCGGCCGGGTATATTGTAGAGTACCACCGGAACAGGCGAGGCTTCCGCTACGGCTGCGAAATGGCGGTACATACCTTCCTGGGTCGGTTTGTTATAGTAAGGTACCACGGATAGAATGGCGTCAAATTCATTCAGCCGGTCTGTGTTGCGAATTTCTTCGACAAGTGCGCCGGTAGAATTCCCGCCCATACCGAGCATTATGGGACACCGTCCGGCGACATAGTCCAGAATATGGAGTGCGAGCCCGGACTTTTCATCATGAGTGAGTGTCGGTGTCTCGGCTGTAGTTCCGAGGGCAACGATGTAATCAGCGTTGCCGTTTATCAGATAGTCAAGATGAAAGTCGAGTGTGTCATAATCAATAGCTCCGTCTTCAGTGAAGGGAGTGGTGAGGGCAACACCCATGCCGCGTAGTCTTTGTGGTAACATAAAGAACCTGTTCGATGAAGCACCCCTCAGCGGTTTTCAATAGAAAATTGTTACTCAGGCTGTGGGAAAATGCTATGATTTATTAATAATTAACCCGAAATTGTATGCAAAATTAAGAATAATTCTCTTCTTCTGCAAAAAATAAAACGCTTCTATATTCATAACGGTTGGGTGCGGTAGGAAGTTGGATTACAGTGCACTATATTTTTTAGTATTTTTAATAGGTCGGATAGGGAAAAAAGTAGTAACTTTGAATTGAAAAAACGATATTCCTAACACAAATTCCCCTCACTTGAAATATGATACCATTCATACATCTGCACGTACATAGCCAGTACTCTCTGCTTGACGGTCAAGCCTCTATATCAGGTCTGGTCGACAAGGCATTGGAGTGCGGAATGCCGGGTTTTGCCCTTACTGATCATGGAAATATGTTTGGTGTCAAAGAGTACTTCAACTATGTCAACAAGCTCAAGGGGAAGTACAAAGGGAAGATAGCCGAAGCCAAGGAGCGTCTTGATAATGCAGCCCCTGAGGAGAAGGAGTCTGTGCGGGCTGAGGTGGAAGCTGAGATTGCCAAATACGAGAAAAAGCTTCAGTTTAAACCGATATTCGGATGCGAGATGTATGTGGCAAAAGGTTCGCTTACAGACCGTTCGGACAAGAAAGACAAGGGCCGGCACCTTGTCGTCATAGCCAAGAATCTTCAGGGTTATAAGAATCTGATAAAGATAGTGTCGCAAGCACATACCGAGGGATTCTATCACCATCCCCGTACTGACAAGGAGGCCCTTGCTGCCCACCGAGAGGGACTGATAGTGTGCTCGGCGTGTCTCGGAGGTGAAATTCCGCGCCTTATTGCTACCGGACAACTTGACGAGGCTGAGAAATCGGTGCTGTGGTTCAAAGAGACATTTGGTGAAGACTATTATATAGAGCTTCAGCGTCACAAGACTAATCTGCCGGGTGCTAACCGTGAGACTTATATAGAGCAGGAGCGGGTAAATCCGGTTCTTATTGAACTTGCCCGTAAGCACGGCATTAAAATAGTGGCTACCAACGACTCGCACTTCATTAATGCGGAGGATGCGGAGGCGCATGACCGTCTGATATGCATCTCCACAAACAATTTTGTGGCTGACGAATCCAGAATGCGTTATACGAAGCAGGAGTGGTTCAAGACTCCGGAGGAGATGGCTGAGGTGTTTCCAGACTTACCGGAGGCTCTTTCCAACACAATGGAGATTTTTGACAAGGTAGAGGTGTATTCCATAGATCATTCGCCTATCATGCCCTTCTTCGAGATTCCTGCCGATTTCGGCACCGAAGAGGAGTATAGAAGCCGCATCACCGAGCAGGAGCTCTTCGACGAGTTTACGCAGGATGAAAACGGGAATGTGGTTCTCTCGCCAGAGGCAGCCAAAAAGAAGATAGAGAAACTCGGAGGTTATGACAAGCTTTACCGTATAAAATTTGAGGCAGACTATCTTGCCAAACTTGCCTACGAGGGTGCGGCACGCCGCTACGGCACGCCGCTTACTGCCGAACTGGAGGAGCGCATACGTTTTGAACTTTATATAATGAAGACCATGGGTTTCCCCGGTTACTTCCTTATAGTGCAGGATTTCATAAATGTAGCGCGTCACCAGCTTGGAGTCAGTGTGGGGCCCGGTCGAGGTTCTGCTGCCGGTAGCGTGGTGGCTTACTGTCTGGGTATTACCCAGGTCGATCCCATCAAGTATGACCTTCTGTTCGAACGATTCCTTAATCCTGACCGAATCTCACTCCCTGATATTGATGTGGATTTCGATGATGACGGTCGTGCCGATGTGCTCCATTACGTCACCGAGCGTTACGGCGAGGATAAGGTAGCGCACATTATCACATTCGGTACCATGGCAGCCAAATCGGCTATCAAGGATGTGGCGCGTGTGGAGCAGCTTCCGCTTCCGGAGAGTAACCGTATAGCCAACCTTGTGCCTAAGCGTATGCCTGACGGACCTGACGGTAAGACGCTTAAGACTAACCTTGGCAACTGCTACAAGTATGTGCCTGAGTTCGCCGCCGAGCTTAACTCCCAGAATTATCTCATACGTGAGACACTCGAATATGCCAAGAGGCTGGAGGGGAATGTGAGGAACACCGGTGTGCATGCCTGTGGTGTGATTATCTGCCGTGACCCGATTACCGATTGGGTGCCCGTAGCCACCGCCGTGGACAAGAGCGCGGACTCAAAGGATAACGACAAGATGATTGTGACCCAGTACGAAGGGTCAATCATCGAGGATACCGGACTGATCAAGATGGACTTCCTTGGACTGAAGACTCTATCTATCATTAAGGAGGCAATTTCAAATATCAAACAGACCAGAGGCATAGATGTCGATATAGATACGATTGACATCAATGACCCAAAGACATATCAGCTTTACTGCGAAGGGCGTACCATAGGCACCTTCCAGTTTGAGTCGGCGGGTATGCAGAAGTATCTGCGTGAGCTTCAGCCTTCCACATTCGAGGATCTGATAGCGATGAATGCCCTTTACCGACCGGGTCCTATGGACTATATACCTGACTTCATCGCTCGTAAGCATGGCAAGAGTCCTATTGTTTACGATATACCGGTGATGGAGAAGTATCTTAAGGATACCTATGGTGTGACTGTCTACCAGGAGCAGGTCATGCTTCTGTCCAGACTTCTTGCCAACTTTACACGAGGTCAGAGCGATACCCTCCGCAAGGCTATGGGTAAGAAACTTATAGCCAAAATGAACGAGCTTGAGGAACTATTCCTCAAGGGCGGGCAGGAAAACGGTCATGACCCGAAGGTGCTTACCAAGATATGGAATGACTGGAAAAAATTCGCCTCCTATGCGTTCAATAAATCTCACGCCACATGCTATTCGTGGGTTGCATTCCAGACTGCGTGGCTGAAGGCTAATTATCCTTCAGAGTACATGGCGGCAATCCTTACGCGCAACAGTTCGGATATCACAAAGCTCACCGGGTTCATGGATGAGTGCAAGCGCATGAGGATAAAGGTTCTTGGTCCTGATGTGAACGAGAGTTTCATCAAATTTGGTGTGAATTCGGATGGAGACATACGTTTCGGGCTTGGAGCAATCAAAGGAATTGGCGAGAATGTGGTGAAAGCAATCATAGATGAGCGTAAGGCAAACGGTCCGTTCGAGTCGGTCTATGACTTTGTTGAGCGTGTGCCGTCGTCAGCCATAAACCGCAGGGTGTTCGAGAATCTGGTGCTTGCCGGCGCCTTTGACAGTTTCAAGGAGTTCAAGCGTGAGGATTTCATGCAGGAGACACCTTCGGGAGCCACATGTTCGGAGACTCTCATCCGCTATGGTCAGGCGTTTCAGGCTGACCAGCTTTCGGCTGCCATGTCGCTGTTCGGTGATGATGCGGAGATGTCTACTTCAGGACGTCCTCCTATCACGCCCGCACCTGAATGGGCTAATGCTGTGAAACTCGGCAAGGAGCGTGAGCTGGTGGGAATGTATCTGTCTGCGCATCCGCTTGACCCATACTATATGGAGCTTAATTACGGCACTTCGTGTACTATAAAGGGGTATAATGAATTTAATCCTGTCGAGGGTGTTGAGCTTGAATTTGGCGGTATGGTTGCGGAGTTCACCAGACGTCCTGCCAAGAACGGAGGTTATTTCGGTATACTTAAACTTGAGGATTACACAGGCAGCGCAGAGTTTATGATGTTCGGGCAGACATATATAGATTTCCATAATTATGGTGTGCCCGGGACACCGATACTGATTTCAGGCAAGTACCAGCGCCGATTCGCAAATTCTGAATTGCGCTTCAATATCACTAATATCCGTCTGCTTGACGATATAAAAGGTAAGCTGATAAACCGTATCACAATTGACCTCAGTACGGACAAAGTGACACGCCATGTCAAGGAAATGCTTGAAGAGTATCTTTCGCCTGATGGCAATTCGGGGGGAGAGCTTTCGTTCAGAATTTTCGACCCGTCAATAAACCGTTCGCTTCATCTGTCGTCCGGACGCCGCATATCCATCACTCGAGAGCTGGTGGATGCGCTTGCCGACGAGAGGGTAAGTTGCTCAATCAATGGCAG
The DNA here is from genome assembly GCA_958352885.1 of uncultured Duncaniella sp. Classification (GTDB taxonomy): domain Bacteria; phylum Bacteroidota; class Bacteroidia; order Bacteroidales; family Muribaculaceae; genus Duncaniella. Next base: position 67,585 of record CATWQI010000010.1, read on the forward strand.
GATGACAAATCAGTTTGCCGATGAGCCCGAAGTGGAGATGGAGGCGGCAGGTGTGGTGGATAACTGATATTCCGTATACTGATTCGGGAATTATATAATCATCAAATTAATAACAATAAAAATTAAAGGAACAATGACTTTCACTGACCAAAATGTACATGAGATTATCGCCTCCGGGCGTCCTGTAGTAATCGATTTCTGGGCTACATGGTGTGGTCCCTGCGTGCGTATGGCACCGGTGGTAGAGGAACTTGCCAAGGAATATGAAGGCAAAGTCGAGATAGGTAAGTATAATATCGAGGAGGAGAATGACCTTGCGGCGAAGTACCGTATCATGTCAATCCCTACCATTCTCTTTTTCAAAAATGGCGAAATAGTTAGCGACCTTCGTCTTGCAGGCGCACAGCCCAAAGAGACTCTGCGCGGTCAGATTGAGAAGCTTCTCGCCCTCTGATAAATCCGGTAGCCGTTATCAGCTTTGGTAATGGCAAATGTGATAAAAAACCGTCCCGCTCATCTTCGTGATGGGCGGGACGGTAGCTTTTACTAATTCCTTTTCAGAGTAGTTACTCGTTAATTTTGCAAGAGATGTTTTCGTGATAATTATCTGAGCGAGTAGGTAATAGGTTGATTACCTTGTATCTGCGTTGTTTTATTTTTTTGTCTTTGATGTTGTGGTTTTGCGGCGTACTGTTGCCTTACGTGTGGTACGTTTCTTGGATGCAGTTGTTTTGCTGGTCTTTTTTGCCGGTGTGTACTTCTGCGACTTGCCGTAAGTACGTTTGTCAAAGGCGAATATATCCTTGTGGGGCACCTTGTTCTCGAAGTCGATGATTGCCGCCGGGTTTATGGGAATACCGAGATAGCGGGTTTCGAAATGAAGGTGTGCGCCGGTACTACGACCTGTGTTTCCTCCAAGGGCAATCGGTTCGCCTGCTTTAACGTATTCGTTGGGCTTTACAAGGAAGCGGCTAAGGTGTCCATAGACGGTTTCCAGACCGTTGTTATGACGTATGACTACATAATATCCGTATCCACGGCCTTCATATTTGGTCAGACGGACTTTTCCAGAGAAGGCGGCGCGTACGGTGTCGCCGACTTGCAGCTTGAGGTCTATGCCGTAGTGCATACGACCGAAGCGTGAACGGTATCCGTAGTTTGAGGTGATGTGACCGGGGGTCGGAGTGGAGTACTCGGACACGTCTATGTCATGATGCTCAGGAATGGTGACTGCTGTCCCGTAGGGATTTACGCGGTCGCTGTTCCAGAATTCAGCGAAGATTTCTTCATTAAGTTTTGCCTCGCGTTCTTTGATGTCCTGAAGCAGGATGTTGTTGTTCTCTATTTTGAATGGGTTGGTTGACGGCTTCTGGTTGGCTATAAGAGAGCTGTGCTCGTTGGCGTGTGATGCAGGTAGTTTGAGCTGTGCCTGAGCCGACATGCCGGTAAGTGTCAGAAAAGCTGTCGCGAGTATTGAACTGAGTTTTAAGAAAGTCATTTTTTGTAATTCGTGGTTCCTTGCAAGAGGAGAGTGATGTTTTAGGGGTTTATTGTCTGTGATTGGGAGAGATTCAAGGTTGGTGTCACGGGAGCTCCAAGGGGCTGTTTATAAACCGTAGAGTATCCGGGGTATAATCAAATAATTCATCGTCACGGAAGAATCTCTTGATTTCTGCCTGAGCGTCCTCGGGCGATGAAGAGGCATGGATGATATTCTCCTGATTTGACATTGAGAAATCTCCACGGATAGTGCCGGGAGCAGCTTGTCTGCCGTTTGTTGTGCCGGTCATGCTGCGTACCACATTGATTGCTTCAACTCCTTTGAGGCAAGCCACGATTACCGGTGATGCGGTCATGGAAGCCACGATTGCGGGGAAGAAGGGTTTGTTAACGAGGTGAGCGTAATGCTCTTTCAGAAGCTCTTCGGAGAGTTTCATCATCTTCATGCCGGTAATGGTGAGACCTTTCTGCTCGAAGCGGGAAAGGACTTTTCCGACAAGAGCACGCCCGAGAGCGGACGGCTTGAATATGATTAGAGTCTGTTCCATCGTCGTTATTTAACTAATTTTTGATTTTTTGCCTTAAGCATTCCAAAGATAGTCATTTTGAGCCTATTGAAAAAATCTTGTCAAGCCAAATTTTCTAAATTACTGAAAATAAATTTGAAGTATGATTTGCAAGTCGTTGCATGATAGTGGGTTAATGTTTAGTGTGAAAATAAGCTAAATTTCGTCAACCTGATTTCACACTTAAAACATAGTGTGAATTTATGTTAATTATTGTATTTTAATGTCATACCAAATTAACACATTTAGGCTTAAAATGTGCAAAAAAACTATATATATCATTGTCTGTATATGATAATATTTTGGAATTTCGTAATTTTGTGTCCGTTTAAATCAGGTACAACTCAAATAATACGGCAGACTTCTATGCAGGAGATTTTCCTCATAGGTCTGCGAAGCTAAAATCGATAAGGCAAATTGGTAATTAACAGACTCAAACTTTTTGGTGGACGTAATAACCCTACGCTGGTTATATCAATAATTCCCCTTGCTTTTCTGTTGGTTACACTGGTAGGTGTAATCATTGTTTCCGGAGCTGATGCTGTGTCGGGGTATGGACCCTGGATTCTCCTTGCATCCTCTGCAATGTCACTGCTCCTTGCGGCTGCAGGCAAAGTAGCCACGAGACGTGGTTTGGTTACAGGTCTGTGGCGAAGCGGTTCGCAGATTTTACCGGCGGTGCCGATACTGATATGCATAGCCATGGTTGCGACAACTTGGATGCTCTCAGGTGTGGTGCCGACGCTGATTTACTATGGATTGGATTTGCTCTCACCCCGGCTTTTTCTGGTTATCACATGCGCTGTGTGTGCTGTGATTTCAGTGTTGACCGGAAGTTCGTGGACCACAATCGCCACTATCGGAGTAGCCTTCATGGGGATCGGGGCTGTGATGGGCTACAGTGACCCGTGGATAGCAGGAGCGATTATATCCGGAGCGTATTTCGGCGATAAGGTGTCGCCATTGAGTGACACAACGGTTGTAGCGTCGTCGACAGCCGGCGTGGAGCTGTTCGAGCATATACGTTATCTCACATATACGACAGTTCCGGCCATGACAGTGGCTCTTTGCGTGTTCTTTGCTGTAGGCATGTTCACGCATTCCGGGGTTGCGGCTGATTCGGCTCCGATGTTGCATGCCCTGTCTTCGACATTTAATATTACCCCGTGGACGCTTGTGATACCGGCGCTAACATTGACTATGATAATATTGCGTGTGCCGACGCTGATAGTCCTATTTGTGGCTGCGATGCTTGGCGCAGTAGGTATTTTCGTGCTTCAGCAGGGGCTTGAACCTGTTGTTTCCGGTACTCTTGTGACTCTTTGGAGCGGGTCTTCGCTATCGACCGGTAATCCGGAACTTGACACGCTTGTCAGCACGGGAGGAATACTCGGAATGCTCCCGACAGTGTATCTGGTGTTGAGCGCCATGCTGTTCGGCGCTGCTATGATTGGCACCGGGATGCTTGCGAAACTGACAGATTCGTTTACCCGTCCGCTGCGCCGTCGCACAAGCATAGTGTCGGCTACAGTGTGCAGCGGACTTGCCATGAACTGTAGCACGGCTGACCAGTATCTGTCGCTTATCATTACCGGCAATATGTACCGCTCGCTTTATCGGCGTTTCGGTCTTGAGCCACGCTTGTTGAGCCGTTCCATGGAGGATTCGATATCAGTTACCTCGGTGCTCATACCGTGGAATTCATGTGGAGTGACTCAGGCTACTGTGCTTGGCGTGAGCACTCTCGCCTATTTCCCTTGCTGCATTTTTAATATAATGACTCCGATAATGAGCATTGTGGTGGCGAAGATAGGCTTCAGGATAGTTCAGCATCGTGAGCCTCCGGTAAAGGTGAAAAAGTTGGCAGTCTGACATTTCGGGTCCGCACTACTATATTGCGGCAGCTGATATTCTCGATAGGGTGCGCCCTATGCGGAAAAATATAGCCCGGCTCCAGTCGAATGTATGATTCGTGGTGCCGGGCTCGTTATCTTGACTTATGTCAGTATGATTCTGAGTTTGATGTTATCTGTCTTTTATTCTTTCAAGCTGTTTTTCGAGGGCTTCGATTGAGAGGTCGATAGCTTCTTCAAACGTGTCGGCTGTCTTGTCTGCCACAAGTTTGTCCTGAGGAACGAGGACGCATACTATTGCCTGTTTGTTAAGGGCTGTCTCGGGTTTAACCACTTTCAAAGAAACCTCTACAGTGTTGATGGCCGGATAGCGGCGTACGAGTTTGTCAATCTTTTTGTTGATGAAGGAATTGAGCTTCTCAGAGATGTCGAAGTGGATAGCTTTGATGTTAATGTCCATATTTTCCTCCTTTTTTTAGTGCACGGGGATGTGCGAGTTGATAATTTTGTTTTAATTCACGATATGTTATATGTGTGTACACTTGTGTTGAGGCAAGTGACGCATGTCCTAATATCTGCTGTACGGAGCTGAGCGGGGCACCATTGTTGAGCATGTCGGTTGCGCATGAGTGGCGTAATACGTGTGGACTGAGCCTTGTGGCATGAATGCCGCCGAGGGTGAGAGCTGTGTGTACCACATTGTATGCAAGTTTCCGGTAGATCGGTTCTCCATTCTTGCGCACAAAGAACGGTGCATCCTTGTCAGCCGCGCATATTGCTGTTCCGGCATCGGAGTCACGCATGCTGCGATATGCTTCGATAGAGTGTCCCAGTTCGGGACCGAACGGGATTATTCTTTCCTTATTACGTTTGCCATGCACCTTTAGTTCACCGCGGGATGTGTTGACATTCACATCGAGGAGGTCTACAAGCTCCTGGCATCGCATGCCGGTAGTGTAGAACATTTCGACCATCAGCCGGTCACGGATTTCGGTGAAATCGTTGCCGGATTCGACCGGGGATTCCTCAAGCAGTTCGGCGGTCTCGTTGGGACGTATGTATACCGGGAGCTCTTTAGCCTGGCGTGGCAGTGTCAGTGCAGATGCGGGGTTGACGGCGAGACCGTGGTTTCGCATCAGGAATCTGAAAAAAGCTCTTAGAGCCGATGCTTTACGCCTTATAGTACGCGGTGAGCACCCGTTGCGTGCCAATGAACCTATCCACTGCCGTAGGTCGGCAGTGGTGACATCCATGGGGGCGAGATGGTCAAGTGGTGCGGAGGTGGAGCCTGTGGCGAATTCTGCCCACTGAGTAAGGTCGCGCCTGTAAGCCTCGACCGTCAGGGTTGAGTAGTTAAGCTCTAACCGCAGATAACTCAGAAATTCCTCCACCATATTCATAATTGTTGCTGTTTTGCCGGAGAGGAGGAGCTCTCCGTAGGTTTCGATAGCGAAAATACTGATAAAAATCCGTAAAAGCAAGAGTTTTCAGAAAAAAAGCAAAAAATATGCTAAATTTGCCGATAATAAGCAACTCGCTTGTTGCTTAAATATGAATATATACTTTTAATCCTAAAAAGTTCTGATGGGAACAGACTATTCGATATATTTACAGGATATAGTGGACAAGGTGAGCGGAGTGCTTACCGATTATGTCATGGTGACGGTTCTTCTCATAGCAGCAGTGTATTTTACTGCTGTAACCCGTGGTGTGCAGTTCCGTATGGCAGGCGAGATGCTTCGTCTGCTTGTAAAGTCAGGTAAAAGAGACAATGACAAGCGAGAGGATGACGCACCTGCCCACGGGACGATAAGCTCGTTTCAGGCGTTTGCTTTGTCAATAGCCTCGCGTGTCGGGACCGGGAATCTTGCCGGCGTGGCAACGGCTATAGCTCTGGGTGGTCCGGGTGCTGTGTTCTGGATGTGGGTCATTGCCCTATTTGGCGCATCCAGTGCGTTTGTCGAGTCCACACTGGCACAGCTCTTTAAAGTGAAGGGGAAGAACTCATTTATGGGAGGACCAGCATATTATATATTGAAGGGCTTGCACAAGAGATGGTGGGCGGTTACGTTTGCTGTTCTCATCACCCTGACTTTCGGATTCGCTTTCAATTCGGTGCAGTCCAATACGGTGGCTGATGCTTTTGAGGCGTGCTTCGCTTTTCCTAAGGAGTGGATGGCTCTGATATTGACAGCCCTTACGCTTGTGATAATATGGGGAGGGGTCCAGAGAGTGTCACGTTTCAGCGAGATAGTTGTTCCTGTGATGGCGATTGCCTATATATTGCTTGCAATAGTGATCATTTGCATGAATATCAATCGCATTCCTGAGATATTCTCCATGATATTCAAGAGTGCGTTTGGCTTGGAGCAGGCTCTCGGCGGCACTATTGGTGCTGCCATGGTTATGGGTATAAAGCGAGGTCTGTTCAGTAATGAGGCAGGTGAAGGCTCGACCCCAAATGCGGCAGCGACTGCATCTGTGACCCATCCGGTGAAGCAGGGGCTGATACAGTCGTTAGGTGTTTATACTGACACTATGCTTGTGTGCACTTCCACGGCATTTATAATATTGTGCAGCGGAGTCTGGGGGCAAGGCCATGATGGAATCGTGCTCACACAGCGGGCCATAGATACGGAACTTAGCGGCGGGCACCAGTATGGCTCGATATTCGTTTGCGTGGCTATATTTTGCTTTGCGTTCACAAGTATCATTGCCAATTACTATTATGGGGAGACCAACATCAGGTTTATCTGCAATAACGACAGGCTTATAAATCTATATCGTCTGCTCGTGGGGGCAGTGGTGTATGTGGGCGGAGTCACTTCCCTTGATTTGGTGTGGGGGTTTGCAGACATAACTATGGCTATGATGACGCTGTGCAACCTCGCGGCTATATTCGCTTTGGGCAAATATGCCGTGAGGCTGCTCGGCGATTATGTGTCACAGCGCCGTGCCGGAATTGACCCTGTTTACAGGTCGTCCACGATTCCGGAGATAGCGGATGATACTGAGTGTTGGAATGATTAGACGGCTGTAAATCCCCCTCTAAAATGCCATAGTAAGATTCCCGTCTGTGAAATGGGCGCCACGCAGGAAGTCCTGAGTGGGCATGCGGCGTTTTCCTGGAGCCTGCAGGCTAAGGATTTCGATATCGACAGTTCCTGTCGCCACTGTTATTACGTTGCCTTCTATGGCTACTGTACCGGCGGGACTGGTGGATTGTTTGCCGGTGAGTGCTGTTTCGAAAATCTTTACAGCTCCGAGTTCGTTGGTTCCGTCCATAAGTGTGCTCCATGCTGCCGGGTACGGCGAAAGGCCTCTGACAAGATTGTGGATGCTTACGGCATCCTTGCTCCAGTCAATGCGGCATGTTTCCTTAAAAATTTTGGGAGCCGGTGTGGGCTCGGTGTCACCAATCAACCGGTCCTGTGATACGGTGGACAGGGTGCCGTTGATTATGTCGTTGATGGTGCGGAGCGTGAGTTTGGCTCCGAGTGCCATAAGGCGGTCATGGACGTCGCCCACATTGTCAGACGGGAGGATTTCAACTTTTTCCTGGGCGATGATATCGCCGGTGTCGATTTCGTGTTTCAGGAAAAAGGTAGTGACGCCGGTCTCGGTATCTCCGTTTATCACAGCCCAGTTGATTGGGGCGGCTCCGCGATAGCGGGGCAGGAGTGAAGCGTGCAGATTGAATGTGCCGAGCCGGGGCATAGTCCACACCACTTCGGGGAGCATACGGAATGCGATTACGATAAACAGGTCGGCATCAAGCGAGCGCAGCTCATCCACAAATTCCTGGTCCTTGAGCCGGACCGGTTGCATAAGATGCAATCCATGCTCTAAGGCAAAGAGTTTGACCGGCGACTGGTACATCTTATGTCCTCGTCCGGCGGGTTTGTCGGGCATGGTTACCACGCCTACGACGTTAAATCCGTTGTCAACTATCTGTCGGAGGCTCTCAACCGCAAAGTCGGGAGTGCCGAGAAAAACTATTTTCAAATCTTGCTTTGTCACTGGTCTTTGAGTTTGGTTAAATGTTTAACCACCGAGAACGTCATTTCGGGCGAAGAGGCGAAACGGGGGTGGGAATTAACTATTGCTGAAGCACGGTATGTGCCGTCGGGTACCTTGTTGCCTGTCAGGTCGGTAAGATCCCATCGGAATGGGAATGATACGTCTGATTTGGAGAAGACGGTGTTGCCTGCCATGTCAAGAATCACGAGTCGGGTGTGAGGTGTGGAGGTGAGAGTATGGCTTATGTCAAATTCAGCATATTCCCGTATGATGGGTTTGTCAATGCTGAGTGAGATGTCAGTGTCGGAATTGATGACAGTGAATGTAATGGTTTCGGACGCGGAGTTGCCGGCGTTGTCACGGGCTGTCACGCAGATGGTGTGTTCTCCGTCGGAGAGGTCTGAAAGCTTATAGGATAGAGTCGCGCCTCTGTCGTCGGAGGGGGTGAAGAGTTGTGTGGCGTCCGATAGCCGTCTGTTGCCGTCGAGCATTACGGACGGTGCAGAGCCTATGGTGCGGAGGTCGAGGTCGACACCGCTGCCGGAGTCAGAGATGGCTACATGTAGACAGGGAGATGCCCCGATTTCCACATTTTCAGAGGATGTCCCGGAGTCAAGGCAGAGTGTTATCTCCGGTGGTACGTTGTCAACCTCGGGACTAATTTTCGGAGCAGGTAATATATTGATTCCGGTTACAGTTCCTGCTGCGAGTTTGCGTGCTTCGGGGGATATGGCTGTACATGTGAGCCTGGATTTGCCTTCGGGCGCGGTTGCCGGGAGGAATAATTCGGCATTCCATTCGCCGGCAGTGACATTCACAAGGCATTGTGTCAGAAGCGACTCGTCGAGTTCGATTGGCTCCGGGGTGTCCCCGCCAACGTGTTGGTATGATTTTATAGAGGCTGGCGGAGCATAAAGCCGCAAAGTAAGGGTGCCGTTGAAATCAGACACAGTCTTTCCATCCGCGTCTGTTATGGTTCCTGACAATTTGGCGGAGGTCAGAGGTGTGAGTGATATTGCCGGCGTTGCCGGATTGGTGATACTGATACCGTAGGATGGAGTGTGAACCGGTAGAGCGGGATTTCCGGCAAGATTGTAGCACAGATTGTTAATGCGCCGTGCGGACACATCGGAGGATACGTTATAGGTCCTGCGGTATACGTCGCCGATACAGTCTCCTTCAGCAGAGCCATAGTATTGCCTGAGAAACTCGTCGTTGAAATTATGGTTGTAGTTGATATATACTTCACGGGCAGAGCCTATCGCCGCGATAGCGCCTGAGCTCTTGAGAAGCATTTGCGAGGCTATGCCACGGTAAGAGTTGTCGACTGGGAGTGTGCGGCAGGTGGCGAGGAAAAGGAGGGGGAAAGAGCCGTAATTCAGTCGCTTTTCAGTAGCTGTGCTCAGGATTATGTTTGAGCCGATGGAATTTATGTCGGCATGTCCCGTGTAATTTATTATACGAGGACCGGATGCTACTTTGTGCTTCAGGGCATCCTGTATGGCGGCGGAGCGGCGGTCAGTATGAGGGTAGAGAGCTTCATACAGTCTGGTCAGTGTGGCTCCGGGGAGTACGGATTTTATTGCCGATGCGGATGATTCGGCTCCGTTCATCATGTGGTCATTGTTATCACCATAGTCGGAAATAAGAAGCGCATGGTGGTAATCGCCGGCGATTGTCGGATCGGAGAGATAGGCGATGCACTTGTCCACATAGTCGCGGACTTCAGAAATGTTGAGCGCCGGGATTCGTCCGACTCCGATACTGACCGGAATCATGGTTGAGCCAAGATTGTCGGGTATGCGGTCGGTGAACATGCCGAAATATTGGTCGCTGCAATAGTCTTTGGCGTTGGATGCGGCATTGTCGAGATGCTCTACTTCGTAAGTGATTAGATAGTCGATGTCATCCTTAATGGTGATACGACGGTTGTCGTATGTACCGCATCCGAGAAGAAGAAGGTACCTGAGCGGTTTGCCGGATTGTCGGTACAGCATTCCGGCGAATTTGCGTATGGCATTGGGATGAGGTGCTCCTGATGAGAATTCGTTGAATATGTCCTCCTGGTTGACAACGGTTGCTTTAATGCCCTGAAAATCCTTGTGGGCTTGGGCAAGTCGCAATGCTTCCTCATGGTAGGCGGGAACTGTGACTATTAGAAAGTCTATATCTCCCAAGGTGTGGAGTGCAGGGTCGGTTGCTTCACCTGAGAATGATGGAACCGGCAATTGAGCTGCCGGGCTGAAGGCGTAGATACGTGAAGCCCCGCCAGAAGTGGCGAGCGATGCTAATGCATTGCCGGTGATAGGGTCGATTTCCGGAATCAGAGATATTGGAGAGCGGGGAGAGGTGACATCCCAAAGTGTCAAATCAGCCGGGGCACCAGAAATAGACAGAGTAGGTGTGGCAGTGGTGTTGTAAAACTCCATGCGTATGCCAGGTGCGCGGAATATGTTTCTTCGGTTGTATGTATAATAGAGATAATCGACAGCAAGAAAATCGAAGTCGTTTGTGCCGGGTGAGAAAAATTTGGCGGTGAATCCTTTGATGGTATTTGATACCGGTGTTGCTGAGAAAGCCTTGGACGATATGTTGTAAAGGGTGTTCTCGTCTGATATTCTGGGAAGGGCAGAAAGAGTGAATGAGCCTGTCCTTACATCGGATGAGAGGGAAATTCCGATTTTTTTGCCGGTTTCGGTTGTACGTCCTGCATAGCGGAATCCGAAGTAGCCGCCTGAGTCATAGTCTGTAATTGGGAAGTTGTATTTTTTTACGATCCCTTGCGAAAGGTCGACGGAATAAAAGAACACACCGGCGTTGTGGACATTAAATTCTTCAGGCTTGCGGAAATCAATATGTATATGTGATGAGAGCGGGGTGGCACCGGCAGCCGGGGTGTAGGTCAAAGTCTCGATTTCCGGGATGACAGAAGGTTTTACGTCAGAGAGGAAATAATATGAGCCGCGGCTGTAATAGTTCCGAATCGGAAGCCCCGGAGTGTTGGATGACGCCGGTAGCACACGCATGTCCCCCTCTCCATAAAAGATTATTCCGTCAGATGTGCGCATGATTGGCAATGCCGGAAGGTCGGATGGAGCCGAATCGAGACTGTGGGCATTCTCAACACTGCCGTAGCCATAAAGATATACTTTATCGGGATTGTCGAATCCATATTCTTTCAATGTCGGGTGATCTATCTTATATATGGCTGATGAGTCAACATGTATTTTCACCCATTTGCCTGTCGATAACATAGACCCGTGTGTAGCACATCTGCCTGCCAACGGCAATAGTAGGGCTGCCGTGCAGAATAGCAAAGCTATCAGGGAGAATGGTTGTGAAGGATAGTTGCCCAAGACTTGTCTGAAAGTGGGAGGTGGAAGGTGCTACTCCGGAATTATAAATATGGAGAAGTTTACAGAGCCATAGCTGCGGTGCTGCTCAAAATGGGGCAGCGATGAAAAATCGTAAGCCTTAGAGTGCTCTATGATGAATATGCTGCCCGGATGCAGAAGTTTTGATTCCAGAACTTTCCCTGGAATTTCGCCAAACCCGTCGAGGTCGTAAGGCGGGTCAGCAAAAATGAAATCGTAGGAGGTGGTGGCATCGCCGATATAGCGCAGGGCATCTGTGCGGAGAAGGCGAAGATTTGTGTCGCCGAGCTCTTTGGCAACCTTGGCTATGAATCGTGCCTGTGTGGCGGACTTCTCTACGGCTGTTACGGATGCGGCTCCCCTTGAAAGAAGTTCGAATGATATGGCTCCTGTGCCGGCAAAAAGGTCGAGACAGGATGTCCCTTCAAGGTCGATGAGGTTGTCAATGACATTAAAAATGTTCTCACGGGCAAAATCAGTGGTTGGACGAGCCGTGATATTGGTCGGAACGCTGAAGCGTCTGCGACCATATTTTCCTCGGATTATTCGCATAATAATGGTGTAACGATTAAGTCAAACGGAACCAGCATGGCATCCTTGCCGGATTTAAACATCTGTGGAGGGAATATGGCAGGCATTACCCGTGCCAGGTAATTGCGCAATACGGTGATTACCTTTTCCCGGATGGAGGAGTCACCGGCGAGTAACAGTTCGTCATTGTGAGGGTCAAGACCGATGCGGTGTCTGCAGGCGAGCAAGTAATATACAGCGTCCATTGGGTCGGAGAAGGAAAATGTGTTTGCCTGCATCAGTGTGCCCCCCTGCATTATGATTACATCTACCGATGATTCGCGCAAGTTGGCAAGCATTTTCATATTGTTACCCTTTCCTGCTTTCGCCGAAAAGAAGCGGGTGAGCGATGAGAGGTGGGAGCAGACCACAGCATTGTGGAAGGTACGGCGGATAAATCCCATGAGGTGATTTTCCACTCCTGCCATGATGGTGGCGTTGCGTGTGCCTGTTTTCTCGGACATGATTTGTCCCTCGAATTCGGGATTGGCAGCTTTGAAAATCGCTTCACGGTCGTCCTCGCTGCTGTATGCCGATGGTATGACTAAAAGGGCGTGGGTCTGCACCACGCAGTAAATGCGGCGGAAGTCGTTAAGGAAAATCGGGTTGTCGTATATTATCTCCTCAAGGCTGCGCAGGAATTTATCGGGGTCGCTGTCGAGCTGGAATCGTCGATAAATCAAGGAATTTTCCTCGACGATGGAGTAAGCTGCCATGTGTAGGTCCCGCGGACCGATGCGCAGCAGAAGATTCCACATCCCCGGGTTGGTTATCCTGTCCTTGTCAAGTGTTCCTGAGGTCATTCAGTAGCTCCTTTTTTTACTTTAAAAATATGAAAACACCCTCTAATAATGGACGCCCCCGTCCGAGGGCGGAAGCGTCCGTTTATGAGTTTTTTAAGCGGTTATTAACGCTGAGCGAGGTTGGGAACGGGACCGTACTGGTTGGGGGTTGGCTGGCTATCCTTGACTGTCCATACGATAAAGATAATCAGACCGACAAGGGGGATGAGGTTGATAAGTACCCACCATCCGGATTTGCCAATGTCGTGCATTCGGCGAACGGCTACTCCAAGTGAGGGGAGTAATAGGGCTATGTTAACTATGCCTGAAACAATCTGACCTGTAGTGTCCATGCCGAAGATAACTCGGATAATAGCGCTGAGAATAAACAAAGCGAGTGCAAACCACCAATACTCGGAACGAGAAGAACGACCGTTAAAGTTGCAATAGTTAGTGGTGACTGCTAATTTCACAGCCTCTCCGAATGAAAGTTGACGCTGATACATAGGATTTAAAATTTTGTGGTTAATGTTTGGTTTATTAAAATAGTGGATTATGCAATGCAAATCACAGCTGCGATTAGCCAGGTTGAACAACTTATTATTAAAAACAGACAGGGAGTGTGTTTAGGGAAGTTGCTTAACAATGCAAAATTAATGAAAAAAAGGCATAGAAACTATACAAAAGGATAAATTTGTGACGAAATCCATTATTTTTAGTAATTTTGTAGTGTAATTTAGATGGGGTCTCAAATATATGTCCCCTGACTGAGATTAATTAACGAACACTCAAAAAATAGATACAATATGGCACAATGGTTTGAGACTAAGGTCCGCTATGACAAAACAATGGATAATGGCGCAGTGAAGAAAGTCACTGAAGCATATATGGTTGACGCTCTTTCGTTCACAGAGGCAGAGGCCCGTATCTCGGAAGAGATAGCGCACTACACAAGCGACTATTCCATTTCGGCTGTCAAGCGTACAAAGATTGCAGAGATATTCCGTGAGAAAGTAGGGGATAAGTGGTATCTCGTAAAGGTGGCGTTCATCACGCTTGACGAGAAAACTGCTGTCGAGAAGAAATCGATATCCCAGATACTGGTGTCAGCCGATAGTTTCAAGGAGGCTTACGACAACTTCATGGAGGGGATGAAAGGCACCATGGCTGACTTTGAAATCAATACAATCCAGGAAACTCTCATCATGGATGTGTATGACGCAGACCTCAGCGGTGAAGACAATAAGCCTCAGGAGTAAACGATATTAATAAGGAATATGGCGGTAAGAGAGAATCTGAGGAGGTTGCGCGACTCTATCCCTGAGGGGGTGGAGCTTGTGGCTGTGTCGAAATTCCACCCTGTGGAGGCGCTGCGAGAGGCGTACGACGAAGGGCAGAGAGTGTTCGGCGAAAGCCGTGCCAATGAATTTGTCGAGAAGGCAAATACGCTTCCGGCAGATATCGATTGGCACTTCATCGGGCATCTCCAGACCAATAAGGTGCGCCAGATAATTCCATATGTTTCGTTTATCCAGAGCGTTGATTCCGAGAAGCTGCTGCGGCTGATTGATGCCGAGGCGCGCAGGGCGGGACGCAAGGTAAATGTGTTGCTTCAGCTGCATGTAGCCGAGGAGGAGACAAAGTTCGGCTTTTCTCCTGAAGAGCTATGTGCGCTGGTGACTCCGGAATTTGTCAATGAGCTTGAAGGGGTGGAGATAGCCGGAGTGATGGGAATGGCGTCGAATGTCGATGACGAGTCCCGTATCCGAGAGGATTTCCATCGCATCCGTGAGACATTTGACAAATTGAGGGGGACCGTGTTTGCCGGAAAGGAGGGTTTCACTGTGGTCAGCATGGGTATGAGCCATGACTGGCGCATTGCGGTGGACGAGGGGAGCAACATGGTCAGAATAGGAACAGATATATTCGGGGAACGATGAGGAGAATCGCCATAGCGACGGGCACACGGGCTGACTGGGGACTGTTGAGTGGAATAGCGAAGGCCCTTGCTGCCAGACCCGACTGTGAAGTGACGGTGCTTGCTACCAATATGCACCTTTCGCCCCGGTATGGCAATACTGTTGACGAGATTATAGCCGACGGTTTTGACCCGGTGATGGTGCGGATGAGCGATTCCACCGATACACCACAGGGTGCGGTCGGGGCGATGGCGGAATGTATGACAGGAATGGCATCCGCTCTGAGTGAGCTTAAGCCTGATTTGATAGTCATACTTGGCGACCGTTTCGAGATGCTTGCGACAGCCACGGCGGCATTGATGCTTAGAATCCCGATAGTCCACATCGCCGGTGGTGAAATATCGGAGGGGGCGATAGATGACTCCATCCGTCATGCCATCACCAAGATGGCGGCTCTGCACCTTACGGCTACCGAAGAGTATCGCTGCAGGGTGATAGCCATGGGTGAAGCGCCAGAAAGGGTGGTGAACACCGGGGCGATAGGGGTCTACAACATCAAGCAGGAGGAGCTTTTGCCACAAGATGAGCTGGAAGCCTCTATCGGGCTTGAACTCCCTAAAGGGAGTCTGCTCGTGACGTATCATCCGGCAACGCTCGACGACGGGGATGTGGCGGAGCACTGCAAAGCCTTGCTTGCCGCACTTGACGGATTTCAGGACTCGCACGTGGTGATAACGTATCCTAACAATGATTCGCGCGGACGTGTGATAATCGGACTTATAGAGGATTATGGGAAGAGGAATCCGGGCAGAGTGGCAGTGATTCCGTCACTCGGGAAGAAGCGCTATCTGTCAGCACTGAAATATGTCAGCGCTGTGGTGGGCAATTCGTCGAGCGGAATCGTGGAGGTTCCGTCAATGAATATACCCACGGTCGACATCGGGATGCGGCAGCGCGGGAGGCTGTGTGGCAAAAGTGTGATACACTGCGGTGACAGCAAGGAGGAGATTGCGGATGCGATACGGTTTGCCCTTAGCCCTGACGGGCAGAAACTTGCCAGGGAGAGTGAAAATCCGTATTACCAGCCCGACACGCTGGGTAAAATAGTGAAATCGATAGCCGAGACTCCGATAGAAACGCTCAGAGTAAAGAAATTTTATGACCGATAACACCACCTTATATATAATCCCTGCCCGTGGAGGCAGCAAGGGGATACCTCGCAAGAATATTAAAGAATTGTGCGGTCGCCCGTTGATACACTATTCCATTGACGTGGCAAGGGCGCTTGGTCAGGATGACCATGTGATAGTGTCGACTGACGATGACGAAATCCGTGAGGTGGCTGAAATGACAGGTCTTAAGGTGGAGTACCGCCGTCCTGACGAGCTTGGGGGCGATACGGTGGGGTCGCGTGAGGTGATACTCGATGCGATGAGGTATGCTGATGGCAAGGGGATTGAATATGACAAGGTGGTGCTGCTCCAGCCGACGTCGCCTATGCGCACTGTGGAGGATGTGGAAGGGTGCCTGAGACTCTATACTCCTGATGTCGACATGGTAGTATCGGTGACGGAATCTGCCTGTAATCCCTACTATGATTGTTTTGAAACCCGGTCAGACGGTACTCTTGCGGTGTCGAAGGGGGACGGGCGGTACACAAGGCGTCAGGATGCTCCAAGGACATGGCAGTACAACGGTGCCGTGTATGTGATTAATCCCGATTCAATACGTAAGATGCCGTTAGGTGAGTTTCCATGTCGTATACCCTATGAAATGCCGAGGATGCGATCGGTGGATTTGGACACTCCGCTTGACTGGCATATCACCGAGCTGCTTATGGCTGAAAATAAATAATAATCCTATGGATAAGCATCTTATAAGACAGGAAGCATCGATATTGGATGCTCTGGAGCGTTTGAATTCGCTTTCAGGACAGGTAATGACATTACTTGTCACGGATGGTGACGGTGTTATGACCGGTACTCTCACAGACGGGGATGTGCGCCGGGCGCTGCTTCGCGGTGTTCCGATGGAGGCTCCTGTCACAGAGGCCATGCACAGGGAATTCTGCAGGTTGCTTGAGAACGATGTGGATGTCGACGCTTTGAGGGATATGCGAAAGCGAGGGATTCGTCTCATCCCGCTGCTTGACGAGGAGGGGCGTGTGAAGCGAGTTATAGATACCCGCAGGACAAAAACGATACTTCCTGTCAGTGCCATACTTATGGCTGGGGGGAAGGGGGAACGTCTGCGTCCCATGACTCTCACTACCCCAAAACCTTTGCTTAAGATAGGTGACAAGGCCATAATAGACTATAATATTGAAGCTCTTGCAGGTGTCGGTGTAGAGGATGTGTCTGTTACAGTCAACTATATGGCCGAACAGCTTGAGGAGCATTTCTCCAAGCCGGTGGGCGGTGTGAACGTGAAATGTGTGCGTGAGACGAAACCTCTCGGCACTATCGGGTCGGCTTCGCTGGTCAAACTGCCGGCGGAGGGTTGCACGATAGTGATGAATTCCGATTTGCTCACCACTGTATCGTTTGAGGATATGTATCTGTGGCATCAGTCATGTGAGGCTGATATCACAATCGCTGCAGTGTCCTACAACGTGTCTGTGCCGTATGCCATACTGAGCACTGACGGCACTGATGTGATGGCTCTTGAGGAAAAACCGTCGTATTCCTATTATGCGAATGCCGGTATCTATATATTCTCCAATGAGTTGCTCCGTTCTCTTAACCCGGAGGAGCGTGTCGATGCGACCGACCTTATAGAAAATGCTATTGCCTCCGGCAGGCGTGTGACCTTTTTCCCGATTAACGGGACCTGGATTGACATAGGTTCGCCCGCCGACTTCAAGCATGCCCAGGAACTGATGAGGCATGTCCGGCTGACAATCGACGGCTGACCATTTGCGGTTGTCGGTTGTTTATAAAGTAAGTAACTCTTCAAAATTAAACGATATAATGGACATAAGTAACTCCTATGGATGATCTTTTATACTCTCTGCGGTTTTATTCCGGTCAGAATCAAGTTCTTCATCGGTCGTTTATATCTATAAACTCCCTCTTCAGTCCTCGATTCCGCCTCTGAATAAATCCCGCATATAGTATAAATTAATTTTTCAGAGTTACTTATCAATAAGTATAATCATCAAAAATATCATCCCGTCATGGCTGATTCCAATTTCATAGACTATGTAAAGGTTCTTTGCCGTTCAGGCAAGGGTGGTGCCGGTTCAAGGCATTTTTATCGTGCGAAATATATACCGAAAGGGGGACCTGACGGAGGTGACGGTGGACGCGGAGGCCATATCATTTTACGTGGCAACAGCCATATGTGGACTTTGCTCCCATTGCGTTATCGCAGGCATATATTTGCCGGTAACGGACAGAGCGGCTCCGGAGGTCGTTCGTTCGGCAAGGATGGCGAGGATGTGATAGTGGAGGTTCCGTGCGGCACTGTGGTGTTTGATGCGGAGACCGGTGAGTTTCTGTGTGAGGTGACTTATGATGGCGAGGAGGTCAAGTTGCTCCGCGGCGGTCGCGGCGGTCTTGGCAACTGGCATTTCAAGAGCGCAACCAACCGTACGCCCAGGTATGCGCAGCCCGGCGAGCCTGCCATTGAAAAGTCCATTATTCTTGAATTGAAACTGCTTGCGGATGTGGGTCTGGTCGGTTTCCCGAATGCCGGAAAGTCAACGCTTCTTTCCGCTATTTCGGCTGCGCGCCCTAAGATAGCCGATTATCCTTTTACCACAATGGAGCCTCAGCTCGGTATCGTAGAGTATCGAGGCGACAAGTCGTTTGTGATGGCTGATATCCCCGGTATCATCGAGGGTGCGAGTGAAGGGAAGGGGCTCGGATTGCGTTTCCTGCGTCACATAGAACGCAATGCGGTGCTACTTTTCATGGTTCCGGCTGATGCCGACGACATTAAGGCGCAATATGACATTCTTGTCGGAGAGCTCGAACAGTTCAACCCGCAGCTTGCCGACAAGCCCAGAGTGCTTGCCGTGTCAAAGAGCGACATGCTTGATGATGAACTTATGGCTGAGATTGAGCAGACACTTCCCGAAGGGGTGCCGCATGTGTTCATATCCGCTGTGACCGGTCTTGGCATTGCCACGCTCAAGGATATGCTGTGGGGTGAGATTACCGATGAGCGCAACCGCATCGATGTCAATCCTATTACCCACCGTCCGCTTGACGGTCACCATCGTGTGCGTGAGGAAGATGAGTTCATATTCGAGAATGTGCCTGCGCCTGAAGGTGGTGACGAGTATGACGAGATTGATGACGAAGGCTTCGATGACGATGAGGACTGGGGCGGCAAAATGCTTGATGAGGATGAGTATTTCATTGATGACTGAGGGCTAAGGATGATGTCATGGCAGAGCATAATGAAACCGGAAAATGGGGCGAGAAGGTGGCACGGGACTATCTTCTTGCCCAAGGCTATGCCATAATGGGTGAGAATGTGCGAATCGGGAATATGGAGATTGATATCATAGCCATGAAGGATTCGTCGATATGCTTTGTGGAGGTGAAAACCCGCTCGACTGACTTTAAGGATGCGGCTGATGCCGTTGACAGCCGTAAGCGCAGCCGGATGGTCCGGGCGGCAGACGCTTATGTCCGGGCATACGACATTCCGCATGACCCGCAGCTTGACATCATACTTGTGATAGGGAATCCGATGAAATATACGCTGGAGCATATACCGGATGCATTCTATTCAATTGACAGTTGACTTGACAGGTATGGTGTGGGAGTTTTTTACCTCTCCGAGCACGAAGGAGCTGCTCAGGGAGCCTATGCAGTCGAGGTCGCCGAGAATACGGAGGATGAATTTCTGATAGGACTTCATGTCCTCAACATATATTTTCAGAAGGAAGTCGTAATCGCCGGATATGTTGTAGCATTCGGCGATTTCGTTTATTCCCTGTACGGCTTCCATGATACGCATGCCGTTTTCGTAGGTGTGTTGCTTCATTTTTATGTAGCAGAATGCCACGAAGCCGCAATTCAGTTTTTCGGCATCGAGGACCGCCATGTATTTTTTTATGTATCCTTCACGTTCCAGCCGCTTTACCCGTTCGAAAGTGGGTGTGGATGAGAGGTGTACGAGGGAGGCAAGTTCCTTTGTTGTCAGCCGGGAATTGTCCTGCAGGTTACGCAGGATGTCGAGGTCGGTATTGTCAATTTCGGTTGCCATGATAAGTGAATAGAATAAAATTCTGCAAACGCAGCGTTGTTATCTCTGTTTGTAGAAAATTAATATCGTCTGATGTGCAAAATTAGGAATATTTTCCGAAATTATCAATGTTCTTGGAGTATATTTTTCCTCGCTGTAATTTTGCAATGTCAATTAGATTATTAATCAAAAAAACATCATACAATTATGGCAAACAAAAAACTACATTTCGAGACTCTTCAGCTTCACGTAGGACAGGAAACCCCCGATTCGGCTACCGATGCGCGGGCAGTACCCATCTATCAGACCACGTCATACGTGTTCCGTGACTCGCAGCATGCCGCTGACCGATTCGGTCTGCGTGATGCCGGCAATATCTACGGCAGGCTTACCAATTCCACTCAGGGCGTGCTTGAGGAGAGGGTGGCTGCGCTCGAAGGAGGTGTAGCCGGACTTGCTGTGGCGAGCGGTGCGGCTGCCATTGCGTACGCACTTGAGAATATCCTTCAGTCCGGTGACCATATTGTGGCTGCCGACAATCTGTACGGAGGTTCATATAATCTGATAAGCCATACTTTTGCCCCGAGAGGTATAGAGTCGACATTTGTCAATGTGAGGGACTTTGATGCGGTGGAGGGCGCTATACGTCCCAATACCAAGGCGCTGTTTGTCGAGACGTTCGGCAATCCAAATTCGGATGTTACCGATATAGATGCGCTGGCGGAGATTGCTCACCGTCACAACATCCCATTGATAGTTGACAATACATTCGGGACTCCTTATCTGATACGTCCGCTGGAGCATGGTGCCGATGTGGTGGTGCACTCGGCTACAAAGTTTCTCGGCGGTCACGGTACAAGTCTCGGTGGTGTGATAGTGGACGGTGGCAGTTTTGACTGGAAAGCGAATGCCGACAAGTTTCCCACGCTTGCCAAGCCCGACCCGAGTTATCATGGGGCAGTATTTGCCGATGTGGCAGGTCCGGCGGCATTCGTAACACGTATCCGCGCGGTGCTTCTCCGTGACACAGGGGCTGCCATTTCTCCCTTTAATGCGTTTATATTGCTGCAAGGGGTCGAGACATTGTCGCTGCGTATAGAACGCCATGTTGAGAATGCGTTGAAAGTGGTGGATTTCCTTGCAAAGCATCCTAAGGTTGCCAAGGTCAATCATCCGTCACTTCCGACTCATCCCGACAACGAGCTTTACGGCAAATTGTTCCCTAAAGGGGGTGGCAGCATATTCACATTTGAAATCAAAGGCGGACAGGAAGAGGCATGGCGCTTCATCGACGCGTTGGAGATATTCTCCCTCCTTGCCAATGTGGCTGACGTCAAGAGCCTGGTCATACATCCTTACACTACCACACATTCGCAGCTGTCACCGGAGGAGCTTGAGGCTCAGCATATCAAACCTTCTACCGTGCGCTTAAGTATAGGCACAGAACACATAGATGACATACTTGCGGATATTGAGCAGGCATTGGACAGAGTTTAGATTATTCCGTAGGCTCATAGATATTGCGAATATTATCGGAAGTTGTAACAGCTTCAAGTAATAAGGCGGGGACGTATATTGCTATGCCCCGCCTTAGTCAATTATTACAAATCGGTTTTTCCGTGATGTCCCGTCAGAGAGAAAGCGGGGGGTTATAGAAATGATAGGAATTCACGTTCGTCGGTTGGTTGGGAGTCGGATATTTTTTGGCGCATTCGTCTGCGTGTTGTGTATAGCGTGTTGCGGTTCAGGTCAAAGAACATTAGAATGACCGGCACCGGCAGCCTCAGCGCCGAGCAGACGAATATGTGGTATTCCTTGTCAGTGAGTTCGGGCATCTGTTTCCGGAAGCGGCACATGATACCGTTGTTTTCACTGTCGGCAAGATGTTCCAGGAAAGAGTGGAAATCCGGGGTGCTCACGAAGTCCTTAATCTCCCGCTCGGCATCCCGAGCGGTCTTGCTTTTGATTGATTCTTTCTGGTTTGATTCGTAATAAGTCTCGCAAAGCACTCTGATTGTGTCGAGGTGTCTGCGTGAAATTGAAAATTGCGGAGCAGCGGCATGATGATTGGCTGCCGTAGCGTTGATATCGTCCTGTACGGAGTTGTTCGCGCCCCTCTCGCTAAGGACTGATTCCAGTTCGTTTGCGAGCGACATAATCTGTTCGTTGTTCCGCTTCCGCTCACGGCGACTATGCCAGATGAAAAGAGATACTGCTATTCCACCTATTAGAATAAGTAGCATAAGAGCGGTAATCTTCATTACGTCATTCTGATGGATAAGTTCCATCTTCTTAATTACTTCACGATGGTGTTCGTCCACGGAGTTATGTACGTTCTGAAGGATTATTTCCCCCAGCACGGAATCAGTTTCGTTATATATGTTTAATAGTTGGAGATATGCACTTTTGTAATCTCCCATTGTATATAGTAACTTATCCGGTAATTCTACATAATCGCTGTATTTTGTCTTTGCAGTATCAATATATGCCAAAGCCTTATTATGATTACCGCTTTCCCACAAAGCGTCTATGTAGAGCAAATATGTACGAGGAGTGGAATTTTGCGGAAGCAGAGCAAGATGTTTATCATAGCAGTCCAATGCTTTCGAATAATCCTTGAGGCGGTGGTAGCTATGCCCCATAATATCATATGCTTCTCCCATGAAAAAAGTGTCAGAACGAATGGTGGTATCATCGAGTATATTATCTGAGATTTTTAACGCATCGTTGTAACGTTGTGCGTTGTTAAGAGAATTGGCGAGATGTAATTCTTTGTATCTCAGATTGATTGTGTCTCTCGCATTACGAAAGGCAACGCAGGCAAGGCTGTCATATTTTACAGTTTCAGAATAAGCAAAAATATTGCCGTAAACTTTAGCAATTCCAGATTGAGAGCGTCCGAGCCAGAGTGGCTGATTTAGTGATTCTGCAATATTTTCGGCTTTTAGCAGATTGGTTATTGCTGGGGCATACTTGTGCGCATTCGTGAGAAGTATTCCCTGATAATAGTGCGCCAGCATCCGTTCATATTGGCTGGCGGATTTATGGTCATCGTAATAAGCCGAGGCAATGGAGATTAAAGAGTCTGAAGTCTCATCGATATAATTCTTGTGCCTTGCCTGTGTCAGGTATAGAGCGTAGCGGGCGAACAGTTTCTCGGATTTAATGCTGGAAGGGTCTATCGAGTCAAGAATTTTCAAGGCGGAGTCGGGACTTGTATCCATGACCCGTACAGCCGTTTCGATCCGTCTGCCGGTTTCGCTATTTCCACTGCTGCAACCGCAAAATACGGCTGATGAAATAGAAATAAATACTATGATGAATATTATCGCTCTCATTTAATAAGATGGCATTAATTGGTTGTGTCGGTCAGAGATAGCTAAGGAATTCACGTTCGTCGGTTGGGCGGGAGTCGGATATTTTTTGGCGCATTCGTCTGCGTGTTGTGTATAGCGTGTTGCGGTTCAGGTCAAAGAACATTAGAATGACCGGCACCGGCAGCCTCAGCGCCGAGCAGACGAATATGTGGTATTCCTTGTCAGTGAGTTCGGGCATCTGTTTCCGGAAGCGGCACATGATACCGTTGTTTTCACTGTCGGCAAGATGTTCCAGGAAAGAGTGGAAATCCGGGGTGCTCACGAAGTCCTTAATCTCCCGCTCGGCATCCCGAGCGGTCTTGCTTTTGATTGATTCTTTCTGGTTTGATTCGTAATAAGTCTCGCAAAGCACTCTGATTGTGTCGAGGTGTCTGCGTGAAATTGAAAATTGCGGAGCAGCGGCATGATGATTGGCTGCCGTAGCGTTGATATCGTCCTGTACGGAGTTGTTCGCGCCCCTCTCGCTAAGGACTGATTCCAGTTCGTTTGCGAGGGACATAATCTGTTCGTTGTTCCGCTTCCGCTCCCGGCGGCTATGGTGTATGAAAATGAACACCGCTACGCCAATGAATATAATGACAAATATCAGAGCGGTTATTTTCGTCATGTCATTCTCGTGGGTAAGCTCCATCTCTTTGAGCTCATATATGCGGTGTTCGTCCACGGATTTATGTACGTTCTGAAGGATTATTTCCTCAAGGGCGGAATCGGTTTCCTCATAAATTCGATTTAACTGATGATAGGCTCTGTTGATGTCGCCAATCTCATATAAAACCTTAAAAGGAATGTCGGCTTTTTCCCCAAATTTTGCTGTGGCGGAGTCTATCAGTCTGCCTGTAGCATCATGTTCACCTGATAACCAAAGGGCGTCTATGTAAAGCCAGTATAACTTTGGAGTCAATCTCTCCGGCGATAATTCGATGTATTTACGATAATAATTTGCTGCTTCGTAATAATTATTTAAACTGTAATGAATATAAGCGATAAGTTCATATGTATAACACATGAATAATGTGTCACCACTATGTTTTGCATCAGAGAGGAGTTTAGTTGCTATTGGCAAAGATTCAGCACTGCGGTAGGCATTGTTAAGAGAGTAGGCAAGATCTAATTTTTGATGGCGTAGATTTACGGAGTCGCCATAATTTTTGAACGTTACACAGGCAAGACTGTCATATTTCACAGCTTCAGAAAAAGAAAAAATATAGCTGTATACCTTTGCAATCCCTGCTTGGGAGCGTCCGAGCCAGAGTGGCTGATTTAGTGATTCTGCAATATTTTCGGCTTTTAGCAGATTGGTTATTGCTGGGGCATACTTGTGCGCATTCGTGAGAAGTATTCCCTGATAATAGTGCGCCAGCATCCGTTCATATTGGCTGGCGGATTTATGGTCATCGTAATAAGCCGAGGCAATGGAGATTAAAGAGTCTGAAGTCTCATCGATATAATTCTTGTGCCTTGCCTGTGTCAGGTATAGAGCGTAGCGGGCGAACAGTTTCTCGGATTTAATGCTGGAAGGGTCTATCGAGTCAAGAATTTTCAAGGCGGAGTCGGGACTTGTATCCATGACCCGTACAGCCGTTTCGATCCGTCTGCCGGTTTCGCTATTTCCACTGCTGCAACCGCAAAATACGGCTGATGAAATAGAAATAAATACTATGATGAATATTATCGCTCTCATTTAATAATATAAAATAGGTGGGTATAGGTCTATATTAAATATGTGTCGTCCGGGTGAGATGACGGTTATATGCAAAATTATGACATAATAATCCGGATTCCAAATATTTTTGGATTAAAATTAAAGATGTGGAATTTAAGTAACTCTTCAAAATTAAACGATATAATGGACATAAGTAACACCTATGGATGATCTTTTATACTCTCTGCGGTTTTATTCCGGTCAGAATCAAGTTCTTCATCGGTCGTTTATATCTATAAACTCCCTCTTCAGTCCTCGATTCCGCCTCTGAATAAATCCCGCATATAGTATAAATTAATTTTTCAGAGTTACTTAGTCGGAATAATCTTAACGCTTAGTATTATCTGCAGAAATAATACCAAAAATTGCGCATATAACATAATTTAACTTATTTGTGATTAAAAGTTAATTCTTTCGGGCGTGTTCAATGATACGATAAATGCCGATAGAATATGACTGAAATTGATGAACATTTTTTATTGATTGTTCATTGTGGTATTTATTTGTAAATCAGTGGTTTATGAAGGGATGAACAATCTTTAAAAAGCCTTGCACACTCAAAAAATCCGCTCTAATTTTGCCAGTGAAAACAAAAAACAATAAAAATTATGAGACTAAAAACAATATTAATTTCAGTCCTATTATCAGGGACATTGCTTACTCCCGGTAATGTTAATGCGGATAATTGTATTAAAAAAACTAATGTTCCTGGTAACACTAAGCCACGTGATACCGGTAGTATTATAGAATACAGTGTCAGTAATGGTATCCTTGCTTTCTTGCCGTCACCATTTTATAATACACTATGTGTTACGGTGGAATCCGAAGAAACGGGAGAGATGTGGTGTGGAGTTGTAACATCCGATAATCTCTCAATGTCATTCACAAGTGAAAGCGGAATCTATACCCTGACCTGCATTACCGAGGATGGTACGGAATATACATCCACATTCATTCAGTAAATCAATCAGAAAATTGTAATCCGGACACAATATAAAAACGCTCTCATCACAGAGAAACCTTAAGTTTGTTTAATCCAATCCATTGCCGTCAGAACCGGGCTTCCATGCGGCAAATGGATAATCAAGAAGGAAGCCCGATAAGATAATTTTAGTAATGAAAAATCTATTAGTACCCGCCGCATTATTTATTGGATTCCTGTTAGTATCTTGCTCTGCTGAAGACGAGCCGAAGAACTTGCCTTACCGCGAAGGAGAACAATTGGAAACATCAAAGATTATAGGTGAGATTCAAGATGTGAATAATAGTTTCACAGCTTCGCAAGGAAATATCCGTTCACGAGGATCCAGGGGAGGAGCAAGCATAACATCGGCTGATATCAAAGGTGCATACCAGGGGTATAAAATCGGAGCAAAAATAGGCTCGTTTATCGGCAGTTTTTTTGGTGGAGGCGGTGCCTCGGCAGGAAAAGGAATCGGTGGTTTTATCGGTGGCGCAGCCGGTGGTATTTCAAGTTCGTATAATGAATGGAAAAAGCTGACCGGCTGTGGCGGAATAGAAGCACCATCAATACCAGAGGTCACAAGTGCCTATTGTTCAATAAAGGGTGATATCGAATCCAGTCGAGCTTCGGAGGAAGGAACAGCGTATGTGGGATGTCTAAACCTGCCATACTATGCAGTCTCAATAGAGGATCTCGGGGTGATTCATAATGGGGCATTGGATATACTCAGGAATCAAGGAGGGGATGTTATCATGCCTTTTGGACTCGAATTAGACACTCCGGTTGCTCCCGCCGAGGAGGCTTACCAGTTGTCAGCATTGGAAATGGCTGTGCTTGACTCAGATGAATTTGTGAACTATTACAATGAAAGCGCGGCATCGATTTACGAAGATGATTACAACTTTGTCATCACATCAGACAGCACTGTGGCAGACCAAATCATGAAGCTCTATCTTGACGGTATGGAGAGCATTGGCGATTCCGGTTTTCAAAGTGTAGTGGATTTTACTAATGAATACATAGCAATCGTCGCTAACAGTAGCGAACTCCTTGACATAGAGAAGGAAAATCTTTATGCTGCGTTCTCGGTCGCCGTATATAGCTACTTGTATTGGTCAGAGAACTATTAGCGGACACTTGCGTACAGATAACGAATATTCTCAAAAAATGTGTAACTATATCCCCCGGCTTAGCGTCGAGAGATGCGGAGCCGGGAATTCTAAAAGTATTTAAGTAACTCTTCAAAATTAAACGATATAATGGACATAAGTAACACCTATGGATGATCTTTTATACTCTCTGCGGTTTTATTCCGGTCAGAATCAAGTTCTTCATCGGTCGTTTATATCTATAAACTCCCTCTTCAGTCCTCGATTCCGCCTCTGAATAAATCCCGCATATAGTATAAATTAATTTTTCAGAGTTACTTATAGTAAAATAATTTGGAATCGGAATGCGATTATTGTATTTTTGCAATGAAAACAACCCCGAAGCTTCCAGCTTAAAAAATTTATAACACCATAAAATATAACTCGGTATGATTAGATCTTATTTATCCTCGTCCATAATGGTCAGCAAGATTGCATTTGCCCTCGGGTGGGTGCTGCTTATATACATGTCATTAATGCCCGATTCGCTGGCGATAGAAATATCAATGGCGCTACTCGTCGTTCTGTTTATCATATCATCAATAATGTGTGTGATGGAACACGGAAAGCTGTCATCCATCTTCTATGAAATCAGCCGTAACAAGTTGCTTGACATAGTGCCGTCACTGGCGTGGATTGCAGGTATGATAACGGTTTCAGTGACGGATGACTCCGTGATTAAGGAGTCAATCGGCAATGTAGCGACCGTGATACTCATAGTCGGGCTCGTATTGTACCCGTCTCCTCAAGTAGAGGATGACCTGTGATTTTTTCATGCCGCAGAACCGTACGGCGAGTCATTGAAAAACGTATACTTCCCCGCCAGATGTGAAAAATGGCGGGGAAGTTTCGTTATATAATCAAATTTATATGTAAATTTGTGGCTCTAAACACATATAATAAAAGATATGGACTTGTTTGATAAAATCTCGGCAGACATCAAAGCCGCTATGCTTGCCCGCGAGAAAGTGCGTCTTGAGACCCTTCGCGGCATCAAAAAAGAGTTTCTGGAAGCCAAGACAGCCAAGGGTGGCGACGGAACACTCTCGGACGAGGCTGCCACAAAGATTCTTGCCAAGATGGCAAAGCAGCGCCGCGAGACAGCACAGATTTATGACGAGCAGAACCGCATGGAGCTAAGGGACAATGAACTTGCCGAGGCTGCGGTGATAGAGGAGTATCTCCCCAAGCAGCTAACCGACGAGGAACTCACCGGAGAACTGAAGAAAATCATAGCCCAGGTGGGTGCGACCTCGCCAAAGGAGATGGGCAAGGTAATGGGCGTGGCATCAAAGGCTCTTGCGGGAAAAGCCGACGGCAAGGCCATATCGGCAAAGGTCAAGGAGCTCCTCAATAATTAAGGATACAATATAATTCAGAAAAGATACAGAAAGAAATGCTTACGCTACAACAGATAAAAGAGGATCCCGAACGGGTGATAGCCCGTCTCGCCGTGAAAGGTTTTGACGGCAAACAGGGTGTAAACGATGTGATAGACTTTGATGACGAGCGCCGAAGCCTTCAGTTTCAGAATGACAATCTGTCAGCCGAACTCAAGAAGTATGCCGACTCAATAGGCAAACTTATGAAGGAGGGGAGAGCTGATGAGGCAAACGAGGCAAAAAAGAAGGTGGCTGAAATCAAGGCGGAGCAGAAGGAGATAGCCGATCGTCTGACCGTGACCGAGAATGCTATCCGTGACATACTCCTCGGGATGCCCAACGTGCCATGCGACGCTGTGCCCGAAGGGAAGAGCGCGGAGGACAACGTGGTGGAAAAGACCGGAGGTAAGATGCCGGAGTTGCCCGCCGATGCGCTACCTCACTGGGAGCTCGCCAAGAAGTACAATCTTATCAACTTTGACCTTGGGGTGAAGATAACCGGTCCCGGTTTTCCGGTGTATATCGGCAAGGGAGCCCGTCTGCAGCGCGCATTGATACAGTTTTTCCTCGATGAGGCAGGGAAGGCCGGTTACCTCGAAATACAGCCGCCTTATGTGGTGAACGAGGCATCGGGCTATGGCACAGGTCAGCTTCCCGACAAGGAGGGGCAGATGTATCTTATCAACGAAGATAAGCTCTATCTAATCCCTACAGCCGAGGTGCCTGTCACCAATCTCTATCGTGACGTCATTATCCCCGGCGAGCAGCTTCCGATAAAGAACTGCGCATACTCGGCTTGCTTCCGCCGCGAGGCAGGCTCCTATGGCAAGGATGTGCGCGGCCTTAACCGTCTGCACCAGTTTGACAAGGTGGAGATAGTGCGCATCGAGAAGCCGGAGAATTCATACGCCGCGCTTGAAGAGATGAAGGACCATGTGCAGGGACTCGTGGAAAAACTCGGGTTGCCATGGCACATACTCCGTCTGTGTGGCGGAGACATGAGCTTCACCTCGTCAATAACCTTTGACTTCGAGGTTTACTCCGCCGCCCAGGGCAGATGGCTCGAGGTTTCGTCGGTATCCAACTTCGAGACCTATCAGGCAAACCGTCTGAAGTGCCGCTACCGTGGAGAGGACAAGAAGACCCATCTCTGCCATACGCTCAACGGCTCTGCGCTTGCATTGCCCCGAATCGTGGCAGCCATTCTGGAAAACAATCAGACACCTGACGGCATCGTGGTGCCCGAATGTCTGCGCAAGTATACAGGATTTGACATCATCGACTGACAGGGCTTGATGCGATAATCAGGATAAAAGGGGTGTTGCCATCCGGCTCACCCCCTTTGTCGTACATTGCCCGGATGCGTGGCAGAACATTGTAAGTCGGTGGACGTTTTCAATGTAGAAACAGTTCCACATCAATTTTAATTCAGTAAAAGTTATGGAAACAACACGACAAGCCAAAATATCCCGTCTCCTTCAGAAGGAGCTTAGTGAAATCTTTCGTCAGCAGACAGCCAAGACCCACGGGACACTTGTGTCGGTAAGCATAGTCAGGGTGTCGCCTGACCTTAGCGTTGCCAAAGTGTATCTGTCAATATTCCCGTCGGAAAAGTCTCAGGAACTGCTCGAGAGCATACGCAACAGCGCCAAGACTATACGCTATGAGCTTGCCCAGAAGGTGCGCTTCCAGCTGCGCAAGTGCCCGGAACTCGCATTCTATCTCGATGATTCGCTGGATTATATAGAGAATATAGACAAGCTGCTTGACAAATAAAACATTGAATCCTCGGATTTGTACCAACATGCTCCCCGCACTATGCTGTCACTGCGCATAGCCCTACGCTATCTTCTTGCAAAGAAAAGTCATACTGCCGTAAATGTGATATCGCTGATTTCTATGGCGGGTATCGCAGTTGCAGCTATGGCCATGGTGTGTGTGCTTTCGGTGTTTAACGGTTTTTCAGACCTTGCGCTCGAACGGCTCTCACTGGTGGACCCGGATGTGAAGGTGACACCTGCGAGAGGTAAGGTGATTTCAAATGCCGACTCGCTTGCTGAAGTGATAGGGGGGATGCCCGGGGTGAGACGCGTTGCGGTGACTGTGGAGGATGAGGCTCTGGCTATATTTGACGGGGCGCAGGCTCCAACGGTGGTGAGAGGCGTTCCGGAGGGGTATTCGGAGCTGTCGGAAGTAGGCAATCTCGTGATAGACGGCGAGATGATGGATGGAGCCGACGCAATGGGGCACGGATATGCGGCTCTGAGTGTCGGTACTGCCATAAAACTCGGTGCGCGCCCGAATCCTGAATGTCAGCTCCTTGTGACTGTACCGCGCAGACTCGGGAGGATTAATCCGGCTTTTCCGATGGCGGCTTTCCGCACGGATACACTTGTGGTCAGTGCTGTGTATCAGACAAATCAGGCTGAGTTTGACAACGATATGCTGTATATGCCGCTGTCGGTGGCAAGGGATTTGCTGGACTATTCGACGGAAGGGAGTGCGGTGGAGGTCGCTCTGGAGCCTGGGGCTGATGCGGATAAGATGATTGGGAGTATACAGTCGGCACTTGGCGACTCGTATCTGGTAGCAGACCGCCTGAGGCAGCAATCGGATTCGTTCAGAATGATAGCGATTGAGAAATGGATAACATTCCTGATGCTGGTGTTTGTGCTTGTCATGGCGTCGTTCAATATACTTTCGACCATGTCGATGCTTATAATCGAGAAGGAGGGGAATCTGCAGATACTGCGCTGCATGGGGGCTACGGAGGGTATGCTGCGACGTATATTTCTTGACGAGGGGATACTCATAGCTGCCGCCGGCGGGGTGGTCGGGATAATTTTAGGAGTGGTGCTGTGTGTGCTTCAGCAGCAATTCGGGCTCATATCACTCGGCGGCGACCATAGCCAGATGTCGATTGACGCTTATCCGTGCCGTCTTGATATTGCTGATGTGGTGGCGGTGGCATTGGTGGTCGGGATAATAGGGTTCCTGTCGGGATTCATCTCCTCACGCAGTCTTCCTGCGGAAAAGATAAAATAAAAATTCCGGGTGCGGAGCTTTTTTGGAGTCCAACTATTGACATAAGGCTCTAAATTTCGTATCTTAGCACCCCAATATATATTTAAATTAGTAATACTTAAACTCTATCTTGATATGTCATCTCATAGATATTGTGTCATCATGTGCGGCGGAGTTGGCAGCCGCTTCTGGCCTTATTCCCGTGAAAACCGCCCCAAGCAGTTTATCGACTTTCTGGGTACCGGGCGTTCACTTCTCCAGATGTCCTATGACCGCATACTCCCGATAGTTCCGAAGGAGAACATCGTGGTGGTGACAAATGAGAAATACGCACATTTGATACGCGAGCAGTTGCCTGATATATCGGAATCGAATATCCTGCTTGAACCTGCACGCCGTAATACGGCTCCATGTATAGCATGGGCTGCTTACCATATATCAGCCATAGACCCGGAGGCTTCGATGATAGTGACTCCGAGCGACCATCTGATAACTAACGAAAATCTATTCGAGGAGTGTGTGTCGAAGGGGTTTGACTTTGTGGAGCGTAATGATGCTTTGCTGACCCTCGGGATTACTCCCGTGAGACCTGAGACCGGTTACGGGTATATACAGATAGGTCAGGAGGCTGAACCCGGCATATTGAAGGTGAAGACTTTCACGGAAAAGCCTAACAAGGAGCTTGCCACTGTGTTCCTTGAGTCAGGCGAGTTTTTCTGGAATTCCGGTATATTCCTATGG
Source organism: uncultured Duncaniella sp. (assembly GCA_958352885.1). GTDB lineage: Bacteria > Bacteroidota > Bacteroidia > Bacteroidales > Muribaculaceae > Duncaniella. The sequence goes on from CATWQI010000010.1 coordinate 99,706, forward strand.
AAAGCGTCGTCGATTATAGAAGCGTTGCATAAGTATGATTCGGATCTCACGACATTGTTTGACAAGGGAGAGCTGAGTTTCGGCACTGATGCCGAGCGGGCGTTTATAGAACAGAATTTCCCGGCGTGTCCCGCCAACTCGATTGACTATGCCGTGATGGAGAAGGCTGACAATGTTTATGTGGAGTGTGTCAGCTTCGGCTGGAATGACCTCGGTACCTGGAGTGCGCTTTATGATAATTCACCCAAGAACATCGACGCGAATGTGATACATGACTGTAAGTCGCTTACCTATGACTCGACAGGCAATATCTTTGCGGTCAAGGATGACAAACTGGTGGTGGTACACGGGCTTAAGGATTATATCATAGCCGATACCGGTGATGTGCTTCTGATTTGTCCCAAGTCAGAGGAGCAGCGCATAAAGCAGATGGTCAACGACGTCAAGCTGGCATATAATGAGAAGTACCTGTAACTTAAATCTTACCATATAGTAGTAATGGAGCAATATAACATGACCCCCGAAGCAGAGGACAGATTGATAGAATCACAGTTCGAAGAACTCCTGGAGGGATACCTCGCGAGCAACCACAGGAAAAAAGTGGAAATAATAGAGCGGGCATTCCGTTTTGCCAAGGAGGCGCACAAAGGGGTGCGCAGACGTTCGGGCGAGCCATACATATTGCATCCCATTGCGGTGGCTAAGATTGCGTCGCAGGAAATAGGTCTCGGGTCAACTTCGATATGTGCGGCTTTGCTGCATGATGTGGTTGAGGACACGGAGTATACGGTGGCTGATATTGAACAGCATTTCGGCAAGAAAATCGCGCAGATAGTCGAGGGACTGACAAAAATATCAGGCGGTATATTTGGTGATAAGGCGTCGGCTCAGGCGGAGAATTTCCGTAAGCTGCTGCTTACCATGAGCGAGGATATACGGGTGGTGCTGATAAAGATGGCTGACAGGCTCCACAATATGCGCACACTCGGGTCGATGGCTCCCAATAAGCAGTATAAGATTGCCGGCGAGACTCTGTATATCTATGCGCCGTTGGCTCATCGCCTCGGTCTGTTCGCAATCAAGACTGAACTCGAGGATTTGAGTTTCAAGTACGAGCATCCTGCTGAGTACGAGCGTCTGTCAAAACTGATAAGGCAGAGTGAGGAACGGCGAGAAATGGTATATAATGATTTTGCCACACCGATACTTAAGCGCCTTGACTCGATAGGTGTCGAATACGAGGCAAAGGCTCGGTTGAAATCCGTGTATTCGATATGGCGGAAGATGGAGAATAAGCATATACCGTTTGAGGAGGTATATGACCTGTATGCCATGCGAATTATATTTGACACCCCTAAGGATGTGTCGGAAAAGGAGATGTGCTATAAGATATACTCGTCTCTGACTGATTTGTATCGCCCGCACCCTGACCGGACTCGTGACTGGATAGCAAATCCTAAGGCGAACGGATATCAGGCGTTGCATGTCACGCTAATGGGGCCCGACGGTAATTGGGTAGAGGTGCAGATAAGAAGCCGGCGCATGGACGAGATAGCGGAAAAGGGATTTGCGGCGCATTGGAAATATAAGATAGGAGAGAGCGAGGAGGAGAAAGAGCTCAATGTGTGGCTTAAGACCATAAAGGATATTCTTGATGATCCGACTCCTAATGCTATAGACTTTCTGGATACGTTGAAGCTTAATCTGTTCGCATCGGAGATTGTGGTGTTTACTCCTAAAGGAGAATTGCTGACCCTTCCGGCGGGGGCTACGGTGCTTGATGTGGCTTTCACGCTGCACTCGGAGATAGGTGTCCACTGTATTGCGGGGAAAGTGAATCATAAGCTTGTTCCGCTGTCACAGAAGCTTAATTCCGGCGACCAGGTGGAGGTGCTGACTTCGCAGTCGCAGAGCCCGAAGCCTGAATGGATGAATTTTCTTGCCACGGCTAAGGCGAAGACGCGCCTCCGAAAGGAGCTCCGACGGGTGCAGATGCCTGTGATGGAAAAAGGGAAGAAGATTTTTGATGACTTCCTGGTACAGAATGATATCATATTAAATAATAATGTGATGACCAAGATTTTCGGGACCTATCAGGTGGCGAGCCGTGAGGAATTGTTCCAGAAGCTTGGTTCCGGTGAAGTTTCCATAGATGATTATCTTAATGTGAATACATCGAAGGGAGCTCGATCTCTTGTCTCTCGCTTGTTTCGGCTTGGTTTTGGAGGCGACAAAGCTTCCAGGCAGAACAGATTGTCATCGGATGAATCTTTGACGCCGAGTGTCAGCGGAAAAATTAACACAAAGAAAACTTATGTGTTGAAGTTCAATGACAAGGAGCGAAATTTTACTTTTGCTGATTGTTGTCGTCCCATTCCCGGTGATGAGGTCATGGGATTTATCAATGATAATAATGAGGTGGAGGTGCATGCTCTCACGTGTCCGCGTGCACAAGTGCTCAAGGCAAGCTACGGTTCGCGCATACTTGCTACGAAGTGGGATGAAGTGGCAGGGAAGTTTATGGCAAATATCCGTATTGAGGGTATTGACCGCCACGGTATACTGTCGGAGCTTACCCGTATGATTTCAAATACGCTCGATATTGATATCCGTAAGCTGAATATCGAGGCGGATAAGGAGGTGTTCAGCTGTGACCTTGGAGTTCTTGTGGGCAGTACGGCTGACGTGGATAAGTTAATAAAGAAAATAATTAAAATTTCCGGAGTCAGGCGGGCTGATAGGGTAAAGTAAACTGAGTCTCGTGTAAGGTGTTGGTATTTAGGTGTATAAATGAGGAGGACGTGGGCTGAATTGCGGTTGGAGTATCTCAGAATAGATATTTTCTAATCTGATTTTTGCAAAATGCACAAAAATACTTTGTGAAAAATTTGCAAAGTCCAATAAAACTTCCTACCTTTGCAACGCAAAACAAGAAAGGCAGCTTTCAAATGCAATAATGATGGTGCCATAGCTCAGTTGGTAGAGCAAAGGACTGAAAATCCTTGTGTCCCCGGTTCGATTCCTGGTGGCACCACAAAAGACCGCTAATTCTCAATGAGTTGGCGGTCTTTTATTCAACTACACCCCTCCGAGTCACCACAAAAGTCACCACACCCACGCTAACGCGCTGAAATATTGATTGTTATATGTGTCGGCATAAGCACATATCTTTTCTTGTTGCGACTTAATACGCTGATAATCAACACATCTTTCAAATTCATCCAAATCCATTCAAGCACATTCAACCCCACACCACAGCCTCTCACCCCCAAACTTTAACTATATTCGAGCCTCAAAAATGTGGTGACCTCAGCCTCATCGGCTTGTCGCTTTCGCCATGCCGAAAGAAAATTTCGCCGGGTCGCCACGCTAAGACTTTTAAGAGAGAAGTAAAGAGATAATGTAGGTATACATAAAAAGGGATGCCTTCACAATGTTGTTATTGTGAGACTTATATTTTTCAAGTAAGTAGCATATAATTCAAGAAATATAATTCATCACAGTATTTATTCCTGTTCGATTTGCAGACGTAATTGTTCAGCTCTTTCTGAGGAAATTCCCATACGAGATGCCATGCGAAAAAGGATTCTAAGGTCTTTTTCTGTTATCCTTCCATCTTCTTCAAGGCATAATTTTATCTCGTTAATAAATTCCAATTCTGCAGGAGTATAAGAAGGCTTCAACTCTTTGACAAGTTCCTTTGCTCTTTCATCGGTAATACCTAATCGTAAACGCAAACGATCAAGCATTCTCTCTTCTTTTGGAGAAATTACGCCATCTTCCTCAAGGCAGAATTTGTATTCATCAATATACTCCTTCTCCTCAGCGGTCAGCAACTGTTGCCTATGGGCACTTTCACCTACTATCCCGGTTGGCTCTTTGAAGTCTTTTATAGACCTGAATAGCACATGGATGTTCCACTCCGTTTCCGTTGATGTTTTGAATTGAGATTCAAAATTGCCTTGCACATTGGCATTTACTTTAGTCCAAATATATTTGGCGGAAATTTCAATGTCTGAAACTTCGTTAATACTTGTGAATCGCGTTTCAGAAGATTGTATGCTCTCGGAGTATTCTAGAATATTATTTTTAAGTCTTTGCTCTACAAGACGCTGCCATTGGGGTTGCTCGGCATACCAAATAAGGTTCTCTGGAAGATATGGTTTATTCATTGGATCAAGACGGATCGTAAGTGTCCTGGTTGAATTGCAATCAGAACTGTTATTTGTTTCCTTACTTTGTGAAGATTGTCCATTTGCCGAAAAAAGTTTGATCTCAGCTGAACCTGTTAGAGTCTTTGCGGAGTTGCTCATCTCCTTGACTCTTTTACCCCTAACTGTGGAGATTTCAATGGTCTCTGCTCCGAGGCATTCTAAAAGATAGCATAATTCATTAACTTTATCGGCAAAGAAAATATCCTCTGATTTATCATATGGTACGTAAAGACCAATATTGTATGGGTGTGCAATGTATAACTGATTGGGATAGGGATGTCCAAATGGAAATCTGAATGCCGCAGGAACATTCGATGATCTGAACACATCAATCCCTCCTATTGCGCATCCCCCGATTTCATTATCATGCAAAACCATACAAAATTTACGATCCGCGTAATCGTATATATTTATGTAATCCTCCCATATTTCCTTCATTTCTTCTTCGGTATTGGCTATGCTATTCAGATCATCCTGTGGATTATCAGAAGTCTCAAGGCTATTGACATAACAATTCCTTGCATTGTAAGTTTCTCCTATCAATTCATATAAAAATGCCTTGTTGCGATATATGGTACTATTCATGCTATCTCCAGATTCAGCACATTCCAGTGCTGAATCCATAGCGTTTATAGCCTCTCTCACTCGTGCGTCATCCACTTCATTAGCTTGGCTCTGTTCAATGTATATGGTTCGACCCTTGTAAAAATAGCCATGTAAATCCAGCGGTTGTGATTGGATTATAGAATCAGCTAAGATTTCAGCTTCTTCCAACTTCCCTTGCTCAATAAGATCAAGAGGACTGAGATCTGGTTCCTGAGTTTCTGCGATTTTAGTTAGAAATAAACAAATACTTGAAGCTCTCCTTGAAACATGGTTGTCATCGCACTTCATCAACAAATCTTTGTCCAATTGCGCTACAACATCTTCCCCATTGCAGAAATAAAAAACAAGCTCTTTATATACAACAGAGCTGAAACCAGTCCATTCGATGACAAACTCATCTTCAGGATGATCATTGTCAGAAATGATATATAACCCTCTCTCTGTGATGACGGTTCCTTGGTCTTTATTATTCCAAAAGCCTGTATCACGAAGTAATAGTATTTCTTCGTTTATGGATATATTAAAATTTTTACGAATTATTCTTCTGTCAGAATCGGAAAGTTTGTTAAACGTAATGCAATCGGATCCATTGCTCATTCCGAACCACTTTGGCTGTTTTTGAAAAGATTTTTTTATAAAAGACATTATATCAATTTCCATATGGTGATGTGTTTGTATCTTATACCCTCCAATTAAGAATTATAAGTATCTAAATACGACCATTAGTGTTTTCACTACATCCCACCCTGCTTAACCCCAGACCGGAGGGCGGACAGACCTCACCCTATTGGCGTGGTCTGCGAGGCGGTCTGTGACAGTAAAGTTAATAATAAATTCTGAGATTATGAGCATATTATGCTGAAAAACATAATTTCCCAGTCAATAATTGCTACCGAGGTTCATGTTTCTCTCGGTGGCGTTGTTATTAGTGTCGTTTGGGGTCTTTTCCCCGCAGTTTTGAAACATCTGTATTAAGTTTGCTCTTGCCCTGCGTGAGACGATGTTTCAGATTGAGAGCCTTGCAGACGCGCTCATTCTTCTTGAAGTTGGTGGTCTGCGTCAGAATCTTTCCGTCATAGTCAACTCTGCTGAAAACGATATGACAGTGCGGATGCACGTTCTTTGCGGAGCAAAGCGATTTCATCGATGAGTCAAAATGTCGTACCACTATGTACGGGGTATTGGTCAGCCCCATCTGCTTTATATATTCCTGCGCCACCTCGGTCATAAGTTCGTCCGTCATCAAATCACTTCAGTCACGGTTCGTGTCAATACTGAGTCAATCGGTCCGTTTTTACATCGCTTTAGCGATAATGGAGAAATGCCCCGACGGAATATAATGAAGTCACGTTTTTTCAGCCCTTCGCTATAAATGGTGCCTAAATCGGTTATGGATGATGTGTTGAAGAATTAAGTTGCACCATCCAATGTGGTTGTCATGGTTGCGATAGGCTTGGGATTGGATATATTCGTAAAATGAATTAACTTTGCAAAAGGAGTTCCGCTTTTGATGGGCGGTTTGAATCTTTGATGTTGAATGGTAGATGAATTGTCACATTATATATTAACTGTTATAACATATGAGAGACTTTTCAAATATATTGCGGAATAGTGTTATAGTAATCTTTTTGTTCATTCATACAGGATGCGAAACCATATCACGGAATAGTGAGGTATCGATAATAGATGGAGAGAACGTTGATTCGCTAAAGGTAGATGAACTTAAGAGTGATTTTATAGACATGATTGAATATATCTATACGAACCAGGGACGGCATGTGGACACAAATACGGTAATGCTATCAGATGTGAATGGTAACAAAGTTTCTTTCCATAGTTATGTCACAGATCATATCATTTATGTGTATTTTACACCTCTTGCATGTTGGGATTGTATCAAAGCTGTGTGTGGAACAGCATTGAATTGTGATAACGGAGATAAGTTACATTTCATTATACCGGACCAGTTACGTGACGCCGCCGGGAAAATATTGTCGGATGCCGGTATTCCGACAGACAGACGATATTATCTGCATGGTAGTCTTGGTCTCCCGGTCGAGGGTGACAATAAGGTATTTTTCTTTACGCTCAGTCGTGATGATTGCAGTAGTGGGGATGTGGCGATAAATGACGTGTTTGTCCCAGGTACATATTCAGGGGCGGTTGAGACTTATATGGATGTTCTGAACGTGCGATTTCAATAGTTATACCATGGCTTCGGTCCTTGAGAGGGGGATAATGAGATAAAAGTGATGATAAATGAATCAGATTTTCTATTAAATCCGGTAATATAAGAGTAAATTTACTTCTCAAAAATAGTGACAAAAATGGAGAGAAGAAATATTATTTTAGTATTCCTTATACATGCACTTTGCGGGCTGTATATACAAGCCGAAAATTATTATTTTAGAAATTTAAGTATCTCTGACGGGCTACCTCAGACCACTGTGAACACTATCCTCCAAGATAGTAAAGGATTTATGTGGTTCGGAACAAAATGGGGATTATGTAGGTACGATGGCATGTCTATACGAAATTTTCATCGTGAGCGTGATAAACCGTATAGTATCGGTAATAACATAATCAAATGTCTCTATGAGGATGCTCAAAAGCATATATGGGTTGGGACCGATGATGGTTTATATGTGTATTATCCGGAGCAAGAGACATTTTTTTCAATATCACATGTAATAGGTAAAGATATTTCAATCGAACATACAGTTACAACAATAGGTGATGATGGGCGTGGACGCATATGGTTTGCTGTAGAGACTGAAGGTTTATATTGTTATGACCAGACTGAAGGCAAGTTGATTTGTCATAAGCCGGATGGATTTACTACAAATGTACAATCTTTTGTAGCTGATAAATCTGGGCGTATGTGGATAGGTCTGTATGGAGGTGGTCTGTATTATTCGGATGACGATATGAAGACGATTCATCCATATGTATCTCCGATTGATGGTACTGAAACGTTTAGGGGTGATGTAATTATGAAAATAGTTAATGGCCCGTATAATCGATTATATATTAGTTCAATACATAATGGTATTCAAAGCCTGAATCTTACAACTGGCAATCGGACTTCATTATTGAGCCGTGATGAGTCAGGGGAAGCGGTGTTTGGTCGAGAACTTATGGTGCACTCAAATGAAGAATTATGGATTGGAGCTGAGTCCGGAATCTATATCTATAATCTGCGTAATGGTAAATACAAGCATTTGAACCAGATGGACCGAAATGATCCGTATGCTCTATCTGATAATGCGGTATATGCTTTATATGAAGACAGTGAAGGGGGAATATGGGTAGGAACATATTTCGGAGGGGTTAATTTTTTGCCTAAATCATATACACACTTTGAAAAATATTATCCGGTAGGCTCTGATGCCGAACTACATGGTAAACGTATAAGAGAGTTCTGCCGTGATGATGCCGGTATGATATGGATTGGAACTGAAGATGGTGGATTAAACAAGTTTAATCCGGATACCAAAGTGTTTAGTTTTTTCACCCCGAGCTCCGGATTTACCAACATACAGAGCCTATGTATGGTAGATGGTTATCTTTGGGTAGGAACGTTTTCCAAAGGGCTTAAGATTATAGAGCCGGCTACAGGTCGCATAGTGCGTACATTTGAGCAGGATGACAGTTCTGATGCACTGATTGACAATAGTATTTTTGCCATTTGTCAGACCACGACAGGAGATGTGTTTATCGGTACGATGTTCGGTCTTATGAAGTATAAATCTTCGACCGCAACTTTTGAACATGTAGATGAACTGGCTGGTAAATTTGTATATGATATACGAGAGGATTCAAATGGAAATATATGGCTTGCCACCTATGTCAACGGTGCATATTGTTACAAAATAAATGAGCGTGCATGGAAAAACTATGTAAATAATGAGTCTGACCCACAGAGTCTGCCGAGTAATAAAGTGCTTAGTGTGTATGAAGATTCTGATAGAAATATATGGCTTACAACTGAAGGGGGAGGATGTTGCCGTTATGAGCCGGCATCAGATAGTTTTACGAATTACAATACTTCAAACGGACTTCCGACAGATGTAGTATATCAGATAATTGATGACAATAAGGGCCATCTGTGGCTGACATCCAATTCAGGGCTCATTAGGTTTGATTCTGATAGTGGAGAAACAAATGTGTACACTACGTCCGATGGGTTATTGTGCAATCAGTTCAATTATCGTTCTGCTCTACGGGATTTGAAAGGAGACATATACCTTGGTAGTTTGGAAGGTTTTGTTGTGTTTAATCCTGAGACATTTGATGAGCAGCCGGTTCAAACTCCATTGGCGATATTTGATTTTATGCTGTTTAATAAGGAGGTGTATCCCTTTGATAAGAATTCTCCGTTGGAAAAAAGTATAACCTACTCAGACAGTATCACACTCAGTGCTAATCAAAACTCTTTTTCGTTCCGTATCGGAGCCCTTGATTTTCAGCAATCAGGGATTAAGAAGCTATTGTATCGTCTTGATGGGTTTGATGCGGATTGGATAGAACTTGGAGAGAGTCCTATAGTGACGTATTCCAATCTAAGCCACGGTAAGTATCGTTTCCGAATGAAAATGCTTACAAATGATGAGGATAATGAGGCTTCTGAGTATTTGTTATATGTGCGTATCAGACCTCCTTTTTATCTGACAGCCTGGGCATATATGGTTTATATTATTGTGCTTTTAGCCGTGGTGGTGATGATATTCCGATATTTCAAGCGTCGCAGTGAGAGGATCAGAAGTACTCAGTTGGAAAAATTCGAAAGAGAAAAAGAAACTGAGATATATAAGGCAAAAATAGATTTTTTTACGAATGTAGCTCATGAGATACGTACCCCTCTGACACTGATAAAAGGTCCGCTTGAGAGTATATTGCGACGGAATGATATCGATGCAGAAACCCATGATGACCTTAACATCATGAGCAGGAATACAGATAGACTTCTCAGCTTGACTAACCAGTTACTTGATTTCAGAAGAGTCGAGAGTCAGGGGTATAGCTTGAATTTTTGCCGTTGTGATGTTTCGGAGATTGTCCGAGAGACTTATACGAGATTTCGCACTGCCGCTCGTGACAAATGTCTGGATTTTACACTTGAAATATCAGAGGAACGAATATTAGCACACGTGAATCGTGAGGCATTCATCAAGATATTAAGCAACCTGTTTAATAATGGTATAAAGTATGCCGATACATATTTGCACATAAGGCTTGAACTTGACCATGATAAAAAAGAATTTAAGCTAATTACTGAAAATGATGGGGTTGTAATTCCTTTAGACGTGAGAGAAAAGATATTCAGGCCATTTGTGCGGCTTGATGAGTCAGCTACCGGTCAGGTAACCACCGGAACAGGTATCGGACTTGCTCTGTCGCGGTCTCTTGCTGAACTGCATAGCGGGTCTCTCCGCATGGGGGTGTCGATGGAATGTAATATCTTTCAACTTTCTCTCCCGATGGAACAGAATGATACGATACTCTTGGGTGATAATGATAGAGAATCAGAAGCAATGGAGCGTAGTGCCCAAAGCGGGGATAACGGATATGAGACCAACCACAAAAATTCAGATAAAAGCAGATGCCACACTGTCCTGGTCGTAGAAGATAATGATGAGATGCGTGATTTTATCAGGCGTCAGCTTGTTTCGCAGTTTAAAGTATATACGGCAGCTAATGGTAAAGATGCACTTGAGGTGATAAATGCAAATTTTGTAAATTTGGTCATAAGTGATGTGATTATGCCTGAAATGGATGGTTTTGAACTTTGTAAGGCAATAAAGTCTGACATTGGTTCAAGTCATATCCCAGTGGTGTTGCTTACCGCAAAAACCAATGTGCAGTCTAAGATTACTGGCATGGAACTTGGTGCGGATTCCTATATTGAAAAACCGTTTTCACCTGAATATCTTCTGGCTGTTGTATCCAATCTTATAGATAATCGTGAAAAATTAAGGCGGGAATTCGCTAATTCATACTATGCGGAAGTAAGCACTATGGCTTTGTCAAAGGCAGATGAGGAGTTTATAAAAAAACTTAGGATGATTATACAGGCGAATATTTCCAATCAAGATTTTAACATTGATGATATGGCAGAAAGTTTTAATATGAGCCGTTCTACTTTTTATAGAAAAGTGGAAGGAGTTCTCGACCTTACGCCTAAAGAGTATTTGAGAGTGGAACGCCTGAAAAAAGCAGCTGAGCTTCTTAAAGAAAAAGAATATCGTATCAATGAGATTTGTTATATGGTAGGATTTAATACGTCGTCATATTTCACAAAATGTTTTCTTAAGCAGTACGGCGTGCTACCAAAGGATTTTGCATAATTGTAACAGGTATAAATGCCTGGCAAAGGAAGTTTCAGGTGTACACGAATTGTATTTGAGATGAAATTTCCATTTAATGGGACATAAGGGTTCCATTATAACAGACCGTTAAGCTACTTTTGCAATTGAGAAATACAACCTTGAATTTTTTTGAAAAACTTTATATTCAAAATCATGAGTCACAAATGGTCTTTGTCAGCGTTTCTAACGGTTATATTGTTAGTTAATTTCGGGGCTGCTGCAGTCCGAGCTGAAATAGTGCTCCGTTCCAATGCCATTCATGATGGCAATGTGCTATGGGTTATGAAACGGGTTTCGGATGTTAATGCTTCTGGGAGCCAGATTTCGACAACTGAATTTAGTTCTGAAGACTGGATGGAGGCTGTCGTGCCAGGTACGGTACTGACATCGCTTGTGCATAACAATGTATATCCTGAGCCGTATTATGGTCTTAATAATAAGATTGAGTCAGGGCTGATTCCTGATATCGCTCAAACAGGGAATGATTTCTATACATATTGGTTCAGAACAGAATTTGATGTCCCGGAAACTTATCGAGGCAAGATTGTTTGGCTTCAGGCTGATGGCATCAATTATCGTGCGGAAATATGGATTAACGGACGATTGGCAGACACTTCAAAGGGGATGTTCATGCAGCGTTTTGTGAACGTTACGGATTTCATTCGTCCTGGGGAGTCCAATGTTATCGCTGTAAAAGTACATCCGGTAGATGCTCCAGGAAGTAAGGACCCTAAAAGTTGGGGTGCTCCGGGAGAATTCCGTAACGGAGGAAATGGGGACATTGGGCTTAACACGACAATGCTAATGTCTGTGGGATGGGACTTCTCGTTTATGGATGGAATACGAGACCGCAATACGGGGATATGGCGTGATATATCACTCTTTACGACAGGTACGATTGCATTACGTCATCCATTTGTCCGTTCATCTCTGAATGTGCCATTATGTGATATCGCTGACGAAACTGTATCTGTTGAAGTAATAAATTCGACATCAGGATATGCTCCAATCACCTGCACTGTGCGCGGGGAAATTTTAGGCGAGAATATAAAATTTGAGAAGACTCTAAGCGTTCATCGTGGCGAAGAAAAAATAGTGAGTTTTACGTCGGAAGATTTTCCTCAGTTGAGAATTGACAATCCACGGTTATGGTGGCCTGTGAACAAAGGGGAACAGAATATGTACGATTTGAGACTGACAGTAGAAGTTGACGGATGTATAAGCGACTCTGTTTCGACACGTTTCGGCATACGTCATATTACATCAGATTGTAATACACCTGATGGCTCAAGAGTGTTTTATGTAAATGGGAAACGTCTGTTCATACGAGGTTCTAACTGGATACCAGAGGGAATGCTCCGCACATCCTGTGAACGTACGTATGCGGAACTCCGTTATACACGTCAAGCCGGAATAAATTTATTGCGTATGTGGGGTGGAGGAATCGCTGAGTCCGATTACTTTTTCCGCTTGTGTGATGAAATGGGTATACTGGTATGGCAGGAATTCTGGCTGACAGGTGACACTAAGCATCCTGTTGACCGTGGCAATTATCTTGACAATGTGGAATCTACAGTCAAGCGAATACGTAATCATCCTTCACTCGCTTACTATGTGGCATCAAACGAAAGCAGCGAAGTGACAGGTACACCGGAACTCTTGGCTAGGATTGATGGCACTCGCGGGTATCAGATGCAGTCAGAATGTGATGGCGTTCATGACGGGAGTCCATACAAGCAGGTAAATCCTATGCAGCATTACGAGAATACGGCTTCTCCTCGTGGCAGCCGCGTTGACGGATTTAATCCGGAATATGGCGCCCCGACACTCCCTACTGTCGAAGTGCTGCGTGAGATGATGTCAGAAAAAGATCTATGGCCGATTAATAAAGATGTATGGGATTATCTTGACGGGAATGGTTTTCACCTTGTATCTACGATGTATGCAGACCTTACCGACAAGTATGGTTTATCGCAAACGATTGATGAATTTGCCGGAAAGGCACAATTGGTTGGAGCGATAAACTCCAAGAGTATATGGGAGGTATGGAATTATAACAAGCTCGATAATGGCGATAGATTCTGTTCTGGATTGCTATTCTGGTATCATAATTGTCCGGTGCGACAGGTGGCAGCCCGTATGTGGGATTGGTCTCTTGAACCGACAGCATCGCTCTATCACACGGCTAATTCACTTGAACCATTACATCCACAGTTTGACTATTTGAAAAATACGGTATCTGTGATTAATGACTACTATTATCCGATAGAGGGGTATACTGTTATTGCTCGTATTTATGACATTGACAGTAATCTTAGGAGTGAATGTTCGTCAAACGTTAACATTGAGGCTGATGGCGTGGCGAATGATGTGATTCTGCTTGAGTTCCCGGATAATATTTCACAGGTTCATTTTATCAGCCTTGAGTTACGAGACAAAAAGAACAGGCTTGTGGGGTCAAATTTCTATTGGCGTTCCAAGGACGAATATCAGGGGAGCAAGACACTTACAGGTCCAGCTGTCTCAGGATTCGAAAGTCTGGCGACTATGAGTAAGGCCGACGTAAAAGTGTCTGCGAATATTCATCGTAGCGGTGATTGTGCCGGTATAAAAGTGAAAATGTGTAATCCATCGAAAAAAATAGCTTTTTTCAATCGCTTGCAATTGCTTGATGGTGATGAAAAAACTCCCATACGACCGTCATTTTACTCAGATAATTTCTTTACATTGCTTCCAGGAGAGACAAAAATTGTAACGATTGAGACTGATGTGAAAAATATCATAGGTGACCGGTTGATATTAAAGACATCCGGTTGGAACTCACAGGAGCGTAAGTTTAATCTTTATATTCCTTTGTCATGAAACTCCGATTGGTAATATTGATTCTGTCGATACATTTTTTTTCGATAGCATATTCGTCTGATTATGATATTGTGATAGTTGGAGCTACGCCAGGAGGAATCATGACTGCTATATCCGCAGCACGTCAAGGTAAAACAGTATTGTTGCTCGAGCGGACAAGTCATATAGGAGGGTTGCCGGCTAACGGACTTGGGGCTACTGATATTGCGACACGAGGCGCAACTACGGGGTTGTTTCAGGAATTTACCAAGCGGATTAAACAATACTACGTTGATACGTATGGTATACACTCTGCTCAAGTTGCTGACTGCAGTGACGGATTTCATTTTGAACCATCAGTTGCGGAATCTGTATTCAAGACAATGTTGGACGAATGTAATGATAAAATTACAGTATTGACAATGCGGCAGTTTGATTCCTATTCATGTAATGTGGAAATATCAGACAGTGTCATTTCATCAATCAAAGTGATAAATCGACTTACAGGAGCAGAGGAATGTTATTCCGGTCGTATGTTCGCTGACGCAACTTACGAAGGAGACCTTGGAGCGGCGGCAGGAGTGCCTTTCAGAGTCGGTCGAGAGCCGGCATCTATGTACAATGAGCCTGGCGCCGGTAAGGTATATGAGTATTGGAAAAGTCAGCCGGCAGATGGCTCTACCGGAGAGGGGGATAATGCAGTTCAAGCTTACAATTATCGATTATGTTTGACCGATTGTAAGGATAATCTTGCAATAATCAAAAAACCGTCAAATTATGATAGAGAAGAATATGTATCCCTCATTGAGGATGTGTGGACAGGTCGCAATACGCACTTTGTGATGCGGAACATCACAGACAGTATGATGTGGGATAACCGTAAGCATATTGCAGAAGGAGGTCGAACACAGTTAGCGGGTGATAGCTGGGGTATACGCAAAATCAGCAGTATTGTTAGGCTTCCAAACGGTAAAGCAGATGGCAATAACCAGCATGGAGCCTTTATTTCTACCGATCTTCCAGAAGAAAACTGGGAGTGGCCTACTGCCTCCTGGACCTGGCGTGATGCATTTGCGGCCAGATTGAAGGATTATACTCTTGGATTACTTTGGTTTGCTGGAAATGATTCGGCTTTACCGGCTCATTTCCGTGAGGCAGTGGCTCAGTGGGGATTTGCTAAAGATGAATATATTGATAATGATAACTTTCCTCGTCAGGTATATGTAAGAGAAGGGCGTCGTTTCGAAGGTATGTATTTTTTTACAGCTGCTGATGCTCTCCCGGTTGCTCCTGGGCAGCGACCGCCGGTCCATAGCGAAAGTATCACAGCAAGCCACTATGCACTTGATTCGCATGCGGCACGCAAGCGCGAGCCAGGGCGTGCGCATCTTGATGGATTTATCAGCTATCAGACTGAGCCATACACTTTGCCGTACGGAGTCATTGTTCCGAAGAATGTAAAGAATCTGTTATTACCTGTTCCTGTTTCTGGCTCACATATTGGTTTTTCGACTTTAAGAATGGAACCATGCTGGATGGCTCTTGGTCAGGCTGCCGGAATAGCCGCTGCGATAGCTATAGATGATTCGGTGTCAGTACAGAATGTGGACATTCGCCGATTGCAGGAGAATCTGTTAAGGCAGAAAGTAACGTTAGTATACTTTCGAGATATCACACCAGATAATCCAGGATTTGCGGATGCTCAACGCATGGCATTGAGTGGTAAGATATCAGGATGGGATGCTGATATTAAATCGCGTCCATGGGCGCTTGGTCCATTTCAGCGTCCTGATGGTGTAAATCCTCTATTAGAGGCTAGTCAGGCAGAATTCACCTGTCCGATGCGTGGAGTAGATGTAAAATGGGAGGAAGGTCATGTGTTTAATCCGGCTGCAGTAATGGTTGATGACAGAATTGCGGTGCTTTACCGAGCTGAAGATAATTCAGGCAATGGAATAGGTAAGCGTACATCGCGCATAGGCTACGCTGAGAGTTCTGATGGCATAACGATAACACGTCGATGTGTACCGGTGCTATATCCTGGCGGCGATTCTTTTACTGATATCGATTGTCCTGGAGGATGCGAGGATCCACGCATTGCTGTGACGGAGGATGGGCTGTATGTGATGCTTTATACATCATGGAATCGTAGGACACCACGTCTTTCGGTTGCGACTTCTCGGGATTTGATTCATTGGCAAAAACATGGTTCTGCATTTTCCAAAGCTTATGATGGCAGATTTTCTAAAATAGCGACAAAATCGGCTTCAATTCTTACTGCACTCAAAAATTCTCAACTGGTTATAGACAAAGTTGATGGTAAGTATTTTATGTATTGGGGGGAATATGCGGTACATGCTGCGACATCAGACAATCTCATAGATTGGACTCCGATAGTTGACGATGATGGAGAGCTTGTTAGACTTGCTCTTCCACGGACCGGTTATTTTGACAGCCAAATGACAGAATGCGGTCCGCCTGCAGTCAGGACTCCCTACGGGATTGTCTTAATATATAATGGAAAGAATGACGCTGTTCGTGGTGATAAAATGTATCCTTCAGGGGCATATTGTGCAGGTCAGATGTTATTTGATGCCGATAATCCACTTCGTCTGATAGACCGTCTTGACTGTCCTTTCTTTCAACCCGAAACTTCATTTGAGAAAAGCGGACAATATCGTGATGGGACAGTATTTACTGAAGGACTTGTATATAAAAATGGTCTACTGTATATTTATTATGGATGTGCTGATTCAAAAGTTGCCGTAGCTGTGGCTGATGGCAAAAATTTGATTGAGAAAAATTTAAATTAATATAATACATTAAAACAAATCATTATGACAAAAAAACTTATTACAGCATTGGTAATGCTATTTACACTTCAGTGTGCGACAGCTCAAAAAAATGCGTTAAGTAACTTTCCACAGGGTTATACACCGGAAGAGGTTGGTCGCCGGATGGCATATCGTTTTGTAACTGAAAAGCATGCTCTTCATGTTGGAAAATGGATTGGATATCCTGAAACATTTTATTGGAATGGCTCAATCAGATATGCAGCCCTTGCTGATGATAAATCATTGATGTCATTGTTGCAGAGACGTTTCGAACATCTGTTTAACGAAGAGAAGCATCTGCAACCAATCATGAATCATGTTGATGTCAATATGTTCGGTAGTCTGCCATTGTGGTTATATGAAGTGACGGGAGACAATCGATATAAGGATCTCGGTATGCGGTATGCAGACACGCAGTGGCAGATTCCTTCTGACGCTACTGTTGAGCAGAAACAGTGGGATGCTGACGGCTATTCGTGGCAGACCAGGCTATGGATAGACGATATGTATATGATACC
This sequence comes from uncultured Duncaniella sp., assembly GCA_958352885.1. Classification (GTDB taxonomy): domain Bacteria; phylum Bacteroidota; class Bacteroidia; order Bacteroidales; family Muribaculaceae; genus Duncaniella. The sequence continues at coordinate 117,087 of CATWQI010000010.1, forward strand.
TGTTGTCCAGATTCAGGCCTATAAAACAACAAAGGATAAAAAGTATCTTGACCGTACTGCGCGTCAAATGGTGAAGTATCTTGATGAACTCCAACGTTCCAATGGCCTATTTTATCATGCTCCTGACGTTCCGTATTATTGGTGCCGCGGTAACGGTTGGATGGCTGCCGGGATGACAGAAGTGCTACGCTGTTTGCCTAAAAACCATGTGGATAGAGCTAGGATTATGGAAGGATACCGTAAGATGATGTCCAGTCTTTTGGAGTACCAGAACGATGAGGGTTTATGGAATCAATTGATTGATGAGCCTGATTACTGGACGGAGACATCAGGGTCGGCAATGTTTATATATGCATTTATCAATGGTGTGAAAAACGGTTGGCTTGACGCAAAGGTATACGGTCCTGCGGCACGTAAGGGTTGGCTATCGTTAGTGGATTATATCAATGAGAAAAACCAGATAAGCAATGTCTGTGCCGGAACAAATAAAAAAAATGATAAACAGTATTATTATGACCGTCCTCGTAATACAGGTGATTATCACGGTCAGGGTCCGGTGTTGTGGTGTGTGGCCGCATTGATGGAAAAATGATAGATGAATTCATAATTTATTTAGTTATGATATTGAGAAAAACATTTATCTATGTATTACTTCTTATAGCAGTTGTCCCTGCTATTGGAAAGGCACAGATATCAGTATCACCGGATAGGAAAGGGAAAAATGTGTTCTCTCTTGTCGATGATAAAGATGCAGTTCCGATATACTATGATTCGTCTGATGCCTCGGTGGTAAATACTGCGGCTACTCTGTTTGCTGCTGATGTTAAAGCTATTACGGGCAAAAAGCCTTTAGTTGAGGCGATAGGAGGAATATCTCGGAAAAACTGCATCATAGTAGGTACGGTAGGTAGTAATGAATGGATAGACCGCATGGCGCAAAATGGGAAAATTGATATCACCCCGATTATTGGTGGTTGGGAGCGTTATGTGATTCAGCTCGTTAGTCATCCGGTTCCGGGGGTTGATAAGGCTTTGGTTATAGCAGGTAGTGACCGTCGCGGTACAGCTTATGGACTTCTATCCTTATCAAAGACCATAGGTGTGTCTCCATGGTATTGGTGGATGGATGCTCCGGTTGCTCATCGTGATAGGATTGACTTAAAAATAGATAAGTATATATCAAAGGAACCTTCTGTAAAATACAGAGGTATATTTATCAACGATGAAGACTGGGGACTGTTACGATGGGCAAAAAACAACTATGAGAAAGAAGCCGGCAATATAGGTCCCCGCACTTACGAGAAGGTTTGTGAACTGTTACTGCGGCTACAGGCTAATTATTTGGCGCCGGCAATGCATGAAGCATCGACAGCATTTCATTCAATACCTGAAAATCGGGAAGTTGCTGACCGCTATGCTATCGTGATGGGCTCGTCACACTGTGAACCGTTGCTGCTAAACACTGCAAGTGAATGGCATCGTGATAGATACGGGGAATGGGACTATATAAATAACCATGCACGAGTTGACAGCGTGTTAAATGCGCGTGTAATGGAATTAGCTCCTTACGAGAATGTTTATACGTTGGCATTGCGTGGTCTTCACGACCGGGCAATGAATGCAAGCAATGATATGCATGAACGAATGAAAATGCTTGAGAGGGCATTGATGTCTCAGCGTCGAATGCTTGCTGAGCAGCTGGGTAAACCGGCATATGACATTCCTCAGGCTTTTACTCCATATAAAGAGGTCCTGGATGTATATGACCAGGGGCTGAATCTACCTGAGGATGTCACAATAATTTGGCCGGATGATAATTATGGATATATGAAACGTTTGAGCGGTCCGAAAGAACAGAAACGTTCAGGACGTTCAGGTGTGTATTACCATGCCTCATATCTTGGTAAGCCACATGACCATTTGTGGATGCATACAGCTTCGCCGACTATAATGTATGAGGAGCTACGTAAGGCATACGATATGACAGCAGATCGTATATGGCTGCTAAATGCCGGTGATATTAAGTCGTGTGAATTTGCCGTGGATTTTTTCCTGGCGATGGCATTTGACATAGATGCATTTGACTTTGAACGAGCCGCAGACTATCGTACTGAATGGCTCTGTTCGATGCTTGGGGATGATAATTGTGAGATTTATCGCGATGTTTGCGATGCATTTTATCGATTGGCATTCTCACGGCGTCCTGAATTTATGGGATGGGGGTACCAGTGGGCTACGGATGCACATGGCCGTGAGCGTAATACGGATACAGATTTTTCACTTACCAATTATCGGGAAGTTGATAACCGCCTGAAGGAATATAGGCGAATAGGTGCTATTATGGATAGTCTGCTTGCGGCGATATCAGATAAGCGTGCGAATGCATGTCTCTATCAGGCACTTTATTATCCTGTAAAAGGATGTGAATTGCTAAACCGTATGATACTTGACGGACAGCGTAATCGCCGTTATGCTGTTCAAAACCGTGCGTCAGCTGCCTCTTATGCTGCTTCCGCTAAAGAATGCCATGACAGTCTTGATGTAATTACCAAAGGATATAATTCTTTGTTAGACGGAAAGTGGAATCACATCATGACTATGAAACAAGGGTTTGCAGCGGCTTATTTCGAACTTCCGAAACTATACGATGCGGACCTTGTCCACGGACAATCTCTCGGTATCGCAGTCGAGCAGGAAGATGGCATTAGCGGGCGTAACAGCTATCATATTCTTCCGACCTTCAGTAACTATATTCGCCAATCGTACTATATCGATATATTTGACAAGGGCACTAAGCCTGTCAAATGGAATGCTCGTGCCTCGGAGAAATGGTTGTATTTGAGCGATGTGTCAGGTCTGTCAGATGCACGTGTTGAGGTTTCTGTTGACTGGGATAAAGTTCCCTCAGGAGATAACGTCTCTGGATACATCGATATTACAGCCGATAACGGTGACACCGAGCGTGTGCTTGTATCAGTTTTCAATCCAGTATCACCGTCGCTTTCCGAAGTTGATTCAATCTATGTCGAGCAAAATGGTTATATATCTATTGACGCCGCAGGGTTTCATAGAAAAAAAGAGAATGACGAAATTAGGATGAGTATTATCCCATATATGGGGTTTGAGAATTTTGCTGTGCAAATGGGTAATCCCGTAAATGCTCCGCAACGCACTGCCGGACGTAATACACCTCGATTGGAATATGATATTTATACTTTTGACCAAGGTGCGGTAGATGTGTATACATATGTTCTACCTACATTTACCCTTTCAAATGATCGTGGATATGCAGGTCACGAGGCAACTAATTCCGAGACAAAGTATGGAGTATGCATTGATGACGGACCTGTGATGAATCCATCTACATCATCAGTCGAGTATGCGCAGAATTGGTATGAGAGTGTGTTAAAGAACACTCGAATCAACAAGACAACTCTTCATGTCGATAAACCCGGACACCACACGGTAAAAATAATATGCGGTGATGCTGGTACGGTCATTCAGAAGATTGTCCTTGATTTTGGAGGAATGAAACGTTCCTACATGGGACCGGCTCCAACACGCAATGTCTATCCTGAAGTTTCAGAAATATAGGCATGCTTGTGTCAATAATATAATTTCTGTACCGTGAAGTGTGTAAATTCATATGCGTCATGACGATTTGGACAAAATTTCTCTTTTTTGAGATAAATATTTTAAGGCATGCGCACGCTGTTCAGTAATTTAGCAACGTAAAATCTTAATGTCTGAAACCTCTCTGCATTAAGGTTGCTACACAAATCACGGATACCAACTTTTATTATCATAATCCATGAAACAAAAAATTTCAGAATTCATCACGCATGTCCCGTCCAGGATTCTAATAATGATTCTGGTAACAGTGGCATTTTTACAGGCACATGCACGAGAACATTCCGTGTCAGGTGTCGTGAAAGACGAAGCCGGAGAAGCGATACCCGGTGCAACAGTTAACGTGAAAAACAACCCTAAGCTTGTAACAGTGACGGATATTGATGGTAAATACTCCATCTCAGTCCCTGTCAATGCAACACTTGTCTTTTCATTCATCGGTTATGAGACTGTAGAACGCAATGTGGGAGCCGATGTTAGCACCCTTGATGTTACGATGAAGGAGACTTCGTTATTGTTGGAAGATGTTGTGGTTGTCGGCTACGGTTCAATGAGGCGCAAGGATCTTACTGGTGCCGTATCGCATGTTGGCGAAGATGTGCTCAAGAACAGAGTTGCTACCAACGCTCTTGACTATCTTGTCGGAGTCGTCCCCGGTCTGAACATAACCCCCTCTACAGGTGCCGGAGGAGGTGCATCGGGAATATTAATCCGTGGAGAGCAGTCGCTAAAGGCAAGTACAAGCCCGCTAATAGTCCTTGACGGAGTGATATTTTATGGGAATATCGAGGATATCAATCCTAATGACATTGAGAGTATCGATGTTCTGAAGGATGCGAGCTCCACCTCTATCTATGGCGCAAAAGGTTCTGCCGGTGTGATTATCATATCAACAAAACGTGGCGTTACTGATAAACCGGTCATAAATGTAAGCGCACGTCTTGGATTCTCAGAAGCTACATATTTACCTGACATGCCGGATGCAAATCAGTACATGCAGCGTCGTATGGATTATTTCAAGACAATTGACTACTTCAAGCCTGGTGCTCAGCAGATGGGATTCGGTTATTATGATAATCCCTATGCCCTGCCTGACGGTATTACTCAGGAGGAGTGGGCTGCGTACGATAGTTCTTTCTCCGGTGATTATATAGAGACATGGATGCAGAGGCTTGAGTTTAACCCTATTGAGGTAAAAAACTATAAGGCTGGTAAATTTACTGACTGGGTTGATATGGCCTATCAGAAAGGTTTTCGTCAGGATTACACAGCATCTGTATCTGGTAAGACCCAGCGCGTGAACTACTATGCCTCACTTGGTCATACTCATAATGAGGGAATTTTGGTTGGTGATGCATTCCGTGCGACACGTATGCGAGCAAATCTCGATATTAAAATCACAGATTGGCTTAGCGTTGGGTCAAATTCGCAATTTACCCATAAAGGTACTGATGACATAGCAGTTGATGGTTCGGCTGCCAGGTCCATGAGTCCGTTTGGTGATATGTACGATGAGGAGGGTAATATCAAAGTTCGTCCATGGGATGATAACCGTCTCTCCAATCCTTTCCTTGCTCATTACTGCAATGAAAAATACTATCGCCGTTGGAATTTTAATTCTTCTATATGGGGACGCATCAACCTTCCTTTCGGATTCTCGTGGCAGACTACCTATAATATGCGTTATGGAACACTGAAGGACTATTATTATACCTCGGATATTATGCCTGGACAGGTTGACGGAGGTAGTGCCAAGCGTCATGAATATTCCGATTATGAGTGGAATATTGACAATATGCTGAAATGGAATAAAAAATTTGGTGAAAATGCGTTTGATTTTACCTTTGTGTATACTGCCGAGAAGTTTCAGAGTTGGGATACGGAAGGAAATAACGAGGGTTTTCAACCGAGTGGAATCTTAGGCTTTCACGGTATTCAAGCTGGTATTAAGCCGACATTGAAATCTAACGACGAGATGCAGACTGGTAATGGTCTTTTATGGCGTCTTAACTATACGCTTAAAGACAGATATCTTTTTACGGGTTCAGTACGTCGTGACGGATTTTCGGCATTCGGTCAGAATAATCCATATGCTACATTTTGGACGTTTGCCGGAGGTTGGCGTATCTCAGAGGAGAAGTTTCTTAGAAATATATCATGGCTTGACAATCTTAAGGTTCGTGTATCATGGGGGCAGACAGGAAATCGTGACATCGGACGTTATGCGGCCTTCTCTCGCTTGACAATTACTAATGTGATACAGGATGGCGAAAATATCAAAGGTGTATATCCTTCGAGTCTTGCAAATCGCGACCTGAAGTGGGAGACTACCACCGGATGGAACTGGGGACTTGACTTTGCTGTGCTTAACAGTCGTATCAACGGTTCGATAGAATTCTATAAGAATAAAACCAATGATTTGTTGATGGATCGCGCAATGCCTACTTTGTCGGGGTATGGCAGTATCGCCTCTAACCTCGGTGAAATTGCCAACCGTGGTGCCGAATTGGCTATCACAAGTGTAAATATACAGCGTCCTAACATAAACTGGAGTACAACATTTACATACTCGACCAATCATAATGAGATTAAGCATCTATATGGCAATATGATTGATATCATTGATGGCAACGGTAATGTTATCGGTAAAAGAGAGGATGATGATGTCCAGAACGGTTGGTATATAGGTCACGGCATAGATGAAATATATGATTACAAATTTATTGGCATATGGCAATTGGGTGAGGAGTACGAAGCTGCTAAATATGGTAAACAACCGGGTGACCCCCGTTTGCTTGATGTGAACAATGATGGGAAAATCAACGAGAAAGACAAGGTATGGCTCGGTTCCAAGCGTCCTCGTCATCGCATGACTTTGGCAAGCAATCTAAACTTGTTTAAATGTATATCATTCGCATTTACCATGCGAGGTGAATTTGACTGGTTGGGTGTAAATAATCTTCCAAGAAATGAGAATAATAGGTTCTATAACACCTCAAATTCTCGTTGGACCAGTTATTGGACACCATGGAATACGAGTAATGAATATGCTCGCTTAGGTTCTAATGTGGATAGTCCGGGAGTGAATATCTATAACAGTCGTAACTATGTGAGAATGCAGAATATGTCATTGACATATACATTCCCTCAAAAACTCACACGCAGATTTAATGTAGATAATATCCGCCTTAGCATGAATGTCGATAATGCGTTTGTGATTTCAGGATGGAAACATTCAGACCCTCTAACCAATGCGATCACGCCCCGTATCTGGACATTTGGACTGAATATGACATTATAAATACTTTAAATCTAAAATATCTAAAGACAATATGATGAAATCAAAGAAATATATAATAGGATGTCTGGCTGCAGGCATTATGGCTACGAGTTTTAACTCGTGTGTCGACATCGAGCCTGAGGCAATGTCATTTCTGACACCGGAAAATACATTTGTCGACAGAGCTGGATTGGAGACAATGCTCGGATTATGTCGTAAACAACTGAATTTCGAATGGTTTGGCGATGCATTCAATTCTGGTAATTGTGAATCATTTATTGTATATGAGTATGCCTGGTCTGACCTCCATGTTATGGGTGGACCTGAGACAAAGGAGATTCACAATATGGAAACTCAGCTCACGCCTTCGACTAATATGTATCTTCATCTTCGTTATTGGGTATGGGCGTGGAACGGAATAAAATATGCCAATACAGTCATAACACGTACGCCGGAGGCTAAAGAGATGGCTTCGGAGGAAGATAGGGCTGCATGTCTGGCAGAAGGATATTTCCATCGTGCTTATTGGTACTATCTTCTCGTCAACCAGTTTGGAGATGTTCCCTGGATAGGGGAGGAGATAACAGGTGCAAAACTCGATTTTAACACGGTATCGCGTAAGACCATATTACGTCACATCAAGGAAGACATGGAGTATGCAGTTAAATGGTTGCCGAAAAATGTTAAACGCGGTGCTGTAAGCCGTGCTGCTGGCGAACATCTTCTGTCTAAAATATATCTTGCTAACGGCGATTTTCAGGATGCTGTTGATGCTGCAACAAGGTGTATAAATGATTATGGTCTTGCTCTAATGACCAGTAGATTCGGCGTTAATGCTAAAGATGCGTCTAAGGATGTGTTTAATGATTTGTTCCAGGAAGATAATATTTCTCTTCTTGAGAATACAGAGGCTATTATGGTAGGACAGGAACGTTATGGCGTCGAAGGTTGTTCATCTCCAACAGGTTCGCGCCGCAAGCGCAACTTTGTGCCTCAGTGGCATGCCGGTTCAAAGGTAAAGACTCCTGATGGGAAGAACGGTACCACAGATGCCAAGGGTATTTATGACGGCTATGAACAACTCGAGGAGCTTGGGCGTGGTCTTGCCAAAATACGTCCTACAAATTATTATCAGTTCGGCGTGTGGAGTGGTTGCGGCGATGATGTGCGACATAACGCTAACAATTGGTTTGACCGTTCTCGGATAGTGTACAATTTGCCCGCATCAAAAGGTGGAAGTGCAAAATATTTCGGCAAACCGGTTGACCCTAAATACTGTACTGATACGATGCGTTGTTATTTCTCATTCCCGATTGTAAAGGTCCTCGTTAGTAAGGATGATATTAATGCCGGGGGGAATGTGCCGGTTGGTGGCTTTACTGACCAATATATATTCCGCCTGGCTGAGACTTATCTCAATCGAGCTGAAGCTTACTGGTGGATGGGTAGGAATAATGAGGCAAAGGAGGATGTCAATATCATTCGCCGTCGTTCGAATGCTCCTGAACTCGCAACAGTTGGACTTGACGAAATTCTTGATGAACGTGCACGAGAGCTGTTCCTTGAAGAACACCGTAAGTCAGAGCTCACCCGAATTGCCTGTCTGATGGCAGAGAAGGGGATTAACGGTTATACGATGGATAATTTCTCGTATAAAAACTGGTATTATGATCGGATTATGGAAAAAAATAACTTCTTTGCCGAAGAGTATTATTATTCCACCAATGCGTTCATTATGAAGCCTTACCATGTATGGTGGCCTATACCGCGCAATGCCATAGAATCAAATACCGAGGGTCGGGTTAACCAGAATATAGGATATGATGGTTGCGAGAATAATATTCCGGTAGAAGAACTTGAGAAACGTTATTAACCAGAAAGAAAACAGATGAAAAAAAGTTATATTATAGCTCTGGCTTGCAGTTTTGGAATCTTTATGTCATGTTCAGATGATGACGTTAAGACCGAGGTGTATGATAATCCGTATACTAATCCGCTTACCACTTACAGTGCTGCTGACCCTACTGTTTGGAAGGAAGGGAATAAGTTTTATCTTTTTGCCACCAATACTTCCAAGATTAAGACCTCTACGGATATGGTCACCTGGTCCGATGGCAACAATATGTTTACCAAGAAACCAACTTTTGTGACTGAATCTGGGGCTGCTGTGTGGGCTCCCGATATTGAGAAAGTAGGAGACAAATACATATTGTATTTTGCGATGTCTGCTATGGGTAAACCGGCATCCGCAGGTATCGGTATCGCATCCGCATCAAGTCCCGAGGGACCGTTTTCATTGGATATTTCAGTTGATGGTAAGGGAAAGCTGTTTACCTCAAATGAAATAGGGGTGCGTAATTCAATTGACCCGGCATACTATGATGATAATGGACAGAAATATCTTGTGTGGGGAAGTTTCAACGGTCTCTATGCGATACGTCTGACAGATGACGGCACACGTCCTTATCCTGACCTCGCAGCAGCTAAAGCGGAGAAAGTAATGGTTGCCGGTAATGCATTTGAAGCTCCTCATATACATAAACATGGTGATTATTATTACCTGTTTGCTTCAGTCGGAAGCTGTTGCAATTCGATGCTGAGTACTTATATGACTGTTGTAGGCCGTTCAACTTCAGTTCTCGGACCATATCTTGATAGAAATGGTAATTCAATGGTTGATAATGCCTTCGAGGTTGTGATTCGAGGAAATGACAAATTTGTTGGACCCGGACATAATTCCCAGCTTATCACTGATAATAATGGTCATGACTGGATATTATATCATAGTTATTATAGAGAAAAACCTTCTGGTGGACGCTATCTTATGCTTGATGAGATAGTTTGGGTAGATGGCTGGCCCCAGTTGGCTAAGAATGGTCCTTCGTCCGAATATCGGAAACCAGCATTTTAACAAAATCCACCTCTTTAATATTAAATTATTTTATGAAGAGACTCTTTTCAGCCGTACTTCCGTTCGCCATAAGCTTTGTGCTTATGGCGGCCGGTACGGTCCGGGAATACTCCAATCCGGTTGTTAATCTTGATATGCCTGATCCGTCTTTGATTAGGGGCGATGATGGATATTTTTATCTTTATGTGACAGAGTCAGTAAGAAATTTGCCGGTGTATCGTTCTGCAAATCTTGTTGACTGGGACTTTGTCGGGACAGCATTCACTGATTCCACTCGCCCTGATTTTGAGCCGAAGGCAGGTATTTGGGCTCCGGATATAAGCAGAGTAGGAGATAAATATGTGCTCCATTATTCCATGTCTGTATGGGGTGGAGAGTGGACTTGTGGCATAGGTTCGGCATGGTCTGATTCTCCGCATGGTCCTTTTACGGATAATGGTCTGATGTTTCGCAGCAATGAAATCGGTGTTCAGAATTGTATCGACCCATTCTATATTGAGGAAAATGGCAGAAAGTATCTCTTTTTCGGTAGTTTCAGAGGAATCTATGCCGTAGAGCTCACGGATGATGCATTATCTGTTCGTCCACAATCATCATTGATAAAGATTGCCGGATCTGCATATGAGGGTACATATATTCACCGCAAGGATGGCTATTATTACTTATTTGCATCGGTAGGAACATGCTGTGAAGGTATTAACAGTACGTATACCACTGTTGTCGGGCGTTCAGAGAGTCTTTTCGGTCCATATATGGATCGTCAGGGGCATCCTATGCTTGAAAACAATCATGAGATACTGATAAGACGAAATAATCAATTTGTTGGTACCGGTCATAACTCGGAAATAGTTACCGATGATGATGGTAACGATTGGATATTGTATCATGCTGTAAAGGTTGATTCTCCTAAGGGGCGGAAACTTATGCTTGATAGGATAGAATGGATTGATGGATGGCCTGTTGTTGAAGGTGATACACCATCATTAAAACATCCCGTACCTTCTTTTAGTAAAAAATAATTATTTAAAGCTATATCCTGAAATGATTAGTTCTACGAATATCAGACGTTTGATTTTAAGCTTATTTGTCACTTGTGTAACTGGGGGTTATGCAGCAGTAATTGAGCAGCCGGGAGATGATGTAAAGGCATATATTTCATTGAAAATACCAGGTAACGATGCAATAACCGAAATGCTTAGTTTCAAGCGGACTGTCGGAGGAGCTTATGAAGCATCCGATGCCGGTGGTAGGGTGAATATTGTGCGTACGGTAAGCGGGACGCAGTCTCGTCGGCATGTCAAGGTTGTTATAAAGGCTCTTGATGATATATATTTTAATTATGGTGAAAAGGTTACTACAAGTTTCATCCATAATGAAAATCAATATCTCATGCCTGGTTTTTGGTATAGGCAGAATCTTCGTTCACCGCAGAACGCACCGTCGTTTCGTGAGTCCGATAGCTGGCTTGTGCGTGAGGATAGGCTGAGTACACCGCTTACGGCGGTATACAGTCCTGAACAAAAACGTTATATGTCTGTCATACGTCTGGATAGCCTGGATAAAGATGCATTGACTACGCATAATGAGGGTGAAGTTATTATTTCGGGTGTAACTTCTATTGGATATACAGGATTTGAAAATATAGAAGGCAAAACAGGATTATGTTATGGGTTTCCTTATCGGGAGTCGCCAAAATCGTATATCCGCAAGTTGACTCTTGCCCCTGAGGTCACAGCATATCAGATGTTGCGTCACGGTGAAAACTTAGAGCTTAACTGGGAATTATCAGATGAGCAGGCTGATGACTTTGCGGAATGTGTGCATGGGGTATGGGAATACTCTTATGATACATATTTGCCAACGCCGGTAGAGTCAATATATTCTCCTGAATATATTAAGGAGGTAATAAGTAATTTTTATACTGAGAGTTATGTGTCAGGACAACCTCTATGCTATTATGCTGGAGTTGACCTTGCTACTGCAACTTGTTCGCATAGTGATGTTGCTGAAGTCGGATTCTTGGGTCGCACGTTGCTTAATGCATTCAATGCTATTGAATATGGAGAACAATATGGCAGGCAGGAACTTGTGGACAGTGCTGAACGAATTTATGACTCATACTTGAATAATGGTTTCTCACCAGCAGGTGTGTTTAAGGAGGTGGTCAGATTCGCACGTGATGGAGAAGAGCCTGTCAGAAGTATTCGTCGTCAGTCGGAAGCTGCGTATGCGGTGTTAAATTATCTGAAGTATGAGAAAGAACATGGTCGTCGTCACAAGGACTGGGAGGAAAAAATACATTCACTGCTTGATTATCTGATTACTCTGCAGCGTGAGGATGGTAGTTTCCCTCGTAAGTTTATGGATGATGGCTCCGTAGTCGACGCAAGCGGTGGCAGTACTCCGTCCGCCACACTCCCTCTTGTAATGGGGTATAAATACTTCAAAGATAAGCGATATCTTGCGGCTGCCCGGCGCTCGGTTGATTATCTTGACAGAGAACTTATTTCTAAATCCGATTACTTTTCATCAACTCTTGATGCCAATTGTGAGGATAAGGAGGCTTCATTGTATGCGGCCACTGCGACATATTATCTGGCGTTGGTAAGTAAGGGTGCTGAACGACGCCGTTGTGCTGATCTTTCTCGTAAAGCTGCCTACTTTGCTTTATCATGGTATTACACGTGGGATGTGCCGTTTGCGAAAGGACAGATGCTTGGAGATATTGGATTGAAGACGAGGGGCTGGGGAAATGTGTCAGTGGAGAATAATCATATAGATGTATTTGTGTTTGAATTTGCTGATGTATTACGTTGGCTCGGACGAGTTTATGACGATGCTCGATTTACTGGCTTTGCGGATGTCATGGCATCATCGATGGGGCAGCTGTTGCCGTGTGCCAATCATATGTGTTCAATCGCTAAAGTTGGATATTATCCAGAAGTGGTACAGCATACAAATTGGGATTATGGACGTAATGGGAAGGGATATTATAATAATATTTTTGCGCCTGGCTGGACTATAGCTTCGTTATGGCAGTTATATACCCCCGGGCGAGCGGAATGGTTTCTTGGTTTGAACTGATGCGTTTTATTCAGAATCTTGTTAATTGATAAATAGGCAATATAGCCGAGGTGAATTTGTATGAGGCTGTGTCGTAATGATGATTTACGATGCAGCTTCGTATTATTATACGTGAGACGATTCCTGTTTAGCCTTTGGAGGCGAGAAGAGTTTAATGGCTAATCAATACCCGTACTGCTGTGGATTATTTTACCCTGAAAAACGCTGAATAGAGTGCGATTCAGAAGCACAATTCGAAGAGTCCGGGGGATTTTTTAGATATTAATATTGTCATAAGGTTGTATGGAGATGTCATTTTTTGTATCTTTACGCAACTGTTCACATTATAATACCATGAATAAGTTTAAGTCGATATTATGCTCAATGATGGTTGCTGCTATGCCTGCCGCAGCCACCATGCCTACGCCACTTGCGGAAAATCAGGATATGGATAATTTCATTTCGGAACTTATGGCTAAGATGACCCTTGAGGAGAAGATTGGTCAGTTGAATCTGCCGCCGTCCGATGATATTGTGACCGGACAGCCTCAGAATAGCAATATTGGTTCCGCCGTGGCCGCAGGCAAGGTCGGAGGCACATTTAATATCAAGGGGGCTGAAAAAGTCCTCGCACTACAGAAACTCGCGGTGGAAAAAACACGTCTCGGTATCCCGCTTATAATAGGGATGGATGTCATACATGGCTATGAGACTATTTTCCCCATACCGCTGGCTTTGTCATGTAGCTGGGATATGGATGCAGTAGAGCAGTCAGCGCGGATTGCGGCAATAGAAGCGTCGGCAGCCGGAGTGAACTGGACTTTCAGCCCGATGGTCGACATCAGTCGCGAGCCCCGGTGGGGTAGAATGGCGGAAGGTTCTGGCGAGGATGCTTATCTCGGTTCTCAGATTGCCAAGGCAATGGTGAAGGGTTACCAGGGTAATAATCTTTCGGCAAATGACGAGATTATGGCTTGCGTAAAGCATTTCGCCCTTTATGGCGCTCCTGAGGCGGGTCGTGATTACAACACAGTCGACATGAGCCGTCTGCGTATGTACAATGAATACCTTCCCCCGTATAAGGCGGCAGCCGATGCCGGAGCCGGAAGTTTCATGACTTCGTTCAATGTTGTCGACGGCATTCCTGCGACAGCTAATAAATGGCTGGTCACTAACCTGCTGCGTAATGAGTGGGGATTCGATGGTTTTGTCGTTACCGATTATGAATCAATTAATGAAATGTCAGTGCATGGTCTTGGCGACCGTGAACACTCGACAACCCTTGCTCTCAAAGCCGGCACTGATATGGATATGGCATCCAACGCCTTTATCGGCTATCTGAAGTCGGCACTTGAAAATGGTGAGGTGAGTGAGACTGATATAGATGTAGCCGTCCGCCGTGTGCTGGAGGCGAAATACCGTCTCGGTCTATTTGAAAATCCGTATAAGTATAATGACATCTCACGTGAGAAAACTGACATATATACGGCAGCTCACCGTGCGGAGGCACGAAAGATAGCCGCCAAGACTTTTGTCCTGCTCAAAAATGACGGCAAGCTTCTTCCGCTTGCCAAGAGCGGGAAAATAGCTTTAGTCGGGCCATTGGCTAATACTGCCTCAAATATGCCGGGCACATGGAGCGTAGCCGCAGATTTCAGCAAATATAAAACCTTGCTTCAGGGACTGCGGGATGCGGTAGGAGAAAAAACTGAGATAGTTTATGCCAAGGGGAGTAACCTGACAGCCGACCCTGATGTGGAAGCCGGCATGACTGTTTTCGGACGGGAGATTCGCGATTCCCGCAGTGATGAGGAGCTACTTGCCGAAGCTATATCCGTGGCAAAGGATGCGGATGTCATAGTTGCTGCAGTCGGAGAAGCTTCGGAGGCAAGCGGGGAGTCATCAAGCCGGGCATCACTGGAACTTCCGGATGTGCAGAAGAAACTTATTGAAGCGATGCTTGCTACAGGGAAGCCGGTAGTGATGCTTAATTTTTCCGGGCGACCGACTGTGATGAGTTGGGAGAGTGAACGTGTGCCTGCCATTCTCAATGTATGGTTCGGAGGCTCGGAAGCACCTGATGCTATAGCCGATGTCGTATTTGGCAATGTAAATCCTTCAGGCAAACTGACCGCCACCATGCCGAGAAATGAGGGTCAGATACCAATTTACTACAATCATCTTATGACCGGTCGTCCTAAGACACCGCGTCACAAGGGGTTTCAGAAGTACCGTAGCAATTATCTTGATTCACCAAATTCCCCGCTTTATCCCTTTGGATATGGTCTGAGCTACACGAAGTTTAAATATGGCGACATAGAGTTGAGCTCAGACGAGATGAGCTCGGATGGTACAGTCACAGCTTCGGTAACGGTAAGTAATATTGGTGATATGGAAGGTGATGAGGTCGTGCAGTTCTATATCCGTGATGTCGTGGCAAGCATTGCCCGCCCTGTAAAGGAATTAAAACATTTTGAACGGATTTCGCTGAAACCAGGAGAAAGCAAGACGGTGGAATTCAACATAACCTTGGAGTCACTGAAATTCTACAATTCAGAACTTAAATATATTGCAGAACCCGGCAAATTCCAGGTCATGGTGGGTCCCGATAGTGAACGACTTTCGATGAAAGAATTCACATTGAAGTAATTAAGGAGAAGCTATCCAAGTCTCTGGTGATATTACTTCAGCGAATTTATCATAAAGAGATGATTAAAATGGAAAATGCGACCGGGAAGTATTGGACTTCCGGTCGCATTTTTTATGGTCAGATGTATTGTCGCTTCAAAGTGAGACTGATTTATAGCCAGACCGGGGCAAGGTATTTTGCAAGGATGTAGCCGCCGATAATAAGCCATACGTCAAGACAAAATGCGAGGACAAACGGTTTTGCGCCTGCTTTCTTGAACTTGTCTATGCTGGTCTCTGCTCCCAATGCGGCCATGGCCATAGTCAGCAGGAAGGTGTCGAAGTAATTGATTGCGTCTACAAAGACTGCGGGCAGGAGGTCAAGCGAGTTGAAACCAATCACAGCAAGGAAACCAAGGGCGAACCAGGGAATGCTTACTTTGCCTTTTTCTGCGGAGGTTTCGGCATCAGAGCCTCGGCGTGCCACCCAGAAACCAAGAACAAGCAGCACAGGCACGAGTAGCATCACACGTATCATCTTCACAATGATAGCCACATTTGACACTTCAGTGCCCATTGCATTGCCTGCCCCTACCGCATGGGCTACTTCGTGAAGAGTGGAACCGGAGTATATGCCCATCTCCTGAGGTGAGAGGTCAAGCCAGCCTGAACGGTAGGCAATCGGATAGAAGAACATTGATATGGTACCGAATATTACCACTGTGGCGACTGCCACGGCAGTCTTGTACGGTTGTGTGCGTATGGTAGACTCTGCACCCAGAACGGCTGCCGCTCCGCAGATACCGCTACCAACGGAGGTGAGGAGTGCTGTGTCACGGTCCATTTTAAGGAGACGGCCTATCCAGATACCGCCGAGTATGGTGACTACTACGATGATAGCATCTACCACTATGCCTGACACACCTACATTAACTATATCCTGGAAAGTAAGACGGAAGCCGTAGAGAATGATGCCAAGTCGTAGGATTTTCTTGGAGCAGAATTGTATGCCGGGCACCCACGTGTCAGGTAGGTTGTTGCGTAGCGAATTGGCGTAGAGCATACCGAGAATGATACCGATAATCATCGGGCTGAACGAAATTTCTTTTAAGAATTGTGCTTCGCCGATGTAGAAGGCTGCGCATGCAAACAATGCTATCAGCAATATACCATGAAGCATGCTGATGCGGGTTTCAGTAAATTTTGGCATTGTAAAACTTAAGAGTTAGATTTATTTTCTGGTCGTGAAACTATCCTGGATAATCGCCATTTGGCGTAATATCCTCACGCCTTTAATTTTTTCGGCTGCAAAAGTACGAAAAATCCTCGGATTTGAGTCAAATGCCTGCAACGATTATGTAAATTTCACATTACTTATACTTACTAAAGCATTCTCGCCTGACGGGTAGAACTTAAGTAGCTAGTGAGAGGCTTTTTTACTGTCGCATAACTCAATAGAAACATTTCCGGACTTCTGCGCAGTAAGCATCAAGGACGGACAAGCCATGTCAAGCTGTCTGGAATACGATATTGCCTCCGGGGGTGGCTATGCCTGTGCTGAAGTAATTTTCGCCGGTGATTTTCAACAAATCTGCCGTTGAGGTTATGTTTTCCCGGATAATCTGACGCAACAGTTCGCCGCGAAGTGTCTTGAGCCGTCCGGCATTCGGCGTGCGCACACCTCCTCCCGGAAGTATCTCTTGAAATTCCACTTTCCTTATATTGACGTGTGACTCTATAAGTTTCCAGTTGATACATTTTTCCGCATCGGATGGCATCAGGTTAAGGATCTCATTGTATCCTTTAGCAGAGAGTTCCGTCAGAAGAGATTCCGTGACCTTATCTCTCAAAAAAGCCGAAAATTTCACCTCTCCGGGTGCAAGCCGGGTAGTAAAGTCGAAACGGTAGGGTTTCACGATATCATCAGGTCTTAGCCAGCCATATAGGGAGGAAATTATACGCACTCTGTCCTTTGTCCTTGACTTTTCTTCGTAATTCAGAGTCGCATAATCGAAAGCCTTGAAAACCACTCCGGTAAAGGCATTTATAGCCTCCGAACCCAAAGCCTTGTTTGGAAACTCATAAATCATCCTTTGCAATTTTGTTATCATCGGAGTGCTGAGTTTCAGATATTTTGTCAGTTCCGGGACTTGCAGTCCCCTTAATGATTTCATAATTGTTGTTGCATCATCCTCAAGCATAGGGCGGTGGCTTTGATATATATCCTGGCTAACCGGAGTGTCACAAGGAGTCATCGTTTTTGACTCGGCAATCAGTATGAACATAGCGAACGGGACTTATTAAATACATTTACAGTCATTACGCAAAAGTACGTAAAAATCGAGATGATTCCTACGTACTTTTGCGTAATGACTGTAAAATTTTTATTTATTGTGACTTATTCGGTATATTCAGCCGGTAAGATAGGCATTGCACCCTTCTGCGTACATACAAAAGCCGATGTTTTGACAGCAAGGGCATGTGCTTCAGCGACTGGTTTGCCTTTAAGTATGCTTGCTATGAATGCGGCTGTGAATGAATCGCCGGCTCCGACTGTGTCTGCTACATCTACTTTGGGTGTGGGCTGAAATGACACATTCCCCGGAGTAAACACGTAGCTGCCGTTAATTCCACAAGTAAGTATCAGCATTTTGAGATTGTACTTGCCAAGCAATATCCAGCATTTGTCCTGCAGGTCAATACCCGGATATCCGAACATGCGGCTAACTGTAACAAGCTCCTCATCGTTTATTTTCAGGATGTTACAGCGTGTCATCGAGTTGCATAGAATCTCTTTGTTATAGAATCCTTGTCTGAGGTTTACATCAAAGACAATCAGATTGTCATCGGATTCGGGCATAGCATCGAGAAACCGGTTGATGGTGTTGCGTGAAACAATGTTTCTCTGTGCAAGTGACCCGAAACACACGGCTTTGGTTTTTGCCGCAAGTGCCTCCAGACGTACTGTGTACGGGATATTGTCCCATGCCACATTCTCCTTGATTTCATATTGAGGTATGCCTGCCTGATCGATTTCCACCTGCACTGTTCCGGTCGGGTAGGGGACTTTTTCAATCAGATGGTTAAGGCCTTTGGATGTGAAATTTTCAAGAATTTCATCACCGAGGGCATCATCGCCCACTGCGCTTACCACACAGCTGGGAAGACCGAATTGCGATACATGGTAGGCAAAATTCGCAGGTGCTCCACCGATTTTCTTACCTTCGGGCAGTACATCCCAGAGGGCCTCGCCCATTCCTACTACAGAGTTATTCATGATGTAAGATTCTTTATTATTATTTTGATGTTTTGATTTTCAGAGTATAGTATAACAGATATATGACACCGACAGTCATGACTGTCACGGCTCCCGCCTGACCGGTTGCATCGGCTGCGTAACCCATGGCGAGGGGGAATATTGTGCCACCGAACAATCCCATAATCATAAGACCTGAAACCTCGTTCTTTTCATTGGGTGAGGCTACGAGTGCCTGGGAGAAAACGATGGAGAAGATATTCGAATTTCCGAATCCGATAAGTCCGAGTGCGATATAAATCGGGGTCAGAGTTTCGGATACAAATAGCATTCCCATTGCGACGAGCATCAGTATGACACTGACTGCAAAAAAGATTTTCGGGGACATTGAGCGCAGTATGAACGCACCGATGAAACATCCTGCCGTGCGGAATATAAAGTATACGCTTGTAGCAAA
>CATWQI010000011.1 GCA_958352885.1 uncultured Duncaniella sp.
AACATGCTCGACGAGGTCATAACCGTAGCTTACGGTACTGCAAAACGTTCGGCATTCACAGGCTCTGCATCGGTGCTTGACGCATCACAAATCGAGGCTGTGCAGGTGACCAATCCCGTTGATGCGCTCAAGGGCAAGGTGTCCGGTGTGCAAATCAACTCAGCATCAGGTCAGCCCGGTTCCTCACCCACCGTGTTAATCCGCGGTATCTCTTCAATCACCGCCGGTGTAACCCCTCTTATGGTGGTTGACGGCACACCTTATGCAGGCAGTCTCGATAATATCTCCACACAGGATATCGAGTCTATCACAGTGCTCAAGGATGCAGCAT
This sequence comes from uncultured Duncaniella sp., assembly GCA_958352885.1. Taxonomy (GTDB): domain Bacteria; phylum Bacteroidota; class Bacteroidia; order Bacteroidales; family Muribaculaceae; genus Duncaniella. Next base: position 332 of record CATWQI010000011.1, read on the forward strand.
CCGCAGCTCTTTACGGTGCCCGTGGTGCAAACGGTGTCATCCTTATCACTACCAAGCGAGGCAAAGGCGGTAACGCAAGGGTTACATTTGATGCCAAATGGGGCTCAAACTCCCGTGCCACAAGCGATTATGATGTCATCACATCGCCCGCACAGTATATGGAGACCTATGGCCGTGCTCTCGGCAACTATTTCACCAATACTTTGGGCGTTCCCTCCGACCAGGTGATGGATTATGTGAACACATTCATGTTCACCAACCTCCGTCTCAGCAACGGAGCAACAGTCCAGACTACCTTGGGCTACAACGTGTTTACCACTCCTGAAGGAGAGGGACTTCTTCTTGACGGTTACAAATTCAACCCCAACGCAACAGCGGGCCGCCTTGTAAATGTAGACGGAATGGAATACTGGGTGCAGCCTGACGACTGGCGCAAGGCAGCATACAAGAACGCTCTTCGTCAGGAATACAACCTGAATGTGTCGCAGGCCAATGACCGCAGCTCATTCTTCGCATCAGCAAGTTACCTCAACAACGAGGGCATCTCTCCCAACTCAGGCTACGAGCGCTTCACAGGCCGTCTGTCCGCCGACCTCCAGGCTAAAAGCTGGCTCAAAGTGGGTGCCAACATGAGCTACACACATTTCAACCAGAATCAATTCGGTGACGACGGCAGCAGCTCATCATCCGGCAACATATTCGCCGTCGCCAACGTGCTCGCCCCCATTTATCCGCTCTTCATCCGTGACGCCAACAAGCAAATCATGTATGACGAGAATGGAAACAAGCTATATGACTACGGTGACGGACTCAATGCCGGCATGCAACGTCCGGTGTTCTCCAACGCCAACCCCATCTCACAGAACATTCTTGACAAGAACAAGGCTGAAGGCAATGCTATGACAGCAACAGGATTTGCTGAAATCCGTTTCCTCCGTGACTTCAAGTTCACTACCAACAACAGCATGAACCTTTACGAGACACGCGAGACCTCGGTTACCAACCCCTTCTTCGGACAGTATGCCACTTCAAACGGTATCGTGGACAAGCTGCACACACGCCGCATAGACTACACTTACCAGCAACTTCTCAACTGGACACGCCAGTTTGACAGACACAACATCAATGTGCTCCTCGGTCATGAGAACTACTGGAACAAGTATTACTATCTGTACGCAAACGGAAGCAACATGCTCCTCCCCGACAACGAGGAGATAGCAGGCACCGTACTGTCAGGCAATAACAATTCATATACAACCGATTACAACAACGAAGGCTGGTTCGGACGTGTGAACTATGACTATGACAGCAAATACTTCGGCAGCGTGTCATTCCGTCGTGACGCATCTTCACGCTTTGACCCCAAGCACCGCTGGGGTAACTTCTGGTCGGCTTCGGCTGCATGGATTATCTCAAAGGAGGCATTCTTCAATGCTCCATGGGTAGACATGTTGAAAATCAAAGCTTCGTATGGCGAGCAGGGCAACGACAACATCGGTAACTTCCGCTACATCAATACTTATACCATAGAGAACGCCGACGGCTATCCCGCAGCGATTCCCGATACCATGGGTAACCCCAATATCTCATGGGAAAAGGGTGGCAACTTCAATGCCGGTGTGGATTTCAGCTTCTTCAATGAACGCCTGTCAGGTACAGTTGAAGGATTCATCCGCAAGACTTCCGACATGCTCTTCTCATTCCCCCTCCCCCCGAGCTATGGCTATACTTCTTACTATGACAACGTAGGTGATATGATTAACCGAGGTTTCGAAATCGACCTGCACGGCGACATCATCCGCACACGCGACATCACTTGGTCAGCCAACTTCAATCTCACCTGGTACAAAAACAAGATTTCACGCCTACCGGACGAGCGTAAGACAATGGTGGTTGACGGAGTGGGAGGTTATAGCTCCGGCAGCTACTTCTACGGTGAAGGAGAATCGCTTTACACCTATCGAATCAAGAAATACGCAGGTGTCGACGCTGAAACAGGCCAATCACTCTGGTACAAAAATGTGACCGACGAGAAAGGCAACATCATCGACCGTACCACCACTGCAGCCTATGCGGACGCTGACTACTATCTCTGTGGCACAGCGCTTCCCTCCACCTACGGTGGTTTCGGAACATCAGTTAACGCCTACGGCTTTGACTTCGCAATCGACTTCACCTATCAGCTTGGCGGTCAGGTATACGACTCTTCATACGCAAGCCTTATGAGTGTTCCTTACGCCAGCTCAAGAGGTAATGCCATGCACAAGGACCTCTGGAACGCATGGTCTCCCGAAAACACCTCTTCCGACATTCCCCGTCTGCAGTTCGGCGACCAGTATGCAGCCGCATCATCTGACCGCTTCCTGACCAGCGCATCTTACCTTGCGCTCCAGAGCATCAACTTCGGCTATACCATCCCCGCCAACTTAACCAAAAAAATTGATGTTGAGCGTATCCGTGTATACCTCAATTGCGACAATGTTGCTCTCTGGAGCAAGCGTAAAGGCCTTGACCCACGCCAGTCAATCACCGGCGCCACAACCAATGCCTACTATGCACCCATCCGCACAATCTCGGGTGGCATAAATGTAACATTCTAATTTATCAGAAGACTTACAATGAAAACTATATTTAAATCGACTTTAGTGTTTGCCCTCGCAGCCGGCGCCACTCTCACCAGCTGTATCGACGAGGTTGAACCTACCAACGGTGTGACCCAGGACCAGCTCGACGGGTCAATAAAAGCCGGAGAGGCAATGATTGCCGCAATGCCAGGTCACATGGTGGCATGGAACTCGGGATACCAGGAGTGGCACGGTGATTTCGGTTACTCATCCATGATGCATATACGTGACCTCATGACCGGTGACATGACTACTAACGGAAACGGACTCAACTACGACCAGTGGTGGCCCTATGAGGAGGCGTATGTAACCGAAAGCTCAGCATATGCACAGCGCATATGGAACTACTACACCGTCCAGGTCCAGACCTCAAACATAGCTGCCGCCTATTACAATGCAGATATCGAATCGGAAGCAGGCAAGGGTGCCCGCGCCATAGCACTCGCATTCCGTGCAATGAGCTATCTTGACATGGCACGCTGGTATGAATTCCTGCCTAACTCTCTCACCACCGCCATCAATTCCAAAGGCAATGACGTGACAGGACTTACCGTTCCCATTGTGACCGAATATACCACTGAGGAAGAAGCCCGCAACAATCCCCGAGCCACACGTCAGGAAATGGTTGATTTCATCCTTTCCGACCTCAAATATGCAGAGGAGAACATCGGGTACTCATCTTATGCCGGCGACAAGCTCTTCCCCGGTCTGGATTGCGTATATGGATTGTACTCTCGTCTATACATGTGGATTGAAGACTACAACAAAGCCGCCGAGTACGCAGAAAAAGCTTTGAATGCCGCTAAACAATATGGCAGAAGTGTTCTACGTGAAGATGAATGGACCAATACGTCGACAGGCTTCAACACACTTGAAACTCCGTCATGGATGTGGGGTCTGAAATTTGAGAAGGAGAATCGTCCTGTCACTTCAGGTATCTGTAACTGGACCTCAATGGTCAGCGCAGAAACAGAATATGGTTATGCAGCTGTACTCAATCTTCCGTATCTCGGACCCGGCGCATGCCCGGTAGTAGATGCTTCTATGTACGACCGTATCCCCGATACAGACTTCCGCAAATTCTCATGGATTGCACCTGCCGGGACTGCATTGGCAAACAGCACTCCGCTGATCGAGCCCACTTACATCAGATATTTCGCAACCTACGGTCCCTATTGTGCTATCAAATTCCGTCCCGGCATGGGTAATACAACTGATTACACCGTCGGCTCTTCTACTGCCGTCCCGGTAATGCGTATCGAGGAAATGTGGTTCAACTATATCGAGTCTGTAGCCCACACTTCACCGGCACAAGGCAAGACATTGCTTGAACAGTGGATGCAAACATACCGTGACGAGAATTACACATGCTCAGCGACTTCACAGGATGACATAATCGAGGAAATCATTTTCCAGAAGCGTGTGGAATTCTGGGGTGAAGGACTCACCTTCTGGGATATCAAGCGTCTCAATTACTCAGTAACCCGCGACTATCCCGGCACAAACTTCTATGGTGACGCAGCATTCAATAGTGTAGGTCGCCCTGCCTGGATGAACATGGTGTTCGTCCAGACCGAAGGCAACAACAATGCCGGAGTGGCAAACTGGAACAATCCTGATTTCTCACAGTACTACTAACACTTTCGAAAATTTTATCTGATTACAGATAAATATCCATCAATCAGGTGTGACTCATAAGCTGAATCACACCTGATTTTTGTATATCTGCTTTTTTTAGTAATTTTGGAGTGACGGTTAATCTATGAATTGACAATTATGACGCAGGAAGATAAAGATATACGCTATATGCGGATGGCACTCGCCGAGGCGCGCGAAGCCATGGCTCAGGACGAGATACCCATCGGCGCAGTGATTGTGTCGCCTAAAGGCAATGTGATAGGCAGGGGGCACAACCTGACTGAAGCACTTACTGATGTATCCGCCCACGCCGAAATGCAGGCTATCACAGCAGCAGCATCGACTCTGGGTGGCAAATATCTGCAAGGATGCACGCTATATGTCACGGTGGAGCCATGCCTGATGTGCGCCGGAGCCATAGGCTGGGCGCAGATAGGACGGATAGTCTACGGCGCCCCCGATGACAAGCGCGGCTACCGGGTGTTCACCTCACGTTCGCCATTCCATCCCAAGGCCACAGTGACCGCCGGCATCCTTGCCGACGAATCGGCGGAGCTGATGCGCACTTTTTTCAAGGACAAACGTTAAAATAAGATAGGGAGCCGGCTGCCGTCCATTCCATCCCTACGGCAATCCATGCCCCCTAACCTTAAAAATAAAGAATATGAAACCGAAATTAGTAATATCCACCGGCGCAGGCATCAGTGCGGAAAGCGGAGTGTCGACCTTCCGTGACGCAGGAGGTCTGTGGGAAAATTATCCCGTCATGGATGTATGCAGTGCGGAAGGGTTCGCACGCAATCCGGCTCTTGTACACCAATTCTACAACGAGCGCCGCAAAGGATTGATAAAATGCAGCCCCAATGCCGCACATCTCGGACTTGTGGAACTTGAGAAATGGTACGATGTATACGTGATAACACAGAATGTAGACGACCTTCATGAACGTGCCGGAAGCAAGAACCTGCTGCACCTGCACGGAGAACTCATGAAAGTACGCTCCATGGCTGACGAGACAAGGGTCTACACCCTCGACGAGGAGCATCTGGAGACTTCGCCCGACACACGTGACGAGCACGGCGACCCGGTGCGTCCGCACATCGTATTCTTCCAGGAAGCGGTGCCGAACATCGAACGTGCCATCGAATGGGCACAGGAAGCTGACATATTCGTCGTGATAGGCACCTCACTCGCCGTATATCCGGCTGCATCCCTCCTCCATTACGTGCGTCCGGGTGTACCGGTCTATTATATCGACCCGCGTCCGGCTGCCGTGCCGTCAAACGTCACTGTAATCCCCAAACCTGCCACCGAAGGTGTGGCAGAACTTATCAGGCTGCTGCGAGGCGATAATTAACATTTGTGAAAAGTGCGGCAACAGCGTACAGGTCTGATTTCATGAATTAATTTCGGGCTATGGCTGATGTCAGTTTGGGAATGTTAATTGTTTTTCCTAACTTTGCCGATTGAATTGAAACGGTGGCGTGTGTCATGGCACTTCACCGATTTTGTGACACATAGAAGTTTACTGATTTAGATGATTAAAAATCTCGTTATAGTAGAGTCTCCAGCGAAGGCGAAGACAATCGAAAAGTTCCTCGGCAAAGACTACAAGGTAATGTCGAGCTACGGGCATATCCGCGATTTGCGCAAGAAGGATATCAGCATCAACGTAGATTCTGATTTCCAGCCCGTCTATGAAATCCCAGCCGAGAAGAAGCCTCTTGTGGCTGAGTTGAAGAAAGCAGCCAAGGAAGCTCAGACCGTATGGCTCGCTTCCGATGAGGACCGCGAAGGGGAAGCGATTGCATGGCACCTCTACGAGGTTCTTGACCTGAAACCGGAGAATACCCGCCGCATCGTGTTCCATGAAATCACCAAAAATGCCATTCTCAATGCCATCGAGCACCCGAGAGAAATAGACATCAACCTTGTGGACGCACAGCAGGCACGCCGTGTGCTCGACCGTCTCGTGGGATTCGAGCTTTCACCGGTGCTTTGGAAGAAAATCAAGCCGGCACTCTCAGCCGGGCGAGTGCAGTCAGTGGCTGTGAGGCTGATAGTGGACCGGGAGAACGAGATAAACGAATTTAAATCCGAAACCTATTACCGTGTCACAGCACTCTTCACCGTTCCCGGAGGCGCACAGCTCCAAGCCGAACTGTCACGCCGTCTGCCGGACGAAAAGAGTGCCAGAGAATTTCTTGACGCATGCGCCGGGTCAGTATTCACCGTGTCGGACATCTCTGTAAAACCCGTCAAGAAATCCCCCGCACCCCCCTTCACCACCTCGACCCTACAGCAGGAGGCAGGCAGGAAACTCGGGTTTACCGTGTCACAAACCATGATGATAGCGCAGAAACTCTACGAAGCAGGTCACATCACCTACATGCGTACCGACTCGCTCAACCTCTCCTCTCTTGCCCTCAACTCCATCTCCAAGCTTATCAATGAGGAACTTGGCGAACGCTATCTGAAAATACGCAAGTACCACACCCATTCCAAGGGCGCGCAGGAGGCACACGAAGCCATACGCCCCACATATATCGACAAAGAGACCATCGACGGCACAGCGCAGGAAAAACGTCTGTACCGGCTGATACGGCTCCGCACCATGGCATCACAGATGGCTGACGCCGAACTTGAGAAAACAACCATCGACATAACACCTTCCAAGCGCCAGGAGCATTTCACAGCCACCGGCGAGGTACTCAAATTCGACGGTTTCTTGAGGGTCTATCTGGAGGGTAACGACGACGACAATGAATCGTCAGCCGACGACACCATACTCCCTAAGATGTCAATCGGCGACAACCTGAAAGCCGACAATATCACTGCCACCGAGCGTTACACACTCGCACCGCCTCGCTATACGGAGGCTTCGCTCGTCAAGAAAATGGAGGATTTGGGTATTGGACGCCCGTCGACCTATGCCCCTACCATCTCCACCATACAGCACCGCGAGTACATCATGAAAGGTGAGAAACCCGGTGTGAAGCGCAATTTCAACCAGCTCGTACTTGATGCCAAAGGTAAAATCGCTGAAAAGACCAAGACTGAGAATGTTGGCGCCGAGAAAGGGAAATTAATCCCCACCGACACCGGCATAATCGTCAACGAGTTCCTGACCAAACATTTCCCCGACATCCTCGACTACGATTTCACAGCCAGCATGGAAGAGAAGTTTGACCAGATAGCGGAAGGCAACAGCGACTGGAATCGCGAGATAGCCGACTTCTACACACTGTTCCATCCGGAGGTTGAGAAAGCTCACGACATGCACACCGAGCACAAAATAGGCGAGCGCATACTCGGCAATGACCCACAGACCGGAGAACCCGTATCAGTCAAAATCGGCAGATTCGGTCCCATCGTGCAGATTGGCTCGGCTGACAGCGAGACGAAACCACGTTTCGCCTCACTGCGCAAGGAGCAGAGTGTGTTTGACATAACACTCGAAGAGGCGATGAAGCTATTCGAACTGCCAAGAGAAGTGGGAGAATTCGAGGGCAAACCGGTAGTGGCAGCTGTAGGGCGCTTCGGTCCATATCTGCGCCACGACGGCAAATTTGTCTCCATTCCCAAAAACATCTCCCCCACATCTATCTCACTCGAGGAAGCCGAAGAGCTTATCAAAGCCAAACGGGAGGCTGACAACAACAAGATAGTAAAGACATTTGACGAGGATACCGACGTGCAGATACTCAACGGTCGCTACGGCGTATACATCTCTTATAAAAAGGGTAACTACAAGATACCCAAGAATGTATCAGACCCCACAACCCTTACGTTGGAGCAAGTGCGTGAAATCATATCCGAACAGGACAAAGCGCCCAAGAAGACCGTTAAACGCACCACCCGCACAAAGAAATCATAACCACGTCCATCCCCGCAACTTATGGCACAGAAACCATTCAACACCAAGCCCGGCTCGGAGCGCAACCGATTCAAGCCGGACGTCATAGAGCATTACACAGTCGAGAGCGAAGCTCCTCTGATGGAGTTTCTAATCGCTTCGATGCCTGAACGCAAGCGTACTACAATCAAGAATCTGCTCTCACACAACCAGGTGGCAGTCAACGGTATTCCCACTACACAGTTTGACACACCGCTTGCCCCAGGCGACGAGGTGAAAGTCAATCTCTCTCGTGAATTCAGAGTATTCTATAACCGACGCCTGAAACTTGTATATGAGGATGACGACATAATAGTGGTAAACAAAGGTTACGGGCTCCTATCGATGGGCACGGACAAAATCAAGGAAGGGACTGCTTACAGCATCCTGCGTGATTATCTGAAATGGCAGGATCCCCGCAATAAGCTATTCATAGTCCACCGTCTTGACCGTGACACATCAGGACTTATGGTATTCGCAAAGAGCGTTGAAGCGAAGGAACGCCTGCAACATAATTGGAACAACATGGTACTCAGCCGCAAGTATCTTGCCGTTGTGGAAGGCAAACCGGAGCCGGAGGAAGGGGAAGTGAGAAGCTATCTCGCAGAAAACAGCCGTTTCGAAGTATACTCCACAAACAATCCCGCCGAGGGACAACTCGCCATAACCCGATACAAGACATTGCGCTCACGCAACGGATATTCGCTCATGGAAGTGACACTTGACACAGGGCGCAAGAACCAGATACGCGTACACATGAAGGATCTGGGGCACCCCATCACCGGCGACCGCCGATATGGTGCAAAGTCCTCACCGATCCACCGCATGGCACTGCATGCGCAGACTCTGCGCTTCGTACACCCGATTACACGCAAGGATATGAACTTCACAACACCCATACCGGCATCATTCGCTAAGATGGTGGCAGGAGGAGGCGCCTGACAGATACGTTAAGAATATACAATACAACACTGGCAAAAAAATAATGCGTGGCAAAACCGGAATCCGGTCTGCCACGCATTATTTTTATTCATCCGTCAGTCGGATAGCACACGCTTGTAGAAGAGATGCGCATCCGATTGTTATGACATCAGTCTTTTTTAGGCATAGGGAGTTTGCCCGGGTGCGGAGTACCCGGCTGTTCTATGCCGTCACGCTCAAGGAGAGCATCGATAGTCGCATCCTTGCCACGGAAACGTCGATAGAGTACCGAAGGATGCTCTGTACCACCCTTCTCAAGGATATTTTTGCGGAAAGAATCAGCAATCTCCTGATTGAATATGCCGTTCTCCTTAAAATGGGCGAAAGCATCAGCGTCAAGCACCTCTGCCCATTTGTAACTGTAATAACCCGCCGCATATCCGCCGGAGAAGATATGAGAGAATGTGGGACCGAACATAGAGCCCGGAATCGGCTCGAACATAGCGACTGACTCCATCGACTTACGCTCAAACTCTTCAGCGTCGGTCACCGGTTCGGTAATAGTATGCCATGCCATGTCTGTGAGACCGAAACTCAGCTGACGCAAGCATGAATAGGCAGCGCCAAAACGTGACGATGATATAATCTGATTCACATACTCCTGCGGGATTGACTCACCGGTCTGATAATGGCGGGCAAAACCGTCAAGGAATGACTTCTCAGTGAGATAATTCTCATTGAATTGAGACGGAAGCTCCACAAAATCACGCAGCACGCTCGTACCTGAAAGCGAGGAATACTTCGTATTGGCAAACAGTCCGTGCAAGGCATGTCCGAACTCATGGAGGAATGTCTCTACCTCATAAGGTGTCAGCAGGGAGGGTTTTGAGTCGGTAGGCTTGGTGAAATTCATCACGATTGACACATGCGGACGCGAATTCACACCATCGGCAGTAATCTCCTGGTCCTTGAAACCTGTCATCCAGGCACCGGGACGCTTGCTGGCTCTCGGGAAGAAATCAGTATAAATCACACCCATGTATGAGCCGTCCTTGTCAATCACCTCAAACGCAGTGACATCGGGATGATACACCGGTATGTCAGGATTCTTTTTGAATGTGATGCCATAGAGTTTAGTAGCAAGACCGAACACACCGTCAATCACACTGTTAAGCTCGAAGTAGGGACGGAGCTTCTCCTCGTCGTAAGCATACTTGGCATTGCGCAGCTTGTTGGAATAGTAACTGTAATCCCATGGTTTGATTTCAATGGGTTTTCCCTCAAGTTTTGATGCGAACTCTGTCAGCTCAGCAAACTCCGCCTGCTGGGCGGGACGGTATGCGTCACGCAGGGAATGGAGCAGTTCATATACCTTTTCGGGAGTCTGCGCCATAGTGTTCTCAAGCGAATAAGCGGCATAATTCTTGTAGCCGAGAAGATTTGCAATCTTGAGACGAAGCTCCGCAATCTCCTTCATCACGGGTATATTATTGTACTCTCCCTTCATGTTTCTGCCTGTATAGAGACGATTCATCTTCTCACGCAGGTCCCGACGGTCGCTATACTTCATAAAAGCCATGTAAACAGGCTGGTCAAGAGTAAACTGGTACTCCCCTTCCCGTCCCTTCTCCCTGGCAGCGAGAGCGGCGGCATCTACCGAGCTTTCAGGGAGACCGGCAAGGTCATCGGCTGAAAGCCAGATTTCGTAAGTATTCATCTCTTTAAGCACATTCTGTCCAAATATGGTGGTCAGTTCGCTCAAACGTGCGGAGAGCTTCCTGTAAGTGTCACGGTCATCACCTTCGAGAAGTGCGCCGCTACGGCGGAACGAGTCATAGGTATCCTTGAGGAGCATGCTGTCCTCTGTGTCAAGATTGAATTTATCACGATTGTCATACACCGACCGGATGCGTTGCCACAATCCTTCGTTAAGCGACACAGAAGTGCCGTAGTCCGAAAGCTTAGGTGTGATTTTCATCGACAATTCCATCATTGAGTCATCGCTGAGAGCTGAAAGGAGGGGTCCGAACACATTGAGCACCCGGCTGAGCTCCTTATCAGCATTGGCAAACGCGACAATCGTATTCTCGAAATCAGGAGCGGCAGGATTGCTGACTATCGCATCTATATTTTCCAGACCGAGCTTGATACCGCGGTCAATAGCCGGCTCATAGTCGGTAACGGAAATCTTGTCAAACGGCACCGTGCCATGCGGCGTGCCGGTAAATTCCTGTGAAAAAGGATTCTGGGCTTGAATCATAATACTTGTAGCGGCAAAAGCCGATAAAATGGTTTTACGCATGAAAAAAATATGGTTATGATTGGATTTGACACCGATAATATCACAACGGCCCTCCAAGCTCTTGTGACCGCGTGGCAGCCTTATCAATTATTATGCCGAGAAGAAGTTCATCAACCGCCTCTGCTCTCGAAGTGAGATAAGCATCAGCCTTCATCGCATTAATGAAAGCCTCCACGTCAAAATTACGGGCGGCAATTGAGGCCGCATACCTCTCGACAGCCTCGTTTAGATGCCCTGTCAGCAATTCAAGATGTCCGGCATTGAGAAAATCCTCAGCCGAGGGTGCCCCTGTCAGGAGTATGGAAATATACTTTCTGCCTCGCTCGTAGTCACCAGCCAGCAAAGAGCACCATGCTATCGGACGTGTGGATTTCTCGGATTCTCCGGCAATAAATTCAGCCTTGAAAAACTGCTTCAAAGCCTCCTCATAGTTACCTGTCTCCATTAGACAATATCCTATATTGAGAGCCAAATTGGCATCATCAGGCTTGAATTCAGCCAATTTGCGGTAATATGGCAACGCCTTGTCCCATTGACGCATAGCACGATAGCATGAGGCAAGGCGGCGCATGGTCCACCGGCTCTCGGAGTTGAGCAACTCACTCTGCTCATAATAACGCAATGCCCCGCCGATATCCCCTACCGACTGACGGCAATAACCCATCTTCTGGAATAGCTCAGCCGACGGCGGAATCCGGAAAGACAGTTTGTCGAATATATCAAACGCATCTATATAATATTTACGTTTGAAATAGAATTCACCTACAAGCTGAAGGGTCTCGGCATCATCAAACACACCCTGAAGCAACGGATGAGCCACAAGGTTAAGCGAGGTGTTGAACGGGTCCTTGAACTCCCCTTTACGGCGGAAAAGTTTGAAGAACCTATACAAATCCTGCACGAACTTATTGGCAATACCCTCTCTCCACTTCTTATCGGAATTTAATTCCGCAAGATTCATCTGTGCCATCTGGTCAGAATGGGCTCTCAACTGGTCGGTCATGACACGTCGCTGACTTTCAGGCACCTGCCCGAGAGAAAGTATGACCGAAAACTTGTCACTGTTACAGAACATCGGCGCACTGACTATCATCTCAAACAGCATGCGGGTAGAGGCATCAAGCGTACCTGTCATGAGCGAATGGGACGAATGGAACGGGAGAAACCAATTCGATATGTCATTGAAGAACGGGAATGTCTTAAGCTTGCTGAACGTGCCCATCAGCACATCTCCGCCATCTTCCTGGATTTCCTGAAGCTCCTTCAGCCTGTCAGCCACCCCCGACTTCTCAAGCAACTCCTCCCATTCGGGATTCATCTCGATTGATGCCGGATCGGCAGGGATATCTTTAAGTTTTTCAATCTCCGGCTTCAGTTTCATCATCTGCGGGATGACCTCATCAGTCAGTTTACGGCTTATACGCTCCGTCTCGCGGGCACGGATAAACTGGAACTGAATCATTTTCACATCCGCAGCCCACCAGGGCTTTTCGGCAAGCGCCTCAAACCTGTTACGCAGCTTTCGGCTCATAGGACGGTCACAATGAGTCCACATACCTATAAGCAGACCACACATCGAGCGCACCGAAAGTTCTGTTTCAGTAGATTCGCAGCCGTCCATCAGCAACCGTAACCTACGCTCGTCATAGTATTCAAGCAGACCAAGCACTATGGCTCCGACCATCAGTGACTTGAAATGTGAGGGTAAAGCCTTATCGCTAAACACGGCATCCAAAGCCGTCTGGTCATCCACACTAAGCGGATATGATATCCAGACGAGATTAAATATGCGCTTCTCCAAATCCTCGGCGCGCTGAGTCAATTCACGTTGTGCCTGCTCGACATTCTCAGCAAGTACGGAGAGGGACAGGCGGTCACTCACCCGGCGGTACTCGTCTATGAGAGATGACACACTCTCATCACGACGCATGTTGCTGTAGCGCAAAGTGTTAAAGTATAGCGTAGACGCATCCGCCACATGAGAATTACGTGTAATCCTGTCCGCCAGCGTACGGATTGACGCCACGAGGTCATCGTAAAGCTCCGCCCTTCCGGGATCCGGCATACCTTCAAGAGCATAGCGGGTCATGAAGGCGTAGCTCTCGCGCAAGCTTGTAATCTCAGCCTTGATTTCCCAAAGTGAAGGGTCGGCAGCCACGGAGTTTTCAAGCATGTCGAATGCCGGAGTAAGACGCCTTGCCGCAAGCAGACGTTCTATATCTTTTGTTATATTGATTGCATTATTCATTTCGGTACAAATTTAATATTTATTCTGCAAAAATCGTGCCAAAATGAGGGATTTTCACTAAATTTGCAGTTCTTTAGTAACGGTATAAAAACATATATCAGAAATCCCAGATGCCTAAAAATATAGCAATCCTTGGTTCCACCGGTTCAATCGGCACACAGACCCTGGATGTAATTTCACAATTTCCGGAACGGTTCAGCGCCCGCATCCTTGCCGCTGGCAACAATGTGGAGATGCTAATCAGCCAGGCGGTGAAGCATCGTCCCGCCCTTGCCATCATTGCCAACGAAAGCAAGTACGGACAACTTCGTGACGCACTTGCTCCGCTCGGCATTGAGATGGCGGCAGGAGCCGAAGCTATGGCTGACGCAATGGAGCGTGACGATTTTGACACTGTAGTCACTGCCACCGTGGGGTACAGCGGGCTTCTTCCTACCATCCGTGCAATCCGTTCAGGAAAGAACATAGCACTCGCCAACAAGGAAACTCTTGTTGTGGCAGGCGAGCTCGTAACAAAACTGCTGTCACAATCCGAATCCACCGTCATTCCGGTCGACTCGGAGCATTCCGCCATATACCAGTGCCTGCGCGGAGAGGACAACAGCTCAGTAAGCAAACTCATTATCACAGCTTCCGGCGGTCCATTCAGGACTTGGGATCGCAAAGATATTGAGAATGTCACAGCCGAACAGGCTCTCCATCACCCGCGCTGGAATATGGGCGCCAAAATAACAATCGACTCGGCAACCATGCTCAACAAGGCATTCGAAATCATCGAAGCACGCTGGCTATTCGACATCGAACCGGCAAGGATTGAAGCTGTGGTACACCCGCAATCAATAGTCCACTCGATGGTTGAATTCATCGACGGAGCCGTAAAAGCCCAACTTGGCATTCCCGACATGCACCTGCCCATCCGTTATGCACTTGGCGACGCCACGAGACTCACCAGCGCCGAACGTCCGCTCTCGCTTACCGACTATGCTACCCTGACGTTCGAAAAACCGGACGAAGGGAAATTCCCATGTCTCACCCTCGCATCAAGAGCTCTTACCGAGGGCGGCAATACGGCATGTATCATAAATGCGGCTAACGAAGTGGCAGTAAACGCATTCCTTCACGGAAAAATTTCATTTCCGGCAATATTCGAGACCATAAGTGAGGCATTGGTCAACATACCATACATCTCCAACCCGACCCTTGAAGACTATGTGGCGAGCCATCATGCCACTATCAAGTGGGCTACCGGGAAGGTAAACCGCTAACCCCAAAAAACTGTAACAGAACCATAATGGAAGCATTTCTCATAAAAGCGGCACAATTAATTGTAGCATTGGCATTTCTCGTGATTATCCATGAGTTCGGTCACTACATATTCGCCCGCATATTCGGTATCAAAGTAGAAAAATTCTACATGTTCTTTGACCCTTACTTCTCGCTCGTAAAGTGGAAGCCGAAACCCAAGAAAAACGCCGACCCTAACAAAACATCTTGGCGTGACACAGAGTACGGGATAGGCTGGATACCGCTGGGAGGATACTGCAAGATAGCCGGAATGATTGACGAGTCAATGGACACCGAGCAGATGAAACAGGAACCTAAACCCTGGGAATTCCGAACCAAGCCCGCTTATCAGCGACTCCTTGTGATGCTCGGAGGCGTACTGTTCAATTTCATACTCGCCATACTCATCTACGCAGGCATTGCCATGCACTGGGGTTCCCAGTACATACCATTCGAAGCTGCCACCGAGGGCTTTGATTTCGTCCCGGCCGCCCAGGCTGTCGGATTCCGTAACGGTGATATCCCCCTTATGGCTGACGGCGAGAAGCTCGATGCCTCCAAAGGTGATTATCCGTACCAGATGGCGGAAGCAAAGACTGTGACTGTGCTCCGCAACAAAAAGGACACAGTGCAAATCAGCATACCGGAAAATTTCATATTCCGGCTTAACGAGGACAAAGGCTTCCTCGGCTACCGACTACCTGTATACATCGACCGAATCGTGGCAGGAGAGGCAGCCGCCAAAGCAGGACTGAAGGAAGGTGACCACATAGTGGCTGTCGACACCATCCCTACGCCCACCTATACAGAACTCACTCCCGCCCTGACCGCATTTGCGGGCAAAGAGACAACTGTGACCGTGGAACGTGACGGCAAACAGCTCACCATGCCTATCACCCCTAACGAATTCGGGAAACTCGGATTCCAGTTACGCCCGCTCACCGCTATCTACAAGCCTGTCACCATTGACTACGGCTTTTTCCAGTCATTTCCCAAAGGATGGGAAATCGGCACCACGACACTTGGCAACTATGTCAGCTCGATGAAACATGTATTCTCGTCGGAAGGCGCACAGAGCCTCGGAGGCTTCGGAGCTATCGGCAACATGTTCCCGGAGAAATGGAACTGGCTTTCCTTCTGGGAAATCACAGCCTTCCTGTCAGTCGCGCTCGCATTCATGAACATCATCCCCATACCCGGACTCGACGGCGGCCATGTGATGTTCCTGATATGGGAAATCGTGACACGCCGCAAACCGTCTGAAAAGGTACTGATAGTGGCACAATACATCGGAATGGCGTTCCTGCTTCTGCTCCTGCTCTATGCCAACGGCAACGATATATTCCGTGCATTCCTAAAATAGCAACATCATGTCAGAACTCAAAACAATAATCCTGAAACGCGGCAAGGAAGAATCCTTGCTCAGATTCCACCCCTGGGTATTCTCCGGAGCGATAGCCGTACTTCCCGACGGTATCGAGGAGGGTGAGACCGTGAGGGTTGTGTCATCGGAAGGCAAACTGCTCGGCACAGGGCACTACGAGATAGGCTCCATAGCCGTGCGCATACTCGACCCTGCCGACACTGCAATCGATGAAGCATTTTTCAACGAGAGACTTATGCAGGCATGGAAACTGCGCTGCCATCTCGGACTCATCCGCCCTGACAACTCCACCTTCCGTCTGGTTCATGGCGAAGGTGACTTCCTGCCGGGATGCGTGGTGGATGTCTACGGAAAGACTGCAGTACTGCAGGCTCACAGCCCCGGCATGCACTATGCCCGCAACATCATAGCCAAGGCTCTTGTATCACTTCCCGATGCAGGAATCGAAAATGTATACTACAAATCGGAGACAACATTGCCGTTCAAGGCACGCCTTGACCCCGTGAACGACTACATCATAGGGGGATTTGAGACGAACATTGCCGAGGAGAACGGACTGAAATTCAACATAGACTGGCTTAAGGGGCAGAAAACCGGATTCTTCGTGGACCAGCGTGACAACCGGACATTGCTGCAAAAGTACAGCAATGGTGCCCGTGTACTGAACATGTTCTGCTATACAGGAGGCTTTTCAGTCTATGCGATGCGTGGAGGAGCGGAACTTGTCCATTCCGTGGACAGCTCGGCAAAAGCAGTCACACTCACCGACGCCAATGTCGAACTAAACTTCCCCGGTGACACACGTCATAAGGCATTTGCCCAGGACGCATTCAAGTACCTTGCATCAATGCAGAAAGGTGAATATGACCTTATAATCCTCGATCCTCCGGCATTTGCCAAGCACCGTAGTGCCATACGCAATGCCATGATCGGATACCGCAGACTTAACGCTGCCGCATTTGAAAAGATAGCCCCCGGGGGAATTCTCTTCACGTTCTCATGCTCGCAAGCTATCTCCAAAGAGCAGTTCCGCCTTGCAGTCTTCACCGCAGCTGCAATGTCAGGGCGCAAAGTGCGAATACTCCATCAGCTCACACAGCCAGCCGACCACCCTGTCAACATATACCATCCCGAAGGCGAATATCTCAAGGGACTTGTGCTCGCAGTAGAATAGACCTTAACAAATTACCAACCATAAACTTAATAAACCAACACAAACGTGTCAACTAAATTCATCCTATCAGCCATGGCAGCATTAGCCATCACATCATCATGTGCGTCAAAGGGTGCTACCGAGACCGGGACTGCGGATTTCGACTACACAGTCGACCGTTTTGCCGATATCGAAGTGCTCCGTTACCAGGTGCCTGACTTCGAGAAGCTCACACCCCAGCAGAGAATACTCGTATATTACCTTACAGAAGCAGCTCTCACCGGACGCGACATTCTCTGGGACCAGAACGGCAAATACAACCTTGCCATCCGCGACCTTATAGAGAATGTATACAAGAACTATAACGGTGACAAGGAAAATGCCGATTACAAGGCTCTCGAAACTTATCTGAAGCAGATTGAGTTCGCCAACGGCATCCACCACCACTACTCGATGGACAAATTCATACCGTCATTCTCACAGGAATTCCTTGTGGCGCAGGCAGAAGCACTTCCCGCAGATGCCAAGCCCAAGAATCTGGAGCAGCTTCTGCCGGTGATATTCGACCCCACCGTCATGCCAAAGAAGGTCAACCAGGCTGAAGGACAGGATTTGATACTCACCTCAGCCAACAACCTTTATGAAGGCGTAACCCAGGCAGAGGTTGAAGCTTACTACAATGCCCGCAAAGACACAACCGATGCAACCCCAATCTCCTGGGGTCTTAACACCCGTGTAGTCAAAGAGAACGGAGAAGTTAAAGAACAGGCTTACAAAGTGGGCGGTGTTTACTCCAATGCCATAACCAAGATTGTGGAAAACCTCAACAAGGCAAAACAATATGCCGAGAACGATAAACAGAAAGAGGTAATCGACAAACTGATAAGGTACTACGAGACAGGCGACCTCAAACTTTTTGACGATTATTCAATTGCCTGGGTAGAGGATACCGCATCGCAGGTCGATTTCATCAATGGTTTTATAGAGAGCTACGATGACCCGTTAGGCATGACTGGCGCATGGGAATCCATAGTCAACTTCAAGAACAACGATGCCTCACACCGCACCGAAGTCATATCAGGCGAAGCCCAGTGGTTTGAGGACCACTCCCCTGTTGACCCTCGCTTCCGCAAAGACAAAGTAAAGGGTGTGACTGCAAAGGTTATCACAGCCGCCATACTTGCCGGTGATTCATATCCCGCCACCCCTATCGGCATCAATCTTCCCAACGCCAACTGGATTCGCGCCGCACACGGCTCCAAGTCTGTGACACTTGAAAATATCACACAGGCTTATGATATGGCGTCACATGGCAACGGATTCAATGAAGAATTCGTAATCGACAAGGAGACTTCCGACCTGATGGATAAGTATCTGTTTATAACAGACAATCTTCATACCGACCTCCATGAATGCCTCGGTCACGCCTCCGGCAAACTGCTCCCGGGCGTTGACCCCGATGCGCTCAAGGCTCACGGCTCAACACTTGAAGAGGCACGTGCCGACCTCTTTGCGCTGTACTATCTCGCAGACCCGAAACTCCAGGAGCTCGGACTGCTTGACAACCCGGACGCATATAAAGCCCAGTACTACAAGTATATCCTTAACGGTCTGATGACGCAGCTCATGCGAATCGAGCCCGGAAAGGATGTGGAAGAAGCCCACATGCGTAACCGTCAGCTCATTTCAGCCTGGGCTTACGAGAAAGGCAAGAAAGACAATGTGATTGAAATGGTGAAGAAAGACGGCAAGACTTTCATCAAAATCAATGATTACGAGAAACTTCGTGACCTTTTCGGACAGCTGCTTGCCGAGGTTCAGCGCATAAAGAGCGAAGGCGACTATGCAGCCGGTCGTGACCTCGTTGAGACATACGCTGTGAAAGTTGACCCCGCAATCCACAAGGAAGTACTTGACCGCTATGCCAAACTTGACATCGCCCCCTATCGCGGCTTCGTGAACCCGGTATACACACCGGTACTTGACAAGGACGGCAACATCACCGATGTAAACATCAGCTATACTGAAGAATACCTTCCCCAAGTGCTTCGTTATTCACGCGAATACCGCACACTCTGACCATAAAAGAGGTTAGGACACGAGGGTATGAATAATACCCCGATAGAAAGGACAACCCCTGCCACATCATCATCGAAGTGGCAGGGGTTGCTTCTTAATAACAACGAAACCCTAATGGGTTCTTATTTCTGTTTTGTCTCCGGTTTGCGGATATTCTTGTGACGTATTTTCCAGATTACCGCATCATAAGGAGCAATCATTGTAGTGAACGGACTGTCTATGCTCACTTGCTTCAGTTCGCGGTCACCGGACAGCAGTTCGGTAGCCACGACCTCACCCTCGGGCATATTGAGAGTCTCGAACGCATGCTGCGGTATATTTATTGCGAGGTCACACGAATCAGGCGAGAAATTAACCGCAATCAGCAATGTCTCACCGTTGAGACTGCGCATGAACACATACTGCCGATGCGGATTGAGTGTGGGATTCTGATAATTTACATACATCAAATCAAAGAACCGCCCGGAAGCAATTGCCTTTTCTGTGTTACAGAGTCCGAGTATAGTCCTGTACTTGTTACGCAGCCAACGTTCTCTCGGGGTCATCTGCGAGCCATCCGGATTTCCGTTGTTATACCAACGCCTGATAGTCCCGACACTCCAGTAATCGAATATAGTGGTGCGGCCGTCATATCCGCTGAAACCCTCCGCATCAGTAGCCTGCTCACCCAACTCCTGTCCGGAATAAATCATCATCGGACCGGTCGAAATCATCGAGCTTATCACCAGCGAGGGAATTACTTTGCCCGGATCCCTGGCATAGAACTTGGAACCGAAACGCTGCTCGTCATGATTCTCAAGGAAATTAAGCATGTGGGGAGCAATCCCTTCCACTGTCTGCCAGCAGTTGGTAATAGTAGCCGCCGAATAGTTGGAGCACATAATCCCTCGAAGCGTATCGTAAAGATTCACCTTGTCATACAGATAGTCGAAACCACCCTTCTCAATGAAATCACGGTAAAGAGCCACATCGTAAATCTCAGCAATGAACTGAACATGCGGATAGCGGTCCTTGACATTTGGTATTGCCCACTGCCAGAATTCCAGAGGAACCATGTGAGCCATATCGCAACGGAATGCATCTACCCCTTTCGACGCCCAGAAACGCAGGATATGCAACATCTTGAACCATGTGTCAGGGATAGGGCTGAAATGAGCCGACCAGTCACCGTAATCGCGACCATAGTTGAGTTTAACCGTCTCATACCAATTGTTTACTCCGGGGAATGCCGAAAAGCAGTCATCGCCGGTAGCCTTTGCCGGAAACTCAATATAGGCGTTTTTCCCGGTTCCGAGGTCAATTGACGGGGCAAAAAGCTGGCGTGTAATGTAATAATAGTTATTGTTGGGAGAGAAAAACAGATTCGTATCGTCATTCTCGCCGAAATCGGTTATTCCGGCAGGTTTCGCATCGGAGTAATAACGACGGGCGGTATGGTTGGGCCCAAAATCAATTATAACCTCCATCCCGGCATCGTGAGTACGGGTTACAAGCGCTTCAAATTCCGCCATGCGGTTCTTTACATCGACCGCTATGTCGGGATCCACGTCATAGTAATCCTTTATGGCATACGGCGAACCCGCCTGACCCTTTACCACATATGGATTGTCGGGACGGATACCATATGCGCTGTAATCGGTTTTGGTAGCATGCTCGATTATTCCGGTATACCATACATGAGTCACACCAAGTTCCTTGATTTTTGACAGGATGGTATCGGTTATGTCATTCATCTTACCGGCACCGTTCTGCTGATATGTGCCGTTGGGGATACAATTGGCATTGGTATTTGTGAAGATTCGAGGAAAGAGCTGGTAAATTACAGGTTTAATATCCATTGCTTATGAATAAATGAGATGTGTCTATGATATAGAATTATGGTTATTATTTAAGTCTATTGCCAATCAACTCGACCGGATCCTTGAATCCGGCTGCAAGAAGCGTACGTTTCGTATTGTCGTAACCTGAGCGGTACACCTTTGTTATCTGCTTAAGATTAAACACTTTGTAACGAGCTATATCATTGATGCTTATAGCCAGGTCACAAAGCTGCATCTGTGGAATAGAATTGGTCTTTACGAGTAGGTCGTAGGTACGTTGCGCTATGTCTATTATCGACTTCGGATTTCCACGGCTCGGAAGGGGACTGCAATTTATGCCTATCAGGTATTTGCACTTGTCCCTCAACGCCCAAGCGGGAAGATTGGCAAGGACACCGCCATCGACATATGTGACACCATCAATCTTGACGGGCTTGAACACAATAGGGATGCTGCATGAGGCGGCTACACGGTCAAAAATCTGCCCCTCGGTAAATGCCACAGGGCAATTATTATCCAAATCCGTGGCGCAGATTACCGCCGGGAGGGGTAGCTGTTCGATATTCTCGTATGGAATGTGCTTACGCAGAAACTTCTTAAAACCTTCCATAGAGAAGAAACCGTCGCGAGGAACACCTATCTCGGCAAAATCCGAGAAGCTGGCATCGCTGAACACCTGCAGAATCTCCTCCGGCCTCATACCGGCTGCATACATGGCAGTCACCACTGAACCGGCGCTGACACCGGCAATGATGTCGGGCTTTATGCCCATCTCCTCAAGAGCCTTCAGAGCTCCTGCATGGGCAAACCCACGCGCCCCGCCCCCACTGAGGACAAGTCCTATCTTATAAGGCTTTCGGGAAAACTTCAACATATCCAGCATAGCAACCGCAAATTTACAAACTTTTCCTAATTCTCCCACACTTAATTTTTATTTTAACATCATCTGAAATCCACTTTTTTTTCGTAAGTTTGCAATAGCAAGTATGCTAACTCAACGCCACACGATAACCGATGAAATTCAGCGACATACCGTCACATGACAATATAAAGCGCCAGTTACGCGACATGGTAAGCTACGGACGCATCCCTCACGCCCTGCTACTTCACGGAGCACCGGGGATAGGGAAATTCATGCTGGCAAGGGCTTTCGCCCAATATATCCACTGCCAGTCACCCACGCCTGACGGCGAGCCTTGCGGTCATTGCCCGTCATGCATCCAGCATCAATCGTTCAACCATGTAGATACCATATATGTGTTTCCAGTGGTAAAACTTGATAAGATGAAGACTCCGCCCGTATCAGCCGACTTCATGGAAGAGTTCAAGGAATACGTCACTACCACTCCATTTATGGATTTTGACCGCTGGGTGCTAACTTTCGATAAAAAGAACGCACAGCCGGTCATATATGTCACCGAGAGTGAGTCACTCGAACAGAAACTTGCCGTCACGACCACTGTCTCAAAGCACAAGATTGTGATAATCTGGCTGCCGGAAAAGATGAACGAACAGACCGCCAACAAACTGCTCAAACTTATAGAAGAGCCGTTCAGTGACACTATATTCATACTCGTATCCGACGATGCGGCATCTATTCTCCCCACCATCTATTCACGCTGCCGCCCGATAGAAATGACGCGGCTGAGCGATGAGACAATAGCCAGCTACCTGACTTCACATGCAGCCATGGACGCTCAGGACGCCATGGCTATCGCCCATATTGCCGCAGGCAGTATCAATGCCGCCATGCGTTCGATTGACGCCACAAGCGTGAGCCGCATGTTCTTCGACTACTTCGTGCAGCTCATGCGCCTGTCATACATGCGCGATGTCAAAGCTCTAAAGCAATGGAGCGCCGATGTGACAAATCTGGGACGTGAACAGGAAGTGAAATTCTATGATTATTGCCAGCGGCTGGTGAGAGAAAACTTCATGTTCAATTTCAAGCGACCGGAACTCGTATACCTCAACCGGACCGAGGCGGAATTCAGCAAAAAGTTCGCCCCGTTCATTACTGAGAACAATGCGGAAAAGATTATAGCCACAATGAACCAAGCCGCAATCGATATAGCCGGCAATGCCAACGGGAAGATTGTGAACTTTGACCTGGCGATAAAGATGATCATACTCATCAAGAATTACTGACACTCCGGGATAGCCGGATTTAACACACTCACCCACCACCATCACCCTAACAGATGATACCATTCCTAAAGCAGGTAGCCCTGGCATACTTTGAAAACGAGCGTGACGAGATGATTGATTACTGCTTCGTGTTTCCCAACAAGCGAAGCGGTGTGTTTTTCCGTCATTTTCTAACCGAGGCGGCTGCCGGAGAGAGATTCATATTCCCCGAAATAGTCACCATCGGAGAGATGACAGCCGGATTCTCGTCTCTTGTGGAAGCTCCAAGGCTCGACCAGCTCTTCATACTTTACAACGAATACCGTAAACTCAGCAGTGATATCTCTGATTTTGACCAGTTTCTGTTCTGGGGAGACATGCTGCTAAGCGACTTCAATGACGTGGACCGCTACCTTGTGGATCCGCATCTGCTATTCGTCAACCTAAAACGATTCCGTGAGGTAAGCGCCAACTATCTGACTGACGAACAGCTGGAAATCATAAACAGGTACTGGGGAGAGCAGTACATCCACCAGAGTCCCGACAAATTCTGGAATCATCTCCACCACGAACAGTCAACCGAACTCGAAGGCAAATTCCTCAAGCTTTGGGAAGTGCTCGACCCTCTGTTTGAGAATTTCAAGAAAAAGCTGCTTGACACCGGTATGGCGACGGCAGGAATGCTCACACGTAATGCTGTCGACTATCTGAGACACTCATCAACCGACACACTGCCCTACCGCCGCTATATATTCGTGGGATTTAATGTCCTCACACTTTCTGAAATCAAAATATTCGAACGGTTGCAGACAAGAGGGTGCGCCGACTTCTATTGGGATATGGCAGCCCCGACCTTCAAAGCCGAGGGTAACAGGGCGTCATTGTTCATGAAACGTAATGTCGAATGCTTCCCCTCACGCTACGATATCGCCTCAACCTACCCAATCCCCGACAGTCAGTTCCCACACATACATATCACAGGTGTGCCAAGTGCGGTAGGACAGGCAAAAGCTGCCGGCAAACAGCTTGAGGAATGGGTCAACGACGGAGTGATAGACTCGCCGGTCAATGCCATAAACACTGCAGTCGTATTGCCCGACGAGGCTCTTTTCATCCCAATGATTCACGCCGTGCCACCTGAGCTGACGGCTCTCAACGTAACCATGGGATACCCGATGAAAAACACCTCCTTCGCCTCATACATATCCGCTCTCGTATCAATGCAGCTACGCAGCCGTCTGACCAAAGACACATGGCACTTTTTCCACGACAATGTCAAGACGGTGGTGACGCATCCGTTCACCCAGTCCCTGAACCGTGACGAGTGCAATACGATACTCCATACCATAACGGACAAGCGGCTCTACATGGTTCCCTCACACCTATTCAACGAACTCGCACCGTCACTGGCATTCATGTTCGCCCCAATCACCGACGCCAATGGCATCGAGGAGGTGTACAGCTATTTCACCACTCTGATTGACAGGCTGATTGAGATGTCGTCCGAGCGTGAGGGCATGCGAGTAGAGCGATTCTTCCTTCACGCCTACCGCAATGCCCTTGAGGAACTGAAGGACGCCTGCGACCGATGGGGCATAGCGATGAGAGACAGCACCTTCATAGAGCTTCTGCAACGGACCATCGCCTCCGTATCGATTAATTTTACCGGCGAACCCCTCAAGGGATTGCAGGTCATGGGTGTGCTTGAGACACGCGTGCTCGACTTCGACAATCTAATCATGCTTTCTATGAACGAGCGTATTTTCCCGCGCAAGCATTACACACGCTCGTTCATCCCTGACTCACTGCGCCGAAGCTATGGTATGGCGACCACAGATTTCCAGGAATCAATCTACGCCTACTATTTTTACCGCCTGATTTCCAGGGCTAACAATGTGAGGCTTTACTACGACGCCCGTACTGTCGGCTCCAAGAACAGTGAGATGTCACGCTATATATCCCAGCTTCTCTACCTGTTTCCTGAGTGCAAGATAACCCATGACATAGCCACATTCCCGATGCCGTCATTCGAAGATGAATGTATAGAGATTCGCAAGACACCTGAGATAATGGAGAAACTCAAGGAGTTCACACGTGAGAATGGCAGAACCCTATCGGCATCATCAATCAAGGAATACATCAAGTGTCCGCTCTCCTTCTATTTAAACAAGATATGCAATCTCCAACAGGAGGATGAGATGACGGAGTACATGGATTCGGGTACCTACGGAACTATTCTCCATGCGGTCGCCGAAGAGATATACATGGAGCTGCGCGGCAGTCACGACGAAGTGAAAATCACCTCAGAGATTCTTGACTCCATCATCAGCAATACCGTCAAGATAGACAGGCTGATTACAAAGCACATCAACAAGGAATACAACAAGCTCCCTGAGGGAGACCTTACACCTCTCGTCGGAGAGTCAAAGGTCTTGGGACAGGTGATGCGCCACTTTATGCTTGTGATGTTCAGGGAAGAGAAGAAAATAGCGCCGTTCGACTTCATTGACGGCGAGCAGAAACTTGTGGGACGGCTCCGCATAAGCGATGACATCAGTATAAACTTCCAGCAATACATTGACCGTATAGACCGTGTATACCCTGACGGCAAATACGGCTCTACGGGTTCGGGACTGCTACGCATAGTGGATTATAAGACGGGGAGCGACAAAGATAATTTTACATCCTTCGACCAACTGTTTGACCACGAAACAAGCGACCACCGCAGCGCCATATTCCAGCTGATGTTCTATTGCAATGCTTATTCACAGCACAAATCCTTTGAAGGTCCTATACAACCCATACTTTACCTATTCAAGACTATGGCGACGCAGGGGATTAAACCAATAACATTCGGAAGCAGGAGCGGCAAAACTGAAATCACGGATTATCGCAGCATCAATGATGAATTTATGGAGAATTTCCGCAATCTGATGACTGAATTATTCGACCCCGAAATACCTTTCAGGCAATCGCCCGACGAGGATGCCTGCAAATACTGCAATTTCAAGATGATATGCCGCCGTTTCCCTAAATAACAACATCCCTTGAAAATCAACCGGTCAATGAAGCCAGCGAAACTATATGTGCATGTGCCTTTCTGCCATGCCAAATGCTCATACTGCGACTTTTACTCCACCCCAGGGCGTGAATGGATGGAGGCATACGTGGATGCCGTGGTCAACGAGTGGGAATCACGCAAATCCTCCGCCCCCGATGGCATCGACACAATATATCTCGGCGGTGGCACCCCCTCCTCCCTGCCTGATGAATTATTGCTCAGACTTGTGTCAGCACTAACACCTGCGAGGGCTTCTCTACGAGAATTTACCATAGAAGCCAATCCTGAAGATGTGACAGCCGAATGGGTGAAGTTTGTCACAGAAAAGACATCTGCCGACCGCATCAGCATGGGGATACAATCATTTGTCGACAGCGAGCTTCGTCTCATCTCACGCCGTCATTCAGCCACCGAAGCGGCTGAAGCCTACAAGCGCCTTCGTGACGGAGGAATCGGGAATATAAGCTGCGACCTCATATATGGATTGCCACTTCAGACCCTCGACTCCTGGAAAATGTCACTTGACACACTTCTGTCATTGCGCCCCGAGCACATATCTGCCTACCTGCTCTCCTATGAGGACGGGACAAAACTATCGGCTATGCGCTCTACAGGCAAGGTCACCGAAACAGAGGAACAGATCTTAACTGAGATGTACCGGTATCTGTGCGAGGCAACGCGCGACGCCGGCTACCTGCATTACGAGATATCGAATTTCGCATTGCCCGGAAAGGAGGCGGTACATAATTCATCCTACTGGAACGGCTCCACTTATATCGGGCTCGGACCGGGTGCATATTCATGGGTCGGAACCTACCGTTCATACAACCCATCTGACCTGAAACGTTACATAGCATGTCAAGGTAAGAATTTCAGCATTACGGAAGAGGAGACTCGGGACAATAGATTCAATGACACCGTAATGACAGCATTGCGCACTTCCCGTGGGCTGAACCTCACTGAACTTGAGAATGAATTCGGGGCTGAAACCGTGTCCGAACTAAGACAGGAACTACCATCCCTTATTTCGCAGGGACATCTCAGACTAACCTCCGATGATGTACTCACCATTCCGGAGGAGCACTGGCTAATCTCCAACTCTATCCTACTCCCCCTTATCAGAGTGTGAATGCGTATGAATCAACGGAATGCTTTTACGAATTTATTTGCTAACTTTGCAATCTGTATCATTGGATGAAACAACGATATTATGTCATTATTTGATTTCATTTCGCGAAAAAAAGAACCTGTACAGCTCCCCTACTCCACCGACATTCATTCCCATATACTTCCGGGGGTTGATGACGGAGCCCCTGATATAGACACTTCAGTGTTTCTGGCTCAAAGCATGGCAAAATGGGGCATCAGACATGCGATAACCACACCGCACGTGTCGGAAAGATTCGAGAACACACCCGACATACTCGACCCGGCATTGGACGAACTTAAGAAATCCATCCGGGAATCAGGAGTGGACATACGTATAAGCCGCTCTTCGGAAAACCGCATAGACGACTATTTTTATCGCCTGCTCCACTCCGGACTAATCACACCGTTTCCAAGCAATTATCTACTGGTGGAAAATTCGTTTTACCAGGAGCCGATAATGCTTGACAAATTTCTTTTCGACCTCAAGATGAGCGGGTACAATCCCATAATCGCCCACCCGGAGAGGTACCATTATTACCATTCAGGCACACCCGACCGATACCGGCAGCTCCACAGAGCCGGCAATCTGTTTCAGATAAATATCCTGTCACTCGCAGGCGCATACGGCAAGGACGAAAAACGTGCTGCCGAAAAACTGATTGAGAACGAACTGGTCGACTTTCTTGCCACCGACTTGCACTCACCATTCCATGTGGAGATAATCGACTCGTATCTGCGTAGCAAAGATGCGCGCCGTCATTTCAGCGCACTTGCGGGACGGCTCCTGAACGACCGGCTATTCAATTTCGTGGAAAAAGCTTAGAACTGAGTATCACCCTATATGCAGAATGCGCCACGACGCACTAAAAACGTCATGGCGCAATGTGTTTTCTGTACCGGTCTAAAACAGTTAATTTCTTCTATACTTTAAGTGGCGTTCCGCTCACGCGGATTTATCAGTAACCTGTTATTTCTGAGGAGCGGACGCATCTTTCTTCAGAGTAATGGACACGACCGCAATATCTCCTCGTTTGTCTATATCTATGCTCTCTATGGCATTCGCATCAATCCCGGCAAGAGCCTGGTATGTCACATCCTCGCCGTTAATCTGAAATTTAGTCGAATCATCAGGCTTCAATTCCACTCCGTTGACAGTGATTTTCGCATCTGACGAGGCTTGCTTCACACTCTCAGTCTTATTGCTGTTGTCATTACCTGACGTCTTGAAACTGATAGGAATAGTATACCACACGTTAACAGGCTTGCCGTCAAGCTTTCCGGGCGTAAATGCGGGCAAAGACTTTACGACTCTAATCGCCTCGGCATCAAGTGAGGGGTCCACCCTACGAATCACCTTCACATCACCGATACTACCGGTCTTGGTAACTACAAACTGAACCACTACACGACCTTCCTTCTTGGCTTTGAGAGCCTCCTGGGGATAGCGGATATTCTCTGCCACAAATCTCATAAGCGCAGCCTCTCCACCGGGAAATTGAGGTTTCTCCTCAACTATATCAAACACTTTCTTGTCGTCAGACACAGCTGATGACGCATCAGTCTCATCCCTTAAAGCAACCGATACTATTGTACCGGCTGTCTTAGCAGCTTCGGGTTGCACAGATTCTGATTTTTCTGTATCTTTGCCGGCAGCTCCGTATGCCACAACGACGATTTCTTCAGCCTGAGGCTTAACCATATCTGATTTTGCTGCCTCCGGAACAGATTCGGCAGCAACGTCAATCGACTCTCCCGAACGGGATACAGGTTTGTCCTCTGAGGCAAACACGGTAGCTGACGATGTGTCGGACAGGATGTCTGCCACTGCGGGAATGTTAGTAACTAAGAGTGCCGCAGCGCATGCCGGCACCAGTGCGAGTCCGCGCATACGGCGGAGGCGCGATGTTTTTGAATTGTACATCATGGTGATACGTTTTTTAAGTTTACTATGATTCAGGCTGTTGGCAAGTGACGGGAATCTCGCGCCAACAGCCTTTTTGATTAATAACATTTGATAGTCACGGGCATTCACACCGGTTTCGAGCACAGCAGAATCCGCCTGATACTCATGTACGGCCTTGAGTTCCTCACGCATAAGCCATGCCGCCGGATTATACCACTGAATGACAGCGACACACTGGGCGAGCAAAAGGTCAAACCAATGCCCCAGATGCAGATGCTGCCTCTCATGCACAGCAATCATCTCCCCACTCTCCGCCCAGTCACGCCGGCTCATCACTATGTACCGGCACCAGCTGAACGGCGCTATGGTTTCATCGTCAATCAGCACAAGAGTACAGCCGTCAACAACCCTCCTCTCACCGGAAGCAATCACATGCCACAGCCTCACGCCAACCCATACAGTGTGGAGCAATACCGCCATCATGCCAATGAAATACGTCCCCAGCAAGAGAGTCAGATAAATGGGCTGAGACGGGACTTCCTCCATATCCGATGAGTCGAAAGCTATCATTATACCCTCTATATCGACCTCTGCCACAGGAATCTGAGGCATAGCGGCAAGCGAATGCACAAAGCTTGACACAGGCATGGCGATAAGTGCGACCGTATAGATTATCCATAGGGCCACACGATTGAACCTATGCTGATTCTCTCCCGCCATAGCCCACTTGTAACAAAGATAGAGCGAGAGCAGAATTATGCTTGAATATAATGAATAGGAGAATACAGCGCCCATCAATTAAGGTTTTTGAGTTATTTATACCTACGAATTTTTACTTTCTATATAGTTTATGATTTCGCGGAGTTCGTCAACAGAAATCTTTTCCTGCTCCACAAGCGCCGACACCGCACTCTTATAGGAATTATTGAAAAAGTTGCTTACTGTTTCCGCCAGTGACCTTTTCTGGAAATCTTCTTTCGGAGTCAAGGCAAAAAACCTATGGCTTCCGTTTATCACCTCATGACTCACATGCCCTTTCTCTTCAAGAATACGCACGAGTGTCGCAAGAGTGTTGAAGTGAGGTTTCGGTTCCGGATACAGAACCACCATCTCTCTTACATACAGAGGACCGTTGTCCCATAACATCTGCATGATTGGCAATTCTTTTTCAGTAATCAATTGCCGTTTACGTCCTGCTTTCATAAATAATTCTTGTTGATAAAATTTTTTTGACCGTGATATTTTTCTCATCGGGATGCGACAAAGTTACAACTAATATTTTAGTGCCACAACTAATTAAATCGTTTTGTGAGTTAAAAAGTGTTAACTAAAATTTCTTTCCAACGATTACGGATGAATAGAAACTTTTTACGTAACTTTGCAGCCTATTTCAAAACATACCGTATAGATTCCACTCATGGGAGGCTTTTTTGGCACAATTTCAAAGAAGAATTGCGTAAACGACTTGTTTTACGGCACCGACTACAACTCACACCTCGGCACTAAGCGTGCGGGACTTGTGACGTTTGACAAGGAGGCGGGCTTCAACCGCTCCATACATAGTCTCGAGCGAGATTACTTCCGCTCAAAGTTTGAAGATGAATTAGACAAGTTTGTTGGCTGCCAAGGTCTTGGTGTCATTAGCGACACTGACCCGCAGCCAATTATTGTTAATTCCCACCTGGGTCGCTACGCAGTGGTGACTGTGGCTAAGATTAACAATATACGGGACATAGCCGCCGAGCTGCTTGCCGAGCGCATGCATTTCAGCGAAATGTCCGCAAACAACATCAACCAGACCGAGCTGGTGGCATTGCTCATCAACATGGGCAAGACATTTGTCGAGGGTATCAATCTGGTGTATAAGAAAATCAAGGGCTCCTGCTCCATGCTGATACTCACAGAGGACGGCATAATAGCCGCCCGTGACTACCTGGGTCGCACACCTATAGTAATCGGCAAGAAGGAAGACGCATATGCCGCGTCAAGCGAGACTTCGGCTTTCCCGAACCTTGATTACAAAACAGTGCGTGATGTAGGTCCGGGAGAAATAGTGCTCCTGCGCGCCGACAGCATGGAAGTTCTCCAGGCTCCAGCCGGACGGGAACAGATATGCTCATTCCTATGGGTATATTACGGATTTCCGGCAAGCGATTATGAAGGTATCAACGTCGAGTACGTACGCGAGGCTGCCGGACGGGAGATGGGTAAGGAAGACCCAACCGAAGCCGACTGCGTATGCGGAATCCCCGACTCCGGCGTGGGTCACGCACTCGGATACGCCGAGGGTCGCGGCATCCCATATCAGCGCGCAGTGCTCAAATATACCCCCACATGGCCCCGAAGCTTCACCCCGGGCAACCAGTCACGCCGTAGCCTCGTGGCAAAAATGAAGCTCATTCCAAACCGTGCCATCCTCAACAACAAGCGTGTGGTATTCTGCGATGACTCCATAGTACGTGGCACTCAGCTTCGTGACAATGTAAAGACTTTCTTCGAATGTGGCGCCAAGGAAGTGCATGCCCGCATATCATGCCCTCCGCTGGTATACGGATGCCCCTTCATAGGCTTTACTTCATCCAAGAGCGATCTTGAATTGATAACCCGCCGAATAATCAAGGATATAGAGGGGGACGACGCAGCCAAGCTCGACCGCTATTCCACCACAGGCTCGCCTGAGTATAATGCCATGGTGGCTGAAATAGCCAAGCGCCTTGATCTCACAACACTACAGTTCAGCAAAATAGAGCACCTTGTCGAAAGCATCGGACTTCCCAAATGCCGGATATGTACCCACTGCTTTGATGGCACAGGCTGCCAGCCAGATGAAGCATACCGTCAGGACCATCCCGAGGTATAGACTTCACGCATCAACATAAACAGCGCCGCCCTTGACAGCTCACTGTAACAGTGCTCTGCCAAGGGCGGCGGTGTTTTCATAACAATCGGACACATGCCACTATTACGAATACAGAAAAAGGGCCACTGTTTTTTCAGTGACCCTTCAGTGATCCGGATGCGACTCGAACGCATGACCGTCTGCTTAGAAGGCAGATGCTCTATCCAGCTGAGCTACCGGACCGACCTTGTTTGCATCCGAAAAACATGCCGACAACTACTTGCGCTGTGTTCATATCCCCGGGGAGAAACACCCCCGGACTAAACATTAATCATAGCTGCCCATAGCACTTTTCCGGTTAGGCAGTGCAAAGGTAGGAATTATTTCTCGTTTCTCCAAATTCCATTTTTTCAAATTATAATTTTGCCCCCTCAAAGTGATTTTGTAACTTTGCAGATTGTGATACAGACCTCCAGAACCAAGATTCTTAAACAGGGTGTTAATTAAGACATATATCTGAAAAATAGTGATACATTTACCGGTCATAATGTTCCGAGGGCTGCTGATAGGCATCCTTGTCTCGGCCCCGATGGGACCGATAGGGATGTTGTGTATCCAACGGACGCTAAACCGCGGACGCTGGCCGGCATTTTTCACCGGAGTAGGAGCCGGGCTCAGCGACCTGATATATTGCCTGCTGACCGGTCTCGGTCTTTCGTTCGTGACTGATTTCATTGAATCAAATCAAAGCGTACTTCAGGTAATAGGCTCGGTAGTGCTTATCATATATTCCGCATACCTTTTTGGAGCCAATCCCTCACGCGCTATCAAACCGACAGCTATGCAGCCTATGAGTTACTGGCGCGACCTTGGCACCGGATTTCTGTTCACCGTCTCCAATCCCTTGATATTATTCTTCATAATAGGTCTGTTTGCCCGATTCAGTTTTCTTTCGCCAGAATTCCAGGCATATCATTACGTTGCCGGATATATCTCCATATTCGGGGGCGCCATTCTGTGGTGGTTTCTTGTCACATACTTTGTCAACAAGGTGCGCAATCATTTCAACCTGCGTTCCATGTGGCTCCTCAACCGCATACTCGCCACAATAATAATGATAATGGGTGCCATAGGCTTCATAACCGGCATCAAAGACCTGTTTTTCAACAATTGATACCCCACCGTCACGACATGGAAAAGACACTACATATCCCGTACATCGCCGACCTTGACTTCCTCAACACCGACGCAATATTCAACCGTCTGGAAAGCTCCGGCGAACGCCACACCATAGAGCAGCTCAACTGGAAAGACCGGTTCCCATATCATCCGCTCACTACGTTCACAATAGCCCATTCCGCCAATTATATATATGTGAACTTTTTTGTGAGGTGCAACTACTTACGTGCAGTCAACTTCAATAACAACACCCCGGTAGACGAGGACTCTTGTGTAAGTTTCTATGTTCAGCCCGAAGGTGCTGACAGCTATCTTAGCATTGACATCAACTGCATCGGCACTATCAAGGCTGCAAGATGTGTGAACGGAGCGGAAAGCACACCTCTTACAAATGAGGAAATAGCCAAGATATCCATATTGCCATCCTGCGGCACACGTCCGTTCCAGGAGATCGAAGGATTGTTTACATGGGATATCCTCGCAGCAATTCCATTGGAGACAATCGGAATCAGATATGACGGCTCACCATTTGCAATACGCGGCAACTTCTACAAATGCGCCTCAGGCACATCACAGCCCCACTTCCTGAGCTGGTCACCTGTCGACACTCCGAATCCGGACTTCCATCGCCCGGAATCATTCGGGAAACTGATACTTGATTAAGATAGTCGTACATTTTACGACACTCTAAAAAATAAAGCAAACATAAAGGCATAAAATCCGGAAATCAGATTATACAGCTTAAACGCTGAAATCAAAATTTTCCGGATTCTATGCCTTTCTGTTTACTCTCAGCTGCTGACTATGTATCAGCCGGCAAGATTATACCAGATGTGAAATAAGTGTCTCACGGTCGCCCGGGAGAAGGTCAATCACAGGAATCTCAATCATGGTGTAGGCACCGGGAGCAAGACGCATTGAGGCGCGTGCCACCCCTACGAGCAGCTGTGCTGTAAGAGCAGGATTGTTGATTGACATATTGAACTCAAAACGCTGGTTCTGAGTCTTGCCTGAAACGCCCTTGCGCACCATGTGCACGCCATGTCCCATATCCTTGACAGCATCAACGCTTTCCACAGCCATAACGTGTGTCTCGTCAGATGCGAAATAAGGGTCCTCCTTGACAGCCTTAGCCACATCAGCCAGATTAGCTCCCTCCTCAAGTTCCACATATACCATGCGGCGATGCATACCGTCACCCTTAGGCATAGTCATTGACAGAGCATTCTTCACACCGGGTTTTGACTTCACACATACAGTATGCCCCATACTCATGCCGGGACCGAAATTGGTATATGTAAGCCCCTTGGGAGCGGCAGCCTCCATAAGAGTACGGACGATTGAATCACTTCCTGGATCCCATCCGGCAGAAATCACAGCGACTTTGCCGGCCTTTTTGGCAGCGGCATCAAGTGAACGACGGAGCTCCACAATTGATGTATGGATGTCAAAACTGTCCACAGTATTGATTCCCATGGCAAGATACTCGAGAGCATACTTCTCCACCGAGCGGGTGGGAGTACACAAAATCGCCACATCCACCTTGCCAAGCTCCTTGATGTCAGTTACCACTTTATAAGGGGCGAGTTCCGCAGGAATGTCAGTCACATTACGACGAACCACTCCGGCAATTTCAAAATCAGGAGCAGCTTCAAGTGCCTCTACTGTAAAATGCCCGATGTTTCCGTAGCCTACTACGGCAGCACGAATCTTTGTCATATTTGCATTATTTTTATGTTACAAAAAATGGTCTCCCACTATAACCGTGAGAGACCTGAAAGAGTTTAGAATGATTACTTCTTTGAAACTATAGTCTCAGTGTCACGGGCTATCATCAGCTCCTCATCAGTCGGGATGACGGCTACTGTAACCTTTGAAGCAGGAGTAGAAATCACAGCCTCCTTGCCACGAAGTCCGGCATTGAGTTCCTTGTCAATCTGCACACCCATGAAAGCGAGAGGTTCACAGACACTCTCACGCAGACCGGTCTGGTTCTCACCGACACCTCCGGTGAACACGATGATATCAACACCGCCCATCTCCGCCGCATAAGCACCGATATACTTTATGATACGCTGCTCATACATGTCAAGCGCCATGGTGGCACGCTCGTTTCCGGCGTTTACAGCAGCCTCGATTTCACGCATATCGCTTGATATCTCGCTAACGCCCTGCATACCGCTCTCCTTGTTGATTAGCTTCTGAAGATCGGTAGCAGAAAGATTGTGCTTGAGCATGATGTAGACAAGTGCACCCGGGTCAACGTCGCCTACTCGGGTACCCATCATGAGCCCCTCGGTAGGAGTGAGACCCATTGATGTATCCACGCTCTTGCCATTGAGAACCGCAGTGATTGAACCGCCGTTGCCGATATGGCAGGTGATTATTTTCTTGTCCTTGATATCAACACCGAGGAATTCACACACACGCTGGGAAACATAGCGGTGGCTTGTGCCGTGGAAACCGTAGCGACGCACACCGTCCTCGGCATAGTACTTGTAGGGAAGTGCGTACATGAACGACTTGGCAGGCATGGTCTGGTGGAAAGCGGTGTCAAACACAGCTACCTGTGGAACCGAAGGCATCAGTGTGGTTATGGCATCGATGCCGGTCATGTTGGCAGGATTGTGAAGAGGAGCTATGTCATAGCACTGCTTAATCATATCCTTGACCTCATCTGTAATAAGCACACTCTCGCTGAACTTCTCGGCTCCGTGCACCACACGGTGACCTACGGCATCAATCTCGTCATAACTCTTGATACATCCCTCGACAGGGTCAGTAAGGATGTTAAGAATCGCCTGCACAGCGCCATTGTGGTCAACGAGACCAAGCTCAAGGATAGCTTTAGAGCCATCTTTCTTTTTGTACTTGAGGAAACCGTCGTTGAGACCGATTTTCTCCGCTCCGCCCTCGGCGAGAACCTCGTCGTTAGATGTGTCGATGAGCTTATATTTCACAGAACTGCTGCCGCAGTTTAAAACTAATATCTTCATTGTTTCTTTCAGAGGATTGTATTATTAATTCTTCGCACCGATAGCCTGGTTGCAAGTGATGATTATGGTCTTGTAGATATCTTCGGGATAGCAACCGCGGGAGAGGTCATTGACAGGAGCCGCAAGACCCTGGAGCACGGGACCGACAGCCTCTACGCCGCCAAGACGCTGAACAAGCTTATATGCGATGTTTCCGACTTCAAGCGAGGGGAACACAAGGACATTGGCACGGCCTGAAAGCGGGCTGTTGGGAGCCTTGCTGTTTGCCACACCGGGCACGAGAGCCGCGTCAGCCTGAAGTTCACCGTCGAGTATAAGCTCAGGTGACATCTCATGCGCAATCTTGGCTGCCTCGATGACCTTGTCGACACGCTCATGCTTGGCACTGCCTTTGGTCGAGAAGCTGAGTATAGCCACACGGGGTTCGATACCTGCAATGTCGCGGGCTGTCTTTGCCGCAGAAACAGCAATCTGAGCCAACTGACGCGCATCGGGATCAGGAATAACAGCGCAGTCTGCAAAGATAAGAAGACCGTTGGTGCCATAGTTGGAGCCTTCGGGAAGAACCATAACAAACGCACCTGACACCACATCAATACCGGGCATAGTCTTGATAACCTGGAATGCGGCACGGAGCACATTGCCTGTAGTGTTCTGGGCACCTGCCACCTGACCGTCGGCATCGCCTGCCTTAACCATAAGGCAGCCGAGGTAAAGCGGGTTGGCGGAAGTCATGCGGGCTTCCTCCATAGTGATACCTTTGCTCTTGCGGAGCTCATAATATAAGGGAGCATACTTGTCAATCACTGTCTCATCAGCGGGATTCACGATTGTAGCACGCGATATGTTTTCAAGTTTCAAATCCTTAGCCATAGCCAGGACTTCCTTGGGGTCGCCGATAAGGATAATGTCGGCGATACCGTCGTTGATGATACGGTCAGCAGCGGTCAATGTTCGGGGTTCGGTTCCTTCAGGGAGGACGATACGCTGGCGATTTTCCTTCGCCTTGGCGGTAAGTTTTTCAAAAAGACCCATAGCGGTGTTCTGTTTTATTAATGATTTAACGGTTAATCTGCATTGATGATTGGATTTGCGCAGGTATTTTAGGTATCGAAAGTATTTGTGTTCCGGTATCTGAAATGCACCACAAAGATACAAACATTTCCATTTTCCGCCAAAAAAATCAGCGATGCAGAAGCGGGAACTTTATGGTGAATCGCGTCACACCGTCCTCAGCCGATGTGGAAAGCGAGAAGGCGGCTTTGTGGCGGGACAGAATCTCAGCCACAAACATCAGACCGAGTCCCTGTCCGGACGGTTTGGTAGAAAAGAACGGTGTAAAAAGTGAAGCAGCTGCCGCATCGGAGATTCCGGCACCATTGTCTGCCACCACAATCTCAGCCGGCGCTCCGATAGAAATCTCAATCTTGCGTCCGTCAATATCGCCACACGACAGGATGCTCTCCACGGCATTCTTGACTATATTTATCATCACTTGCTCCATCAGTTCGCAGTCAATTTCCACCCCGGCAAAGTTCATGCCACCCGAACTTGACACTGTCAGTTCCACTCCTCTCTCCTTCGCCATGCCGAACAGGAAGTTGGATATCGGCGTGAAGAATTCCTTCACTGTCATGATCTCAGTCCTGAGCGGTGGAATCTTTACCACCTTCGAGTAGGCGGAAATGAACGAGCTGAGAGCCTCTGCCCTATGCGCACACCCTTTGACAGCATTTGTCAAATCCTCGTCATCACCCCACGGACGGATTTCATCAAGCAAATCAAGCAATGAACGGATTGAAGCCATCGAATTGTTGACCTCATGCCCCATCACCCTTATCACCTTTTCATATGCCGCACGCTCGGCTCTGCGCACCTCGTCGGTAAGGGTCTCAATCAATAGAAACGGGCGCGCGTACCCCTGGTCCATAAATGAGAGATGGCTGCACCTGTACACCATGGTATCGCTCAGACGCACCGTGGATGATTCGTTGCGCCG
The DNA here is from genome assembly GCA_958352885.1 of uncultured Duncaniella sp. GTDB lineage: Bacteria > Bacteroidota > Bacteroidia > Bacteroidales > Muribaculaceae > Duncaniella. The sequence continues at coordinate 38,933 of CATWQI010000011.1, forward strand.
CAGAGGCAGAAACACTTTGGCAAGCGGCGAAGTCAACTCCTGAAGCCGCTTACCGGTAGGGTCCTCGCCGAGTATACGGCGGGCGGTAGAGTTGCACATGACTATCTTGTCAGAGAAACCATAGCTCATTATACCCAACGGGGACGCTTCGATGAGCAAATCAAGGAAGTGGTTCTGCTCACGGACCTTCAGTCGCTCGACCTTAAGCCTCGCCATCAGGTCGTTGAACAACCCCACAATCCTGTCGGCATCCCTTTGCCCCACCGGCGAAAGGCGGCTGCCGTAATCCTGTTCACGCAACAAATCCATGCCGGCACCCACCGTTTTCACCGGTTTTACCAGATTGACATATAGCCTCCACAGCAACAGTAGAGCCAGCAACATAGCTCCCTCAATCCAGCAGAAACATTCCATACCGATGACACCTATACGCATCGGCAACACTATTGCCACCGCCCCTATAAGGAGTGCAAGTGCATAGAACAACCAAGCCCCTTTCATATCCCTTGCATCATATTTTTATTCCAAACTTCTCCATCCTTCGGTAAAGCGACTGCCTGGTTATGCCAAGGGCTGCCGCCACCTGCGACATATTACCCTGATGACGGTTTATGGCATTCTCTATGGCACGCTTCTCCATCTCCTCAAGAGTCACCGCCATATCATCGCCACTTCCCGCACTGCGCTCACCCGCAGCATTGTCAGCGCCCTTTATCAGCGACGACCTGACATCCTCTGCCGTTATCTCATTCTTACCGCTTACTATCAGTATGCGCTTCACCAGATTACGCAGTTCGCGTATATTGCCCGGATAAGGTTGCGAACGAAGCACCTTCATTGCGTCATTGGTAAATTTCACCTTGTCGCCGGCAAAATACCTTACCAGCAGCGGTATATCCTCCGGGCGCTCGCGTAATGCCGGAAGATGAATGGTAATCAGATTGACACGGTAGTACAGATCCTCCCTGAAACGGTTGGCTTTCACAGCCTCCGCAAGGTCAACATTAGTGGCACACACCACACGTATGTCCACACGCCGTGGAGTGCTCTCGCCAAGCCGTTCGAATGTATGTTCCTGAAGCACTCTGAGCATCTTAACCTGACATGACGCGTCAAGGTCGCCGATTTCATCAAGAAATATGGTGCCGGTATCAGCCATCTCAAATCTGCCCGGACGGTCTGTGTCAGCTCCGGTAAAAGCCCCGCGAGCATGACCGAACATCTCGCTCTCGAACAGAGTCTGTGCAAGTCCGCCGAGATTGACCGACACAAACGGACGATCCGCACGCCCGCTCAGCCGGTGTATGGCGCGTGCTATAAGTTCCTTTCCGGTACCGTTCTCTCCGGTGATAAGGACAGGCGCATCAGTCGACGCCACTTTGCGCACGGTGTCAAGGACTTTACGCAATCCCTCGCTCTCACCTATTATACCCTCGAAAGGTGCATCATTCCCAGCCGGCGACTGCGCAGGGGCCGACAGCGATATGCCGGTCTTTATTCTCGAAAGCAGGTCACGGTTGTCCCACGGTTTGGTGACAAAATCCAGTGCACCTGCCTTGACTCCTTCCACGGCAAGCGGTATACTACCCCACGCCGTCATGAGTATTACCGGGATTTCAGGCGCAAGCACCTTTACCTTCATGAGCAGTTCAAGTCCGTCCTGCCCCGTGGTGGATGAGGAGTAATTCATATCCATCAGTATCAGCTCTATTTTACCGGCAACGTCAGCGTCTCGTATGGCAGCCCTCACCGCCTCCAGAGCCTCATCTGCCCCGGGGACACTTTTGGTCACATAGCCCGCACGCTTCAGCAATAGCCCGAGTGACAGGCGGATTGAAGCATCATCGTCAACTATCAGTATCATTCTTTGAGGTTTTTATGCTACAAAGTTACTACATTCCGTCTCCCTCTCCTAAAATATTGCCCTCTATTTTCACGTTAACCATACATCTCCCCTCTCTTGCCCGTCCATATATAACCTTGGAACCAGCTCAATGTACACCCGCATCATAATATTTACGCTTCTCGCTCTCGCCACCTTGTCATGCTCCACCCTCAGGATGAGTGACGCCGATGCCGCCATGGAACGCGGCGAGTACTACGACGCAGCGAATACATATCGTAAAATCTACAATAAGCTCCGTCCGCGCGAACAGCGTGCCGAACGTGGAGAGGTTGCATTTAAAATGGGAGAATGCTACCGACGAATCGGGCAGGATGCCCGTGCCTCGGTGGCTTACCGCAACGCCCTGCGTTACGGCTACCCGGACTCCACAGCGTTGCTCTACCTTGCACAATCACTGCATGGTGACGGTAAATATGCTAAGGCTGTGGAAAGCTATGAAGAGTATCTGCGATTCCGTCCTTCCGACACCCGTGCCACTGCAGGCCTGACCGGGGCACGCAAAGCTGCCGAGCTCAGGAAGAACCGCACACGTCACATAGTCAAGGACGCCCGGATTCTCAATTCCCGACGCAGCGACTATGCGCCTATGTATAACGGTGATGTACTCTATTTCACCACTACCAACGAGAAGGTCACCGGCTCATCCAGAAGCGAAATAACAGGGATGAAACGTTCCGACGTGTGGATGGTCCGCAAGAACGAACGCGGCGAATGGCAACGCCCGGAGCCTGCGGAAGGAGAACTCAACACCGAATGGGACGAAGGTGTGGTGTCATTCTCACCGGATGGCTACACCATGTATCTCACCCGAGCCATCCGAGCCAGTGACCGTGACACCGGCGTGGAGATTTTCACCTCCCGACGCACCGATGCGCAGTGGAGCGCACCTGTAAAGTTTGAAATCACCGCCGACACACTCTCATCCTACGGACATCCCGCCGTATCCCCTTCCGGTGATTATCTGTATTTCACATCCGACATGCCCGGTCATGGCGGAAAGGACATCTGGCGCATTAACCTGAAGGAACGGGCAGGGAGCCTCGAAAACCTCGGTAACGCCATCAATACCCCGGGCGACGAGATGTTCCCATATATGCTCACCGATTCCGTGATGTACTTTTCATCCGACGGTCACCCCGGTCTTGGGGGACTCGACCTTTTCAAAGCCACCCTCACACCTTCGGGCGGCTGGCATGTGGAAAACCTCGGGGCACCGATGAATTCCGAAGGTGATGATTTCGGTATAACCTTTGCCACACCCGGCAGGGAACAGGGATATTTTTCATCCAATCGTGGCGACGCACGAGGTTACGACCATATGTATTCTTTCGAATTGCCCGACCTGAGAATCACCATATCCGGACATGTAACCGACCTTGAGGAGGAACCGGTACCCGGAGCCGTGATTCGCATTGTCGGCAATGACGGCTCCAACCTCAAGACCGTAGCCCGCAATGACGGCTCCTTCTCTTTCCCTCTCGACCGGGGAGTAAGTTATGTCATGATGGCGGGCGCAAAAGGCTATCTCAACGCCAAGCAGGAATTCACCTCCGACGATTCCGAGGAGGATGCCGCCTACACCATCGACTTCATGCTCGCCTCAGCCACACGCCCCAACATGGTGGAAAATATCTTCTATGACTTTGACAAGGCGACTCTGCGCCCTGAATCCAAAACAGCACTCGATCGGTTGGCACAGATGCTCCGTGACAATCCGAACATCACCATCGAGATGTCATCGCACACCGACCGCAAAGGGTCGGATGACTATAACGTTAACCTCTCGCTCCGCCGGGCAAAAAGCGTGGTGGACTACCTGATTCATACCGGAGGTATAGCCCCGGATCGTCTTCAGGCCCAAGGCTACGGTGAAAGCCGACCAAAGCGTGTGACAAAACGAATTGCCCGTGAATTCCCCCAATTTCCCGAAGGGCAGTTGCTTGATGAGGCATATATACTCACCCTCGCCCCCGAACTTCAGGAAATAGCCGACCAAATCAACCGCCGCACAGAGTTCCAAGTCCTCTCCGTCAATTACCTGATGTATTGACCCTCAATATCGCCACACCTATGCACCGCATAGGTTACATTTCAGTCATATCATTAGCCATATCAGCCTGCATTTCATCCACTGTTGGGCGTCAGCTTTCCATCTCTGAAAAAGTCTCATTTCCGTTAGCCGGGAAATGTCATCCGGTCGGGAGTGACAGGAATTATATATTGTATATCTTTGTCAATAATTGAATTGAGCTGCAAATGTTTTGCCAATAGCGGAAAAAGTCGTACCTTTGCACCCGAAAATTTGGCGAGCTTACCGCATTCAACTCGCCCGAAACGAAAACTACGATGCAGAAGATTAGGAATATCGCCATCATCGCCCATGTCGACCATGGGAAGACTACATTAGTTGACAAAATGCTCTTGGCCGGAAAGCTATTTCGCGACAATCAGACCACCGGCGAACTCATACTTGACAACAACGACCTGGAACGTGAACGAGGCATAACAATCCTCTCCAAAAACGTATCCATCAACTATAACGGTTACAAAATCAACATCATTGACACTCCCGGACACGCCGACTTCGGCGGCGAGGTGGAGCGTGTGCTCAACATGGCAGACGGATGCCTCCTGCTCGTGGACGCATTTGAAGGTCCCATGCCGCAGACACGCTTTGTGCTCCAGAAAGCCATACAGATGGGGCTTAAGCCAGTGGTGGTAATCAACAAGGTCGACAAACCCAACTGCCGTCCTGACGAGGTACAGGAGATGGTGTTTGACCTGATGTTCAACCTCGACGCAACCGAGGACCAGCTCGACTTCCCCACCATTTACGGTTCTGCGAAGCAAGGCTGGATGAGCACCGACTACAACAAACCAGCCGACGATATTACCGCCGTGCTCGATGCCATAATAGAATATATCCCCGAACCCAAAGTACTCGAAGGTGACGCTCAGATGCTCATCACCTCCCTCGATTACAGCAGCTACGTCGGTCGCATAGCCATCGGTCGTGTACACCGCGGAGAGCTGCGTGAAGGACAGGATATAGCCCTTTGCAAGAAGGACGGCTCCACTGTGAAGCAGCGCATCAAGGAGCTCCACGTATTCGAAGGGATGGGCAGAAAGAAAGTACAGTCTGTGAAGAGCGGAGATATCTGCGCGCTTGTGGGAATTGACGGATTTGAAATCGGTGATACTGTTGCCGACGCTGCCAATCCCGAACCGCTCCCACGCATAGCCATCGATGAGCCCACAATGTCAATGACTTTCACCATCAATGACAGTCCGTTCTTCGGTCGCGACGGCAAATATGTGACCTCTCGCCACATTGCCGACCGTCTCGCCAAAGAACTTGACCGCAACCTCGCACTTCGTGTCACCAAAGCCGACCATGAGGACACTTGGACTGTGTTTGGTCGTGGCGTGCTGCACCTGTCGGTTCTCATTGAGACAATGCGCCGTGAGGGATTCGAGCTCCAGGTGGGTCAGCCCCAGGTAATCATCAAGGAAATCGACGGCAAAAAATGCGAACCTGTCGAAATGCTGACAATCAACGTTCCGGAAGAGTATTCATCAAAGATTATCGATATGGTCACCCGCCGCAAAGGAGAGATGGTGTCGATGACCACACAGAACGACCGCATACATATCGAATTTGTCATACCTTCCCGAGGCATCATCGGTCTGCGCAACAATGTACTGACCGGATCGGCAGGCGAAGCTATCATGGCACACCGTTTCCATGAATATCAGCCCTGGAAAGGAGAAATAGAGCGCCGCACCAATGGCTCGCTCATAGCCATGGAAGCCGGCACAGCCTATGCCTACGCAATCGACAAGCTCCAGGACAGAGGTAAATTCTTCATTTTCCCCCAGGAGGAAGTATATGCCGGACAAGTGGTAGGTGAGAATGCCAAGGACAACGACATTGTGGTCAATGTGACCAAATCTAAGAAGCTTACCAACATGCGTGCCAGCGGTGCCGATGACAAGGCTCGCATCATTCCGCCTGTTGTGTTCTCGCTTGAAGAGGCCCTCGAATATATCAAGGAGGACGAATATGTGGAAGTGACTCCCCATCATCTTCGCCTGCGCAAAATCATTCTTGACGAAATCGAGCGCAAACGTGCCAACAAGTCCTGATACGACAGGTCAATCACATAACCTTACTGAAGCGGAAATTTTAACAGAATTTCCGCTTTTTCTATGCCGTAATAATCGGGATTTTTGCTACTTTTGCGATGCGTAAAATTTTATCCATCAATTCTGTAAAATCCATGAATTATCCACTTCGATTCAAATGGGCGCTGCCACTGTCAGTAGTGGCGATGCTCCTAACTTCATTAAGGGTCACAGCCACGACCGATGGCAGAGACGGAGTAACCGTCACTACCCCTTCGGGCAAAACAGTGACCGTCACACCCGTGACCGACAATATAATCAAAGTAACCAATCTTGCCGCGGGCGAAGCCACAGCATCCTCACAGACATCGGTGCTTAGACCGGAACAAGTCGATTACAAAGTCACCGGTCACGGCGGAGTGACCACACTAACGACTCCGGGGGGAATAGTAGCCCGAATCAGTGACACCACTGGCGAAGTAGACATAACCGCCGGGGGCAAACGTGCCATCAGCGACGACGGCATCCGCACCACCTCTGAAGGGAAACGTCGCATAGAGCTATACACTATGGGGGGAGGCTCATTTTATGGAGCCGGAGAGCGTGGTTACAGCTTCAACCTCGCCGGTGATACCCTTGTGATGTACAACAAGCAAAACTACGGATACACTGCCGGAGAGCCTCGCATCAGACAGATGAACATCACCATGCCGCTATTTCTGTCATCCAACGGTTATGCCGTAGTATTCGATGACTATGCCGCCGCAGAGATGGTGATGGGGAACCCGATAGTATATACCAGCGAGACCAAATCACCTATATCATATTATTTCATCAACGGAGCCGGCTCTCTCGCCGATGTCACCCGCGAACTTTCGTCACTCACAGGCCGACAGGAACTGCCCCCGTTCTGGTCAATGGGATATATAACCTCCAAATACGGCTACCACAACCAAAAGGAGGCCACCGGGGCCATAGACTCACTGAAACGCAATGGCTATCCGGTAGACGGCATAGTGCTCGACCTCTACTGGTATGGCAAGGAGCAGGACATGGGAAGACTCGCATGGGATGCTGAGCAATGGCCTGACCACAGAAAAATGCTTGCCGACCTCAAAAAAGAGGGTGTCAACACCATCATAATCTCCCAGCCCTACATACTCCGTAACTCCAGGGGGCTCGACAACTACAATGAGCTTGCATCCAAAGGGATGCTTGTGAAAGATTCCCTCGGGAACCCGCAGGAAGTAGTTATATGGGTCGGCGAGGGAGGCATGTTTGACATGTCGAACCCCGACACCCGCTCATGGCTCAGCGACCGTTACAAACAGCTTACGCTCGAAGGCGTTGGCGGATGGTGGGGCGACCTCGGTGAACCCGAAGTGCATCCCGAAGGCGGACGCCATGCCAACGGACTGACAGCGCGGGAGTATCACAACCTCTACGGAAACGACTGGAGCAGTATTATCTATGATTTGTACAAGAAAGAGTTCCCCGACACACGTCTTATGACCATGATGCGCGGCGGCACAACCGGGCTGCAACGTTACAACGTGTTCCCATGGTCCACCGATGTGTCCCGCTCGTGGGGCGGACTCCAACCTCAAATCACCATCATGCTCAACTCCGGGCTCAGCGGGCTGGGATATATGAGCCACGATGTGGGCGGCTTTGCCATAGACCCGTCACATCCCTACGACCCCGAACTTTACGTGCGTTGGCTCCAGCTCGGCACCTTCTCCCCCATTCTACGCACTCATGCGCAAAACACGGCTGAACCGTACCACTATCCTGACCAACAATCCATAATTCTTCCGCTCATCAAAACCCGTTATCGCTGGCTTCCATACAATTATACCCTCGCCTACGAAAACGCCTCACAGGGTCTTCCGCTGGTTAGACCGCTTAACTTCTACACTCCCGGCTCATCAAAGTACGATGACATCACCGACGAATATCTCTGGGGACGGGACATCCTCGTAGCCCCTGTGGTGACACAGGGCTCCACGCAGCGAGAAGTCATATTCCCTGAAGGGCTCTGGGTTGATTACAACAATCCGACCAGAATGTACCACGGAGGAGACACCATCAGCTATCCCGCACCGCTTGATGTGCTTCCCCTCTTTGTCCGTGCAGGCTCATTCATCCCGCAAGCCGATTATGACATGAATAACACCGGCGACTACCGCACCGACAGATATACAGTAAATTACTATCCATATCTTGGGAAATCGGAATATGTGATGTACGAGGATGACCGAAAATCCACTTCGTCCCTTACCGATAATTCTTACAGACTAATAACCTTTACCGGCGATGCCACCATGGATGGCATCGAAATCACAGTCTCCGCCAAAGGGACTTACCCGGGCGCTCCGGCAACCAAGGATATGACATTTGAGATACACCTCATCAACGGAAATCCCGCTGAAGTACTTGTCAATGGTAAAAAGCTCTCCGGCAAAAACTGGAAGTATTCCCCTGCCACCGGCACTCTCACAGTCGCAACCCGATGGAATGTCAGCACACCGCTGACCTTGACGGTGAAATGACCCCTATAAACCAAATGCGACATCCAGGCGTTTATGTGACATATTATTTCTATATCCCTGTTTTTGTATTCCTTATATTAATCTAAAATTTTACGATTATGGAAAAATATGTATGCACTGCCTGCGGTTGGGTATATGACCCCGCAATAGGCGACCCTGAGAATGGAATTGAACCCGGCACACCATTTGCCGATCTACCTGATGACTGGACTTGTCCTGAATGTGGCGTAGGTAAAGACATGTTCGAGCCGGAATAAAACCAAGAGACTGTCAGACATGGGTAAAAAATTATCAGAACATACCTCATGGGTGGGCAAGACCGATTGGCAACTTGCCCATTTCCATGGTGACGAGTATTCAACTCATCGTGGCTCAAGCTACAATTCATTCCTTGTGCGTGACAAAAAGACCGCACTCATCGACACTGTGTGGCTTCCTTTCGACAAAGAATTCGTGTCACGTCTCAAGGAAGAAATAGACCTGAAGGAAATCGATTACATTGTGATGAACCACAATGAGGTGGACCATAGTGGCGCTCTGCCTGAGTTGCTCCGTGAAATACCGGATGTGCCAATCTATTGTACCGCAAAAGGTGAAGCAATCCTACGGGGACACTATCACCGTGACTGGAATTTTGTCAATGTGCGTACCGGTGACACCCTTCCGCTTGGAGAGACCACTCTGACATTCATCGAGGCTACTATGCTTCATTGGCCCGATACAATGATGTCATATCTGAGCGGTGACAATGTGCTCTTCTCAAACGATGTGTTCGGTCAGCATTTTGCTTCCGAATCCCTATTTGACGACAGAGTCGACTCCGAGGCCATGATGTACGAGGCCATGAAGTACTACGCCAACATCATCCTCCCTTACAGCAACATGGCAAAACGCAAACTTGCAGAGCTGAAATCAATGAATCTTCCCATCGACATCATTGCGCCAAGTCACGGAGTGATGTGGAAGGAACATGTCTGTGACATTCTTGACAATTACAGCCGGTGGTGCAGCGGGTATCAGGAAAACCAAATCACTATCATCTACGATACAATGTGGAATTCCACCCGCACAATGGCTGAAAACATAGCCCAAGGTATCTGCGAGGCGGACCCGAATGTGAATATCAGAATATTCAATGCCGCCGAGCATGACAAGAACGATATAATCACCGAGATATTCCGCTCAAAAGCTATCGCTGTCGGCTGTCCGACCATCAACAACCGGGTATCACACGCCATCGGTGGATTGCTGGAGATGGTAAAAGGACTCAGGTTCAAAGGGAAAAAAGGTGCTGCGTTCGGGTCATACGGATGGAGCGGCGAGTCAACCGGCATAATCAACCACATGCTCAACGCTTCCGGTTTCGAGACTGACGACGATGGCTTGAAACTCCTCTGGGTGCCTGACGGAGATGCAATCAGCCAATGCCGCTCATACGGCTCCGAATTCGCCGAACGCACAAGACTTTAGCCACTGTTAACAACCCTTATACCTATTATTTTCCCTATCTGCGATTTTTTGCGTAACTTCGCATTAAATTTTTAATGCGATTCATGACCGGAAGATTCATCAGTTTTATACTTCTGTCCTCCTCCATATTTCCACTTGTCGCACAGGAACCGGCTGACTCACTCGGCAACGAACTCAACGAGGTCGTGATTACCGAGCGAAGAACCATGCGCAAATTACGGGGAACCGCTTCAAATTCCGAGACAATCTCGGCGTTTGACCTCAAACGTGCCGCTTGCTGTAATCTTGGCGAGAGTTTTACCACCAACCCGTCGGTGGACGTGAGCTATAACGATGCCGCCACCGGAGCGCGACAAATCAGGCTACTGGGGCTGTCAGGCACATACGTGCAGATGCTCACTGAAAATGTACCTGCATTCCGTGGCGCGGCAGCGCCGTTCGGTCTCGGGTACATAGCCGGTCCATGGCTACAATCCATCCAGGTATCCAAAGGCGCCAGTTCAGTCAAAAACGGCTACGAATCCATAACCGGACAGATAAATGTCGAGATGAAGAAACCGCAGCTTGACCCGGGGCTGTCGCTCAACATGTATGTGGATCACCTCGGCAAACTGGAAGGGAACTTTGACGGCAACATCCACCTAAACGACAAATGGTCAACATCGCTTCTGCTACATGGCGAGAACTCCTTCAAGTCACATGACGAGAATGATGACGGATTTGTAGACATGCCTAACGTCCGCCAGCTCACCGGGATGAACCGCTGGGCTTACCTCGGGACAAACTATGTGTTTCAGGCTGCTGTCAAGTATCTTGACGAAAACCGCCGCAGCGGACAGATAGCCCATGGAAAGCACTATGAAAACCCGTATGTCATAGACATAGATACCCGGCGATTAGAGGTCTTCACCAAGAATGCGTATATCTTTGACAGGGATAATGACGGAAATGTGGCAATGATAGCGTCAATGTCGCATCATGACCAAAACGCAGCCTACGGACTCAAGCTATATGACGTAAAGCAATGGGAAGCATACGTCTCCACAATGTTTGAATACAAATGGAACAATCTTCACGCCCTCTCCACAGGTCTCAGCATGAACTATGACAATTATCACCAGACCTATCGCTTAGTGCAGGATGGAGATATTGCCGCATCACCGATGAATGAGCATGAAGCCGTATACGGTGCCTATGGACAATACACTTACAACCGCGACAACAAACTGATAGCCATGATGGGCGTGAGAGGAGACTACAACAGCCGCTACGGATGGCTTTTCACTCCGAGAGCCCATGTGAGATGGAATATATCCGATCCGCTGTCACTCCAGGCTTCGGCAGGCCGCGGATACCACTCTCCGCATCCCCTTGCCGAGTATCACTACATGCTGGCATCGTCACGTGAAATCACCATTGCCGACCATCTGCGTCAGGAAAGCGCATGGAACTTCGGTGCCGGAGCCACAAGTTCGCTACGGCTGTTCAACCGTTCGCTATCCCTATCCGCCGAATACTATTACACACGTTTCTCCGACCAACTGCTTCTTGACCTTGACTCCAACCCCCATGCAGCCATAATAGGCAATCTCGGTGGCAAATCTTATTCTCACACATTCCAGGCGGAAGTGACCTACAACATACTACACGACCTCACATTCTCCGCCGCATACCGACTGACCGATGTGAAAGTCGACTATGGCAACGGGCTTGTCGAAAAGCCACTGACATCCCGAAACAAGGGACTCATTACTTTGGGCTACACCCCGAATATGGGACTATGGCAAATCGATTTGACATGCGCATTCTCAGGAAGCGGACGTAATCCGACCCCATACACTATGCCCGACGGCTCATCATCTTGGAGCGCACGCTACCACCCATACGCACAGCTCAACATGCAGGTGACACGCAACTTCCGCCATTGGAGCATATATGCCGGCGGTGAGAATCTGACCGGTTACCGTCAAAAGACTCCCATCATAGGGGCATCCGACCCCTGGGGCAAAACTTTTGACGCGACAATGATACATGCCCCAATCCACGGGGCGCTGATATACGTAGGATTCCGCTACAACTTCACCAAATATCTCTGAAAACCAACCAACAAAACTATAAAATCATAAATTATGAAAAAGTTTCTTTCCATTTCATTCATTTTCCTGATGATGGCTCTCGCCACATCAGCCAAGGAGGATGACAAGACAGCAGTATTCACTGTGAGCCCCAAGATGTCATGCCAGAACTGTGAAAACAAAATCAAGTCAAACCTCCGTTTCGAGAAAGGTGTAAAACAGATTGAAACCTCTCTCACCGAGCAGACAGTCACTGTAACCTATTCCCCTGAGAAAACGACTCCGGAAAAGATAGCCGCAGGATTCAAGAAAATAGGTTATACCCCCACCATACTTGATGCCAACAATGCAAAGCAATGCGACAAAAAAGCGGATACATGCAAAAGCAATTCCGGGACATGCGGTGAGAAAAGTTCCTGCTGCTCGGGCGGCAATAACAATTGCAAATAATCCGTTCAAGATAAACCTACCCTTATTGACTATCAGCCTATCATGAAAAAAAGCTTACTACCCCTGACATTCATCACATTGGCTCTCAGCGCATCAGCCAAACTGACATTAGGCTCCCTCATCGGTGACAACATGGTACTCCAGCAGGAAACAGACGCACGGATATACGGCAAAGCTGACCCGGGGAGCAAAATCTCAGTCACACCTTCATGGGACAACAAGGCTTACACCACTTCCGCTGACCGCACAGGCGAATGGAGCGTAGCAGTTAGAACTCCGAAAGGTGGATTTACCCCCTACTCTATCACAATCAGCGACGGTAATCCGGTCACACTCGACAACGTACTTGTGGGAGAGGTTTGGCTCGCTTCAGGCCAGTCAAACATGCAGATGCCGCTCAAAGGCTTTCCAGGATGCTGTATCGACAACGGATATGCCGAGATAGCGTCAGCCCGAAACAGCTCGGACAAAGTGCGCTTTTTCACAGTTCCTCTGACACAAAGCTATGAACTGCTTGACACTGTAAACGCCTCATGGGCGGTGCCCTCGCCGGAAACCGCTCCTGAGTTCAGCGCTCTGGCATGGCACTATGCCAATCAGATGGCGGACGTACTCAACGTGCCTGTTGGCATAGTCAGTGCCGCTTACGGCGGTGCCAAGGTGGAGAGCTGGAGCTCACGGGAACTTCTCGAACAGTATCCGGACGTATCTCTCGACCCCAAGGACATCGAGCCCATGGTCCATTACTGGCGCCCCATGTTGATGTACAATGCCATGTTCAACCCCATCAAGAATTATACCTACAAGGGTATTATATGGTACCAGGGATGCTCCAATGTGTCATCCTATGAGACCTATGCCGAACGCCTCGCCGCAATGGTGAAACTCTGGCGCAATGAAATCGGTCTTGGCGACATACCTTTCTACGCCGTGGAGATAGCTCCTTACCAGTATGGCGATCCGAACGAGACCGGCAAGGCTCCCTTCCTCCGTGAAGCCCAATGGAAGGCTATTGAGTTGATACCCAACAGTGACATGATTTCCATCAATGACCTCGTGAAGCCCTACGAGCGCTTCAACATCCACCCCGGCAACAAGGAGAGTGTCGGACGACGCCTATGCGACCTCGCACTCAATAAGACCTACGGCAAGAAGCAATTTCTCGCCGGCTCCCCGCGCTACAAGTCCCACCGTTTCCAGGATGGAGCCGCCTGGGTGGCCATTGACTCGCCCAACGATGGCATCTGCCGCAATTATGACATCCAAGGGTTCGAGGTAGCTGGTCCCGACAAGGTTTTCCATCCGGCAGACTCCGTGTGGCTCCATTGGCAGACCAATGAGATGGTGGTGTCGAGCAAAGAAGTCCCAAACCCTGTAGCTGTGCGTTACGGATTCCGTGACTTCCTTCCCGGCACACTCCATGGAGGCAATTTCCTCCCCCTCATCCCCTTCCGTTCCGATGACTGGGACGGCAAGACCGACTGACACAGCAAATAATCCCCTATAAAAATACAGACCGCACAGCTCAATAAATTGCTGTGCGGTCTGTATTTTTATAGGGATGTCAGACTGACGTCACCGGACTGTCCGGAATCAGCCTCCGAAGTTATCGTAATGGATTGAAGTCGGGTCCACGCCGAGGTCATCGAGCATCTTGTTGACAGCAGCGCTCATCGGACCGGGACCGCACATGTAATACTCTATATCCTCAGGTTCGGGATGATTCTTGAGGTAAGTCTCGTATATAACCTGGTGAACGAAACCTGCGGTATACTTCACACCTGCGGCATCGGCAGCCGGGTCTGGACGGTCAAGTGCAAGATGGAACTTGAAGTTGGGGAAATCCTTCTCAAGCTGCATGAAATCATCAAGGTAGAATACCTCGTTGAGCGCACGTGCACCATAGAAATAATTCATAACCCTGTCACGAGTCTGAAGCGTCTTGGTCATCCACATAATCTGCGCACGAAGAGGAGCCATACCCGCACCACCGCCAATCCACATCATCTCAGCCTTGGAGTCGACTATGGGATGGAAATCACCATAAGGACCGCTCATACGCACCTTGTCACCGGGCTTAAGGGTGAAAATGTAGCTGGAAGCGATACCCGGCATCACATCCATGAAACCTACCTGGGGTTTCGGCTTAAACGGAGGAGTGGCAATTCGGACAGTGAGCATGATGCGGTCACCCTCTTCAGGATAGTTAGCCATCGAGTAGGCACGAACAGTTGTCTCTGTATTCTTACATTTGAGACCGAAGAGCCCGAATTTCTCCCACGAAGGTAGGTACTCGTCACCGATTGAAGCCTTGTCGATATCCTTGTCATAATCCATCTCGTAAGTCGGAATCTTAATCTGGGCATAGGAACCCGGGATAAAATCCATGTGCGCCCCCGGAGGAAGAGCCACAATGAACTCCTTGATAAACGTAGCGACATTCTTGTTGGATATCACCTCACATTCCCACTCCTTGACATCGAGAGCCGAGGCGGGTATGCCAACGTTGATATCCTCCTTGATTTTCACCTGACAGCCCAGACGCCAGTGAGCCTGCTGCTCCTTGCGGGAGAAGTGTACCTTCTCGGTAGGAAGTATGTCACCCCCGCCGGAAAACACCTGACACTTGCACTGGGCACAGCTACCCTTGCCGCCACAGGCTGAGGGGAGGAAAATATTCCGATCTGCAAGCGTGGAAAGCAGAGACTTTCCCGAATCTGCCTCCACCACAGTGTCATTGTTAATCGTAATCTTTACCTTGCCGGAATGTACAAGGTATTTCTTGGCAATCAGCAGTATCATCACCAGCAGAAGAGTGATGACAAGAAAGATGCAGACGCCCGAAAGTATGGTCAACATATAGCGTAATGTTCTTTAGTAATTGATTAAATCTTGATACCCAGGAAACTCATGAAAGCAATACCCATCAGAGCTGTGAGAATGAAGGTAATGCCCACACCACGGAGCGGGCGCGGGATATTGGAGTAAGTGGCGAGACGCTCTCGTATGGCAGCGATGGCGGTGATGGCGAGAAGCCAGCCGAGTCCCCAGCCGCCTCCGGCACATACCGCTGTCCACACGCTCGGGAAATCCCTCTGCTGCATGAACAGCGAACCGCCGAGGATGGCACAGTTTACCGCGATTAGCGGTAGGAAGATACCCAGCGACGAATAAAGCGCCGGGCTATATTTCTCGACAGTCATCTCCACAAGCTGGGTCATGGATGCGATGACGGCGATAAACATTATCAGCGAGAGGAAGCTCAGATCAACCTCAGCAAACTCCGGACCAAGCCATTTGAGTGCGCCGGCACTCAGGACGTATGTCTGCAGCAGGTAATTGACCGGCAGAGTCACAACGAGCATGAATGTCACAGCTATGCCGAGACCGAAAGCGGTCTTCACGTTCTTTGACACAGCGATGAACGAACACATACCGAGGAAGTATGCGAAAATCATATTGTCGACAAAAATCGACCTTATAAAAATATTAAAATTCTCCATATCTTATTTCTCCTGCAAATCTTTGTTGATACTGCGTTGCACCCAGATGATACATGCCACCACAATGAGAGCCATTGGCGGGAGAATCATCAGACCGTTGTTGACATACCCTGCTTCATAGAAACTCTGTGGAATCACCTGATAGCCCAGCAAGGTACCGCTGCCGAGAAGCTCACGGAAAAAGCCGACAATGATTAGAATCACCGCATACCCGGCACCATTGCCCACACCGTCGAGGAACGAGGGCCAAGGTTTGTTCCCCATGGCAAACGCCTCAAGGCGTCCCATTAGTATACAGTTGGTGATAATCAGACCGATGAACACTGAAAGCTGCTTTGACGCATCGTAGGCATATGCCTTAAGCACCTGATCCACTATTACCACAAGCCCTGCCACAACCACAAGCTGTACGATTATGCGGATATTGGTCGGGATAGTGTTGCGCAGCAACGATATTATCACATTGGCAAACGCCAGTACTGCTATAACCGACACCCCCATCACGATTGCCGGCTCAAGCTTGGCTGTTACGGCGAGCACCGAACATATACCAAGCACTTGAACCACCACCGGATTATTTTTGGACAGCGGGTTAAAGAGCACATTTATATTTTTAATTTTATCAGCCATGACGGATGAAAATGATGAGTTAACTTTAGTGTTTAGTTATTCTTGCTTCCCCTCACCGAGTGTCTGAAGGAACTTCTTGTAAGGCGTGAGGCAATTATCGAGCATCGAACCGACACCTTTCGAAGTGATAGTGCCGCCGGAGATGCCGTTGACATAGTCCTCTCCATCGAGAGGAAGTTGTCCGGGCTTCACCACAGCGATAGGATGGAAACGTCCGTCCTTGAACACCTGTTTGCCCTCAAACTGCGAACTGAACTGAGGCTTTTCAATTTCCGCTCCCAGACCGGGAGTCTCGCCCTGATGCGCAAAATATGCGCCATACACTGTAGACCCGTCGGAATCAAATGCCACATAGCCCCATATAGGCCCCCATAGACCTGCGCCATAGACGGGCAGCACATATTTTCTGGCACCATCGGGTGTTGTGCACACAAATACAGGAAGTTCCCTACGGTCGGCGGCAAGTTTGCTTTGAGCAGCCACATCGACATCAAACGCCACGACGCCGTCAATGGTTTCACCCTTTGAGTTGACCACAAACTGCTCTGTGACATATTTGCCGAATGCCTCCACCACTTCGCCCTTGGCAGGAGTAATGAGCGCCGCTGCGAGAATCTGCCCCATTTTATCGGCATTCACATTCTCCTGCTGCTTGCCACGTAGAGCAAGCGAGGTTGCAGCCAGAGCAGTACCCACAAGCACTACAAGGACAATTATATATATAATGGTATATGTATTACTTTGCTTATTCATAATCCTTAAGATATAATGTGAGCTTAAACTTAAGCCTTAGCTTTTAGTCGGCGCATACGGCGGGACACATTTGCCTGCACGACACAGTAGTCAATCAGAGGCGCCAGGGCATTGGCAAGAAGGACAGCAAGCATCGCTCCCTCCGGATAACCATTGTTATAAGTGCGGATAAGCACCGCTACCACACCTACAAGCAGACCATAGATATACTTGCCTGCACCTGTGCGGGCAGCTGTGACAGGATCAGTCGCCATAAATACGGCGGCAAACGCAAAACCGCCGAACAGAAGCTGATCAACAGGTGAAAGGAACGAAGCCGGGTAAGTAGGAGTCTGGAACACGTTGGCAATCCAGCCCATCAGCAGACCGCCTGCCACCACACTCAGCATGATACGCCACGAGGCTATTCCGGTAAGCAGCAATATGGCTGCGCCTATGAGGATACATAGAGTGGATGTCTCACCGAACGAGCCTGGTATCAGCCCGAGGAATGCATCCCATGTACTGATAGGATTTCCTTGGATGTTGAGCAGTTCAAGATTGCCTCCGGTGAAAGTGGCAATCTGTCCGAGCGGAGTTGCTCCGGAGAATGCGTCAGGGAGGTTATGACCGAGACCGCATATGGAATTGGTTGAGACAAACACTTTGTCGCCGCTCATCTGAGCCGGATAGGCAAAAAACAGAAACGCACGGGTCACGAGCGCCACATTAAACACATTGTAGCCTGTTCCGCCAAATACCTCCTTCACAAATATCACCGAGAAGGCTGTTGCCACGGCAAGCATCCATAACGGAGTTTCTATCGGGCATATCAGCGGAATCAGGATACCGGTGACAAGGAATCCTTCCTGTATCTCTTCTCTGCGCCACTGCGCCACTACGAACTCGATGCCGAGTCCCACCACATACGCTACCACGATACGTGGCAACACGGCAAGGAAGCCGTAAGCTAACAGCTGCCAGAAAGGGAACTCAGTGGCTCCTGCAGCAAGCCAGTTCTGGTAACCGGTATTGTACATACCGAAAAGCAGGCATGGCATAAGAGCCAGCACCACTATAATCATCACACGCTTAGAGTCAAGGCTGTCATGGATATGAGTCCCGGACTCCGAAGTGGTATTGGGTGTATAAAGAAACGTCTCAAACCCGTCGAACACGCTCCGGAATGCATGCAGCTTCCCGCCAGGCTCGAAATTAGGCTTGACACGGTTCAGATAATTTCTTAATGCTTTCATCGCTATAAGTGAATTGTTGCTAATTATACTTCGCTGCGGAGGTAGTCAAGCCCTTCGCGGACTATCTTCTGAAGTTCCAGCTTGGAAGGGTCCACGTATTCGGCAAGTGCGAAATCCTCCGGAGCCACCTCATATATTCCGAGGGCCTCCATGCGGTCAATATCCTTTGCAAGGATAGCTTTTACAAGATACTCGGGCAATATATCCATCGGCATCACTTTATCATACTCTCCTGACATAATCATGGCTCTCCTGCCACCGTTGATACGGGCGTCGGGATTAAACGCACGATTGAGGAAATGACCGAGGAATGAGCGGTTGACACTCATCTTCGACGGGCTCATCGAAGCCCATCCCATGAACTCGTCCGCATCGTCACCTTCGGGGATGACCGTAATCTGTCGATACGGGAAATGAAGATAGCCATCCATTGTCACCTTTTCGCCCGTAAGTACGTTGCCCGATATGATGCGGTGATGGCGACCGTCATCATTGACATTGCCCTTGAGCAGACCTGCAATCTCCGCTCCAATGAGAGTGCTGACCATACGGGGATTCTCGACCTCGCTTCCGGTCTCAGCCACAAGCGTCGAGCAGTCCACTGTCCCCTTAAGCAACAAGGAACCTATGCGTGCAAGAGTCACAATGTCGAGAGTCCACACCACTTCTCCCTTGTTGACAGGAGCTATATTTGCAATTTGCACTCCCACATTACCTGCCGGATGCAACATTGGAAATTCCACCATTTCAGCGCCCGGCACATCCTTGAAGCCGGAATCCTTCCCGACACCTATATATATATTACCAGGTGTCAGCAGTTTGAGAGCTTTTACAGCAGCCTCAAGCTCACTCTCCATTCCCGCCACTGCGTCGGCGAGCGATGGAGCCAGGGGTGCGGAATCCATGGCCGTCACAAAAATATCACGCGGAGTGTCATCCGGCAGCGGAACTATATCGTAAGGGCGACGACGCATCATTGCCATCATTCCGGACACCTTCAGCAGCTTCCTGAAACCTTCGGCATTTGAAGCAACAGACGTGTCATGCTTGATTTTCGTACCGATTGCCGCATCGGCATCGACAGCCACTACCACACGTTCAATTTTCCTCCGGGCACCACGCACCACAGCCTCCACTGTACCGGCAGCAGGCGAAACCAGCTTCATGTCGACATCATTCTTGTCACGGAGCAACGGCTGACCGGCAGCAACCCTGTCACCCTCCTTTACATCAAGCTTCGGCAAAAATCCGGGGAAATCATCAGGGATAACCGCAACACGCACCGGCATAACCTCGGCTTTGACCAAGCTGTCAGGCAGCGCTCCCTTTAGATTAAGATTTAAACCTTTCCTTAGATTAATTGTACGTCTCATCAAATAGTAAATATGTGAGTTTTAAAAGCGCAAAGATAATAAATTAAATCGATTCCCTATTAATTTCTATTAACTGAATTATATGCTATTTTAGATAATTTAAAAAATACTCTCGTTTAAATCTGAAAAATCGCAATCCTCGCACAAAAAAAAGAATAAAAACGTTTGCAAACACGGAAATTTCCTTTTAATTTTGCATATCGTTTCTAAAACACGCACAATGCGTTGTTTGACAATCGATACCATGGAATAACATTTTTAACTCAAAAATACTAATTCTAAACAACTCAAATACAGGAATCCCCACATACACATCCATGCCGTGCCTCATAACAGCGTGACAACATGTGGAATCCAGCATCTCCTTGCAAATCATCAAAACTAATCAAACAATAAACCAAAAAAACTTAAAAAATTTAGTAATTCAAAAATCATGGAAGCTCAAAAGCCTAATCAGCCCGCAAAGGCTCAGTCTCAAAAGAATGGCAGCAACGTATCCGGTATCAAGAATGCATTCTTGGTAATCATCGCCTGCTTGGTAGTGGCAGTTTGCCTCTTCATCTTCTGGTTCGGTCACGAATCACACTTCGAAGAAGGTCATCCCATTGACCTTTGGGGTACTATCTACAAGGGTGGTTTCATCGTGCCTATCCTCCAGACTCTCTTCCTTACCGTTATCGTTCTTTCTGTAGAACGTTGGATTGCCCTCTCTTCCGCTAAGGGCAAAGGCAGCATCGAGAAATTCGTTGCCGGTGTTAAGAAATGCCTCTCTACTAACGACATCCAGGGTGCAAAGGCTCTCTGCTCTAAGCAGAAAGGTTCTGTTGCAGCCGTTGTTGCAGCAGCACTCGTAAGCTACGAGGAAATGGACAAGAACACAGTTCTTACCAAGGAGCAGAAGGTTGCAAACCTTCAGAAGACAGTTGAGGAAGCTACCGCACTTGAGATGCCCGCTCTTCAGCAGAACCTCCCCATCGTTGCTACTCTCACCACACTCGGTACCCTCGTTGGTCTTCTCGGTACTGTGATCGGTATGATCAAGTCATTCCAGGCTCTCGCAGCATCTGGTGCTCCTGACTCAACCGAGCTCTCTACCGGTATCTCTGAGGCACTTATCAACACTGCCTTCGGTATCGCAACCGGTGCATTCGCTGTTATCTCTTACAACTTCTACACCAACAAGATTGACAACCTCACCTACGCTATTGATGAGATTGGTTTCTCTATCGTGCAGACTTTCAACGCAACTCACTAATCCCTGTTACTGATATCAGACTGGTTTAATCAAATTAATTTAACCTCTAACAATAGATTATCGTAATATGGGAAAAGTAAAAATGAAGAGGAAAAGCACCCTCATCGACATGACAGCGATGAGTGACGTGACTGTGCTCTTGCTTACTTTCTTCATGTTGACATCTACCTTCCTTCAGAAGGAGCCGGTCACCGTATTGACCCCTTCTTCTGTATCGGAGCAAAAAGTACCCACAGCCAACCTGGCTTCGGTGCTTGTCAGCCCCGAGGGGAAAATCTTCATCTCCATTGCCGGTGATGCTGACGCAGCCACCAAGGACACATGGGGTTCGGAGGCTCTCCGCAAGACGATTCTTGATGAAGCAGTAACGCTTTACAACAAGCAGCACCCATCAAACCCGGTGCAGCTTACTGTAGCACAGCGCGAAGCATTCTCTAAAATCAATATGTTTGGCGTTCCTTTCCAGGTTCTCCCGCAGTTCCTTTCCATGTCTCAGACCGAACAGGACAAGTTCATCACAGACATGACTCAGAAGGGTGTTGGAATTCCTATCAATGACAACAAGGACATGGACCGCCTCAACGAGTTCCAAATCTGGATGCGCGCCATCTACAACTCTGGCAACGACAACCTTCAGAAAGCCATGAAAAAGGGCGAAGGTATCGCTGTAAAGGCTGACAAGGACACCCCCTACACCATCGTGCATGATGTACTTGACAACCTCCAGACATTGAAGATGAACCGCTTCAGCATCATGACTGCGTTAAAAACTGAGCAAGAATAATCATTATGGCACAAATTGAACAATCAGACGGCGGCAAAAAGAAAAAAGGCGCCCAGAAAAAGATGTCTATCCATGTGGACTTCACACCCATGGTGGATATGAACATGCTTCTGATTACATTCTTCATGCTTTGTACCACTATGATTAAGTCTCAGACTCTCACCATTTCACTCCCTTCGAATGAAAAGGTTGAGCAGAATCAGATGAACAAAGCAAAGGAATCTGAAGCAATCACATTGATTTTGACCACTGAACGCAATGCCAACGGCGATGTTAAGAAGGATGACGCCGGTCGTCCGATGAACACCGTTTACTACTACGAAGGTATGCCTGAAATCGCTGATACTGACGGCGATGGTCTTATCGACAACAACAAACTCAAAGCTGAGAAATTTGTTGGTAATGACGGCAAACTTCAGCAAGGCATTCGCAAAATCCTCCATGACCGTAACAAACAGGTACTTGAGAAAATCGACACAGAGAAAGCCCGTTGGCGTGCTAAAGAGTTCTCACCCAACTCTGCAATCAACGACTCTATCTATCAGGCTCGCGCTCGCGCAATCCGTAACGACTCCACTCTCACCCGTCCTGTTGTTATTATCAAGGCCGCTCCCGAAGCTTCATGGGAAAGCTTGATTAGCGCTCTCGACGAGATGCAGATTAATCAGATCTCACGTTATCAGATTGACAACATCAACAAGACTGACTCCGTGCTGATTCTCGATTATCTCGCTAAAAATCCCAAGAAGTAATCCGTTGATGACAGATATATATTAACCCGAAAAATCTCAAATGAAATATGGCAAAAGATGTAGATCTTTCATCATCAGAATGGATTGACCTTATATTTGAAGGCAAAAATAAGGACTTTGGAGCATATGAGCTCCGCAAGGCTTCGGCTAAGCGCCACAACCGCGCTATGCTCGTTATCCTTATCGTCCTCCTCGTGGTAGCTCTTCTCGGACTCCTCGCCAACACCGTGCTTCAGCAGGCTGACGCACGTCCCGAGGACCAGATCGAACAGACCATCATCGACTATACAGCCGACGAACAGGAAGAGGAAGAACAGGAAGAAGAGCAGCAGCGTGTAGAGGAGCAGCAGCCTGAAGCTCTGCCCGAAGAAATCCTCAACACTGTGAAAGCAACCGAACTTCAAATCACTCGTGACGAAGAAGTGGTTGAAGAAATCAAGTCACAGGACGAACTCAAGGAAACCGACACCGCCGTAGGTACCACTGACTTTGACAAGGGTACTGACGACCTCAACGTTGTCCGCGAGCACAAAGAGGAAATCATCGTTGAAGAGAAGAAACCCGAACCCGTCGATGACAACAAGGTATTCGACGTGGTAGAACAGAAACCCCAGTTCCCTGGTGGCGAGGCTGCACTCCTCAAGTATGTTGCAGACCATATCCGCTACCCAGCTATGGCTCAGGAAAACAACATCCAGGGTCGTGTAACCGTACAGTTCGTCGTTACCAAGACCGGTAGCGTAGGCGAAGTGAAAGTGGTTCGCGGCAAGGACCCTGACCTGGACAAGGAAGCTGTACGTGTGGTTAAGTCTCTTCCCAAATTTGTCCCCGGTAAGATGAACGGACATGCGGTGAACGTTTGGTACACCCTTCCCATTAACTTCAAACTTCAGGGAATCTAATCCGTAAGCATCAATACTGATACTCTAATACAGGAGGCTGTGTCAATTTAATTGGCACAGCCTCTTTCGCATGACAGGCTGTCACAAACATTGTCACCCTCCCCCCTCGTTCCGAACCTAACATTGCCATACAGCAGAGCAAACATGTGTTAACAGTGCTTTCATAGATGTTAAATCGGTGCCATCTCAACCAATTGGCATGATTTTTGTTTATTAAATATACAATAACAGAAATATGTAAAAACTCACACCTCAACATACACAATGAATTTCAATAATTTCACAATCAAGTCCCAGGAAGCAATCCAGAAAGCGATAGAAATTACCCGTGGCGCGGGCAATCAGGCTATCGAACCTGTGCATTTGCTCAAAGGAGTAATGACCGAGGGGGAATCGTTAATCAACTTCATTTTCTCCAAAGTAGGCGCCAATACCGCCACTTTGATGCGACAAGTCGATTCGAAAATAGCCGCCGAACCCAAAGTGTCGGGTGGTGAACCCTATCTCAGCCGTACCTCCAACGATGTACTGCAGAAAGCACTTGACATCGCCAAACAGCAAGGTGACGAATATGTCACACTCGAAGCCATGCTCATGGCTATCTTCACGGTCAACTCTCCGGCATCCACCATACTCAAGGATGCCGGATTGAGCCAGCGTGAACTACAGTCAGCCATTGACGAGCTTCGAAAAGGGAAGAAGGCGACAGACCAGAGCGCTGAAGACACATACCAGGCTCTCTCAAAGTACGCCATCAACCTTAATGAGCGGGCACGCGAAGGTAAGCTTGACCCTGTGATTGGACGTGACGATGAAATCCGCCGTGTACTCCAGATTCTTTCAAGGCGTACCAAAAACAACCCGATGCTAATCGGCGAGCCGGGTACCGGAAAAACAGCCATCGCCGAAGGACTCGCACAGCGTATTGTGCGTGGCGATGTGCCTGAGAATCTCCGCACCAAACAGATTTACTCTCTCGACATGGGCGCACTCGTGGCGGGAGCTAAGTACAAAGGCGAATTTGAGGAGCGACTCAAGGCCATCGTTAACGAAGTCACCGGTGCAGACGGCGAAATCATCCTCTTTATCGACGAAATCCACACCCTTGTGGGCGCCGGCAAGGGTGAAGGCGCAATGGATGCCGCAAACATCCTCAAGCCGGCACTTGCCCGTGGCGAGTTGCGTTCAATTGGTGCCACCACCCTTGACGAGTACCAGAAGTACTTCGAAAAGGACAAGGCTCTCGAACGACGTTTCCAGAAAGTAATGGTCAACGAACCTGACGAGGCAGCAGCAATAGCCATTCTCCGAGGGCTGAAAGAGCGTTACGAAAACCACCACAAGGTCCGTATCCGTGACGAAGCGATTATTGCGGCTGTGACCCTCTCCGAACGTTATATCACCGACCGTTTTCTCCCTGACAAAGCTATCGACCTTGTCGACGAGGCAGCCTCGAAACTCCGTCTTGAAATCGACTCCGTACCACAGGCTCTTGATGAAATCAGCCGTCTCATAGCCCAAAAAGAGATTGAACGTGAAGCTATCAAACGTGAGGGTGACAAGGAGAAAGTGAAGGAGATTGAGAAAGACCTCGCCGACCTCCGTGACCAGGAAAAAGAGTTCACCGCCAAATGGAAATCAGAGAAGGAACTCATAAACAAGATTCAGCAGAACAAAATTGACATCGAGCAACTCAATTTCGATGCCGAACGAGCCGAGCGCGAAGGTGATTACGCCAAAGTGGCAGAAATCCGTTACTCCAAAGTACAGCAGAAGGAGCAGGAAAACGCCCGGATTCAGGAGCAGCTCAAAGCCATGCAAGGGGAGAAAGCTTTCATCAAGGAGGAGGTGGACTCCGAGGATATCGCCGACGTCGTGTCACGATGGACCGGCATACCTGTAAACAAAATGGTTCAGAGCGAAAAGGAGAAACTGCTCCATCTCGAAGATGAGCTGCACAGCAGGGTGGTAGGACAGAATGACGCCATCCGTGCCATCGCCGACGCCGTGCGGCGAAGCCGTGCGGGACTTAACGACCCACGCCGTCCTATAGGCTCGTTCATATTCCTCGGCACTACCGGTGTCGGAAAGACAGAACTTGCCAAAGCACTTGCCGAGTACCTGTTTGACGACGAGAACATGATGACACGTATCGATATGAGCGAATATCAGGAAAAACACTCCGTGTCACGACTTGTCGGAGCGCCTCCCGGATACGTAGGATACGATGAAGGCGGACAGCTTACAGAAGCCGTGCGACGCAAGCCATATTCGGTAGTACTCTTCGATGAAATAGAGAAAGCTCATCCGGATGTGTTCAACATACTTCTCCAGGTTCTTGACGACGGCAGACTGACTGACAACAAGGGCAGGATGGTTAATTTCAAGAACACCATCATAATCATGACCTCCAACATGGGCTCGCACCTCATCCGTGACAACTTTGCCAAGATGACACCCGAGAACCGTGGAGAAACCATCGAAAAGACCAAGGATGAAGTCATCGAGCTCCTCAAGCAGACCATACGTCCGGAGTTCCTTAACCGTATAGACGAAATCATCATGTTCACTCCTCTTAATGAGGCTGAGATTGAAGAAATCGTGGGACTCCAGATTAAGTCTATCCAAAACATGCTCGCCAAAAACGGCATCACACTCAAAGTCACACCTGAGGCGCTCAAATTCCTTGCCGAGGAAGGTTACGACCCCGAGTTCGGAGCCCGTCCTGTAAAGAGAGTCATTCACAGACTTGTGCTCAACCAGCTCTCCAAGGACATCCTCGCCCAAAAGGTCGACCGAGAGCATCCTATTGTCATCGACGTGAAGGATAACGAAATAGTATTCAGCAACTGACGGTAAACACGCTCACAGCATACACACACTACTGTCTCATCTCCTCTCTCCTTTCTTTATTTACAACACATATATATCAACATCTTAATTTACTAACTATTTATTATTGCAACTATGAAAAGATTTCTTTATCTGCTCTTAGCGCTTCCGTTGATGGGGCTCATGGCATCGTGCAGCGATGACGAAAAAGACCTCCCCGACGTGACATTCTCAATGGATTATTCAGGCGCCACACTGGTCGATGGTGTGCTCACCATCCCTCAGGGCAACGACCTCGTGATTAACGCACTCAGCGTCACTCCCGCCGAAGGGACCAAGAAAGCCACCCTTGGCAGAGTAACTTATTTCATCGACGCATTCCCGATTTATGAGACCATAGTGGACCCGTACAGCGTCACCATCTCCACTCAAAATCTCGAGGTGGGCAGGCATGTTCTCCAGATTCGCGCCGGTATCTTCCAGGTAGACAAGGAAGCTGCATTCGGTGTGTTCTCCTACCCTCTCGAAATCACCGAGCCTGTACCTGACGACACTCCCGGCGACAACCCGGGCGGCACTGTGACCCCTGATGTGACAATCACAGAGAGCGAATAAAGCGAATCCATCCCTTTTATATCTCCTGACCGCACGAACGTATTTAGCGAGCCGTGCGGTCAGATTTTTTTGGTCATTCCGATTCTTTGTAGTAACTTTGCACCGTAAAACAATAATAGTGGAAAAATTTGGCTGCTTGCAACCACTTCAAAAAATGCTAAAACCGCACCGGTAATAACCATTTTAGACTTTTGAGATTCATATGCGCATCCCCTCGGATGCCGATGAAATGTTGGAGCAGGCATCTTCCCAATTTCACCACTCGCCGCTTCGACATTTTTTATTTTCTATATATTCAGTATGAAAACATATCTCTTTACTTCTGAATCTGTATCCGAAGGGCATCCCGACAAGGTTGCCGACCAGATATCTGACGCTATCCTTGATGAATTCCTTGCCCGTGACCCGAAATCGAAAGTCGCATGCGAGACTCTCGTCACAACCGGACAGGTCATCATAGCCGGCGAAGTGAAAAGCCAGGCATACATCGACCTTATGGATGTGACTCGCGAGGTTATCAAGAACATAGGCTACGACAGGAGCGAACTGAAATTTGACGGCGAGGCCTGCGGTGTGTTCTCGGCTCTTCACGAACAGAGTGCGGATATCAACCGAGGCGTAGAGCGCGAGGAACTCGAAGCTCAGGGCGCCGGCGACCAAGGTATGATGTTCGGTTTCGCCTGCAACGAGACACCATCCTTCATGCCTCTTACTGTTGACCTCTCCCATATGCTTCTCCGTGAGCTCGCAGCCATACGCCGTGAGGGGAAAGATATGACATATGAGTTTGAAGGTCACACCCGCACATACCTGCGTCCCGACTCGAAGAGCCAGGTCACAGTCGAATATGACGAGCATGACCGGCCACTGAGAGTCGACACCATTGTCATATCCACCCAGCATGATGAATTTATCACTCCCGCCGACTCTACGCCTGAAGCACAGACAAAAGCCGACGAAGCTATGCGCAACCGCATATATGATGATATTAAAAACATACTCATCCCACGCGTGAAGTCACTGCTTCCTGCCGATGTGGCTGCAATGATTGGAGATGACGTGCGTCTGCTCGTTAACCCTACAGGCAAATTTGTCATCGGCGGTCCTCACGGAGACACAGGTCTTACAGGCCGCAAAATCATCGTGGACACTTACGGCGGACGCGGCGCACACGGTGGTGGCGCATTCTCCGGCAAGGACCCGTCCAAGGTCGACCGTTCGGCAGCATATGCGGCACGTCATATAGCAAAAAATCTCGTCGCGGCAGGAGTCGCTGACCAGGCACTTGTACAGGTGGCGTACGCTATCGGCGAGGCTCAGCCGGTGAGTCTGTGCGTTGATACCCGAGGCACAGCCAAAGTCAACATGACCGATTCCGAAATTGCCGAGGTGGTTAAAGGGCTCAAATGCTTCGACATGACACCTTACGCCATTGAGAAGCGCTTCGGGTTGCGCAATCCGATTTACCGTGAGACTGCAAGCTACGGACATCTCGGACGCACTCCTATGACTGTGACCAAGATTTTCAAATCAAAGTATGAACCTGCATTTGAGAAGACCGTGGAACTGTTCACATGGGAGAAACTTGATGCCGTCCCCGATGTAAAAAAGGCATTCAACATTTAGAGATTATTTTAAAATCAACTATAAATTTTTAATAACCTCTTAAGTCTCGCACCTTAAACATCCTTACGAGTAATAAAAAGCATAAGGGTTAAAGATTCCGGTGACCGGTCAAATATCTTTAACCCTTATGCTTTTTATTTCACGGACTGCGGATAAGATTCCGCCCCACATGTTACGGATTATATTCTCATTCCTTGATTCCGTAAGCCAAATCACCGGCATCGCCGAGACCGGGCACTATGTAGGAATGAGAGTTAATTTCCGCATCAATCGCTCCAACCCATACGGTGGTTTTATCCTCCGGGAATGTGTTTCGCACATAATCAATAGCTGTCTGCGATGCTATGATTGACGCGACATGTATGCGTGCTGGCGTGCCTTTGGTAAGCAGCGCACGGTAGCTCAGTTCCATCGACGCACCGGTGGCAAGCATCGGGTCTGCTATCACAAGGGTCTTTCCGTCAATCTTCGGAGAAGCGATATACTCTATGAACACATCGAAATTCTCCTTTTCACGGTACTTTCTGTACGCTGACACAAATGCGTTCTGAGCATGGTCAAAATAATCCAGAAATCCCTTGTGAAACGGTATACCGGCACGGAATATAGTCGCCAGCACCACCTCCTCGTCAAGTATATGACATTTCGCCACATCAAGCGGCGTGGTAACATCCTCAACCCTGTAACGCATACGCTTTGACATCTCGTATGCCATGATTTCCCCGATTCTTTCCAGATTACGCCTGAACCGCAACATGTCCTTCTGCACGTTCACATCACGCAACTCAGCCATATACTGGCTCACAAGCGACGGGGTCTCCGCAAAATTGATTATTTCCATGATATTCCTATTATATATGTTTCCTTATTAATTCCTTTTAATCCTGTCCATCAGCCGGTCAGTGCTACCCGCTACCGATTCCCAGCCAGTTTACTCTTTAACAATTGCGTGAACTGATAGTTTTTAAGATTCCAGCGCGGATATATCAGAAGTTCCGGTGGCGACTGTGACACAAACCTCTCTATGGCTATATCATCCCTGAGCCTCTCCACAATCTCGACACACAGACCGGCATACTCCTCGGCTGTGAAACGAGGGATATCATACAGACCTTCCTCCACATCCTTTGCCATCCTTGTGCCTCTGACAAGCTGGAGCTGATGCACTTTCACTGTATCAACAGGCAGCTCATTAACCCGGTCTATAGTCTCCAACATCATATCCCTGCTCTCGCCCGGAAGCCCCATTATCAAATGCAGGCCACAGGGTATGGCAGCCTCTCCGGTTCTTATAACCGCATCCACGGTATCCTCCCATGTATGGCAGCGGTTCACGCGCTCAAGGGTGACATTGTGGGAAGTCTCAGCCCCGTATTCAACCATAACCCAGGGTAGCTCCCCCAGCCTGTCGAGCAGACGCTGCGGCATACAGTCAGGACGCGTGCCTATTATAACTCCGTCCACCTTATCGACAGCCACTGCCTCCTTATAAAGTCCCATAAGTCTGTCAATATCGGCATCGTGGGTGTTGGTGTATGCCTGGAAGTAGGCAAGATAGCGCATGTCAGGATACTTCCGTCCGAAAAACTCCTTCCCCCTCTCAAGCTGTTCTGTGACACTGAGCCCGGTGGCGCAATACTCCGGATTGAACGACTGGTTGTTACAATATGTGCAACCTCCCCGTCCCTTTGTTCCATCACGGTTGGGACAGGTGAATCCGGCATTCACGGTGAGTTTCTGCATCTTGCACCGGAAGTGCCCATTAAGGAAATCCGAAAAATCCTTGTACGACTTCATGACATAGTTATTCAGGCGATCTATCAGATTCTGGCAGACCTGTCAAGCAGTAAGGCATCCAGCAGTACAATCGCCGTCATAGCCTCGACTATCGGGACAGCTCTGGGCACAACGCACGGATCATGACGTCCCTTTGCCTTAAGCGTAATCGACTTCCCCTCGGAGTCAATGGTCTCCACATCCTGCATCAGCGTAGCCACAGGCTTGAATGCGACACGGAAATATATATCCTCTCCATTGGAGATACCGCCCTGTATGCCTCCTGAATTATTGCTGAGTGTGCGGACTCTTCCATCCTCGTTGACAAATTTATCCATCAGCTCGCTCCCTCGTCGCTCCACGCCACGGAACCCCATGCCGTACTCAAACCCCTTGGATGCGTTGATACTCATCATAGCCTCGGCAAGACGCGCGTTAAGCCTTCCGAACACAGGGTCCCCAAGTCCGACGGGCGCACCTTTCACCACACAGGTAACCACTCCGCCGATAGTATCGCCGGCTGATTTAACCTCATGTATCAGCGCTTCCATCTCTGCCGCCTTGGCAGTATCGGGACAACGCACCGGATTGGTTTCAATCTTTGAAAAATCGAGTCCGGCATAGTCAGGAGTCACCGACAGGTGCCCTACCTGGGACGTATATGCGGTGATACTTATTCCGAACCGCTCCAGAGCCTGTCTGGCAAATGCTCCAGCAACCACCCTCGTGGCAGTCTCTCTCGCACTCGAACGCCCACCGCCCCTATGATCCCGAAGTCCGTACTTACAAGTATATGTATAGTCGGCATGTGACGGGCGGAACGCCGTGCGCAACTGTTCGTAATCCGACGAATGCTGGTTCTCGTTTCGGATTATGAAACCGATGGGAGTACCGGTGGTGACACCGTCCATCAGTCCCGACAGCACCTCGACTGTATCACTCTCACGGCGTGATGTGGTTATGGATGACTGACCGGGACGGCGGCGGTCAAGTTCCGCCTGCACTTTGGCAAGGTCAATTTCCACACCTGCCGGCATCCCGTCAATGACTCCGCCGATAGCTGCGCCGTGCGACTCGCCAAAGCCTGTAAATCTGAATATCTTTCCTATCGTGTTCATAATCGCTTCATATATTTTCAGTGTGAAATCCTTATTCCTGACACTTGTCAGCAGCTATGTCAGCCACAGTAGCCCCGCAGAAATCTATAAGAGCCTGCGGTGAGACTTTCAGCTGCAATCCGCGCTGACCCGCGGACACATATATGGCATCGTAACCGGTAGCCGTGACATGGAAAAATGTCGGGAACGGCTTCTTCATACCTACGGGAGAGCACCCACCCCTTATATATCCTGTGAGCGGAAGGAGCTCCTTCATCGGTATCATCTCAGCCTTCTTAGCTCCTGCCACCTTAGCCGCCTTCTTGAGGTCGACCTCCATATTTCCTGGTATCACACACACGAAATATCCGGATTTATCACCATGAAGCACCAATGTTTTAAAAACACAATTGATATCCTCCCCCAACTCCTCTGCCACATGTTCGGCGGCAAGATTATCAGGGTCAACATTATAGGGAATCAGCTCGTAAGCCACTTTGGCTTTGTCAAGCAGACGTGCGGCATTTGTCTTAGACACCTTATCCATTTTTTTGTCAGTCTGTCTCACCACCCCAAAAAACGTGGTGGCTATTTTAACTGCAAATTTAGAAATAAGCGTTCAAAAAAACAATTTCCTGTCACATCTTATGTTTCTATGTCTATGAATTTAAGACCCGGTTCCCCAATATTTGTTAACGTTGGGAAACCGGGTCTAAGTAAAGCCAATGTAATTGTCAGGTCATATGGAGTCAGACATACCCGTCAAAACCAACCTCCTTTTTCTTGAGAATCATGTCAGGCTCAGGCATATCCTTCCCTAAAACCGTCCTCCAAATCTCCTCGGCAAAAGCCTTGGCAAGCAAGATTCGTTTCGGGCACCACAGGATTCTGTACCATTCCACCCTCACTATCACATTGTTCTTATTAGGCATCTGAGTCCTACGCAGGTAGATACGGGCACCCGAAGTGTCATGGTATTTCTGATGGTCAGTCTCGATACCGAAATCCTTTTTAAGCCTTGAGGAGATGGAGTTATACAGCGACTCATATCGCTCCGCATCCGCCACAAACAGCCCGTCACCCCCCTTTGAATCGTCACCTTTCCTGCCGCCGATCTGAAAGTGCACCTGCGTAGGATACTCCGGCTCAAGCGCACCGCTCGACACAAGCGTGGTTAATGACCATGCATTCTCACGTGACAGCAATCTCCGCAAATCATCGAGAAAATCCGTCAGACCCGGCACTGAATCCGGCTCATCGTACTGGAAATAGGAAGCCACCAACGCCCTGTCCCCCACCTCACGGCTGATATAATTGAAGCCTCCTATCGCCGCAAGATAGAAAGCCCAGTTCCCAATACCCATCTCAACATAACTTGACGGGGATACTATTGTCACCGGCGAACCCCGGTCAATCAGGCAACCGTAGGAACGGTTGACCACAAAGTGCTCGACGGCTATCGTATCGACAGGCTGCTTTACCATGGGTATCGACGAAGCTGTGTTCACCAATCTGAAGTGCGGCGCCCAATCCGAGTTGACCGCCTCGACAATATCATCAATCGTCATGCACAGTTTAGCCTGCAAGGCTGTGACAGTGTTTATCGGCATCACTACCTGAAATCCACTGGGGCGGTCCAGTTTTCGCTGGAATGCGTTGCGGAGCTTATCGGAATTATTCTTTATACTTGCCTTTTTGTTACGCTCCTCTATAGCCTCCGTAAATCCTGCGCCCAATATACCAGCCGGGACAGCCACTATGGCAATCCCCAACACCCCTATTATACAAGCTATCACACGTCCGGGCAGTGTAATCGGCGGGGTATCGGCAAACTGACCCGGGTCACCTATGTACTGGGCAAATGACCATATCACCGATTTCAAACCGTCATCGTAGACATCGGGCTGTGCGTCATGCTCATACACATAGAGCATGATGGACAATATAAACGTTACTATGACAAGGAACTGCATCGAGACAAGGAGCTCATTGCGTTTTTCCTTAATCGAATCATACAACAGATTGAAACTGCTTGCATAACGTGTGATGCGGAACACCCTGATAATACGCGCCGTGCGCAGGATTCGCAATGCACCCAAGGACAGCGGGAAGAAATACTGTATGAGAAACGGATAGGTCGAAACGAAATCAATAAATCCGTAAAATGTGCAGCAGTAGCGCACTCGCCCGACCAAACCTTTGAACCTGGGACTCTGTTCCGGCGCCGCCCAGATTCTAAGCGACACCTCTACGATGAAAAACCACAATGTCACTTCATTGATGACATCCAGTACCTTCATCACCCGCGCACCGACCGGCAGAGTGGCGAAAAATATCTCCACCGAGCTGAGCAGTATCATGAACACAATCACCCAGTCGGCAATGTTATACCATTGCCGTGTCCCCAGATTATCATCAAAAACGAGTCCCAATTTATGCCGGAACCTACGTAGAATTTCTCCTATACTCAACCTTCCGTCAAATGAATAATCCATTATATTGCCGATACTCAAATATTACAACAAATCCACATCCGGTCCCATCAAAAAGCTCCCGCAATAGCAACCGGACTATATACAGGAGCCTTTGTCAGTCAGCTGACCGTGTGATCATTTACGTTTCTTTTTTGAGCCAAATACGGCTCCTATCAACATTGCGCCCACTTTCCGTTCGAGACCGGCACGTGTAGTCGGTATGCAGGTGGCACGCGCTATCTTCTGTTTAGCCGAGGTGACACCTATAGCCCGCTTCAATGAAAAAGACAGTCCGGGGATTTTCATGTCCTGTTTATCTTCTAAATATAAGTTTCAATATTTTATATATCAGCCAGAACGGGAAGAATACAATCATAAAAATCACGATCCAGCCGCAGCCTATTCCTCCCTTTCTTCCGTCAAGCAATGCTCCACCGGTAAGAAAATTACCCCCAAGCAGAGCAAACAGAGATTTCCAGATAGTCATTTCTCATATTTCATCCGCTCGCGCAGCGACGCTATGTCCCGCTGCAGAGCCGCGATTGCCGACTGCACGCCACGTATTGACGCTTCACAATGTTGCTTGTACGACTTTTCCTTTGTCGAGCTTTTTCTGGAACGCCATGTTGCTATTTCAGTGCGTTTCACCGCTATCTGCGCTTTCTTGGCTTCAATGCTTGCCTTACATGATGCTTTACTCATGGTAAATCAATCGATTGTGAGTTCATAATAAAAAAACGGCGGACACCCGGTTATTGTCTGTGTGTCCGCCAAGCTATCAAGCCTTAAGTGACACGTACAAATGTGCGGTCATCATAAAACTATTACTTCTTAGAGGCGGCGGCAAGAGTGTCGTCGTCATTGGACAATTTGGTATTTGCCGCATTTGCCACCTGCACTCCTATGCCATAGAGGTCAGCCACCTTCTTCTCAAAGTTTCCAACACGGATGTTGGATCCTACCACTATCTCGCCCCCCTTGGCACCTTCCGCACGGATAGATGCCAATGTGGCGTCATCCTTTGCAGGTGACTTGCAGGCAAGGGTGGTATATACACGGAGTGTGAGTCCGAATGTTTCCTTGAATTTTTCCTTCAGGCCTTTCACTTTCATACGGCCGTCAATTTTGAAATCTGCCATTTTCTATATTTTTTATTTATCAAACATATATCCTAACACAAATCGTAATATCCAAACCGCAACCACTATGCCAAAGGCAATACCGACACCGGCATAAATCCACAGAGCCACAAATCCGATTATAGAAAGAATCAAAAGCCAGCCATTCAAACTCGACAGCAGCCATACCAAGATATCGTCTTTCGTCTCAGACAAATTATCTTTGATACGCTGACCTGCCGTCTTTTTCTCGTGGACAGGCACATTCAGCAACCCTTTAGACTGCTTCATTATTTCCTCTAAATTCATTTTTTCTTAAAAAAAATAATTAACAACTATTATTTTTCAATCAACACGAATTCTGTGCGGCGATTTGCTTCCGGATTAGCAGCATCCTTCGGCATTGAGGAGCCGCGACCCACGGCTGTAAGACGCGATGCGTCAACACCTTCACGGCTCACAAGGAAATCCACTGCAGACTGTGCGCGTTTTTCCGAAAGCTTAAGGTTTGTCAGGGAATCACCCTCAGCCGATGTGTGACCTTCTATCGAAAGCTTCAGCCCGGGATTCTGCCTAAGCACCTTGGCAAGGTCATGAAGGGCAAGCTTGGCATCGTCGTTAAGGTCTGATTTACCTTGTTCAAACTTTGCGGCATTGAAAGCGGTCTCTATGTCCTCAATCTGCTGCACATACACCGTGTCACGCACCACAACCTCTTTCTCGACTATTTTCTCTATAACCTGAGGCTCAGCCGGCTCGGTGTCACGACCAAGGAACCACCAGGCAGCTGCGCCGGCAACGAGCAGCAACAGCAGAAGCCAAATCCACGGTGACATGCCTTTCTTTCCGGCGTCCGGCATCGGAGGCACGTATCCGTTGAGATACTCCAGGCGGAATCCACCCTTCTGGCCCGGACCGGAGGTCTTTTCAAACTCAGCCACCTCGATGCCATAGAGCGACGCCTGTTCCACCATACGGTCAAACGACTGCTTGGACCACACCTGTGCGAGCGCAATCTTTGAACCATCCTGTAGGGTCAGCACCTCGTCATCCTTGGCGAAATAAAGACTCATTTTCCCGTTGAACCCCAATGCTTCCTCAAGAGGGAGGAAATTCTCATTCACACCTTTGTCCGGGCATAATGAATTCGGGAATGCCTTACGCAAATCCTCAATGGTAGCATGGGGATACATCACCAGATACGCATGGGCTATTCCCAATACCGTACGGTTCTGAGCCCTCCCATAAACCTTCACTTTAGATGTCATAGCGGCACGCAATTATTCGTCATCGTCATTTTCAAATGAAACCTCAAGCTCAGGCTCGGTCTTAACCATGTCACAGAGCATAAGGATTGCACTTTCACGGTCTATGTCAAGCGCTTCCGCCAGGGCAAGAAGATTGTACACCTCGCCGGCTGTAAGCACCCCGTCGCAAAGCATCATCTGCATGAGCGCCTGAAAAACTTCTCCGCTTTCCTCTGGGTCGACCTTCTCGGCATGCTTGACAGCATAGGTTGTAGCCGCCTCCGGTGTCAGATTCTGCACCTCCACCATAGCGGCAGTGATATATTTAT
Source organism: uncultured Duncaniella sp. (assembly GCA_958352885.1). Taxonomy (GTDB): domain Bacteria; phylum Bacteroidota; class Bacteroidia; order Bacteroidales; family Muribaculaceae; genus Duncaniella. Next base: position 75,812 of record CATWQI010000011.1, read on the forward strand.
GAAAATCTTTCTGAGATATCCCGAATGCATCGGCAATCTCCTCGGCGGTGACGCGTTCCACCTCAGCATATTCGCCGTCCGCCCATATAGTGGCGGCAATAAGCGATGCCAGTGTATTTATTGCTGTATTCATTATCTGAAAAGTCTTTTAATACGGTTAGCAAGTGAATTTTGTGCTTTGCGGGCTTTTGCCATGCGCTCACAGATAGCCTTACCCTCTTTGGTACGTTTGTCCACCTTACCGCTCTTGGTTTTCTTAAGAGTGGACGTAGTCTTCTTTGCGCCTGATTTCGCTTTTGCGGCGCGAGCCTTTGCAAGACGGTCCTTAAGCTCCTTGTACTCTTTGGTACGCTTGTCCATTTTGCCCGAGGCTGTGGTTTTTACTGCCATAATTATTTCAATTTATTTATAATATTCAGAATATACTTGAACCGGTCACCTTTACGGGAAACAGCAGTAACCCCTGCCGGTCGCCAATTACAGCCATAGCAACCTGATATCCGGAACGGCATGTGTGACTTCAGGATTTCAGAAGAGACCTGACCGTTCCAGGCGAGCGTACCGGGATGGATTTCCTGGCCTTCATGGGTTGAAAACGGTAGGTATTTCGCACCGGTACGAGGTTTGTCCCAGTAAGAATTGTCGTTTGTCACAAGGAGTGCCACTCCTCCCGCCACGTTGTGGAATTTTTCGGCAATCACCTCTATCCGGCGGACATCTTTCCAGTAATTATACATTACCAGATTGGATGCAGCCTGAGTCTTGATGATTTCTTCATTGCCACGCAAGGGCTCGTCAAATAGCATAAGGGAATCTCGCAGCCGAGCTGTGGCATACTTTAATTCCACGCATGCGTATTGCCCGTGGGACTCCACCACGATATCAGCAAAAATATCGTTGCTCCAAGGAAACACCTGAGACATTATCCATTTTCTGCCATCCCATGTACCTGACACTCCACGGCTCACAAGTTCAGCGAGTGGAATGCGATACTCAGGGATTACTGCTCTATAATGCTTGGTTGAGTGAAGATGAGCACAAAGGCGAACCTGCATGTCACATTCATTGAAAAATAACCTCGGTTCTCTTTCAATAAACTCCGTGACATCCGTAGCCAGTGTATCAATCAGCTCTCCCATAGGCTCAGGATTTATTTTTACTTTCATCAGCTATTTTTAATGCATGGAAAGCAGCTTTGACATTGTCCCATACAGAGGCTGAAGAATCTATCTTGAATGGCAAACCTAACTCAGCTGTGCGCTTCTCGATAGCGTCAAGCCTCTCTGCAGGAGATTCCGAGCTAATACTAAACAAGTTACCGTTATCACTAACCATAAATTCGCCCATATACGCCCATTTCATACCTCCGAATTTCTCAAAAATCTTCGAGGCGACAACTGTCTTCTTCTTCATGTCAGAAGGTGGCACTTCAACCCCGGCGCGTTCAGCCATCACACCGAGTGTGGTTGGAGCAGTTTCAAAAGACCCGGAAGACCGACCATAAGCATCCCCGTCGGCGAACTTTATCTGCCCGTCTGATAACAAAAACGCCCTGGCCCACGCATCCCCCCGATAGACTGCTACGTTCTCCACTACACATGGATATGGCGGTTTCTGATATGGGAAATTAACCTCGTAATACTTCTTCTCGAGCTCTTCTACGCGACGTGTAAGTTCCTCTATAATTTTGTCAGCCATAACATTTATCATTTACTTGCATTGATAAAGTCAACAAGCTTTGATCCAAACTGGCGAGTTGTCCAGGCGGGGTCATAAGCAAAGTTAATACCCTCCGAAATTTCCCTCAGAGCACCCTTAGTGTTTTCATAAGTACGATAAGTCTCAATCTTGCCGGAATCACGGCGAGTGACAACATATTCGCCGATTTCAGCCAATTTGCCGTCTCCGAACTCCTTGCAGATTCTACGACCGAACTCCTGAGTATTCCATTTCGGGTCAATCTGAAAATCTTTTTCCGCTGCGATTTCACGCAGCGACCCTTTCACATTGTCGTAAATCTTGCATACTCGGATTGAGCCACTGTCCTCTACTGTTATAATATACTCTCCTGAAATTGCTGATTTTTTTGCCATGATTACTATATTTATTTAAGGAATTATTTTTTTGTTTTCTGTGTTAATGCAAAGTTAAGATTCTTTCACTTTGATAATAAGGGACTCCGCTGAAATCCATTTTCACAAATGTGTGTAATTAATTTTCCCTATCCCTCTTGCAAACCTGATTATCAAGCCATTAACAAAACCTACGAAATCATATACAACCGACTATCGGACTCCGCAACTGTGTCGGATGTACACAAACCGGCAACAGACTCCCGAAACTGCAATCCGGAGGGCTGAAGTGACATTGAGTAAAATTTAAAGAAATCGGTGTTGAGAGCCACGCTTATTCGATAGAGCAGGTTGGTATCAATATCAGCGCGGCGGAATATGTCATAGACATTGCGTCGGTCACAATGAATCTTACGGCTGAGCCATGTCACGCTGCGCTCCTGGCGGCGCAACTCATTTTCAATTATTCGACCAATAAACAATGGGGTCTCGGCAGAAACTTTACTGTTCATCTTATGTTGCATTTTTATAGCCAACTATTCAGCCTGACATCCTCCGAGTATAAGTGGGATAGGATGACAAGCAGAATGCCTGTTAATAAAAATTGCAAACGGGATGCAACATTATGTCCATATTGGCTTCGTCAAAAGCCGGGGAAGAAGAGCCGTTCCATCATTTTCAGTCGCCAACGCAACCGAATTGCCGAGATGATGTAATCTTCCCGCTGACGCCATAAGCGACAGTTTGCGTTGCAAATATACAACCATTTTACAATAAATCTACTACATATGTGTGTAATTTTCTTTCACACACTATAGCCATCTCGGTTAAACGGCCTTGAAACGCCATAATCCTAAAAGTACCGCCAATTCGCAACCATATGTTAATTTTTAACTCCAATAATATAAACAAGGTTAACGACTGTTAAAAAATTGGGGGGGGTAATTTTTTTCTGTAAGTTTGTGAAAATTTACCTACTAACTGAATATTACCCACCCAATTCTTTAACCGAAACTGTCTGTTGCAAATCTTAACATATCATCAGACTTTCAGCCTAAGAACCAACACATCACGTTTATGCTTAATCACATCAGGAAATGTACAGTCCCCGCGCTGACATTTGCATCCTTGTTTATATGCTCATGCCAGCCTGACACCATCGAGATTCCCAAGGAGGAATTATACACCCGTAATTTCGTCAAGCAGTTCGGAGTGTTTAACACCGAGCAGGACTGGAACTCAGCCGGAAGAATCAAAGCGGAAGTAGACCCCTCGCTGCTCTCGGGTGCGGAACGAATCAATGTCTACACCGACTGGCCAGGCAATAAATCATGCCGCATCGTCGCTACCTATCCTGCGTCGGAACAGGCATTTGAATTTGACTATCCTAAGGAGAACGAACTGGCATACGTAATAATAACGGGGCACAACGGCAAAACCATCCACGCATCCTATTCCAGAATCACCGACAACCGGATGTTTGTCGGCGACCGGGCTTCACGTGCCGGCATAAAGGCACCCCTACCCTACCCGTTTGACCTCACTGAAAATAAAGCGCTCGGCTCACTGCCGGTGACATCCGCCAACGAAGCATTTTGGAGAAGTTTCACCGGCAAGGATGGAAATCCAATCAATATCACCGACCCGGCAACAAACCCTCCGACCCACACCGAATACTCAGAAATAACCTTATATAGATGGGTCGGAGACAACACATTCAACGACGATAACAATATTATTGACGAAACTGAAGGCTATGACCTCGGAGGATGGAATGACGGTCTGGTCACAAAGCAATACAGTTTTCCAAACGATATTACGAGCAATGTAGTGAACATTAAATTAACACTTACCCTCACCGGAAATGAACCGACAATTAAAATCGGGAAGAAAGAATGGAACGATATTGCATTAGATGGACTCGCCGATTATTGTAAGACAAACGGCATCCAAATTAACGACAAATTCCAATATGTAATGAATGTTACCGGAAGCAATGTAGACTATTTGAAAAATTCCGATTTTGTCAGAATACAAGGTAATCATCTGACTGTTCATTCAGCCGAATTTAAAGAAGGCACCCCACAGCAATCAGCAAGCACCGTAAACCTATCCGACATCTTTGACCTTTATGGGTTAACGACCACTCCCCAATCGACATTTGACGGATTCAAGCACTCCTATCTCGGTCCCAACAATACTTACGACGAGATCGGTTTCTCGTGCGGCGACCTCGCCCCGATTGTAGGCAAAGGCGGTGTGTTCAGCGAGGAAATCAACGACAAAGGGGGCAGAATAACATGTAATCTGGAAGAATTCTACGAAAAGCTCAAACCTCAGGATGGTGTGGACTACATAATCAGTGAAGATAATTCCGAAGTCTCAATCGACTACTTCTTCGGGTGCGCAAGCACGTTTAACTCATTCGGCTATTTCTATTACACCGACGAGGACGCAAATATAGCCGACGAAAGCGAGCGTATGAAGGTATTGCTTAAACGTCCCATGTTTCTTCTCATGTACAATGCCTGTCCGGGAGCAAACATACTACTTAAAGAACAGGAGGAGGGCGAATGGAAATTTGACTCCGGGCTGGATTATCCCGGTATCGACATTGTGCCCGATGGGGAAAACGAGGGTAAAGACCAAGGTGACGAATGGGAACATTGCATGCGTTTCTCTAAATTCGTGGAAGATGCCGAGGCGGGTAAATTGACGGGCAATACATCTCCAGGATGCGTTCAGCCAACTACCGCCTGGTATATTATGACGACACGCAGTTTGAGGGAGGAAAACTTAAGAACAACGCCGTGGGAAAATATGGATTCCCCAAAGGCACCCACATAGCATTTTTCGTAATCCAGGGCGGTCAGTACGCTCTGGACAAGAACGGTGACGCCGGTTTTAAACTCGGGCACAGACATATAGCTTTCTCACGCCCGGTCATGAACCGGTACATAGGAAACACAATCAAGGACGGACACACCCATAGCTCGGGAAAACCGTCAGTGATGAATACCGGCACAGGTCAATCATTCGGATGGACAGCCTTTGTGACATATGCCTGGAACGGTCAAATCATAATGGGCGTAGAGGACTACTTCGCCGAAACCGAAAACGGCATAAACGGCAGCGACCATGACATGAACGACATGCTGTTCCGTGTAAACGGCGAATTTGAACGCACGCGCGATGAGCTCAACGAAGACCCTGTCAAGAAACAATCATGGGTAATAGCCTGCGAAGACCTGGGTGGAACGTATGACTATGACTTCAACGATGTGGTATTCGGAGTAAGCCATGTGGCAGGCGAGACAACCGCCACAGTCACAGCGTTGGCGTCGGGTGGCACCCTGCCGGTTTATCTCCAGTCGGATTATCCCCAGATTGTCGACAACGCCGAGGTGACCCATGCAAACGGAATACTCATTCCCGCCGGTTCGGCGGACGGAGAATTCCATTCATGGTGGGGTGCCAACCGTCCTAATTCCACCATAATCAACGCTTCCCGATGGGAGAGCGAAGGTGCGACCGTCGAAATCAAGGTTCCAGAAGACTTCTCGCTGACCACACATAGCGACACGCATGCCAAACCCGGCGAAGGTGAGTCAAGCATGGGTGGCTTCAAAGTAATTGTGAAAAAGCCTGGGGAGGAAGACAACACAATCATCACCGCTCCCAACAAAGACAACTCTTACACAGCGCCACAAATGTTTCTTGTACCAAACACATGGCTATGGCCCGTAGAGTCACAGCCGATAAATGAAGTGTACGGCGGATTTATCAACTGGACAAACCGCTGGTGGACAAACATGGAAAGCGGTATGTCAGGACGCGTCATACACCACTATTGGGAACCGGTGTACAAGGAATCAGAGAATAAATAACCGATACGCCGAGGCTACCGGCATACGGACATCATCAGAGCGCCACATCCGGGCATCGGAAAGTGGCGCTCTGTCGGCGTGATACAACACCTGACACGTGTCGACGAACAGCCCGAAAATATCCGCACAGAGGGAAATTCCGATGAAAATTAAAATTATTTATCGGATTTACACCAATTTATTCAATATATTCATTATCTTTGCAAACTGAAATAACGGAAGCTAACCTAAGCCGATGCTGAAATCTAACAAAGATCCAAACTCTGACATGATTTTACCGCTGACCCTTCAGACAGCTTCCCGGCTGCAACAATTGACGAAATTTTTATAAGCAGAAACAATAATTTATGAATCCAATCAAAAAAACCATCGAGCTGCCCGACGGTCGTATCATCACCCTTGAGACCGGCAAATTAGCAAAGCAAGCCGATGGAGCGGTAGAACTGCGCATGGGCAACACTATGCTCCTTGCGACAGTAGTGACAGCGAAAGACGCTGGCGAAGGGGTTGATTTCATGCCCCTCCAAGTAGAGTACAAAGAGAAGTTCTCATCCAACGGCCGTTTCCCCGGAGGTTTCCTCAAACGCGAAGGCCGTGCGAGCGATTACGAAATCCTGACCTCCCGTCTGGTTGACCGTGTGCTCCGTCCCCTTTTCCCCGACAATTACCACGCCGACACCTTCGTGCAGGTGACCATGTACTCATCTGACGGTGTCGACATGCCCGACGCTCTCGCAGGTCTCGCCGCTTCGGCAGCCCTCGCAGTGAGCGACATACCTTTCAACGGTCCTATCTCCGAAGTACGCGTTGCACGTGTCAACGGTGAATTCGTGATTGACCCCACATTCGAACAGCTCGAGAACGCCGACATGGAACTTATGGTCGGTGCCACCTACGATAACATCATGATGGTGGAAGGCGAGATGAACGAAGTTTCCGAAGCAGACCTCCTTGCAGCCCTCCGCGCCGCTCACGACGCCATCAAGGTACAGTGCAAGGCTCAGATGGAACTTGCCGAAGAGGTTGGCTCAACCGTTAAGCGCGAGTACTGTCACGAGACCAACGATGAAGAGCTCCGCAAGGATGTTCATGACAAGTGCTACGACAAGGCTTATGCAATCGCCAAGGCCGGCTGCGCTGACAAGCACTGGCGTCAGGAAAGCTTCGACAAGATTTGCGAAGAATATATCGAATCACTTCCCGAGGAGGAACGTGACGAAAAGACTCCCCTTGTGAAGCGTTACTACCACGACGTGGAGAAGGAAGCCATGCGCCGTTGCGTTCTTGACGAAGGCATCCGTCTCGACGGTCGTAAGACCACCGAAATCCGTCCCATCTGGTGCGAGGTTGACTACCTCCCCGGGCCTCACGGCTCCGCCGTGTTCACCCGTGGTGAAACTCAGTCACTCGCAACCGTCACACTCGGCACAAAGCTTGACGAGAAGATTCTCGACGACGTGCTCAACCAGGGCCGCGAAAGATTCCTGCTCCACTACAACTTCCCCCCCTTCTCTACCGGCGAGGCTAAGCCTGTGCGTGGCGTAGGTCGTCGTGAAGTTGGTCACGGTAATCTCGCTCACCGTGCGCTCAAGCGTATGTTCCCCGATGATTTCCCCTATGTATGCCGCATTGTCAGCGATATCCTTGAGTCAAATGGCTCATCCTCAATGGCAACAGTTTGTGCAGGCACACTCTCGCTCCTCGACGCAGGCGTGAAGATGAAGCGCCCTGTCAGCGGTATCGCCATGGGTCTTATTTCGGACAGCGCCAGCGGTAAGTACGCTATCCTCTCCGATATTCTCGGTGACGAGGACCACCTCGGCGACATGGACTTCAAGGTAACAGGCACACGTGACGGTATCACTGCCACCCAGATGGACATCAAGTGCGACGGTCTCAGCTATGAAATCCTTGAACGCGCTCTCAACCAGGCCCGTGAAGGCCGTCTGCATATCCTCGACAAGATTGAGGAAACCATCCCCGCACCCCGCGAGGACTACAAGCCCCACGTACCCCGCATTGTCACCATGATTATCCCGAAGGATCTCATCGGTGCAGTGATTGGCCCGGGCGGAAAAATTATCCAGGGTATTCAGGAAGCCAGCGGTGCTACTGTATCAATCGACGAGATTCCCGAAGGTGGCTATATAGAAGTGGCTGCTTCCAACAAGGCATCTATCGACAAGGCTCTCGAGATGATAAACGCTATCGTGGAACTCCCCGAAGAAGGCAAGGTATACCAGGGCACTGTACGCTCTATCCTCGACTTTGGCGCATTCGTGGAATTTATGCCTAACCGTGACGGTCTGCTTCACATCTCGGAAATCTCTTGGGACAGACTCGAAAACATGGAAGCTTCCGGCTTGAAGGAAGGTGACAAGGTTGAAGTCAAGCTCATCGAGATTGACAAGAAAACCGGCAAGTACCGTCTGTCAATGCGTGCGCTCCAGCCCAAACCCGAAGGATACGTAGAACGTGAACGTGCTCCCCGCCCCGACCGTGGACCCCGTCGTGACAACAACCGTGGACCCCGCCGTGACAATGGCGACCGTCCCCGCCGCGATGACCGTCCCCGTCGTGACAACGACCGCACTCCACGCGAACCACGCGATTAATCTTTGTTAACCTACTATAACCATTGAAAAGCAACCCTGGTGACCATCTCACCGGGGTTTGCTTTTTCTTGCCCATATTGCATTTATTTCATAACTTTGCACCCGTCAGCGCAATTCGCCTGACACACAAGCCCTCTATTGATAGCCACCAGCAAGCCCTATGCTCTTTAATTCTTTTGAATTTCTGATATTCCTACCGATTGTGTTCGGCATCTATTGGATGCTCGGCAAACGGTATAAGGTACAGAATCTGTTTGTGGTGGCTGCAAGCTACTTTTTCTACGGCATGTGGGACTGGCGCTTTCTCATACTCATATTCTTCACATCCATTTCAAGCTACCTCAGCGGTCTCGTAATCGGCGGAAATAAGTCAGCAGTGATTCGTAAGGTCGCATTGTGGTGCAATATCGGTATCAATATCGGTATACTTGGATTCTTTAAATACTTCAACTTCTTTTCCGAAAATATCAGGCTGCTTTTCACTCAATTCGGCTATGAGCTTGACTGGTTTACCCTTGAAGTCCTGATCCCTGTCGGAATAAGCTTCTACACATTTCAAGCCATCAGTTACAGCATTGACGTTTACAGAGGCAATACACCACCGACATCCGACCCTGTGGCGTTTCTGGCTTTCGTGTCATTCTTTCCTCAGCTTGTCGCAGGTCCTATCGAACGCTCCACTAATCTAATTCCGCAATTCCTGCACGGACGCAGATTCGACTATTCCAAGGCTGTCGACGGTATGCGACAGATGCTGTGGGGCTTCTTCAAGAAACTGGTTATCGCCGACAATTGCGCATATATCGTGAATGTGATTTACGCTGATTATGATGCTGCTAATGCCTGGACACTCATAGCCGGAGGTATCTTCTTTGCATTCCAGATTTATGGAGATTTCTCAGGGTACAGTGATATAGCTATCGGATGCGCAAGACTGTTCGGAATCAATCTTAATCGCAACTTCAATTACCCATATTTCTCCGTCAGTGTTGCTGATTTCTGGAGGAGGTGGCATATTTCGCTCAACACATTTTTCCGTGACTACATATATATCCCGCTTGGTGGCAACAGAGTATCAACACCGAGAAGAGTGATGAACACTCTCATTGTGTTTACTCTGAGTGGTCTGTGGCACGGAGCCAATTGGACTTTCGTACTATGGGGCGTATATTGGGGCGTCCTTTTTATTCCCGGAGTATTACGCAAGAAAAATGCTTCTATTCCGGCTTCAGCTCCAGATACATCGTCGTCTAAACTAACCAAGTTTACCGGCATCATATCGACTTTTGTATTAACTGATATAGGATTGATACTTTTCCGCTCAGACACATTGGCTGACGCATGGCGGTATTATGCCGGGATTTTCAGCTCCACAATCGTTGAATATCCTAATTACGAAATGCTCGGTATAGGCAATATTGTTTTCTATTCCACGGCATTATTTATCATCTTACTCATAGCCATAGAATGGAACCAACGCGACAAGCAATTTGCCCTTGACCTTACAGGGGTAAGACATGTGACTCTCCGTTGGGGCATCTATCTTTCATTGTTGTTTGTCATGAGTATCTTCGCAGGAGCGCAGGCTCAATTCATTTACTTTCAATTCTGACGAATATGAAACGATTCCTACTCCGCTGCATACTATTCGTCATCGTAACCGGACTGATGTTCTTCGCCTTTTGGAAGCTGGTAACTTTCAACGAAGCAAAACTGCTCCGGACTCCGCACAATATTGTATTCCTTGGCAACTCCACCGTAGAATATGGCATTGATGACCGCATAGTATCCAATTCCTTAAATTTCGGACTTAACGGCGACCATATCGAGTATATGTATGCCAAACTGAAATTACTGAAAAAATATAATCCACAAATTGATACAGTAGTCATCAATCTTGACAATATCGTAATCAGCAAAGATATCCGGTCAGCGCACGCAAGCGAGCTGATGCATCCATTCTTTTTTGACTGCTATTCTCCGGAGGAAATCATCGCCGCCGCCCGTCATTCATCGTTCGACTGGTTTACATCCTACCTCGCAAAACCTTTCTCCGTACTTAAAATCGCCATTCCTGTCACATCGATATTTCGCAACTACCGAATTCAGGAAGTAGGTATTGGATGCTACGCTCCGCTTGAACGTAATAAACTCGAAGAAGACATTGAACGCTATAACGCCAAGTATGGGACTGCCGGACTTAACGACAGCGTCCCGTCAAAAAATGTCAATGCGTCAGCTTTGGACACCGATAATTACGATGATAATCCTTTCATCCTATATTTCTATAACCGAATCATTGATTTCTGCAGGAAAGAAGGCATAACACCGATATTCATCACTATGCCGCAATATCCATTGTCACCATCCCACTCATACCGAGACTTTCATCGCAGACATTTCAGTGACATTCCACTCCTCGACTATCAGGATATACAATTGGCTGATTCCTTATGGGGCGATGCCGCCCATCTCAACACCCGTGGAGCCCAAACATTCTCCCGCCTCCTCCAGTCACACCTACATCCTGCTTTTACAGACACAATCACCACCGGCAACTAATCTTCCAATATTTCCTGCTAAAAAGGTAGATTTAGCCGTGATTTAGGTACGAATTTTTTAGCTATTCCGCACTAATTTTGCGAACGAGATATTTTGCATAGATATAACATCCGGTATTATATATGCCAAATTTAGACACATTGAATCCAAAGAATCTTCCCCAACATGTCTGAAATCCAAATAAAATAATCATGAAAATAAACAGTAGACTCGCTTCATTGATGATGGGCGTAATGGCTATGGCAAGCTGTTCACAACCTGCCAATTCACAGGAAAATACCACTAATGACACGACAACAACACCGGACACTGCCGTGGTGTACATGACAAAGGAAATTTCACCGGAGGCTCTTATAAAAATATACAACGCACTCGGGAAGGATGCGACAGGCAAAGTCGCTGTCAAGATATCAACGGGTGAGCCCGGCGGTCACAACTTCCTTCAGCCTGCTCTCATCAAGGACTTCGTAAAACTTGTCAACGGCACAATAGTGGAATGCAACACTGCATACCCCGGGAAGCGGTTCAAGACAGAAGACAGCCGACGCACTGCCGAGGAACACGGATTTACCGCAATTGCCCCCGTTGACATCATGGATGCTGAGGACGAAGTGAAACTCCCACTCGAAGGTGGCACCCATCTCAAATATGACATAGTCGGTTCACATTTCCCCGACTATGATTTCACTGTCATATTGTCCCATTTCAAAGGTCACGCCATGGGTGGCTTCGGCGGAGCCATCAAGAATATGTCAATCGGCATAGCATCCTCCAACGGCAAAACATATATCCATTCCGCAGGCAAACTTGAAGACCCCAATCAACTTTGGGAAAACCTGCCTGAACAGGATGCTTTCCTCGAGTCAATGGCAGAAGCTGCCAAAGCCGTAGCAGACCATTGCGGCGAAAACATTATATACATCAATGTAGCCAACAATCTTTCTGTCGACTGCGACTGTGATTCACACCCCGCCGACCCTCAAATGAGTGACCTCGGAATCCTTGCCTCACTTGACCCTGTCGCACTCGACAAAGCTTGTACCGACCTTGTGCGTGCGTCTGAAGACCATGGCAAAATCCATCTCATCGAACGCATTGACTCACGCCACGGGATGCATACACTGGAACACGCTGAAAAAATCGGACTCGGTTCTCAGACTTATAAAATAGTTACACTCGACTGAAAAATGAGCATAAAAGGCTATCTTATTTTCCTTTCGTCTCTCCTTGCTTGCGGTATGATTACTACTGCACAGGAGCCTGTTGACACAACGACGGTCAATCGTCTCGGTGAGGTAGTTGTGACCGGAAGCAATGAGGCTGTGCGGCGCAATCTGCTTCCATACACAGTAACATCTATCGGAAGTCACCAGCTCGAAGCCACCGGACAGACACAGCTACTCTCCGCAATATCCGGCGTAGTACCGAGCCTTTTCGTATCTGAACGCAATATCATCGGCTTCGGTCTCAGCAACGGTGGTTCAGGCGGTATCAAAATCCGTGGCGTAGGGGGTTCGCCCACCAACGCCGTGCTTATGATGGTTGACGGACAACCTCAATTCGCCGGTATATACTCCCACCATGTGGCAGACTTCTACGGGACCGAATATGTCGACCACGTGGAAGTGCTCCGAGGTCCCGGGTCTGTGCTGTATGGCTCAAATGCCATGGGAGGCGTAATCAATGTCATCACCAAGCATGCTGACAATCATGGAGTCCACACCACACTGAAATCACAGTACGGGTCATACAACACGTGGCTCAGCTCCCTTACCAACACGATGAGATTCGGGAAATTCACCTCTCTGCTCTCACTCAGCTACGACCGGACTGACGGACTGAAGAAAAATTTTGATTTCAAACAAGGAAACGTATACGCCAAAGTCGGATACGAACTCAACAGGCACTGGAAAGCAGGAGCAGACTATTCGTTCATGCAGTTCATAGGCAACGACCCCATATATGCCACACTGTCCAATCCGGAATCCACGGATATATACCATCAGGATATAATCAGGGGCGAGGCTTCAGTATCGGTGACAAACACCTATGGCAATACCGGAGGTGTCGCAAGGGTATATTACAGCTACGGCAACCATTTTGTAGACGATCCGCGACATTTCCACAGCGTGGACGACCGCCTCGGCGTGATTGCATATCAGAACTTTCGTCCATGGCGTGGCGCTGCCATGACTGCGGGATTCGACTTTGACAGATACACCGGCAAAATACCTGTATCCGGAGGAAACAACCATACCCCCGGCTCACTGACAACCATGTCACGACAATACATCACAGAATATTCCCCATACATAACCCTGTCACAGGGTCTGATCGATGACAGGCTGATGCTCAACGGAGGTCTGCGCATGGCAAACAGCAACCGGTTTGACACCCAATGGGTGCCTCAACTGGGATTTTCGTTTCGTCCTTGCGACGGATGGCTATTCAAGGCATCACTATCCAAAGGATACCGTAACCCCTCGTTCCGGGAGCTCTATCTGTACCGTATGGCAAATCCTGACCTCCAACCTGAACGAATGATGAATTATGAGGTAACCGTCGGGAAGGAGTTTAACCGTTACTTTAATATCGACGTGACCGCATATTACAGCAAAGGCTCTGATATGATTCAGACTGTGGACATGAAGAATGTCAACACAGGTCGATTCATCAACAAGGGGATTGAAGTGTCAACCCGCAGCCATCCTGCCGACAATCTCCGGCTTTGGGCCACCTACAGCTATCTGCACTCCTCACTTGCAAATCTTACTGCCGCGCCCAGAAACCAGTACTATCTGGGGGTCGGATGGGACGCACTTGCAAAATTCCATATCGATGCCGAGATGAAGGGTGTCGGCGGGCTATACGTGGCGGACGACGTCGAGCACCAGCATTATGCCCTTATAAACCTGAAATTTACTTACCAAGCATTACGCATGCTTGACCTGTTCGTCAACCTTGACAATGTGACAGATACCAAGTATACCATCAACCGCGGATATGAAATGCCGGGATTCACCGCCATGGCTGGATTCCGTCTGTCACTTTAAGCAAGCCTGTATACACAAAAAAGGAGGAGTCAAGACAGTGTCTTAACTCCTCCCCTCACGTTTCAACTATTTATTTATGAGAGCCTCCATATCCAGTTTCACAACTCGGTAAAGAGGACGAGGGATGTAAATTTAGATTTCATTGCTTAGTAGCTTCTTTATCTTTACTTACATCATTAAAACAATTGATTTACAGGTTTTCATCTGCCGATTGCGCTAAAAGAGATTAAAAAACGTCAATCTGACGACTAATTTAGGCGTAATTGTTAAAATTAAGGCAAAAATGGCGCTACAATAGCGTACAATGGCATTTTTCACACTTGTCAGGCAATCAGGAGATGCGTGACCAATCCTGCAGACGTGAGGTGAGGAGTCTGAGTTGCGCCACAAGTATGGCGTGAGCCGGAGCTGTCAGCTCGGGGTCAATGTCAAGTATTTCGCAGGCGGCATCCCTTGCCAGCTGCACTATCTGCCCGTCAGTGGCAAGATTGGCTATGTGCAGATCGAACGGTATGCCGCTCTGCATGGTCCCCTCTATGTCACCGGGACCGCGCATCTGCATATCGGCTTCGGCGATGGCAAATCCGTCGGTAGTGGATGTCATCAGCTCAAGCCGCTTACGGGTATCCCTGGCTATCTTACGTTTGGTCATAAGTATACAATAACTCTGCCCCTCTCCACGACCGACACGCCCCCTGAGCTGATGCAGCTGCGACAACCCGAACCGTTCGGAGTTCTCTATGAGCATGGTAGTGGCGTTGGGCACATTCACACCGACCTCAATCACAGTCGTAGCCACAAGTATATGCGCCTCTCCCGAGGCGAACAGCCCCATCTGATAGTCCTTTTCCACCGGCTTCATCTGACCGTGCACAAATGCCACCTTATAGTCCCGGAATGTCTCGCAGATACTTTCATATCCCTCCTCCAGCGACTTAAGTTCGAGTTTTTCATTCTCATGTATGAGCGGATACACGATATATACCTGACGACCGAGCCTCAGCTGCCGACCGATTCCCTGATAGGTCTTGAACCGATCTTCGTCATAACGCAACAGCGTCTGTACCGGCTTTCGTCCGGGCGGAAGCTCGTCTATAACCGATACGTCAAGGTCACCGTAGACAGTCATCGCCAACGTCCTCGGGATAGGAGTGGCAGTCATAACGAGCACATGCGGAGGTATTATATTCTTAGTCCACAGGCGAGCCCGCTGCGCCACACCGAAACGGTGCTGCTCATCTATCACAATGAATCCGAGATTACGGAACCTAACATTATCTTCTATCACTGCGTGGGTACCAATCAATATATGCAGCGACCCGTCCATAAGTTGCGCATGAATCTCATCACGCGCCTTCTTTCGGGTCGAGCCGGTGAGAAGCTTGACATTTATCCCCATCGGAGCCACCATTTTGGATATGGTCTCGAAGTGCTGCGTGGCAAGGATTTCAGTCGGAGCCATGAGGCACGCCTGTGTAGAATTGTCAAGGGCTATGAGCATGCACAGCAATGCCACGAGTGTTTTGCCAGAACCGACATCCCCCTGCAGCAGCCTGTTCATCTGCCTGCCTGTAGCCATATCGGCACGTATTTCCTTGATTACACGCTTCTGCGCCCCGGTAAGCGGAAATGGGAGGAATTGCGAATAAAACGTGTTGAAGAAATGTCCTATCCTCGGGTAGAGGAATCCCTGAGTAGTGCTGCTTCTGCGGCGAGCGTAGCGCTGTATGTTGAGCTGGAGGTAGAAAAGTTCCTCGAATTTCAGCCTCAACCTCGCCCCCCGGAGCTGCTCGTTTGACTGCGGATTGTGTATGGCATATAGCGCCTCGCGTATCCCCATTAACCGGTAGCGGGCTATGATTTCAGCCGGCAAAGTCTCTGTCAGTGTCCGGATTCCGCCAAGAATATCGGAGACAGCTGCCGAGAATGTCCGTGAGGAAAATCCTTTGCTGCGCAACTGCTCGGTAAGCGGATATACCCCCCTGAATCCGTTTACGGCATAAGTGCTCCCCGGCACATCCACCTCGGGATGAACCATGCTCCATCTGCCGTTGAAACAAGCCGGCTTCCCGAACACTATATACTCAGTCGTCGTATGGTAAGCTTGCCGTATTGCCTTGATACGCTGGAACCACACTACCTCCATCACGGCGGAGCCGTCGGAGAACAGCCCTACAAGCCTCGTCTTAGCCCCCTCACCCTGCAAATTGAATGACACGAACTTCCCCTTAACCTGCACAGATGGCATATCATCGCCCGCAAAATCCCTTATGCGGTACATCGAAGTGCGGTCTATGTAATGAGTGGGAAAATGATAGAGAAGGTCATAATAGGTCTTGATACCGAGATTCTTCTCCAGAAGCTCGGCACGCTTAGGCCCCATTCCTCTGAGGAATTTTATGTCCATTCGCCGTAACCGTTCCATATTTCGGGCTACTCAGACAGATACAATTCGGCAATCGCCATGTCGCCGGGATTAGTTACCTTTATGTTCCGAGGGTCACCGTCCACAAGGCGCAGATTGGCATACCCGGCAGCCTCCATCACCGATGCGTCATCAGTAAACTCAGGACGTATCTCCTGACGGTAGGCATCTATCAGTTTATCAGCATGAAATATCTGCGGAGTCTGCACCGAGCGGAAACGGGAACGGTCCATTGCCTCCGATGAACCGTCCTCACGGACCAGCCTTATCGAATCGGACAACCTGCACGCCGGCAAAGCCCCGTCGGCACCATCGAGACCGCCGACTATTGCGTCAAATAGCTTTTGGGACACCAAAGGACGGGCTGCGTCATGCACACTAATCCATCCCTTGCCACAAGAGCAATCCGATATGTAGTCTATGGCATTCTTAACGCTATGGGCTCGTGTCGCACCACCGGCTATGACCGTATGGCTCACACTGAAATCAAACTCACGGCAGAGATGCTGCCAAAACTCCATCATATCCTCGCTGAGCACCACCAGCACCTCACTCTCCGCATCGCAACAATGCAGACGTTCGATGGTGGTCATAAGCAGAGGTCGCCCGTTAAGGTCACAGAATTGCTTCGGCAGGTCCCCCCCGTAACGGCTCCCGCTTCCGGCAGCAACAATAATCTGATAGTTCATAGCATCTCTAAAATTTGGATTCAACTACAAAAATAGCCAATAATCCGAACAAATCCAAACCTAAATCGCCCTCCGCATTCCATTGGTCCGGACAACCACTACCGGTTATATATACCTACCAAAATATTTGGATATCATTCCGGGCATCGTATTCAAATATTCGTTCATCCTTTCCTCCTGAATGACAATGCAAGTACAGCAACGCTCCTTCCGGAGCTTTCATTGACAAGCTGTCACTCTTGGCAGTGATTTGCCCGCATGATTGCCACCCGCCTTTGTCATGGTCATAATAAAACAGTTCGTAAATATAGCCTGAGCGGATGAAATTATCCCTGTTGCGTGGCGTATACACGATTTTTTTAATACTTCGAGGATATCCTAAATCAAGACCGGTCCACCCACCAGACCGATCACGATAATCCATCGAAGTATATGGGTCACCATCCCATGCGGATGTGTAATAATGCTCCTTGTCACCCCATCGTGACCCCGGTGTGCCTATGACTCTACCCTTCATAGTTATTGTGTCGCCAGACGATTCATACAACGAAATTTCCCCTACATTACAATAGGACTTTTCAGGTCCCTTATATCGTACATATCGCCGGCTCTTCATGTCATCAATGTTGACTGTGGTAAATAATCTTTTCGGACAGTCAGTTATGACATGCAATGTGTCAACTCGTGTAAAATCGGGCGTATCGCTCGTTTCAAACACTCCCCCGACCATGCGTATCGCAAAATCTCCCGTCAGAATGGTGTGTTTGCTATACATATTCACGTCCCGCATATTCCCCGGGGCAAAGACACGTAAGCCATTATCCTTAGTGATGCACATCGGCTCACAAACAGGATTGAAGCCTGCGCCGTCAGGCATTCCTGCAACAAACACACACCCCTCGCCAACGTATCCCATATCCACACTGTCACCGTCAGCCACTCCATACCCGACTATCACCCATTCCTGCCTCGAAGGAGCAGCCAAATACACCGTGTCACCTCTGCCGACACCATCCAGACTATCAAGTGGAAACTTAAACCGCATCCTCTTTTCCGGCGCAAGATACCATTGTGTCTCATCCCTCATAAACGGATTGCGCAACGCCATGGGCGCATCCCCTCTATTCATGAAATTTTCCACCGCATCCATATTCATCGAGAATGTCTCACACTGCACCTTAACCGCCGGCACCTTGAATTTATAAGCGGGGTCGGAATGCTGCTCAGGAATATACGGAGCTCCATCCTTGTCAAAAATCACACCCCAGGAATGACTGTCGTTAAGGTCACCGCGCATGGGCGAGAGATGCAACGCTGCCGGAAGCCCGGCTGTGCGCAGCAGATATGTCATCCCGTCAGCACGCTCCCTGCAAGCCCCCGATTTCCAACCTATAATCTCATAACCCAGCCGTGGTCCCACAGGCAGTTTCGACGACCATTTAAACCACCCGCTTCTCATCCATCCCCTATACAGCTCATCGGCTGCCTTTAGCGGATCCTCAATTCCCGGCAATGCCGCCACGCTGTCTATCAGATCGCCATACTGCTCCAACACAGCCTCTCGCCAAAGGCTTAGAGCCTCATCTCCTATGCGGTAAGGCAAAACGAACTCGCAAAACTCCTCCCATTTCACATTTTTGCCCCACGGGCGGCTCTCCCTCGCCGCAAAGGCGGCATCGATATGTGAAACGAGGAAAGCTGAATCCACCGTTGTTATATCGGGCACACATCTCAACTTAGACAGGTCAGGACGCCCGTAAAGCTCATCTAATGAATCCACTATAGCCTGATGGTCAAGAGTATGGTCAGCCGCGACCTCGAAATACCGACGGTATTTCACCAACTCATCACCTTCGGATGTGTAATGCAATGGCATATTCATGATTACCCATTTCGCAGCTGCCAGCCGATCCGGCACAGTATCATAGTGTTCAAGCACCTTTTCAAGCTCAATCCGGTTAGCGGCAGCAAGTTCGAGAGCCCTTTGCAATCGCTCTTCGTCGGCAGGCACATTGCCGCCACATCCCGTGACCACCGAGATAAGCACTATCGCCAACTGCCAACGCATAAATATGGAGTCTATTCCTTTCATAATGTGATGAGGTTTAATAAGTAACTCTTCAAAATTAAACGATATAATGGACATAAGTAACTCCTATGGATGATCTTTTAATTTTTCAGAGTTACTTATTTGCAAATATACGAATATTTAGTTCTACAAGGACATTGTTACGAAAATTTCCATTTTTATCGTATATTTGCATCCATGATACGCAATGCAATCGTACACATAGCCCTACTGGTCATTCTCTGCTCCTGCGGCGGCAACAGCGGTCGCGACCGGAAGTTTGACCGGATTGACATTATTGCCGACACCGAGCCGAGGAAGGCACTGGAAATGCTTGACAGCATCGACTATGACAACCTGTCCGAGAGGGAACGCCATCGCCATGACCTGCTGACCATCAAGGCTCGTGACAAGGCATACATACGCCATACCTCCGACAGCCTCATCCGTGATGTGGTGGATTATTACTCGTCGCACACCTCCGACCCTCTCTATCCTCAGGCTTTATATTACGGAGGTCGTGTATATTCCGACCTCGGTGACTATCCCACCGCATTACAATATTTCCAAGACGCCCTCGACAAAATCCCGGATGACGATGATAATCTTGCCCTACGTGGAGCAGCCATCAGCCAGACAGGACGATTGCTCGACGACCTGCGGCTATATTCCGAAGCCATACCTTACGTTAAGCAGTCCATTATGATTGTTAAACAGCTAAACGACACTTTCAACATAGCATACGATTATCAGCTGCTTTCAGGAATTTATATCCATGCAGGCAAGCTTGACTCGGCATCAACATATATAAAGGAGGCCATCAGGTTCTCATCCTCCCTGCCTAATGCCGACAAAGCAAACATCCTCATTCACCTGGCTGACATATTACACACTAACGGCGAGATTGATTCGGCATTGCAAGTCATCAGACCTTTGGTTAAGTCAGCCGACTCTATTTGCCACAATTACGCCCTCGCAGTAGCATCCGAAATATATCGAGACGCCTGTATCCCTGACACAGCCTATGCTTATGCCTACGAATTGGCTATGAGCAAGAATCAAAACAACCGAAAGGCCGGCTTCCAGATACTGTTTTCACCCAAACTCTCCAACATCGTGCCAAAAGACACCCTGCTCTCTTTGATACCTAAATATAAACAGTGTCTGGAGGATTACCTCAGCAGTCATGAAGCGAATCTCGCATTGATTCAGCAGGCGAGCTATAACTACGACTTTCATTTAACAGAGAAAAAGGAAGCGGAATCTCGCCGTAACAAAATGTATATCGCATTTCTTGGCACGGTTGTTATAATCCTAATGCTAATTGCCGTGGTTTTATATCTCAAGTTACGAAATTCAATTCTGCTTTCCGAATTAAACAGGTTGATAACCTGCATTAATGCAGCCTCAGTCAATAATGATGACGACAATCAGCCTGTCAGGACCGAAGAGATGGAAAAATACCTGGATGACATAGCACAAAAGCTTGAAAAGGCTGATTTTACATTTAAAGTGCCGGATATAATCCTCAAATCAGACATTTACCTCCGCCTGCAACAGCGTATTGAAGAAAACAAATGCATTCCTGAGACGGATTGCATCTGGCAAGAGTTGGAACTACTAGTCGAACAGGCATCCCCTGGATTTAAATCCAACTTAAGGAAATTTTCAGATGGAAAAATAACAGATGTGGAGATTCAGGTGGCGTTGCTAATTAAATGCGGCATTACGCCTTCAAAAATGGCAAAGCTGTTAAATCGTGCAAAAAACACAATTTCCACACGCCGGAAATCATTATTTGTAAAAATATTCGGCAACAACCGTAATCCTAAAATATTGGACAATTTCATTCTTTATTTAGGCAACTATTGATTATTTCTAATAAAAAACAGGTCCTAAAGTAATTCGGAAGCAGTTCGGGGTAGTTCGGGATGACATTTCCGAACTATTTTCCATCATTAAATCCAAAGTTTATGTGTAATTTTGCGATGTATAAATTCAATCTCACAATGAAACGAATCATCACATTTCTACTAATTGCTGTAGGAATTTTCTCAACTAATACCATCGTAGCCTCTACTGAGAATATTACCATAACTTTGACACAGGAGGATTATGGTATTAAAGATATCCCCCAAAAAGGTCACCGTTCTGCACCTGCGCCTGTATTCTGTGTAGTCAATTTCACTGAATACACTATCGAGACTTCAATCCCTACTGGTATAACTCTATATGAAATTCGGGATGAAGAAGGAGAAAACATTATCGCATCATGTACTGACGATAACGATATGGTTGAACATTTGTCACATCTTATCGGCACATATCAATTTCGTCTCGTCACCGATACATATACGTACGTCGGATACATCACTCTATAAGTCACATCATGAGAATCGGAATCTTCATATTATTATCTCTGCTGCTCTACTCCTGCTCAAAGACATCTGAGACAGAGCAATATGCTAAGCTCGTGGAGCAATGGCAAGGGAAAGAAATAAAATTTCCCGATGTCATGACCGACCTCCTGACAGGCGACACAATCGACCTTTCGGATGCCGACTTCACAATCCTCACATACATTGACAGCGCAGGCTGCACCGAATGCAGAATGAAGCTTCCGATATGGAAAACGTTCATTGAAACATTGGACTCCATAACAGACTTGGACGTAAATGTCATATTGGCAATTAACTCAAAAGATAAAAAGAGGATAGCTCATATTATAAATAATAATCAATATGAATATCCTGTGATTTATGACCAAACAGATGAAGTTGTCAGATTAAACTCATTTCCCGAGGATGATATTTTTAAAACATTTCTGTTAAACAAATCTCATCATATAATCGCTATTGGGAATCCAATAATTAATGAACAAATAGCTAAATTGTATAAAGATATTGTTTCCGGGGAAAAATCCTTTAATTCATCAGGTAGCTCATACGTGTATGTGGATAGCCCACGTATAGATATCGGAATGGTACATTTAGGAGATAATATCAATCATAAATTCATTGTTCATAATAAAGGCATCGACACCATATATGTGCAGAAAGCAATTTCATCATGCAGCTGTACAAATGTATCATTGGGCGCAAGGACAATTGCACCTAACGAGGATTTGCCGATAGGAATCTCATTTGCTGAAGATTCCATACCTGGTGAATTTGACAAATCCGTCTACATTTATTATAGAAATCTCGAATCCCCTACCATATTATCATTACGTGGTATAGTCATAAAATAATTCAATCAACAAAAATCACAGATTATGAAACAAAAATTAATCCCCACAGCTATTATTGCTGTAATGATGGGCAGCTTTGCCTTTCACTCTACCAAAAGTGAAGAACCGGCAAAGAGCGAACTCTCAATTTCCAACATCGAAGCACTGACTTCTATCGAACAAGATGGATACGACAAAGGGTGTGCTGATGAAGGTGATGGCTGTACAACCGGCTGGAATGTCTGGAGACCAACTTCGAAGGCTTATAATTAATGCCAATTCTTTGGTAAGTAATGTGTTATTAAAAATTACACAATATCACATTGCTTACCTAATTAGTCTTAGAACCAGAATGTTATGCAACTTTGTATCTGACAAATACAGTTTTTACATATGAAATTTGATGAAATATAATTTTTTATATTTAATAATACTTTTATTTAGCTTTAGCGCATATTCGGGAAATAATGATCAGAATGCCCTTGTCGAAATAGAAGTAAGTAGTCCTCCGCCAAAATATGGAGACACTGTTGACCTCGGCACATTTGCAGCCGGGGAGGAGTGGCATGCAGGATGCCTGATTTGGAATCGAGGTGACAGTTATCTGGTATTTGACAAAACGGTTTCATCAGACCCTCGGTTTAAGTGTGACGTCAGGCTACACGAGGTACGTCCCGGAATGGGAGTTGGCGTGATTGGCGCTGTAAAATTTGATAAGCCTGTCGGCAATTTTAAGATAAAGACAGAGATTTATTGGAAAAACATCAAGAATCCCACTGTTGTATATTTTATTGGCAAATGTGTAAAAAATACCAATTAAACAGAATAACCATGAATAAAAAAGGATACGGATATTTATCCCTTGCGGTGACGACGTTACTGACAACGATTATAACCTCATGCTCAAATAAGGAATTACGAAGCAGGGCTGACGGGGAAATCACGGAGGATATTTCAGCCCTTGTCAAATCATTTGATTCCGATGATATCTCCATCGGCGCTGTCTCGGACATCAAAAGTGCGAATGGGATTGTATTTATAAGCAATTCCCAATCAACTGATTCCCTTATCGCAATTTTCGATTCCCAAACTTTAAGTTGGAAAGGGAATATAGCAAAGGTTGGTCCGGGTCCTGACGAAATAACCATCCCGGGAGAAGTGGTGTATGACGATAAGCGCAATGAATTGTTAGTGTTTGATTACGGGCAGTTGAAAGTCAAGGCATTCAATGTCGATTCGGCATTAAACCAGGAATACTATTCTCCACGCATAATTCAAACCATCCAACAAGGCACATTCCCTGACAGATATGCCATGGTCAATGATTCGCTTGGTTTTGCCCGTATGATTTCATTGCCAAAAAATCCAAGGGAAAGAAGAGGTTACGAACAGACTCTTTGCAAATATAATCTCAAAACCGGAGAAATGAAAGAAATCCCGGATTCCGGCAGGATGGCGGGGCTAAAAACATTATTCGGCATTAATGCGGATTGTAAAAGGCTGGTTGAATGTGGCATCAACAATGATTTGTTGACTATCTATGACTTTGAGGGCAATAAATTGCGCACGATTCCGGGACCGGAATATAAAAATGACGGCATCGACAAGAAAAAAATATATTTCCGGCAGATTGTTGTCACCCCGGAGCTTATATTAGCTTCATACTCAGGCAGTGATGACGATAAAACCAATTACTACGGAAGAACTGTCCAAGTATATGACATTGACGGTAATTATATCAAGACTTTGGATTCCGGCAAGCTAATCAGCCATATGAATTATGACAAAAATACAGGCAGATTACTCATGATATTCAATGACCCGGATATACAGCTCGGATATGTTGATTTAAATAAAGTCATTAATTAAAATCTAAACAGGATAAATTGCATCATGTACTACCGAATATGAAACTGCGGAATACATGTCAGCTCTCACCGGCACATATCAATTTCGTCTCGTCACCGATACATACACGTACGTCGGATATATCACTCTATAAGTCACATCATGAGAACCGGAATCTTCATATTATTATCTCTGCTGCTCTACTCCTGCTCAAAGACATCTGAGACAGAGCAATATGCTAAGCTCGTGGAGCAATGGTAAGGGAAAGAAATAAAAAATCACGATATTAACTGCAGATAAAGATGAACAAAATGAAATTCATTCTTCCAATTACCTTAATGGTATTTTTTCTGAGCGGGTGTACACGCTCGGAAAATTCCATTGAGCATAGTGGCGAAAAGCTACTTGACCGATCAGTCGCATGGATCGACACAATCAATATCGGGAATGATGAAATAAGCGGGAGATATAATCTCCTCCTGATGGATTCATGCGTGGTGTTTGCCGACCAGATGCAAAATAGCTTATATTTTCATAATCTTTCAGACGGTTCGTTTGTAAGCAAGCGTTTAGGATACGGCAACGGTCCAAAGGAACTCATATCAATGATGTATGCCCATCCCATAAAAAACTCTGACGGAGAAATACTAATCATGGATTCATCCATGGGTCAGTATTCATACTATCCCGCCACTGACAGCCTAATGTTCAGAGGGCGTCTGGATTTCAACTGGGGAAAGGGCGAAAAGAACCGTTATGATGATATATCCAACTACAAACCGATGGAAATGAGCGACTTTGCCATTTCTTTCGTGCGTCAGGACTCCACAATTCTTTTCCCTCTATCGATAATAAACCGAAACTTCGACAATATCGACGGTGAGAGATATTTGCAAGGGCATATTTTCGCCAGACTAAATGTCAATACGATGAAGGTAGGCGAACCATTCGGACAGTTTCCTGAAATGTATCAGTCAAAACCTCTGCCATCATACGAGTTTTTTGATTTCACCGTTGACAATGGAAAAAATCAGATAATCTATAATTTCGCACCCGACTCCACGATCTACATAGCCGACAGTGAAGGTGTGCCGGTTAAGGCCATAGGTTTTGAGCCAGCCGGAATTAACAGGGAATATCCCGCCGGATTTGAGACTGATATACAAAAATACAGACAGAATGCCATGAAAGTGGGAACTAACACAGGTCTGTATTTTGACGAAGAGGCGCAACTGCTGTTCCGCACTTCGATACTCGTCTTTGAAGAGGGAAATAGTGTCATGCAGGTTTATGACACAGATGGGAATCTCGTGCTGGAAGAGGCTATGCCAAAGTATTTCAAAATGCTCGGAAAGCACAATGACAAATATTACGGTAGTCGGTTTATGCCTGAGGAGAATGGCGAGGACTTAAACTATCCGCTATATGTGTTCACAATAAACCAACCGGAATGATGGTTCAGAAAAGTCATGGGGCGATTGCTGATTATTTTCAGCCTGATGGCTGGTTGCTTTTTTTATAGTTGCACGACAGAAGACAGTGAAAATGATTCAATTCAAGTCGATTTTTCTGACGTTGACTGTGATTCGGTTCCTCTTTCGCAATTCATCGACTCAATCACTTATGTCACTTTGGAACTTAACGACAGTTTAGTCTTCGGTCGTATTAACAATGTGACATTCAATGATTCAACGATTGTGGTGCTTGATAATTTGGCAAACGAGGTAACCCAATTCACGCACGAAGGCAAATTTATCCGCAGGATAGGCTCAAAGGGGCATGGTCCGGGGGAATTTATCTCTGCGACAAAACTTGATAGCGACGATAAGCATATTTATATCTATGACCGAATGCTTTTGTCAGTATTGAAGTATGACCATGATGGCAATTACATAGACAGAGACTCAATAGGATCTGCCGAAGATTTTGTCGCAATTGGCACTAATGGCACACCTATTTATCTGTTGGCTCTCTATAACGCTTCGCCCGAACGGAGTGGCATATTCCTATGGAATAGAGATAAAGGACGCAGGAATCTATACGGATGTTCCGAGGATACCCCACTCAATCATCCATGGGAAATATTTAAAGACAGCGATGTGGTAAGCGTCATGACACGGGATTATGAAAACCGGATTTTTAACTTAGATGGCGACTCCTTGACAATAGAGTTAGATCTGAAAATAAGCCCGACCCCGAGCAAACATGATTTGAATAATTGGCATCCAAAAAATGTCATGGAATATTTCACTCGGGGATATTATTACAATACATCCCGATGGACAATATGTGATTATTGGCGAGGAGATGAATCCCGTGTCGTCATAATCGACAAAAAAACCGGACATAAGATAGTCACAAATAAACTATATAACGATATCGATTCCATAAAAGCTGTGCAGGGATTGCCAAGGACTGTAAATAATTCTTTAATCTTTGTCGTTCCCGATGACGAAGACGATTTCCGTCTCCAACTCCGACATTTAAAACGATAAGGCTTTAGAAAATTATTCTATATATTTACATTGACGAGATGAGTATGTGGAATGTTGTTTCAATAGTAGTTATCTGCTTGAGGTGGATTCAAACAGTTATTTCAATAATGCACAGAGAAGGGAACCCTATCATATCATCGAAAAGAATTGGGATCAAAATGCTTAAACAGGGATACGAGCGCAAAACTTATTGACCACATAATCCACTCGTTATAAATATTTTAGTTATGCAAAAAAGCTTCTCGCACAACTTTCGCACAACTTCCGTACAAGAAAATTTGCATCCAAAGATGTTAGTTGCTAACTTTGAGGAAACATAACACAACCATGAATAAAATAGCAAAATCATTTATTTTAACATTTAAGTAACTTTACCATCTTATGAAAAAAATTCTAACTGCAGCTTTTATCGTTGCTATTTCGTTGGGATGTTGGTGTCAATTTAATACCAACAAGGAGAAGCTGGCTGAACCATCATCTCTTTCCTTGATGAATGTTGAGGCCATGTCCCTCGGAGAAGCTGCCGTTACATGTGGCAAATGCTGTGGAAATAGTTGGCTTCGAAGCAACTCCGGTTATTGTGTATGGACTGAATACCAAATAGATTATTGCTGCTAATCATATGAAAAACAGGAATATTTTCGTATCAATATTTTTTCTGGCTATGGCTATTTTATCAGGTTGCACCTATCAATCGGATAAAATCGCCACATCATATGGGGTCAGAGAATTGAAAGTCAATCTCGAATTAACAGAGCCATCCTACCATGAACTGTTTGATTCATGCAGGATTATCAAACTCGAATCCGAGCCTCAATCTTTGTTGGCAGGAATAGACAAAGCTCAATGCGTAAATGACAGCATATTGCTTTTTGATATGCGCAGGTCGGTGGTGTGTCTTTTCGCCCCGGACGGACAATTCCTTAACCGTATAGGAGAACGAGGTGATGGACCGGAAGATTATATCATGTGCTACGATTTTGCCGTAAACCCGGCATCTGACAATGTGTCGTTACTTTCACCCATCGGGGAATTAATCACCTACACCCTTGGCAACAGATTTATTGGCAAAGAAGAGTTGCCCAAGAAGCCTAACTATTTTGCCTGCGAATGGCTCGGAAAAGATTATATCGCATTATGGTCAGAAGTCGACACGGAAGAGTGCGGCATTTCCGTGGCAAATGTAGGAACCACCAAATGTATATATGAAGACTGGCATAACGACAGGATATTGGATATGAGCAGATTGAAACCTCTATACCTTTATAATAACAATGTGTTTTTCGCTGCTCCGTTGACCAATGATGTATATCAGGTAACTGATTCACTTATGCGCTTATCCTACAGGTGGAACTTCGGGAAAGACAACATACCGGACAAATACATTGCCGAGCTGTTGACCATAGAAAATCCATCGGAAAGAAACGACCGCATGATATCAGACTTAGAGTCCGAGGAACTCAAGTATGTACCTTCATTTAATGGCGAGTCGGATCTATACTATTGTGTGATTCTGTCGTCCGGCATTGGAGAAGAAGCCAAAAGGACATCAGTATTTTACAATAAAAAGGAAAACACAAGCATGGTTTTCAACAAATTTAAGGAAGGTATATCCTTTGACCCGATATTCATGACCGACAAATTCGTGTTGAGTCGAATTCCCCACAATGAGGTCGATTTATATAACCAATTGTTCAACACCTCCTTCGAATGCGAGGAAGATGATAATCCATTGTTAGTTAAATTTTATTTTTAACTAATGTCCCGATATGAGAAGTTATTTTAATAAATTCTTGCTCCTTGGGATTGTGGTTCTCACATCATGTTCTCAATCCAAGGAGACTGACTCATCCGCTCTTGATTTCACTCTTGAAGATTTCGAATCATTCAACTTCACTGATGAAGATGGTGATATCATAACCCCTGACGATTTGACATTGGGAAAACCCTATCTGTTGTCTGTATTATCTGATAGTGTTATTGCCATTCAGGATAATGCGACTTCAAACATGGTTACATTCCTTAACTTATCAAATGGGAAATTCACCCAAGGCATCAGACAGGGTAATGGACCGGAAGAATTGTTACAAATAACCACGATGATGCGATACAAAAACTTGTTGTGGGTCGCAGGAATGGACGACGGGAAGGTGTTGGCATTTGAATTTGATGCTGACTCGATGAAAACGACTATGCGTAATTCAACCAGTCTATCTATGAATCCTGCTCGTACCATTGTTATCGATGATGAGGATCTGTTTGTCCTCGCACCATTTTTTTCCGGCGACCGTTACTACCGTATCCGGACCAACACTGTGGATACAATACGGAAATTCCCTATGGATAGTGTAATGCTTGGGGTTCCTTCCGATAATTCATACCTACAAGCCGATATGTCTATAAGCCCAGATCATAAACATATCATGATTTCAAACCGAGATTGGAATATACTTGAAATCTACGACATCAGCACCGGGGATATTAGAACGCTCCGAGGTCCCATTGAGCAAAATGCCAAAGTGAGGCGCCAAGACATAGGAATGGGTTACAGATACATCCAGACCCCTGTCTGGTTCATGTACAATGGAAACAGCGCCGACAACGCCGGTTTTTATGTTGGATTTTCAGGCACAGAGATTAAGGCTAAGGAGGACTTAGGCACCTACCCTAAGACCATATTATCGTTTGATTGGAATGGCAATCCTCGTAAGGCTTATCACTTTGATTCTCCAATAATTAATTTCACCATTGATGAGAAAAACGGGGTCCTGTATGCTATTCAGGATATGCCGGATCCAGTGGTGGTACGTTACACGCTCAAATAAATGCATATTTTTTTTAATATTAACACACCTAAATCAAAATAAATTATGAAAGCTCTTTTTGCAATAATCGCCACATTGATTTTTATCACTACTCCAATCATGGCTGACACTCAAAAACAGCCACAAAAGAAACAAAAAAAGGATATTCCCATGTTTATCCACAACACTCGTAAGATAGTAACCGACAAAGACCTGATGACCACTTACAAGGATTCAATCCATTGCGTGGATGTCTACGCTGACAGTGTTGTAGTCACCCTGAAATCACAAATAACAAGAAAATAAATAAGAACCAAGCATTTATTATAATTGATTCTTATAATTAAGCTTAGTTATCTTACGTCAATATGAAGAGGATGGGAAGTGTGGTTCCAATAATGGTTATCTGCCTGGGGTGGATTCAAGCAGTGATTGGATTAATGCAATGGCTCGGATTTACGCCGAGCCTCCACGGCGGCTATGCGTTCACCGGTTCGTTCTACAACCCCGGACCTTACGCCTGTTACCTTGCGGTGACACTCCCGGTAGCGGTAAACTCGGCGCTACACTCAAACAATAAGTTTCAAAAATGGTTAGGCACGGGGATGGTGTTTTTATGCGCCATCCTCATTCCTGCGTCTATGAGCCGGACGGCATTGGCAGCAAGTGCCATAGGCGTGACTGTGACGGTTGCCGACAGGATCATCCCCGTTCTTAGAACTGTCAGGAAACCATGGGTGGTGGTAAGTGCGGCAATAATCGCCATAGGCTGTTTCGGGATTTATGCGGTGAAGAAGGATTCAGCCCACGGACGTCTGCTGATGTGGAAAGTGGCTACCGGAGCAGTGGCTGACGTTCCTGCCGGAGGTGTCGGATGGGACAAAGTAGCCGGGTGTTACGGCGAAGCGCAGGAGGAGTATTTCGCATCGGACAGAGGCTCAGAGAGGGAGAGAATGGTGGCTGACGCGCCGGAATATGTGTTTAACGAATATCTTCAGACTGCGATAGCGTTCGGACCGATGGTAACGCTGTGGATGACAGTAATTATCGCCTGTGGGCTCATCGTTTCGCTTCGCAACCGCCGGAATGGTATCGGGGGGAGCGTGGCGGCGGTCATGGCTGTGATGTTTGCATCATATCCGCTGCAATTTCCGCTTTTCGTTGTGACTATCGGGATAGTGTTGTGTGGGTCCTATCTGTCGGCACGCAGCCTGTCGATGCGGATTGCGGGGTGCATTGCAGTGATCGGGAGCTGCTGGTGGTTTCTCAACCATGACGACACCAAGGATGTGCGGACAGCTTTCGCTGCGGGTCACGCCATACACCGCACAGGGGATTTCCGCAGGTCAAATGATTATCTCATAGAACTACTCTCCCATTCAAGCGATCCTATGATACTCAATATAATAGGTAAGAATTACAGAGCGTTGGGGATGGCTGACAGCGCAGAATATTATCTGAAAAAATCAGCCAACCGCTGTCCCAACCGCCTATACCCGCACTATCTGCTCATGCAACTCTATGGCGACACCCTGAGCCTTGACCGGCAAGCGCAACGCCGTGAAGCAGAAATCATAATGACTATGCAGGAAAAAATATTATCGCCGGCAGTGGAGGAAATGCGCTCAGAAGCGGAAAAAGTATTGATACAAAACACCCTATCCGACATATCACAAAGGCAATGAAATTGAACGACGGGCTCAAGAAAATAATCAATGCGGCATATTGGACCGCAATAATAGCTATGGGTAGCTTTGTGTTATATTGGATTATCCAGATCACCACGGCTTGTTCATTTCACACTCCGTCGGGATCAATGTACCCCACCCTGCTCCCTGACGAGAACGGATTGGTAAACAAATGGAAGATGGGAGCAAGGATTTTCGACATTTCCGATGCCGTGGAGGGGAAACCGTATGAAATCCATCGTCTTCCGGGATACGGGAAACTGGAGCGTGGCGATGTCATAGTGTTTAACTATCCATATCTTGATTCTGACAAAAAGCAGGACAGCATAGCCATGAACCTATCCACCTATTACTGCAAAAGGGCAGTGGCGGTTGCCGGCGATTCGCTTGAGATACGTGACTGTTTCTATCATGTCAGGGGGTGTCCCGACACACTCGGAGTGGCATCCGAACAATATGCGCTCCAGAGATACGTCAAAGAAATGTATAAAGTCAAGCCGAATCCAAAGGATTGGCGGTCATGGATGAAATGTTGCCCCCGAGACTCACTCTTAGGCTGGACGGTCGAGGAGATGGGACCGTTGCTCATTCCCGGGAAGGGAGTTGCCATAGAACTTAACTACAAACATTGGCTGCTATACCGGCGATATATCGAGTGGGAGACAAAATGTCAACTAATTTGGAAAGATTCTATCGCCATTATGAATGATAAACCACTAATATTTTATAAATTTACAGAAAATTACTGTTTCGCTGCCGGTGACCATGTGATTGACTCACGTGATTCACGGTATTTCGGACTCGTTCCAGAAAAATTTATAGTCGGAACTGCCGGCATCCGATGGAGATCTCCCGAGCGCAAACGCATATTCACATTCATCAACAAACACTGAGAAACCATGAAATTTAAAGCCATACCGTTTATTTCATCACTGCTGTTGCTTTCGGCTGCATGTTCGAGCCAAAAGACCGACACTGATACTCAGAAATCATCGTCCGGACTGTCAACCGACTCTGTGGTCGACAAAATAGCCGAGGTTACAGTGATGGAGCTAAAGCCAGGCACGTTCAGCCATGAGATTGTCAGCAACGGGCGCCTCACCGCTCACGAAAAGGTGGATGTCAACTTCCAGACACCGGGCATCATCTCCGCTATCCATGTGAAGAATGGACAAAGAGTGACCAAAGGACAAAAAATCGCAAGCCTTGACACTTATAAGCTCGAAAACCAGCTCGAAAAAGACCGTAACGCAGTCGCTTCAGCCAAGTTGGAAATGCAGGATGTGCTGATAGGTCAGGGATATGACCCGGAACATATTGAAACTATCTCAGCAGATGTAATGAAACTCGCACGTCTGCGCAGCGGGCTTCAACAGGCAGAGCTGACGCTAACTGCCACACAAAGAGAAGTTCATGATGCCACATTAACCGCACCGGTGAGCGGAGTAATTGCAAATCTTTCATCCAAGCCTCACAACGCATCTCCGACTGCCGAACCGCTGTGCCGCGTCATAAATGACTCCAGGATGGATGTCGAATTCCCGATAATCGAAAGCGAATTGCCTATAGTAAAACCGGGCGATATTATCTCGGTCGTGCCATTTTCCGACATAAAGCCACACTCCGGTCATATTACCGAAATAAATCCGATGGTTGATGAAAATGGCATGGTAAAAGTATGGGCGTCAGTAGATGGGGGCAATGGACTGATTGACGGTATGAATGTGCGAGTGAGCGTCAAACGTAAGGTCGGCGAGGCACTTGTGGTACCAAAAAGCGCAGTGGTGCTACGCTCCGGTCGTCAGGTTGTGTTCACTCTCGATGGAGATAAAGCGATGTGGAATTATGTCACTACCGGACTTGAAAATCTCAACGAATATACCATAGTCGACGGTCTCACACCCGGCATGAAAGTCATCACATCAGGCAATATCAACCTCGCCCATGAGGCCCCCGTAAAAGTAATAAAGTGAAATCGCCATAACGGCAGGCAATAAATATTTCTTATATTCACTGGAATGTGGGAGCCTGATGATTTTATGATTTCTCAATAAAAATCATTTTTTATTCATTCTTAGACTGATTAAGATAGTCCATATGGTAAAATATCTGTTAAACCACCGTATAGCAGTAATCATGGCTTTTCTTGCCATGGTGATATTGGGATGTGTGACATACGTGACACTGCCGGTATCGCTACTGCCCGACATCGCTATCCCGCATATCACCGTACAGGTATCGCAGGACAACGTATCAGCACGTGAACTTGAAAACACGGTGGTAGCCCCATTACGACGTCAGCTTATGCAGACAGGCGGTCTCTCAGAGATAAAGAGTGAGACTCGTGACGGTTCCGCCATGATATCACTTACCATGGACTACGGAGTGAACACAGACCTTGCCTTCATTGAGGTAAACGAAAAGATAGACGGAGCTATGAACTCGCTTCCAAAAGAAATAGACCGTCCAAAGGCTGTGAAAGCGAGTGCTACCGACATCCCGGTGTTGTATTTGCAGATGACTTCGGCAAACGAGGATGACGAAGATTTCATGAATGTGGCAGCGGTTGCCGACAACATAGTGAGACAACGACTCGAACAACTTCCTGAGATTGCGATGGTGGATATCACCGGAGTACCTGGCAGTATGCTCAGAATCACGCCCGACACAGATAAATTATCGCAAACAGGGATAACAGTCGAGGAACTGGAATCAGCAATCATCGCCAACAATGTTGAACCCGGCTCTATGACCGTGCGTGACGGATACTATGAATATAACATCAATGTCTCTAATTTACTCCGTAACGCCTCAGATGTCAAGAGGATAAAGATACGGAAAGATGACAGGATACTGGAGCTGGGAGAGCTTGCGGACGTGGAACTTACCATGCGTACCCCACACGGCTATTCAATCCACAATGGAAAACGTGCCGTGACCCTTGCCATAATCAAACATAGCGGGGAGAGCATGGATGCGCTGAAAAAAGCATTATCCTCCACTATAGATTATTTCAGCACGAGGTATCCGGACATTAAATTCACACAGACAAGAAGCCAAACGGAACTGCTCGATTTCACAATCTCCAACCTCGAACAAAACCTTGCGCTCGGTCTTATCCTCGTGTTCATAGTGTGCATTATATTTATGGGCGGCATACGCTCGTCGTTCATCATAGGCATAAGCATAATCACAGGAGTCATACTCACATTCCTACTGTTCTACCTGTTTCACGTATCCATCAATATCATATCAATGTCCGGATTGATACTTGCCGTAGGTATGATGATAGACAACTCTGTGATAGTGACCGAGAACATCACTCAATATAGACATCGTGGCGACACCCTTTTGCAATCATGTATAAGCGGCACGAACGAGATGATAACTCCAATGCTGTCATCTTCACTCACTACAGTCGCCGTGTTCACACCGCTCGTGTTTATGAGCGGGATAGCGGGCGCTATTTTTTCTGACCAGGCTTTTTCAATCTCTGCGGGACTTGCATCGAGCTATTTGGTAGGTATAACACTATTACCGGTGCTATATTACATATTTTCCAAGAAAAGCGAATCTGCGCCATACATCCGGAAGAAAAAACAAGCCCCGAAATACCTCCAGGCATATGATCGTGGTATGGATTTCTGCTTCCGCCATAAATGGCTATTTATATCGTTTGCCATATTAATGGTACCTCTGTGCGCATTACTTTTCATGATAATGCGACAGGAACGTATGCCCGAAATAGGCACAAAGGAAACTCTTGTGAAAATCGATTGGAATGAAAATATAAGCCTTGATGAGAATAAGCGCCGTGTGGGACTAATCACGGATTCTGCATCGACCATAAGTTCGGCATATATCGGCACCCAAGACTATTTGTTAAATTCCGATGCCGATCTCTCGTCAGCCGAATCGGAATTATACTTTCTGACCGCATCTCCCGATGACATATCTCCGCTTCAGAGCCGTATCTCTGACAAACTGCGAAATGAATATCCGAAAGCCAACTTTTCATTCGCTAAGACAGAAAACATATTTGAAAAGATATTCTCCTCAGACGAAAGGAATATTGAGGCAAGGATACGTTCGAATAAAAAAGGAGTCCCTGACATAAGCAGTCTGCTGTCATTGCATGAATCATTGTCACAGCATACAGGTGAAACCTTGTCGCCTGTCCCCTTGCGTGAACAGATAGATATTATTATAGACCGGGAAAGACTCGCCATTTACAACGTAGATTATTCCGAAGTGCTGCAGGTGTTGCGCAGAGCTTTTAAAGGCAACTCGATCTCCGCACTTAGGTCCTTTAACGAATATACACCTATTGAGATTATAGGCAACGAACAATCAATCAGCGATATCATCACCGGAAGCTTTGTCAAGTCAAGAGCTGACAGAAATGGGCAAAGTACCGAAATTCCGTTGAGAAGCCTTATCTCAGTGGATAACAGCAACGACCTAAAGACAATCACTGCGGGGAATGCAGGAGAATATGTGCCAATAGGATTCAATGTCCAGGGAAGAGAGACATCCACCATGCAAAAAATCATGGATACCGTACATAAAGATGATAACTTTGAGGTGGATTTCGCAGGAAGCTTTTTCTCTAATTCAAAAATGATGAAGGAGCTTATTGTGATTTTGCTTGTATCATTGATATTGATGTATTTCATATTGTGTGCACAATTCGAGAGTTTCTTACAGCCACTGATAGTCCTGCTTGAAATACCTGTCGATACCGCTTTCGCCCTGTTGGCACTTATGATTTTCGGGCAGACATTAAACTTAATGTCTGCCATAGGCATAATAGTAACTTGCGGCATCGTGGTCAACGATTCAATACTCAAACTTGACGCCATAAATGAGTTGCGCAAATCAGGTGTCCCGTTAGAAACTGCCATTCACACAGCCGGACGTCGCCGTATGAGAGCTATAATAATGACATCGCTAACCACCATATTCGCAATGTTGCCGGTATTGTTCACTTCCGACATGGGGTCTGAACTTCAACAACCTCTTGCCATAGCCATGATTGGTTCAATGGTAGTGGGCACCATCGTTAGCATATTCATCATTCCTTTGTTCTACTGGTTAATATATCGCAAACATGAAAGCAAGTAAATTAATTGTTCTTCTCATATCATTCTTCATCCCTACCACTGCGTTGTCTGTAACCTTGACACTTGAACAGACCATAAAGCTTGCCAACGATTCATCTCTAATGGCATTCCGGTATCGTAACATGTATCAATCGAGCTATTGGCAATACGTAAGTTATCGTGCAGCGCGACTTCCAAGCCTTTCATTATCTCTTATTCCAGCCAAATATAATCGCTATATGACCCAACGATATGACTCTGAACAAAATATAGACATATTCCGCGAACAGCAGATGTATAGCGCTTCCGGGGGGCTTGAGATACAACAGAATTTTGATTTGCTTGGAGGCACATTCTATCTTGAGACTGATCTTGAATATATGCGGAATTTTGGGGTGAACAAATATACGCAATATTCATCCGTTCCGGTCAGAATCGGATACCGTCAGAATCTCCTCGGTTATAACTCCTTCAAATGGGAGCGTAAAATTGAACCGATACGTTACGAAAAGGCAAAGAAAGAATTGCTTGCAAACATGGAAAGTGTAAGCGAGCAAGCGGTGACTTACTTCTTTTCGCTTGCCTTAGCACAAGCTGAATATCGCCTGGCGAAGGAGAATGTGGCATCTTGTGACACCATGTATGTCATTGGTCAACGGCGGTTCAAGATAGCTTCAATCTCCCGTGCCGACCTACTGACACTGGAACTGGACAAAGTAAACGCCCGTAACACGCTTGAAAATAGCCGTATAGCTTTGAAACGTGCTATGTTCTCTCTTGCATCATTTCTTGGGATGGATAAAAACACTGAGATTGAAATCAGTATGCCCGGGCGACCAATCACCGTCAATATCCCTGTGGATATGGCTATCGCAATGGCAAAAGAGAATAACCCTACCCTGCTTGAACATAGGCAAATCATAATGGAGGGCGAAAGGGATCTGAATAAGGCAATAGTAGAGGCACGGTTCAACGCTTCGGTCAATGCCTCGGTAGGATTCAATCAGGTAGCCAATGATTTTGTGGACGCATACCATTCCCCTCTTCGTCAAGATCTTGTTTCTATTTCCATCTCGGTCCCCCTTATTGACTGGGGGGTCCGCAAGGGTAAAGTAAATATGGCAAAAAATAATCTCAATGTCTCCCGTATTGCCGCGCGTCAGGAAGAATTATCTGTCGAGGAGGATATCATAATGACAGTCAGCGACTACGATGTACGCCAAAAGCTGATAGCTTCTGCATCGGAGGCCCTGGACCTCGCCGATATGGCGTATGCACAGACACAGCAACGTTTCATTATCGGTAAAGCGGATATCAACTCAATCACACTGTCACAAAATCGCCGGCAGGAGGCTTCAAAAAATTACATTTCAGCCTTGCAGAATTATTGGCTGAGCCATTATAAAATCCGCCGCCTCACTCTCCATGATTTTGAGACAGGAAGATCACTTGCTGATGAATTTGATCTGAAAATCCAAAATTGAAAATGAAAATCAGTTCATTTACAATAATCGTAGCTTTCATAGCCATTTCATTGGTAGGATGTTGTCTTGTGCCGTTTCTACCGGTGAAACTTGCTCCATCTCAAAATCTCCCCTCGCTCACCGTTAGCTTCTTGATGCCCAACAATTCGGCAAGAACCGTAGAAACGGAAATCACGTCAAAGCTTGAATCCTTATTGGCACGCGTGAACGGTGTTAAGAGCATCAATTCAAAATCGTATAACGGTGGCGGTCGTGTATCCATCGACCTTGACAGGCACACCGACATAAATACAGTCAGATTTGAGGTATCGACTCTCATCCGTCAGGCTTGGGATGATATGCCTGAAGGGGTGAGCTACCCTACAATCACCCCACGAGCGGTAGAAAAGGAAAGTTCGCGCCCGTTTATGACCTTTACTCTGAATGCGCCGTCAAACCCGGCTGATATCCAGACATACGGCGAAGACAATCTCAAACCACTGCTTTCACAAATATCCGGAATATACAAGGTCGAACTTACTGGAGCGCAACCTATGGAATGGCAACTATATTATAACGTTGACCAGCTTTCTGCTTTAGGTCTGTCACCTTCCGATATACGTAAAGCCATATCCGAACATTACAATAACGAATTTCTCGGCATAGCAAAAATCGCGCACCTACACGGAGAGGAATACGTCAGGCTGACCCTAAAACCAAATGGGGCTATCGATGATTTTATACCATCGGAAATAACCATATCTCTTAAATCAGGCGAAACGATAACGCTTGACAAACTTATCAGTGTAGTACATACTGAGTCCCGACCGAAAAGCCATTTCAGAATCAACGGATTAAATTCAATCTATGTGAACATAACATCCGAGGAAGATGCTAACCAGCTCGCTTTGTCCGACCGTATAAACGAGGCTATCAGTCTATTTGAAAGAACAATGCCGGAGGGATACATGATTGACACCGCATACGATGCGACAGAAAGCATACGTAAGGAATTGGATAAGATATATTTTCGAACCGGATTGACCATACTCATATTACTGTTATTTGTCGGTATTGTATCCCTAAATCTGAAATATGTATTACTCATAACTATCGGGCTTGCCATAAATCTCGCCGTTGCCGCCGTATTCTACTATCTGACAAATATTGAGATCCAATTATACTCATTGGCAGGTATAACCATATCGCTCAATCTTGTGATTGACAACCTAATCGTCATGACTGACCACTACACTCGACGGAACAATCTTGGAGCTTTCACCGCCATTCTCGCAGCCACACTCACTACAATTGGGGCGTTGTCCGTAGTGTATTTTATGGATGAAAGGACCAAGTTAAGTCTCGAAGATTTCGTGACAGTGGTAATAATAAATCTTGCTGTATCATTAGCCGTAGCCTTATTTCTTGTACCGGCATTGGTCAGGCAGCTTCGCATACAGCGTAATCACAAAATAGGGAAATTACGCAGTCCGAGAAAACGTTTCTCCCTGTTACTGTCACATGTTTACGCCCATGTCGTCGCATTTGCTGTTCGATTCAGAGTTGCATTGATTATACTTGTAATTCTCGCTTTTGGATTGCCTGTTTTCATGCTCCCCGAAAAAATAGAAATTAACGGGAACAACTCCTGGGCGACAAGATATAACACTGTATTTAACAGCCCCACCTATAAGGAAAAAATAAAGCCTATTGTAGATGTCGCATTGGGCGGCACCTTACGGTTATTTGTGGAAAAAGTGTACAACGGTTCATACTGGGATCGTGATACGGGAGAGCCTGTATTGCAGATTAACGCCACACTGCCAAACGGGGCTACCATCGAACAAATGGACGCTTTGGTAAGGAGAATGGAAACATATCTGAGTGAGTTCTCTGAAATTCGTCAGTTTCAGACTTCGATTCCAAGTGCGCGTCGTGCATCAATATCCGTATACTTCAACAATGAGAACCGGCACAACGGCTTCCCATACCGGCTTAAGGGCAATGTGATTTCAAAAGCTTTGACACTCGGGGGTGGTTCATGGAGTGTATATGGACTTGAAGACCAAGGTTTCAGTAATGATGTAAGAGAAAACTCCGGCAATTACCACGTTAAATTAACCGGATATAATTATGACGAGCTATCGGATTGGGCGTATAGGATGCGCGACACACTGCTGACACATAGGCGAATTAAAGAAGTCAATGTATCATCTGAATTTTCATACTGGAAAGATGACTACACTGAATTTCATCTTGTGATTGACCGTGAGATGCTTGCAAAAAATGGGATAACGGCATCACAGCTGTTCGATGCAATTCAACCAACATTTGGACGAGAAATTAACTGTGGCAATATTATTGTGGACAAAAGCAATCAGAATATAAACCTATACTCGGTCCAATCAGACAAATATGATATTTTTGCTCTGATGCGCCAACCATTTGTAATAGGGGATAAAATATTCAATCTATCAGATGTCTGCACCATTGAAAAGCGACAAGCCCCACAAGATATCGTGAAAAAAGATCAGGAATATGTAATCTGCCTTCAATATGAATATATCGGCTCAAACATGCAGGGAGAAAAAGTCCTTGAAAAAGATCTTGAGACAATAAATAATCTCATGCCGGTAGGCTACAAAGCC
The DNA here is from genome assembly GCA_958352885.1 of uncultured Duncaniella sp. Taxonomy (GTDB): domain Bacteria; phylum Bacteroidota; class Bacteroidia; order Bacteroidales; family Muribaculaceae; genus Duncaniella. Next base: position 116,460 of record CATWQI010000011.1, read on the forward strand.
GAAAGTGAAAAACGGCAATGGAAAGAAAAAGAAGATGGCGGCAAATATTGGCTATTGCTTCTCGTCATAGCTATAATATTTTTTACAACCTCCATATTGTTTAACTCCTTGCGACAACCGTTTGCTATCATTTTCATCATCCCGATCTCTTTTATAGGAGTATTCTCCACTTTCTATATCTTTAAACTGAACTTCGATCAAGGCGGATTTGCATCATTTATCCTACTTGCAGGTATAACTGTGAATGCGGCTATATACATACTTAATGAATACAACTCGCTACGGAACAAATATCCGGCAACCAATAATCTTAAGTTATACATCAATGCATTCCGTGTAAAAATAATCCCCATACTTCTGACAGTGCTATCCACTATACTTGGTTTCATCCCTTTCATTATCGGAGAATCAAAAGAATCATTTTGGTTCCCGCTCGCAGCCGGAACCATAGGAGGGCTTATTGTATCATTATTCTGCATCGCAGTATACCTGCCTATATTAATTCTTCCTCCCACAAAATATCGAAAAAGCTCTATCCCCAAAGCTAAGACTAATTGAACAGCACCAAATTTGCATCCATAATTAATACTAATAATTGATACTCATTGACTCTATGAATTAATACTCATTGAACCTATGAATGTTGCCACATTCAATTCAAATCCGAAATGACATCGCACAATCTGCATCCCGAGCTTTCGAGTGATGCATGCTTCGGCATCAGGCTAAGAATGTTGACATATCCCGATACGAAAAGTGTATGCTTCGGCATCAGGCTAAGAATGTTGACATATCCCGATACGAGTAGTGCATGCTTCGGCATCGGGCTAAGAATGTTGACATATCCCGATACGAGTAGTGCATGCTTCGGCATCGGGCT
>CATWQI010000012.1 GCA_958352885.1 uncultured Duncaniella sp.
TACTGCGAAAGTGGGAAAGTAGATAACCGCCCCCTCTAACCGATAGCCGGTTCCCCTCAACGGGACACCGGCTATCCTTTTTTTATACCCGGTCCTTATTTTAGCTGAACCCGTATTTCGTGACTTAAACGATGGTATGAGATTAAGAAAGGTATGGTTGACGCTGACCCCGATTAACATGTAATTGAGTATTTATGAATGTTAGAATTGTATTGATTTCTTTAGTCTGTGTTTGTTTGAGCTTTGATGCCATCTCCTCTGTTGGAAGTGATAGAGTTTCTGTGCTTCGAGACTCGCTGGAACGTTATGTAACAGATGCAGATGCTAAGATAGGGATTGCAATTGTCGTCAATGGCAAAGATACTGTTATTGTCAATGGCTCAAAGATGTACCCTATGCTCAGTGTATATAAGTTTCCGCAGGCTCTTGCTGTCGCAGATTATTGTGATAAGCATAACATTGGATTTGCCGATTCGATATCAATAGCAAAGAGCGAAATCAAGACAGATACTTACAGTCCGCTCCGCGAAAAGTATGGTTGTAGAGACATCTCACTGTCAATCGGGGAACTGTTGATGTACACACTCCAGTTAAGCGATAACAATGCGTGTGATATCTTGTTCCGCATAATCGGTGGTCCGCAGGTTGTGGATGATTATATAAGCATGCTCGGTATTCCCGGTATCTCTGTCGTATCAACTGAGGATGAGATGCATGCAGATACACAGTTGTGTTATGAGAATAATGCGACTCCGATAGCGATGGCTAAACTGCTGGAAAAATTTGATACAGAGTTACGGCATTCGTCTCGGAACATGGCTACGGTAGCGTATCTGTTGGAGGCTTGCTCCACCGGGCTTGACCGTCTGGCAGCATCACTGCCGGATGATGCGATATTAGGGCATAAAACCGGCACGGGAGATATGAACGAAGAGGGTCGGATTATAGCAGTCAACGATGTGGGTTACTTACATACGGCTGACGGGCAGCGATATACAATAGTTGTTTTTGTTTCTGATTCGGCATATGATATGCAAGGGACTTCCGCAATAATAGCTAAAGTGGCAAATTACTTGCGGATGTTACTACTGGACTGAACGTTGACGGGTAAGTTCGATACATTCTTTGCCTGTTATCGCTGAGATGTCAAGACGCAATACGAGAACGTTATTAATGAATTTGGATATTTCGTCCGATGGGTCAATGCCGGGAGAATATTTTTCAGAAAGCATTATGAGACCTTTCATTATTTCATCTTTATCGGTTGCGATTGAAATCCTTCCGGACACAATAACACTTTTAAAAAGAGTAGTGAATTTTTCCGGTACGACATTATCGGCTGCAACTACACAGAATGAAGTGCGTGCATCATTGCCGATACAATCAATCTTATGTCCGGTACGGGCGCAGTGGAAATATATTGCATTGGCTCCGTCGTAGGCAAAACTTAATGGCACACCATAAGGCGTGCCGTCTGTGTCAGTCAGTGATAATATCCCGTTAGTTGCCGTGAGAAGAATCTCTTTGGATTCTGATGCTGGAAGTTGCTGCTTGAATCGTCTCATCTTATGTTCCATTGTCTATACTATTTTTAGTCCTATGATAGAGATAATCAACGTAGTGATGAAGAATATCCGCCAGAATGTAGCCGGTTCGCTGAAGAATATTATTCCGACAATAACGGCTCCGACAGCTCCTATCCCGGTCCATACGGGGTATACCGTACCTATCGGAATTGTCTTTGCTGCCCGAGCCATTAGATACATGCTTAATGCGAGAGCGACTAAGAAGCCTCCCCACCACCAGTATTGTTCAGAACCGGTAGTTGTCTTGGTTTTGCCAAGACAAAATGTGAACGCAACTTCCATCAGTCCTGCCAATATGAGAATCAACCAGTTCATAAGTGTTAGTCAGACGTTTTTTAGTTTAAATTTGTCCGGAGTGCAAATTTAATGAAAAAATCGCAGACTTGACATTAGTCTCAAACAAGACAGGTGATGTGGATGGGAAGAGGTGGTAATTATTTTACGCTCTCAATCCAGTAGAAGAGATCATCAAGATTATAGTCGCCTGAATGAGGTCTGTTCCATGGGAGTGCAAAATTAACATCATAACCGGAATTTTGAAGGCGAGTGGCAAGGTTTACCGGTACAAGGAATGAGGTGTCACGGTCCTTTGCGCCATGGCGTATATACCAGTGCTTGGCTATGCCGTTTTTGTCTTTAGCTATAAAATTCATCGGATTCATCAGGTAAACTCGTTCCACAAGTTGTGCCGGTAGAGATGCCTCCGGATTGCCGGTACGTTTGCGCAAGCTGAAATCAGTGAAGTTTGACGGATTTCCGGCGATATCCCCGAAAACCTGGTTCTCTGGAGTAGCATTATCAGTCAGCACTCCGTAAGCATCAAATGCCGGTGGTGTTTTAAGCGCTTGTTGGGAGGCAACATAGGTCAGATACTTGACCCAATCGACATCGATTACGTAATCGGTATATTGTGTTTTAGGAGCAAAGCCGGATTTGCCACGTTGGTTGTTTCCGGCAGGTATGCCTCCGTTGACCGGAGCCGCCCCGAGCATCTGGGCAAAAGTGGGACGTGGCTTGGCGTAACGAACAATGCCTATTGTATCCGGTATTTCACAGCCTTCTTCAAGCGCTTTCTGAGCGGACGCCATTATGAATTTCTTCAGGTAATCCATATAATTATCCGCGGTGATCGCTTGTCCCTTCTCATCCTTCAAACCGAGGGAGTTTATATATTCAGGGCACAGGGCGGACAATTCGTCGGACACGGCTATCTGTTTATCGTTAAGGTGACGTATGCCGGTGTTGGTGCAACCATATAACCATTCATATTCCATATCCGCATGGTTCAGGTCTGTTATAGGGCAGTAACAGATTGAGGCATATACGGCATCAGATGTATCAGCCGCACCCATTTCCTTTAGATAGGGTTCGTATTCTTTAGCATCTCCGGTCGCGCCCTGAAGTGACGACATCGCACCGCCCGCACTTGTGCCGTCGGTGAATATGAGGTCTGAATTCCCCGGAATAAGGTCGTCATTATAGTGGAGATAGCGTGTGGCAGCCTTAAGGTCGAGCAGTCCGTTGGGTGCCTTTCCTGTGTATACAGTTTTTCCGTCAACGGTAACTGATGACCCATTTCCTCTTGCGCCGGGGATACACAAAACGTATCCTTCTGCAAGAGCCCTTCCGGTTGCATCGGCAACCGAGGGAGTGCCGGCAGGCGATGCCATGTATCCGCCTATATTATTACGCATGAGAATCGGCACATCTTTGTCTGCCCGTCCTTTCATGTCAAGAGGAACGTAAATGTTGAGCTTCTGATATGCGGAATCTTCCACATTCGTAACGTAGTAGATGCCTTCGTACGCTTTGTACTTTACTACATTGCCCATAGGCATGGTGATTGAATCAATTCTGAAATTCGATTCGTCAAAACGCAGGGTGGGATTACTGCTCCCAAAACAAGACATTGCACAGCAAATGCCGATGCATGATGATACAATAGTTTTGATCATAATAATTTTAGTGTTGATTTAGTGCCAGTCTCGGAGCGTGATTGTCACTTAGCGTTTCAGGCTTGTTCATTTAACATTTTATTGGACAGTTTGGTTGTCGTAAAGTTTAATATCACAGACCGAGAAATATATCTGTTACTGATATTTCTCGAGTCAGTATTTCAAATGAGCAAATTAACTAACAGTGAATATTCATTTTATTTATTTTGGTAATCACTATTTTTTTTAGTAACTTTACCATCAGAATATATGCTGCTTGCGCCGTATTTAAGATTCACTATCGGCTCCAGTTTTCGGCATATTGCTACTCTTTACATAATATAACATTTGAAAAAACAGAGACGACACATGGGAAAGACTATTTATCGCTCAAAGATAGACTGGTGGCTTTTGCTGATTCTGATTGGCATGCTTGGCGTAATATGGCTAACGGTATTAGAGCCTAATATGAGGTGGTTCGGAATTATCATGGGTAGTGCTATGACAGCCTTTATTGTTGTTATCATTCGAGGTTGCTGGTATGAAATTGACGGGAATGACCTGGTGGTATACCAATTTTTCAGTCCAACCCGGCTGCCGATAGCCAAAATTAAAGGAGTAAGGAAGACTAAAGGTTTTCTTGCTACAGCCGGAATGTCGCATCTGCGTGTCTCAATCAGCTTTAATGACCGCTCTGTGCTTAAAAGCTATGCTCCGCTTGAGATATCGCCTGACGACCGTGATGGGTTTATAGCTCATCTCAAAGCAATAAATCCGAATATAGAGGTCTAAGCTATAAGAAATTAAATGTTTTGTTTCCCGGATAGAGCTTCTTAATGTAGATTTATATGGTCAGAATGCAAGAAGTATGTCAATTAAAGTCTGAGAAACAGGATTCAGCTCAACATTAATGGTGGCACTTTTACAGCTATTAATGCTATGGACGGCAATATTCTGAATGAGTCTGTGACGTGGAGATAAGTTTGCAGATACTTTAAAATGGTCAAAGACCGGGATTCCATCTAATATACCGGTCTTTGACCATTTAATTCTTTCAGCTCTGTAATGTCATAGGCATTTGATAGAGTTGATTTCAGGGTGACATTATTTCAATAGATGGTATTCATCGTCAGTAACCGGTTCGCACCATTCGTTTCTCAGATTCTCACCCGGAATCTCGAATGCAAGATGTGAAAACCAGCTATCCGCTGCAGCTCCATGCCAATGTTTCACATTTGCAGGTATGTGAATGACTGTACCTGGAAGTATCTCCTGAGCAGGTTTGCCTTCTTCCTGATACCATCCTCTGCCGCCGACTCCGACCAGCATCTGACCACCTCCGCTCGTAGCATGGTGTATATGCCAGTTGTTACGGCAGCCAGGTTCGAATGTGACATTAAAGAATTGTATTTGGTCCGTGGATATAGGAGCAAGATAGCTTTGACCTGTAAAATATTTTGCATATGCAGTGTTTGGTTCTCCGATTGGAAAGAATATGGAACGGCGATATTCTTCCAGCCCTGGAGAGTCACTGCCGGCTACAACTTTTTCAATTCTATCATCCTCCCATACAGTTTTGGCAAGGTTAAATGCCGCCCAGGCTTTAGGCCATCCGGCATAAAAAGCCAAATGCGTCAGAATCTCGGAGATTTCCGAGCGTGTAATCCCGTTCTTCCTGGCGGTCTGTAGATGATAGGTCAGGGAATTGTCTGTTATCCCTTGGGCGATCAGAGCGGTGATGGTAACAAGGCTGCGGTCACGCAGGGAGAGCAAATCGTTTCGGCTCCAAACCTCGCCGAAGAGTATATCATCATTGAGATGCGCGAATTCAGGGGCAAATTCACCAAGTTGCTGGCGTCCTGCCGTTTGTGTCACTTTGACACGAGTTGTTGGTTCTGTTGTTTTTTCCTGAGCCATAACATTAAAAGTCAGAATAATTGCGGTAATGATTGTTGTGAGGTATTTCATCTGTTGTTCCTGCGTAGTAGCTTATTTTTCAGGCATCCATTTATTATAGAAGGAAGCAATTCTATCAAATGGAATCTTGTTAAGATTGTCATATAAGTCTGTATGGCTGGCATCTGGGATAATAAGCAGTTCCTTATTGGCTCCTTGCAGAAGCCTGAAAGTATCCTCCCCGAAGTAGCGAGAGTGAGCTTTCTCTCCGTGAAGTATCATTACGGCATTCAGGATTTCCGGAGCTCGGTTGCAAAGAGTGAAATTGATAAACGGCAGAGAGGAGGTTGCATTCCAACCGTCTGTGGAATTGCCGCTGCGGGGATGATAACCTCGTTCAGTCTTATAATAGTCGTAATAATCCTTTAGAAACTGTGGGGCGTCATCAGGTATCGTATCCGGTACTCCTCCGGCTCTTTTGTAGAATCCGTTACGGTAATCCTCTGTCCTTTGTGCGTTCATGCTCTCTTTAGCTTTGTAGCGGGCTTCGGCATTGTTTTCGGTATCAAAATATCCATTGGCTGTAACTCGGCACATGTCATACATAGTAGATGCGACAGCCGCTTTTATTCTGGTGTCATTGGCGGCTGCGTTTACGGCGAAACCGCCCCATCCGCATATGCCGAGGATACCGATACGGTCTGAATCCACATCGGGCTGTACCGATAGAAAATCAACCGCTGCAGAGAAATCTTCGGTATTTATATCGGGTGATGCGACCCTGCGTGGCATACCGTCGCTTTCGCCTGTAAATGACGGGTCGAAAGCGACGGTAATAAACCCTCGTTCTGCCAGTTGCTGCGCATACAGACCACTCGCCTGCTCTTTAACTGCTCCAAATGGCCCGCTGACAGCGATTGCAGGAAGTTTGCCATTTGCTCCTTTAGGAGTGTACATGTCAGCCGCCAGAGTTATACCATAGCGGTTTACGAAAGTTACTTTCCTGTGATTGACTTTGTTACTTTTGGGGAATACTTTGTCCCATTCCTGAGTTAATGATATCTGTGCAGTCGGGGCGACAGATAAATTAGAGTTCAAGTCGTTCATATTTTGAGCGTTTGTGTTAATGGCTCCGGTAATCAGAGCTGCGGACAATAATAGATTTTTCATGATGCAAAATAACACCATTATTTTTAATACTGTTTTGCCAATATTTCGCAAATGCTTACCAAATTTGGCGATAGCTGTGTAATGTCAGGAAATAACCTTAATTTTGCAGTTGCCAAGCACCCGATATAAATATTATTTATCAGTATGGAAAACAGAATAGTAAATCTCGATTCGATAGATGCGTATAACAGATTGTACGGTTTCACGACACGTCACCCGCTTGTCACTGTAGTTGATTTGAAGGAAGCGAGTCAGCTTGTCAATCATATCAGGATTAACTATGGAGTATACGCATTGTTCTTGAAAAATGGTGTGAATTGCACTATAAAGTATGGCAGGAAGACATATGATTACCAAGAGGGGACGATAGTAAGCTTTTCTCCCGGTCAGGTGATAGATGTCGAGATGCTTGAAGGGGAGACTTCAGCTGACGTGATAGGTCTGTTGTTTCATCCTGATTTGATATACGGCACACCGCTTGGGGAGAAGATCGCTTCATTCAATTTCTTTGATTATTCACAGATGGAGGCACTTCATCTTTCCGAAAGCGAACGAAAAATATACCTTGACTGCCTGCAGAAGATAGATATGGAACTTGAACATCCCGTTGACAGCCATTCGGCGTCAGTGCTGTCAGCCAATATTCAGCTCCTGCTTGAGTATCTGCATAGGTTCTATGACAGGCAGTTCATAACCCGCCACAAAGTAAATTCCGAGATTGTAGCTCAGTTTGAACGCCGGTTAAAAGAATATTATGATGCAGGTAGTACAAATGACAGTATACCTACTGTGGCGGAATTTGCAGAGAAAGCAAATCTTACGCCGAAATATTTCAGTGACCTTGTAAAGCGTGAGACCGGTATGACTCCAAAGACCTTGATTATGCGGAGAATGATAGATGTGGCAAAGCATAGGCTTGCAATATCAACCGACGATATAAGTGTCATTGCATATGAACTCGGGTTCCAGTATCCGGCGCACTTCACACGGATGTTCAAGCGTGCCACAGGTCAGAGCCCAACGGATTACAGGCGTCAGATGGAGCAGAATTAGCAATAATTCATAGGCATTCTGTTGCAGAGTAATGCCATAGGCAGAACCATGGATGTCGTTATATGTATTTATGAATCAGTTATTTTTTGTTGTGCAAATTAGCGCAAAATAATATTAATAAATTGTATCGGCGGATAAAAATGATGTAAATGTTAAACAATGGAGGTGTTTTTTTGTTATATTTGCAAGTGTAAATATGGAGGAAAATTCATCTATTCCGATATTTGTAACCGCAAATTGCAAAACGGTAATTTAAGTTGTTACCAATCATGAAATTAAAAAATAATTTAGTGTTAAAATCATCAATGATAAGGTCTTTGTCGGTCATATGCCTGGTTTTAAGCGTACTTACAGGCTGTAAGAAACAAATTCCGGAGGAACCGGTAGTTGCAGTTTCTCCTTCGGAATGTGAGGATGTGGAGATTTATGGCGAATATGTTGGCAGAGCCCGAGCCCAGCAGTTTGTTGAAGTTCGAGCCAGAGTGGAAGGTTATCTTGAAAGCATGCTTTTTGAGGAGGGTACTCCTGTCAAAAAGGATCAGGTTCTGTTTGTGATAAACCGTGACCAGTATAAGGCTAAAGTTGATAAGGCTAAGGCTCAGCTTCAGAAGGATGAAGCTCAGCTTCAGAAAGCAAAACGTGACTTGGAACGTATCCGCCCACTATATGAGCAGAATGCAGCCAGCCAGCTTGACTATGATAATGCGGTGGCAGCCTACAACGTGGCTAACGCATCGGTCGCTATGAGCCGTTCGGACTTGGCGCAGGCACAGCTTGAACTTGGGTATACGACGGTACGTTCACCACTCTCCGGTTACATAAGCGAGCGCAACGCTGATATCGGAACCCTGGTCGGTCCCGGTGGAAAATCATTGCTTGCCACAATCGTGAAAAGTGACACGGTGCTGATTGACTTCAGCATGACAGCGCTTGACTATCTCAAAAGCAAGGAGCGAAATGTGGATTTCAGCTCACGAGATAAAAATAGGTCCTGGCAGCCTTATGTGACCATAACCCTGGCAGATAATACTGAATATCCTTATAAAGGTCTTGTCGATTTCGCAGATCCGCAGGTTGACCCGCAAACCGGTACATTCTCTGTCCGCGCTGAGATGCCCAATCCGCATAGGGCGATACTTCCCGGTCAGTTTACAAAGGTTCGTTTGCTCCTCGATGTGCGTGAGAAAGCAACTGTGGTTCCCCGGCGATCTATTATAATTGAAAAGGGAGGAGCATATGTATATGTGATGCGACCGGATTCTACGGTGGAAAAGCGTTTTATAGAACTTGGTCCGGAATTTCAGAATAACATGGTGGTGGAAAGGGGTATAACACCTGGAGAGAATATTGTAATTGAGGGGCAGCACAAGCTTTCGCCCGGTATAAAGGTAAAAGTAAGCGATAAGGAATTCAAGGATGAGGCAGGGGATAACTCTACTGATTCCATCTCTTGATGTCAGATTGTTATGAAGGTAAATTTTTTTATTGACCGCCCGGTATTTTCGGCGGTCATATCCATACTCATTGTCATCATTGGAGTTATAGGTTTGACAATGCTTCCTGTGGATCAGTATCCGCAGATAACACCTCCGGTGGTGAAGATAAGTGCTTCCTATCCCGGTGCAAGTGCCCTGACTGTGTCACAGGCAGTGGCAACTCCTATTGAGCAGGAGCTCAACGGAACTCCGGGGATGCTTTACATGGAATCGTCATCCACAAATTCCGGCGGTTTCTCAGCTACTGTGACATTTGACATTTCTGCATCTCCTGAGCTTGCAGCTGTGGAGATTCAGAACCGTGTGAAACTTGCTGAATCACGTCTTCCAGCTGAGGTGGTGGAGAATGGTATTTCGGTTGAAAAGCAGGCTTCGAGCCAGTTGCTGACTATCTGTCTTACGTCCAGTGACCCTAAGTTTGATGAGATATATCTGAGTAACTTCGCTACTTTGAATGTCCTGGATCTGCTTCGCCGTATTCCTGGTGTCGGACGTGTGGCAAACATTGGCAGCCGTTACTATGCCATGCAGATTTGGGTGCAGCCTGACAAACTTGCCAATCTTGGTATAACTGTCGCCGACCTGCAGAAGGCGTTGAAGGATCAGAACCGCGAGTCGGCAGCCGGTGTGCTCGGTCAGCAGCCTACAAAAGGTCTCGATGTCACCATCCCGATTACAACCATGGGGCGTCTTTCCTCTGTGTCGCAGTTTGAGGATGTGGTAGTACGTGCGAATTCTGACGGTTCTATTATCCGCTTACGTGACGTAGCTCGTATATCGCTTGAAGCTCAGTCATATAACACAGAGAGCGGTATCAATGGAGAGAATGCGGCTGTGCTTGCCATATACATGTTGCCGGGTGCTAATGCGATGGAAGTGGCTGAAAAGGTCAAGGAAGCGATGAAGGAGATAAGTGCCAGTTTCCCGGACGGGCTGGATTATGACATTCCGTTTGACATGACGACTTACATTGCCGAGTCAATTCATGAGGTTTACAAAACTCTGTTTGAGGCGTTGTTCCTTGTGATTATTGTCGTGTTCTTTTCCTTACAGAGCTGGCGAGCTACATTGATTCCATTGGTTGCGGTGCCTATATCCTTGGTAGGTACTTTCGGTTTTATGCTGATATTCGGATTTTCGCTCAATATGCTGACACTTCTTGGTCTGGTGCTTGCCATCGGTATAGTGGTCGACGATGCTATTGTGGTTGTGGAGAATGTGCAATATACCATGGATGAGGAACACATGTCCCCATACGAAGCTACAAAAAAGGCAATGGCGGGATTGACCGGTCCTATCATAGCGACATCGCTTGTCCTGGCTGCTGTGTTTGTGCCGGTATGCTTCCTTGGAGGTATCAGCGGTCAGCTTTATCGCCAGTTTGCGGTGACTATTGTTGTCTCAGTGCTATTATCTGCTGTGGTGGCTCTTACATTGAGTCCTGTTATGTGCTCTCTGATACTGAAGCCGGAGCATGGCGGCAAGAAAAATGTGGTGTTCCGAAAAATTAATGAAGGTCTTGCATGTGGCACTTCCAAATTCCTTGATATCATACAGATTCTTATACGAAATAAAAAGCGGGTACTGGTCGGCTTTGTGGTAATGATGGGAGTGATAGTTATGATAGATAGATTCATGCCGTCAAGTTTTCTCCCGGTTGAGGACCAGGGATACTTCAAGGTGGAGCTGGAGCTTCCCGAGGGTGCTACGCTTGAACGTACACGCATGGTAACGGAAAGAGCTGTGAGCTATCTGATGGATAATCCTGCTGTGGAATATGTCCAGAGTGTGGCGGGAAGCAGTTCGCAGGTTGGAAGCAGCCAGTCACGCAGTGAATTGACGGTGATACTTAAGCCATGGGGAGAGCGCGACGGACAGACTGTCGATGCTGTAATGGCTCAGGTACGTAAGGATATGTCGGAGTATCCTGAATGTAAGGTTTATCTTTCACGTCCTCCGGTAATACCCGGTTTAGGCTCGTCCGGCGGTTTCGAGATGCAGCTTGAGGCAAGAAACGATGCGACTCTCGAGGATCTTGAGAACGCCATTGATACGGTGATGGAATATGCCGGACGCTCTAAGGCTCTGACAGGTTTGTCGTCATCGTTGCAGTCGGATATCCCACAGTTGTATTTTGATGTGGACCGTGACAAAGTAAAGTTTGCCGGGGTGCCTCTTGCGGATGTCTTTTCGACAATGAAAGCATACACGGGTTCTGTATATGTCAATGATTTCAATATGTTCAACCGCATCTATCGTGTCTACCTTCAGGCTGAGGCTCCGTATAGAGAACATCGTGAGAATATAAATCTTTATTTCGTTAGAGGCGCCGGTGATACTATGATACCTCTGACATCGCTTGGAACTGCCACCTTTACCACAGGTCCGGGTAATCTTAAGCGCTTTAACATGTTCAATGCGGCTGTGGTGCGAGGAGAGGCTGCGAAAGGGTATAGCTCCGGAGAGGCTATGGCAGAGATTGAGAGTATAGTGCGTGACCATTTGCCTGAAAATATTGGGGTGGAGTGGAGCGGACTTTCCTATCAGCAGAAGCAGGCGGGAGGTAAGACTGGAATTGTAATCCTGCTTGTACTGGTGTTCGTGTTCCTTTTCCTTGCTGCGCTCTATGAGAGCTGGAGTGTGCCTGTGGCTGTGATTCTATCATTGCCGGTAGCTGCTTTGGGTGCCTATCTCGGTTCGTGGGTGTGTGGACTTGAGAATGACATATATTTCCAGATTGGTCTTGTGATGCTTATGGGCATGGCGGCTAAGAATGCGATTCTTATAGTCGGATTCGCCAAGAAACAGGCTGATGCAGGTGTGAGTGCGTTGGAATCTGCTCTATATGCGTCGAAGTTGCGATTCCGTCCCATTCTTATGACCTCGCTTGCCTTCATTCTGGGTATGTTGCCGCTTGTGCTTGCCTCCGGTCCTGGTTCGGCAAGTCGCCAGGCAATAGGTACGGGCGTTTTCTTCGGCATGATATTTGCCGTGATATTTGGTGCGTTGCTTGTGCCGTTTTTCTTTGTGATTGTATATAGAAGTGTGGAGAAATTCATGCCAAAGAAAAAGAAGAAGCTTGCGCAGTCAGTTGATTAATGTTAACTTTTTTGGTTGTTATATGAATAAGACGACATCGAAATATATATCAGTAATAATTGCATTGTTGGTTTCATTTGCGGTCGGTTCATGTAAACTCGGGCAAAAATATACTCGCCCCCAGGTATACATGCCTCAGCAATTTGAGCCGGAATTTGAAGCGGACTCATTTTCGATTGCCGAGATGCAGTGGTGGGAAATTTATACTGACACAACACTGCAGAATTTGATACGTGTCACCATAGCCAATAATAAGGAGCTTAAAATTGCCGAAGCAAAGGTGAAGGAGATGGCGGCACGCAAGAGGGTGAATACCGCTTCATTGTACCCGCAGCTTAGTGGCAATGCGTATACTCAGAAGGAGGCTTTGAATTATGGTGGGGACAACTATACCAATGACCCCGAAATAGGAATCAAGGCGACTTTGAGTTGGGAAGTAGACTTATGGGGAAATCTGCGTTGGGCTAATGATGAGGCGAAGGCAAAAGTGCTTGGAAGCATCGAGAATCAGAGAGCGGTGCTTATAAGTCTCATTGCCCGCGTGGCTCAGGACTATTTTGAGCTTGTGGCAATGGACAATGAGCTGTCTATTGTGCGCCAGACACTCAAGGCCAGAGAGGAAGGGGTGCGTCTTGCCAAACTCCGTTTTGAAGGTGGTCTGACTGCCGAGACTTCTTATCAGCAGGCGCAGATGGAATACGCACGTACTGCCACTCATCTTCCCGTCCTTGAAAGGGATATCGCCATGATGGAGAATGAGATTGCATATCTCAGCGGCAATCTTGATTTCAAGATATCCAGAAGTCGCAGCTTGGGTGACATTGCGGATGTTGTCAGCCTTCCTGTCGGTCTTCCGTCTACCCTGCTTGAGCGCCGTCCTGACGTACGTGCTGCCGAACAGAGCCTGATTGCCGCCAATGCCGCTGTGGGCGTGGCGTATACAAACAGGTTTCCGCGTCTTACTCTTACAGCCCAATATGGTGTCGAAAGCGAGGAATTTTCAAATCTTTTCAAGTCTCCGATGTATTTTCTCAGCGGCGCTCTTCTCGGACCAATATTTGATATGGGTCGCAGGCAAGGAGCCTACCGGGCGCAGCAGCATGTTTATGAGCAGGAATGCTATAACTATGAAAAGACTGTGATGAACGCCTTTACGGAAGCCCGTAATGCTATCGTCGCATTTAATAAGACGAAATCAATATGCGAGGCCATGGCGCAGCTGGAGAAATCCTCGAAGACAACAATGGAGCTCGCCCAGCTTCAGTATATCAATGGTGTAATCGGTTACCTTGATGTGCTTGACGCCCAGCGTAGCTATTTTGACGCCCAGGTGGGACTTAGCAATGCGTTGTGTGGAAAACAATTGGCGCTCGTCCAGCTGTATAAAGCATTGGGGGGTGGTTGGCAGTAATATGGAAATGAAGTAAATCCAAGATAAATAACTATCAAAGTGCAATATGGTTACAACTCATCTCTTTGACTTGTTCCTGATTGGGATGACGGTCACCGCTGTCATAGTCTTTGTGGCGCTTCAGTTTGTTGAGGCAGGTTATGGAATGATGTATACCCGCAAGTGGGGGCCGGTCATAAACAATCGTGTAGGGTGGGTGATTATGGAGGCTCCTGTATTTGTTGCCATGGCTGCATTGTGGTGGTTCTCTTCCCGACGGTGGGAAGTGGCACCCTTGGTTATGTTTCTTCTTTTCGAGCTTCATTATTTCCAGCGTTCTTTCATATTCCCGTTTCTTATCCGCACCAAGGGCAAAATGCCTCTAAGCATCATATTTATGGGTGTGGTCTTTAATCTCCTCAATGCACTGATGCAGGGAGGATGGATTTTTTACATCTCTCCGGCTGATTTTTACCAAGCATCGTGGCTCTGCTCATGGCAATTTATACTTGGCACAGTAGTGTTCTTGTTCGGTATGGCAGTCAATATCCATAGTGACTCTGTGATTCGTAATCTTCGTCGACCGGGTGATACACGGCACTACATACCTCGTAAGGGGTTGTTCAGGTATGTTTCCTCCGCCAATTATTTTGGCGAATTTGTGGAATGGACCGGATTTGCCATACTCACATGGTCATGGGCGGGCGCGGTATTTGCGCTGTGGACATTTGCAAATCTTGCGCCGAGGGCATCCAAGATACATTCCCGCTATACGGCGGAATTTGGAGATGAGTTTGTTTCGCTTAATACACGCCGCATACTTCCTTATATCTATTAAAGGATTCCGATTTTTTCCAACCAGTCATCACGTTGTCAAGCTATGTATTCAGATTCATTACTTTTTACACCGGCAAATATCGGTCCGGTGACATTGCGTAACCGTACCATACGTTCAGCGGCTTTTGAAGGAATGTGCCCCGGTAACAGTCCGTCGCAAATGCTTAAGGACTATCATGTTTCAGTGGCGGAAGGCGGAGTAGGAATGACTACTATCGCTTATGCCTCAGTGACCCGCAATGGGCTTTCGTTCCCCCGGCAATTGTGGATGCGCCCTGCTATTATTCCTGCCCTGCGCGATATCACAGACTCGATACATGCTACAGGTGCCAAAGTGTCCATTCAGCTTGGACATTGCGGTAATATGTCGCATAAGTCAACCGCCGGTGAAACGCCAATCTCAGCTTCGGGCCGATTTAACATATATTCTCCCACACCTGTCAGGAAGATGGGGGACGATGAGATTGTGGCAATGTCAAAATCATTTGGCGACGCTGTGCGTCTTGCCAGGGATGCCGGAATGGACTGTGTGGAAATCCATGCGGGACACGGCTACCTGATTAGCCAGTTTCTCTCGCCATACACCAATCATCGCCGTGATAAGTGGGGAGGCTCGCTTGACAATCGGATGAGGTTTATGCGTATATGCATGGAGGAAGTCATGAAGGCTGCCGGAAGTGACCTTGGAGTTGTGGTAAAGACTAATATGCGTGACGGATTCAAAGGTGGTATAGAGATTGACGATGCCATAATAATAGCTAAGGAACTTGAGAAACTCGGAGCGCATGCACTTGTGCTGAGTGGAGGTTTTGTCAGCAAGGCGCCTATGTATGTGATGCGCGGTGAAATGCCTATCGGAGCATTGACCCATTATATGGATTGCTGGTGGCTGAAATACGGTGTCAGGATGTTTGGCAGGATGATGATTCCATCGGTACCTTACAAGGAGTGCTATTTTCTTGATGATGCGAAAATATTCCGCAGGGAACTTGATTTACCGTTGATATATGTAGGTGGTGCGTCGACCCGTGCGTCTGTCGAGAAGGTTCTTGACGAGGGATTCGAGTTTGTGCAGATGGGACGAGCTCTCCTTGCGATGCCTGATTTTGTCAACCGTATGCGTGACGGGGTTGAATCCTCCGGTTGCGAGCATGTGAATTATTGCATTGGCAGAATGTATTCGCGTGAAATGGCATGCCACAAGTGTGTCAAGGACCTCCCGGAGTCTCTTTGCAGGGAGATTGAGCGCATTAAATCACGCCAGTCATGAGCCGCCTGGAACGCCTGAGAGGCAAATGGGCTTTGGTTACGGGCGCATCTTCAGGTATCGGACTGGAGTTCAGCCGAGAACTTGCCGCTGCCGGGTGTAATCTTATCATTGTTAGCAATCAGGACGAAGAACTTGCCATGGTGGAACATAGGTTGGCGTTCGGATTTAACGTGAAGGTGATTGCTATTCCACTTGACCTTACCGGTAATGATGCTGTAGACATAGTGTTGAAGCATATCCGGGATGCCGGAGTGATACCGGTGCTCCTGGTTAATAATGCCGGTATTTTTGACTTCAAAGCGGTAGAGGATATGGGGAAGTCACGTCTTGATTTGTATATTGACCTTCATGTGCGTGCTGTGACGCACCTCACACGCATGGTCGGAGCGATGATGGCAGAGGCAGGCGATGGATACATATTGAACATGTCATCAATGTCGTGTTGGATGCCTATGCCGGGAATTGCGATGTATGCAGCTACCAAAGCCTATATACGCACTTTTTCCCGTGCGTATAGAATAGAGATGAAACGTAAGGGTGTTTCGGTAACAGTGGCTTGTCCGGGTGGAATTGCTACCGGGCTTTTCGGCTTGCCGGAGAATCTGCAGAGACTTGGTGTCCGCTTAGGGGTGTTGACTACCCCACAAAAATTTGTGAAGAATGCCTTGACCAGGACTTTAAGCCGCAAGGCGCAGTATATCAACGGTGTCATCAATAGGGTATCGATAGTGGCGGTTGCTTCGCTGCCTGAATGGGCGAGGATGCTGATAAAGACTCGGTTGCTTGACAGGATGAATAGCAAATAACATATGGCAAAGAGTGTATACATAGTCACAGGAGCTACAGGAGGTATAGGGAAGGCTATAGTTGAGGAATTGTGTGACAGACTGGAGGTTGAAACCGTTATTCTCGCTTGTCGGAATGTGGGAAAGGCATCATTACTCGCTGCCGGTATGAAAGCTGTTTATCCTGACAAGGAAATACTGGCAATGCCGTTGGATTTGGAATCGTTTGTTTCAGTAAAGGCTTTTGCGGAAGAGGTTATCGTTCGTAGGTGGACTGTCAAGGCTTTGATCCATAATGCCGGGACAATGCCATCCGATGTGCGTGTTACCGATGACGGATTTGAATCAGCTACACAGACAAATTTTATGTCGCCGATGCTTCTCACCGAGTTGTTGGCTGACCGATTGTGCCAGGGTGCAAGTGTGGTTTTTACCACATCCATGACACGGCGCATAGCCCGATTCAGCCCGGAATGGAGAAGCCTTTCAATCAATCGTCACAATAGGTTTGTAACGTATGGCAGAAGTAAGAAGATGCTTACAGCCTATGCGCTCATGTTGTCTGAGCGGCTGCATGAAGCCGGCGTGCGTGTCAATTGTTCCGACCCGTGGATAGTTGATACGGGAATGATAACCATGGGTAATAGATTTGTGGACTGGCTTAGTCGTGTTTTATTCCGACCGTTAGTATATACCCCTCGTCAGGGTGCCGAGTCGGCGATTGCTGCGCTTGATACTAAATCGACTGCTCGGATTTTTACATTGAGACACAGTTCGGCTATTCCGTTGTCATACGGGTCGGAATATATTAGGAAATTGATTGGAGATGCCTGTCGGTTGGTTCTGCATTGATACCTCCTTCAAATGTGTTGATGTCGGATAGCATCTGGGGGGTATAGTTATATACACGCATTTAAATTTATACATCCCCTGAGAGTTACTTGATTATTTGTGTGGATATTCGGAAGAATTTGATTAATTTTGCAATATAACTCATCCGATACCGGCAATGAAGATAGTAAATCGAGAGATACTTCTGATGGCGTTCTCTATGATGCTGATTCCGTTGGCGTCATGGGGGATATACCCTCTTAACTATGAAGCGTCTTTTACAGCTGGAGGGGGAAGTGGTGATTTCTCGCCATATTACATATCGTCGCTTCGGCACGGACGTGTTACCCAGCGATATAACGCTCAGGTGGAAGCATGTGTCTGGAAGCCGGTCGAGAATGGAAACCGGTTTGACTACGGTTTTGGATTGGATATTGCCGGAGGCTACGCATCAAAGACGGACTATGAGCGATATAGTCCGGAGAAAGGATGGTTTAAACATGCTCTTGCTCTGTCACCGCTATGGATTCAGCAGCTTTACGGGAAAATCAAGTACCGTGGATTGTTTCTTACAGCCGGTATGAAAGAGCGTGAATCAGCATTGCTTAACCGGAATCTAACGAGCGGAGACGTGATAGAGAGCGGGAATGCCCGTCCTATTCCGCAGGTCCGAGCCGGATTCGTGGATTTTCAGGATATCCCATTTACTGATGGCTGGGTACAGATTCAGGGTGAAGTCGGCTATGGAAAGTTTGTAGACAACGACTGGAATGATAACCATTACAACTTCTATAACTACCATATAGTCGATGGTGAGTGGTACAACTATAAACGTTGCTACTTCCGGTCTATGCCGTCGCAACCATTCTCGGTTACATTCGGGATGCAAGCAGCCGGAATATTTGGCGGAGAGGAGAAAATATATCGTAACGGTCAGCTTTCACGCACCATTAACTATCCTGTGAAATTCAAGACATTTATCAAAATGCTTGTCCCTACACAGGATGGAGGGGAGGGGTTCTATACAGGTGAGCATCTCGGGTCGTGGGATATGAAAGCCCGTTATCGTCTGAAATCGGGTGCGGAATTTGCCGCTTATTTTTCCTGGCTCTGGACGGATGGTTCCGGCATAGGGAAACTCAATGGCTGGGATGGTTTATGGGGTATAGAATATAAGTCGGCTACCAAAGGTATACTCAATGGAGCCGTGATTGAGTATATGGATTATACAAACCAAAGCGGACCGATACATTTCGCCCCGGCTGACCATGATGGTGTGACTATCACTGGTCATGCATCCGGCGCGGATGATTATTATAATAATACGGCACATCGTTCGTATGCCAATTATGGTATGGCTATTGGTTCACCGGCATTTATGGCTCCGATATATAATCTCAACGGCTATCCGGCGTTCATGGCGAATGCGATGCGAGGCATACATGTCGGTGTGGAAGGAGCTGTTACCGATGATATTGACTACCGGGTCAAAGCCGGATACCGTAAGGCATGGGGGAGCGGTAAGGTGCTTCTTCCTGTCCCGATTAATTCAACTTCGGTAATGGTTGAGGCTGTATGGCGGGTCCGTAATCTGAAGGGTCTCTCTGTGACCGGACAGATTGAAGTTGACCGTGGCTCGATGCCTTGTAATATGGCGGGAGCATTGGTTTCAGTCCGTTATGACGGTGTGCTTAATTTATGAATACAGTACAGAGCTATGAGGTTGATTCAAAAGATACTGATTATACTTGTCGCCGGATTCATATCTGCCGGATGCACCAGAAACAATGGTGATATCGGAGATTTGTTCGGTGACTGGAGACTTGATACTCTGACTGCCGACGGACTTGAACTGGAATTGTACAATGGAGATGTCGAGGTTTATACCTGGGCATTCCAGAGCAATATAGTGCGTATTCAGGAAATATTCACATATATGGATTTTTCTGACTACATTGGCACGTGGAGGCGTGATGGCGATGTGATTATACTCGATTTTACTCATCATGCCGATTATGGGGACGAGAATTTCTCTCCACCCGAAGATTTGCATCTGGTGGAGCACGGAGTCACCAAACTTGATATCATGAGGCTTGATTCCAGGAAATTGCAGGTAAGTTATCGTGGTGAGGATGGAGTAGAGTATATGTATTTCCTACATAAAGTTCCATAATTAATAAAAGAATATTCAAAACATTAAATATGACTAATCAGAAGGAAAAAGTGCTTGTGACCGGAGCGGACGGTTTTATCGGGTCTCACCTTGTTGAGGCTTTGCTTGACGAGGGGTACTCGGTAAGGGCGCTTAGCCAATATAATTCATTCAATAATTGGGGATGGCTTGAAGATGTGGACAATTCTGACCTGGAAGTGGTGACCGGTGATGTCCGTGACCCGAATTTCTGCCGTCACATAACTGCGGGATGCGCTACTGTCTACCATTTGGCAGCATTGATAGCTATACCTTACAGTTACGTTGCGCCTGACAGTTATGTGGATACCAATATCAAGGGCACATTGAATATGTGTCAGGCGGCACGTGATTGCGGTGTGAAAAGACTGGTAGTCACATCGACAAGTGAGGTTTACGGTACTGCAAGATATGTGCCGATTGACGAGAAGCATCCTAAACAGCCCCAGTCTCCTTACAGTGCCACCAAAATCGGCGCTGACGCGATTGCGCTGAGCTTCTACAACGCTTTTAATCTCCCGGTTGTGGTGGCGCGTCCGTTCAATACATATGGTCCCCGCCAGAGTGCGCGTGCCATAATACCGACGATTATTACCCAGATAGCCTCCGGTGAGCGGGAGATAAAAGTAGGGGATTTGTCACCGACACGAGACTTTAATTTCGTGAAGGATACCGCTGCCGGTTTCATCGCTCTTGGCAGAGCTGAGGGTATCGAAGGGAAAGAAATTAATATTGCTACTGGAACGGAAGTGTCTATGAAGGACACGCTCGAGACCATAGCTCGACTTATGGGTGAGGATGTGAAGTATGTGGTAGATCCTGCGCGTCTTCGTCCTTCGGGTAGCGAGGTGTTCCGTCTTTGCGGTGACAACACTCTTATAAAATCGCTTACTGACTGGAGTCCGAGATATGATTTGGAAAAGGGTCTTGCGGAGACGATAGACTGGTTCACCAGAAAAGAGAATCTCGCAAAGTATAAATCCGGTATTTACAACGTGTGATGGTGACAGAATCCATAACTCTTAATGTGCTGTTTCTGGGAGGTGCCAAACGTGTGTCTTTCGGACGCAAGCTTATTGAAGCGGCTGAGAGAAGAGGGCTGAATCTTAAGATATTCAGCTACGAACTTGATTTGGAGGTGCCTGTCGCTGCAATAGGAGAGGTGATTCCCGGGCGGAAATGGACTGCTCCCGATTTGCTGGAGCATCTTCATGATGTGGTGGACTCATATAAGATTGATGTGGTGCTTCCGTTTGTGGACGGTGCCGTCGGAGTCGCAGGCTCATATATGGAAGTTTACGGTGATGTCTGGGCTCCTGTAGTAGACCCATCGATGGCTGAAAGATTGTTTGACAAGGTGGAATCAGCCAAGATTTTTGAGAAGCATGGTATACCTGTACCTCTCACCGTTTCCGCTGACTGCGAGTTGTTGCCATTGATAGCCAAGCCAAGACACGGTTCTGCATCAAAGGGTATCAAAGTGATTGAGAATGCCAAGGATTTCAGGAAGATACAGGAATGTGCGGATGACTATCTGATACAGGAATACATACGTAACCGTACGGAGTATACTGTGGATTGTTACATATCCATGAGTGGCGAAGTGGTTTGTGTGAGCCCGAGAGTAAGGCTTGAAGTCATAGGCGGCGAAGTGTCAAAGACCATGACTGTGGCGGATGAAGAGATATTAGTAGCCTCACGTATGGTCATTGAATCCCTGAACCTTCGAGGTGCGGTCACACTTCAGTTCCTCCGTGATAAGGATACAGGCAGATTGATGCTTATGGAAATCAATCCGCGCCTTGGCGGTGGAGTTGTATGCTCAATCCATGCCGGAGCCGATATACCAGGCATGATAGTTGAGGAGGCAATGGGGAAAATCCCTGCCCCGGCGACTGAAATCAAACCCGGAACACTGATTTGTCGTTACTTTGAAGAAGTTGTTTTTAATAAATGATTTCATCTGATGGAAAAATCGAAAGGAAAAATTATTATAATAGCTGAGGCTGGCGTCAACCATAATGCATCAATGGAACTTGCCAGAAAAATGGTTCGTGAAGCAGCCGCAGCCGGAGCAGACTATGTAAAATTTCAGACGGCTGTTCCGGAACTTGTGATATCGTCGATAGCTCCTAAAGCGGAATATCAGAAGGAGACGACCGGTAATGAGCAGTCACAACTTGAAATGTGCAAGGCTATCCATTTGCCTCTATCTGCTTATTCCGAGCTTGCACAACTGTGTAAGGAAGTCGGCATCGGTTTTATGAGCACTCCGTTTGACCTTGTGTCAATAGACACTTTGTCGGAATTGGATATGGATTATTGGAAAATTCCTTCAGGAGAGATCACAAATCTGCCATACCTGCGTAAGATAGCCCGAAAAGGAGGGAAAGTCATTCTGTCAACCGGCATGTCGACTCTGGCTGAGGTTGAGGCTGCCGTTGACATTCTTGTTGAAAATGGTATAAACCGAGGTGATATATATCTGTTGCACTGCACCACCCAGTATCCCACTCCGATGGAGGATGTCAATCTTCTTGCAATGAATGCACTGCGGGCATTGAATGTAGGAGGAGTCGGTTACAGCGACCATACGGTAGGTATCGAGGTACCGATCGCAGCAGCCGCTTTGGGTGCGACTGTGCTTGAGAAGCATTTTACACTCGACAAGTCACTGCCAGGTCCTGACCACAGGGCATCTCTTAATCCGGAGGAACTGGCGAAGATGGTAAAGGCGGTTCGGAATATAGAAATGGCACTTGGGACAGGAGACAAGGTTGTGGCTGAAAGCGAGCGCCCGAATATTGAAGTTGCCCGTAAAAGCATTGTCGCTGCACGTGATATAAGTCGCGGCGAGGTTTTCACAGAAGAGAATATAGCGGTCAAGCGTCCGGGTAACGGAGTGTCCCCCATGCTATGGGACGATGTAATAGGGCAGGTTGCCGTTAAGGATTTTCCGTATGATTCATTGATAGAAATTTAGTAGGGGATGAAAGAGTCATTGAAGCTATCGTTGACGCAGAAATTACAGCAGCGGTTGTCGCCGTTGCAGATGCGTTTTGTGCGTATGCTTGAAATGAACGGTCCGGAAGTTGAGGATGAGGTCAGACGCGAACTGGATGATAATCCCGCCCTTGAGGTGGCTGACCGAGCTGACAGTATTACCGAATCAGACAGCTATGACGAGAGCGCCGAGCAACTTCAAATGGCTGATTACCGTGATGAGGATGATATTCCGACCTACCGGTTGGAGGCTCGTAATCATAGCGTTAATGATGAGTATTTTGAGCCGGTGGCAGTGGCTGAGGTGAATTCCATGATGGATAGTCTGATGGCTCAACTCTCAGAGACTGATATGCCTGAATCGCAGCTGGCTGTGGCAAGATACATAATAGGCAATATAGATGACAACGGGTACCTGACAAGAACGCTCTCTCAGCTTCTTGATGACTTGGCCTTCAATGCCGGGCTGGAGATAACGATGGATGAGCTCCGCAGCGTGTTCAACCGAATCCGCGAACTCGACCCCCCCGGTATATGTGCGTTGGATTTGCGTGATTGCCTTGTGCTTCAGCTAAAACGTTTGCCTGTCACTAAGGAAAACAGTCTGGCACTTGAAATCGTAGAGCATTACTTCGACATATTTTCCCTGCGCCATTATGACCGGCTTAAAAGCATGCTGGGGGTTGATAAGGATGAACTTCAGCGGGCAGTTTCAGTGATAAGGGGGCTTGACCCCAAGCCTGGCAGTCATTTTGGCGGAAGCGATGCAGAGGATAAATCCCGACATATAATACCCGATTTCAATGTTGAGGTCGAGGGAAATGTGTTGACCTTGACTTTGGTCAATAATATTCCCGACCTTGTTATCGAGGAGAGTTTTGTGTCGGACGGAGAGACGTTTGCCGGCACAAGTGCCGGTCGCAACAATGAGGCGATGGCGTTCATCTCACGCAAGAGGGACGAGGCGGCAGGATTTATCGAGTTGTTGAGACTCAGGCAGGAGACCCTTTACAAGGTCATGTCGGCGATCGTCAGATGGCAGCATGATTTTTTTGTGACAGAGGATGAGAGCAAATTGCGTCCGATGATATTGAAGGATATCGCCAATAAGACAGGATATGACCTTTCAGTGATTTCAAGGGCTACCGCGGGAAAGTATGTGGCCACTCCGGGTGGAATATATCCGTTGAAATTCTTTTTCAACGAGCGTGTCAATGACTCGGATGACACATCTTCAAGGGAAATACTTGCGGTTATAAAGAATCTGGTCGATAATGAGGACCGGGCTCATCCGCTTAATGATGATGCCATTATGAGATTGCTGCATGACAGAGGATATGAAATAGCGAGACGGACGGTGGCTAAGTACCGTGAGCGTCTTAATATCCCGATTGCACGTTTACGGAAAGAAATTTGACGCACTTATACGTTTAGAATATATGAAAAGAATCTCACAGATACTTTCGGCGTTATTCTCGCCGCTGCTGGTGCCGGCTTATGGGATGGCTCTCGCCGGATTTCTTACCATCCTGCACTTGCTTCCGCTCTCGTTGCTATGGACGGCTATAGGTATCACGTTTGTGATTACGTGCCTGATTCCTGTATCGGCTATTGTGTCGATGTATCGTGCCGGTTTCATCAAGGAGCCAGGATTGAACGACAGGACAGAGCGTACAGTTCCGTATGTAGTAACGATACTGTGCTATATAGGGTGCGGCTTTTTCTTTTACAAGGCTAACGCACCGCTGTGGCTGCCGATGTTTTTTGTCGGTGGCGCATTGGCATGTGTGATTAATACAGTGGTGAACCGGTGGTGGAAAATCAGTGCCCATGCAGCTGCCATGGGAGGACTCGTCGCATTGATGTTTCGTATTGTGGCCTCCCACTATGCATTGTATAATATGAATGTATGGCTTTCCTGCATCATTATAGTGTCCGGTCTTGTTATGACTGCCCGTATATATCTCGGACGCCATACGCTCTGGCAGGTGATACTTGGTTTTGCCAACGGCTTCATATGCGTGTATCTTCTGTCGATGATTCATTGAGCGTACAGATTTCTTGCTAATTAGAAAAAAGGAATAAAATAATTACTATAATTATGAAACCAATCGTTAGTATTATCATGGGGAGTACAAGTGACCTTCCCATACTTAAAAAGGCGGCTGATTTTTTGAATCAGATGGAGGTGCCTTTTGAAATGAATGCTCTTTCAGCCCACCGTACCCCCAGAGAGGTAGAAGAGTTCGCGTGCGGTGCTCGTGAACGTGGTATCAAGGTCATAATTGCTGCCGCAGGTATGGCTGCCGCATTGCCGGGCGTGATAGCGGCTATGACTCCACTGCCGGTTATCGGCATACCTATTAATTCGACTCTTGACGGAGTTGACGCACTTTATTCTATCGTGCAGATGCCTCCGGGTATATCAGTTGCGACCGTGGGTATTAATGCCGGCATGAACGCTGCTGTGATGGCAGTGCAGATACTTTCGCTCGGTGACTCCGAACTTGCTGCCAGATTTGACAAATACAGGTCTACGCTTTCACAGAAAATTGTCAAGGCAAACGAGGAGCTGAAGGATGTAAAGTATGATTTTAAAGTAGATTAATGGTTTCTGCCCCCTACCGGACAGAGGCAAATATATACAGTAAGCAATGGCTGATTTAAACTATCGTAGGCGTTCCACATGGAGCGTCAAAGTCGGTGATGTCAATATTGGAGGTAAGAACCCTGTAGTAATACAGTCGATGACCTCCACCAGTACGATGGATACAGAGAGTTCTGTCGCACAAATCAAAAGGATAGTCGATGCCGGCGGCGACATAGTGCGTCTTACTGCCCAAGGTGTCCGTGAGGCGGAGAATCTTGAGCGGATTGCTGCCGAGCTTCGTGCCGACGGGGTGAATGTGCCTTTGGTGGCTGACATACATTTCAATCCGAGGGCTGCTTTTGCCGCCGCATCGAGGGTTGAGAAAGTGCGTATCAATCCCGGAAATTTTGTGGATCCGGGGCGTGTGTTCAAGAAGATTGAGTTCACCGACGAGGAATATTCCTCCGAGATACTTAAGATAGAGGAAGCATTGGTGCCTCTGCTTGATTTGTGCCGGGAGAATGGTACGGCATTGCGCATAGGGGTGAATCACGGCTCTTTGTCGGACCGTATCATGAGTCGGTATGGTGATACTCCAGCCGGTATGGTGGAGAGTGCTATGGAGTTTCTGCGTGTGTGCCTGAAACATGATTTTAAGGCTGTGGTGATTTCAATCAAGGCATCAAATGTTACAGTGATGGTAGAGACTGTCCGCCGTCTGGTAATCGCCATGGACGCTGAAGACATGCATTTCCCGCTTCATCTGGGCGTGACAGAAGCAGGTGACGGGGAGGATGGCCGTATAAAGTCGGCTGTCGGAATAGGCACATTGCTGTCAGAGGGGATAGGTGATACTATCCGTGTGTCACTTAGCGAAGAACCTGAATGTGAGATTCCGGTGGCTCGGAATATACTACGTCAGATAAAGGTCATCGCATCCGAAATGCCCTCAGAAACACTTTCGGATGTACCGCTTCCTTCCGGCTACGATATGTCGGCTCCTGCTCCAAGAGGGAGTGCGTGGTCCTCGAGACTGCCACAGGTGGTTGGGCTTGACATAAGAGTATCAGAGTTGGCAGATACCTTATCTGTTTTGGCAGAGGAAGGTTTGTCAGAGGAGCTCGAATGCCGGATTAAGGCGGATGCTGACCGGGTGATTGTAGTGGAGTCAAATGCAGAGAATGCCATTGCGCATATTAAGGCTTTGATGTTTGCGTTTATGAATGCCGGGATAACTAATCCGGTGATAATCAAGCGCAGCTATCGTTCCGAAGTTGCTGAGGATGTCGTAATCCGTGCCTCTATTGAGTTTGGCGCTCTGTTATTGGCTGGTTTCCGTGACGGTATGTGGATTGAAACTCATGCACTCAGTGAAGAGCAGAGAAATTCTTTGGCTCTGAATATACTTCAGGCTGCTCGTCTGCGTATGTCGAAAACCGAATATATATCTTGTCCCGGATGTGGGCGCACCTTATACAATCTCCAGTCTACATTAAAGGAGATTAAGGATGCTACTTCACATCTGAAAGGATTGAAAATTGGTGTCATGGGATGCATCGTCAACGGTCCGGGTGAAATGGCTGATGCCGATTACGGATATGTCGGTGCCGGAGTAGGGCGTATAAGCCTATACAAAGGGAAAGAATGCATTGAGAAGAATATTCCAGCCGAGGAGGCTATACCACACCTCATAGCCTTGATTAAGGATAACGGGGACTGGATAGATAAGGAATGATGATGGAACTTGATGAAATGTACATGCGCCGAGCGTTGCAGCTGGCGCATAACGGAGTTCTCGATGCGTCTCCCAATCCGATGGTCGGTGCTGTGATTGTGAGTCCTGACGGCAAAATCATAGGAGAGGGATGGCATCGTAGGTGCGGTGAAGGTCATGCGGAGGTTAATGCAGTGGCGTCAGTAGCTGACAAGTCACAACTGCGTGACTCCACAATGTATGTCACTCTTGAACCATGTTCCCATTACGGCAAAACCCCACCGTGCGCCGAACTTATTGTCAGTATGGGCATTCCAAGGGTGGTTATAGGCTCCCTTGATCCGTTTGAAAAGGTATCGGGTAGGGGAGTGCGGCGTCTACGTGAAGCCGGTGTGGAAGTAGTGACAGGTGTACTCGAAAATGAGTGTCGTGAGCTAAACCGGAAGTTTATGACGGCTCATAGACTGCATCGTCCGTATGTCACACTTAAATGGGCTCAAAGTGCTGATGGCTATATTGACGGTCGTATCTCGACGCCTCTGACTTCGGCACTTGTCCATAAACTCAGAGCCACCAATGATGCCATACTGATAGGTAGCGGTACAGCTTTGACTGATAATCCGTCGCTCGACACACGCTTGTATGCGGGTAAATCACCGGTAAAAGTGATTCTTGACAGACGGGGACGTATTGAAGGAGGGGATTTGAAATTATTCAAAAATGGAGCATCTGTGATTGTGCTTCGTGATTATGGTTCTATTGAGGATGCGATGGTTGCTCTGTATTACAAAGGCATAACCTCTGTTTTGGTCGAGGGCGGTTCCAAAGTGCTGCAATCGTTCATTGATTCCGGATGCTGGGATGAAGCAAGAGTCGAGATTGGGCATGAGTGTTTGCATTCCAAGGTCAAAGCCCCGAACTTCAATGGTTTGCTGGATGTTATATCGGGAGAAATTATTGATGGAAATAGAATAATAACCTTGAGAAACAATGAAAATCATAAATGCTAAGAAGGAACATGCCCCGTTGATTGCCCGCTCGGTAATGGCTGGCGTAGGAGAAGAAATATGCAGGGACTTTGCCAGCGAACACCACTCTTTGGATGATGTGGAGCAATTGTTTACTGAACTGGCACAGCGGGATGATAGCCAATACAGCTATCGTAATACGCTCGTGGCTGTAGCTGACGATGGTGAAGCTGTGGGCGCATGCATCAGTTATGACGGAGCAAAGCTTGAGGAGTTGCGCAAGCCTTTTTTTGAGGCGGTATCAAGATTGCTTGACAAAGATATGTCGGATGTTCAGGATGAGACGGATTCTTCGGAATTTTATCTTGACACACTGGCTGTACTTCCTGAATACCGTAAGCAAGGCATTGCATCCGCATTGTTGAGAGCTTCTGTTGAGAAAGCGAGGGCAGCCGGCAAACCGGCGGGGCTGCTTGTTGAGAAGGAAAATGTGAGGGCACGCCGTCTGTATGAGAGTCTTGGTTTTAAGCCGGTGGGAGAGCGGCCGTTCGCTTACGTTATGATGGACCACCTGCAATGTGAATAATCCGGAATATCGGATGAGCTTCATTAATATTTGTGAAATTTGTCCGGTGTTGAGCTCTGGTGAAGTAAAAATATGGGAAATTATTCCTGTAATTTTGGATATTCCCCAAAAACTTTATAACTTTGCATCGCTTTAGGCAATGAGCCGTCAAAAGTTCGGAAGCTTGGGCAAATAGGATTGTCTTATGGTGTAATGGTAGCACTGCAGTTTTTGGTTCTGCCTGTCTAGGTTCGAATCCTGGTAAGACAACAAGAATCAATGAGTTAAGCGAAACAGCTTAACTCATTGATTCTTTTTATATCCTTGCATAAAAAGTCGTAGGTTGATATATGAAAAGCAGGAGGTTGACATCTTCAATCAGACGTATACCTCCTGCCTGACCGTTTTGAGTGGACAGTCGTTCTTTTTTACCTTAATATTTCTAACCTATCTTTATTTCATAAAAGCTTTTACAACCATAATTTCGCTATCGGAAGTGTTTATAATCCGATATTTTTTAGCTGCTGCCGATATTACGAGAGTTTCGGCGTAATTTAAGTGAAGTCTCTCGCCTCCCGACGTGATAATCTCAGCACTCTCACCATCTACAAGGTTAAGCACATGGCACTTTCCTCCAGTCTCAACCTCTACTGAAGAACCAACTTTATATCTATGTACGTCATAAGAATGATTGCGGTGTGTTGGCAGATGCCATAATTCCCAGTCATTACCGGCTTCAAGCATTACGGGATGTGACACTAACTCCTCCTTCACTTTTTCACCTTTTCGGTCAAAGCAAAGATTGTCCATAGCTCTACGGATGTTGAGTGGACGGGGCTTGCCGTCCAGGTCAAGTGCCAGCCAGTCATACATCTTGAATGTGAATATATATGGAGTAGTGCTTATTTCAAGCACAAGATTGTTGCGTCCTGAACTGTGGAGGGTGCCCGGGGGTATCAGGTACAGACCATGCTTTTGTGCCGGTTCGGCATTTATGTAGCGAGGGACATCGAGCTTAGTGCCGTTTTTGAAACTATCGGTCAGTGCTGTCTCAAAGTCCGTCGGATTTATATCTTCTTTAAAGCCCAGATATACAACTGAATCTTTACAAGTATCAAGTATATAATATGTTTCCTCCTGGGTGAGTACTTCACCGAAATTTTTCTGAATATATTGTTTATGAGGATGACACTGTATTGACAGATTCCCACCTTCGAAATTGTCAAGATAATCCATTCGTATCGGGAATTCATCGCCGTATAATGCGTAACATTCATCGCCAACGACATTTCTGCCATCACGATACATGAGCATATCAAACGACACTTCAAGCATTTTTTCATCGCTACTGAAAATTATGCCATTTTCCGGGACAATCAATTCAAATGACCATGCATAGTTAGGGACATCAGAGGGTAGCGCCGGGATGTTATCTCGTATCCATTGTCCCCCCCAGGCGCCTGGTTCAAACCATGGGCGCACTCGGAATCCGTTATGAGCAAGATGGTCAAGACCGTTACGTATGCTGTCACCTTCAGCCCAGGTAATGTCTTCGTCGCGCTGACCGTCGACCATCACGTCAATTTTGGGTAATATATGTTTTTTGTGACGGTTTAGCACAATCCAGTCAACGAAATAGAAGCGTTTGTACATCTTCTTGGGTGCTATTGGTCCTGAGGCTCCGAGATTGGTGATACTTCTTGCGCGAGAGCGGAACTGGATTTCATTTTTAGGAATGTCAATATATATCAAAGGACCGTTCCACTCAGCCAAAGAAGCTCCTATGCCTATAAGGATGTTGATATCAGCATTCTCGTCAGGTTTGATGGAACGTAGATTTTCCATATTGAAGAAATCCACCAAGTCAATTGGCGTGCGAAATCCAAATATTGGATCATCCCCGCCAAGGTATGGCTCTATAAGTCTGTCCACCTCTTGTTCGTTACGCATGGCGGCTGATGTGTTCCACCAGATTGGCTTGATGCCAAAAGAGGCAAACGCATCGGACAATTTACGGGCAAATATGTCGAACCGTACTCCAATATATCCGTCAATCATCACACATTTGTGTCCGCACAGATGGCGGGCAAGCGATGTGTAATCACAATGGATCTTGTCTTGTCCGAGGTCGTGGGTTGGGTAAGGGTCATAAGAGCCCGGCTGGCTCTTTTTTTGGAGAGGCAGTAAATACTGTGTGGTATTTCTTAATTTGGTCATGATAGTATTAATTTCTATATAAACAATGATGCTGAACCGATTAATGCAGCTTTGTCAAGTAGCGTTGAGATTCTGACATCAACCTTATATCCGAGCGATTCAAAAGTCTGTGTCAACGAAGTGCCGAAATGATGATGGGCTTTAGATATGTTTCCGCCCAATAAAAGTGTGTCGGAAGAGAATCTTTTGAGTAAAGGATATGCGAATGTGGCAAGCCGTTTGCCATACTCCTCAAACAATTTTTTTGCACAGTCATCCGACGCACAGAGTTCGGACACTTCTTTTGCTCCGGTTATGCATGTTCCTGTCAGTTCGTAATATCTGCGGCATATCCATCGGGTTGAGAATGCTTCGTCCGCAATACCGTTTTCAAACGGCAGATTATATACCCAACCGTTTGGCGGTACTTCTTCGCCATTTTCCACAAGATGACGGTCAAGGACAAATCCGGACCCGACACCTGTGCCGAGGGTCAAAGCGACTATGCGATGACGGTCTCTACACGCTCCGCCAAGGCTTTCGCCGAGTGCAAACGCCGAAGCATCGTTAACGAACTTGATGTTTCTGACACCGGCGTATCTAAGTCTGTCAGAAAGAGAAAGTTTGACGTTCAGACCATATATGTTGTCATATTTGTTCACTCCTCGTATCAGAGATATGCCATTTATATAGTCAAACGGACCTGGAATTGCGAGACCCACATTGCAGATTTTATTTCCGAAATGTCTGATGGTTGAAGCAATATTGTTTTGCCATGTGTCAAGAATAGCACTTGCTGAGGCATTACAATCAGACATAGTGATTATCGGCTCTGTGCATATGGTTCCTTTGGTGAGATTGACGACCGCCGAGCAGATGTGGCTTCCGCCGATATCCGCACCTATGGCATAACTGTCATGTAGGCATTTGGTCATTGGTTTGGTGTTTTTTTACAAATTCATTTAATTGGGGGGTGCCGCAGCGGAGACACCCCCGTTATTTGAGAGGATAGCTTTTATCTTGCCGGAGTAGTGACCTCCTTTATAGTCGAATAGTTGTAACGGTTTACTCCGTCAAACTGGCGAGTGGTGCGGGCTCCGAATCGCAGGAAATATTTGCGAGTATAGTCAGGAAATGGAGTAAATGTGCCTCCAGGATTATAGCCACCCGGCTGTCCAGTGCGCACTGTTGTGATTTCTCCAAGTTTGACTGAAGCAATTGCCGCACCTGCGATTTTAGTTGAGTAGACATTGCTGAAGCTGAAATCTCCTACATAGTTTGTCTCGCTGACAAAAAGCCACGCTTCTGCCAATGCGTCTTGATAATCAGGATTTGTGGTGCCACGTGTTACTTTGACTTTGACTTCAACGCTACCGTCAGTGTTGACTTGAGGTTCGCCTACCCATTCGACGCGCAGAAGAGGTTCGACTTCGTAAGTTTTATCGACACGGCCATATATTTTGATTCGTTCCTCAGGCAGAGGTACAAATGCACCTGATGGGGTCACGCCATATTCACCACCGAATATTTTGGTGTTCATGAATGAGCCATCTTGCTTGACATTGAAGTCGTAAGGCTGAGGATTGTCGCTCCAGCTATACTCCATCATGCGTATGCGTATGCCGGTATTTCCCATTGCGGTTTGAAACGGTTCGCCAGTCTCTTTGTCGATAAATTTTCCGCAGAAGGTCTCTTCCGGACCTGAGTAGTTGTCTTTGTCACAAGCCGTAAGTCCTATAGTGAGCAGACACAGTGCCGAATATATAATCTTTTTCATAACAGTTCTGATATTATTGTGGTTAATAATGGATTAGAATCCGGGGTTGTTTTTCAGATTGGGATTCTTAGTAAGTTCACCGTTTGGCAAAGGCTGATAGTAATAGCGGGTGTCGTAGGTGAAGATATAGTTGAATCCGGCACGAGGTTCTGTATAACGGACATCAAAAAAATATTTATTACCGTCTGTGGCAAAGAATGGCATCAATATACGGTAACGAGTGTTATTTTGTTCGTCATAGAGTATACGCCAGCGACGTAAATCCCAGTAAGTATGATTCTCAAATGCCAGTTCTTTTCTGCGTTCACGACGTATGATGTCAGTTGTGTTAAGTTCTGATTTGGATGTAAGCAGTTCCGCCCCGGCTCTCTCCCTTACAAGATTGATACATTTGAAGGCATCCTCGAGATAATCAGTCCCGTCAGCGGATGTCGGTTTCCCAAGTCTTACGAGTTCATATGCCGCTTCAGCTCGGTTGAGCAAAACTTCAGCATAACGGATATCAATCCAGTGTTGAGTGGATGTTGCTCCGGAATTGTCAGCGAGATTCGGGTCAAGATATTTACGCAGATAAGTACCACCGATGTTTCCGAAGTTCCATCCATTTACAGGACCGTTCGGGCCGGTAACATTTATGCTGCTGACAGGAGTTGCTCCCGGATATGGGATATAAGGAGTGGCGAGTTGTACAGTAGGGCCGTTAAATCCTGCGCTTAACATCAGGCCGGGAATGCCAAGGTTCTCATAAGGTGATGTTTCACCCTCGCGAATCAGACGCTCTATGCCGTTGCCAATTGGATTGGTGTATAAGCCACGACGAATCTCAATATGCTGCCCTTTGAATGTTGACATCGGCAGGATGACGGTGCCGAGTAGACGAGGTTCGGCATTAGCGAAAGCATCCATCGGATTGTCATATAATTTATAGTGACCATTTTCGTCAAGAAATTCGAAGCGACCGTTGTTGTCAAGTTCGATGCCGTCAAACATTTCTATGAAATCGACCGTAGGGCTAACTTCTGAATCGTTACCTCCTGTTGAGGTCTGGCGTGGCTGTACGGAATTGTCATATTCGTGCATGGACATTTTCTCTTTGTAGTAGCGGGCAAATATTGTTTCGGTATTTGCGCTGCTCTCATCAAGAAACAGGGCTGTGAAGTTTTCAGCTTGAGCCGACGGATTTCCGGCTGTCCACTTTTGTTTATATAGCGAGTATGGACCGTTCTCAACAATTTTAGCGGCCTCATATGCCTGTTCAAAGAAGTAAGCTGCCCGCTCTGATTCAATACCGCATATACGTTTGTCCTTAAAAGTTTCGCTAACCGTGTTGTATCGTGCTATAGAGCCGGCATACAGCATGGCTCGTGATTTCAGTGCAGCTGCCACATATCGGTTTGCCCGTCCGGAAGGAGAAGAATCCGACATGAATTCAATCGCACGGTCGAGGTCTTGTCCGATGAATGTCCAGCATTCATCTTCCGAGTAACGGGGAATCCATGTGTCTTCGAGGGAGGCATTGGACGGATAGTCTATGACATGGTCAATAACGGGTACACCTCCAAAACGTTTTACAAGTGCGAAGTAGCAGTATGCTCTTACAAAATATCCTTCACCAATGTAGTTATTGTACTCGTCCTCCGTGAATCGGTCACGATATTGAGGCATTACTTCAAGATATGTGTTAGCCTCGCGAATATATTGGTAGATTTTGTCCCACATGCCTGTGCCGGGTTCAGCGGTAGCAGACTGAGTATCACGACCCACAGCTTCGCCTGTGGCGCAGCACATCTGACGATACAATGCGCCTCCGGTGTTAAGACCATGTTCAAAACTATATCTGAAATCCTCCATTGGCAGAGTGCTGTACATTCGAGCGAGATAGCTCTCCACTCCATCCTTGTTGCCAAATATATCCTGCTCATTGAAGATGTTTTTTGGCGGGATGTCCATATCGGTGCATGCCGAGAGGAAACCGGCACACAGGGCTATCATAAGGAAATATCTAAAATTTTTCATTGTGTCGAGTGGTTAAAATTTAACATTCAGACCGACAGTATAGGTCTTATTGATAGGATAATAATATCCCAGATTGCTTACGCCTCCATCGGTAGGATGCATGTAAAATTCAGGGTCGAGATATTTGAGACCACTGAATGTAATCAGATTGTATCCGCTTACATAGAATCTCACATTGCTAATGCCGGCCTTTCTGGTCCATTTGTGAGGTAGGGTATAACCCAATTCGATATTTTTGAGTCGCAGATAGCGTGCATTTTGCAGTGCATGTTCCGAGTTGGAATTAGGAGTCGAGCCTGTATAGCCATACTCTCCTGCAATCCATTTGGTTGACGGATCATAAGGATTGGCTTGCGGGTCGGCGGGATGCCAGCGGTCCATATGTTCGGCAATGGCATTGGTCTGTGACCAGAGTGGCTCAAGTAGAAATTCTCGAGGAGTGATATAGCGGTTACCTGCTCCTTGAAACAGCATTGACAGATCTATACCCTTCCATTCACCACTGAGTGTCACACCGAAGTTGAGTAGCGGTACCAGGCCGGTGTCTGCTATCGGATGTACGTCGAGGTCGTTAATCATGCCGTCACCGTTCCAGTCCTCATATAGATAATCGCCCAGTATGCTTCCACGTCCGATATATACGGGACTGTAGTAAATCTGATTCCAATCGGTGATACGACCGTCCGCTCCGTATCCCCACCAGATATTGTTGTAACGGTCATTGACATTTTGTCGCCAGTTGAGGTAGGAATTGCCGGCCTTAGCCTGCTCATAGTATAGAGTCTTGCGGCGCGTATATGATATATTGCCTTTGATTGAATAGGAGAAATCACCGATACGATTGTGATGTCCGAGTTCAATCTCGAAACCACTGTCACAGTCGCTGTTGAGATTTTCTTTAGGCAGACTTGCTCCGACACTGCCGGGAAGGCTGAGATTGCGTGTGGCGTAGAGTCCGTCTCGTGTCCGTTTGAACCAGTCGAATGTGAACGTAAGGCGATTGTTCCAGGCTCCGAGGTCAACGCCGATATCCCATGTCTTCATTGTATACCAGGTGATATTACGGTTTGCGATACCTTTAGGGTTGGATCCATTGACAAAATTATCGCCAAATATGGAACCGCCTGGAAGTTGATATATGTTTCCACTTACAGGGTAGTTGTATCCGGTAAGGAACTCATAATTCAGTCCTGAATCATCACCGGTCTTGCCGTATGACCCACGGATTTTAAAATTTTCAATAAATTTTAACGGGGAGTCATGCCAGAATTTTTCTTGTGACACTCGCCATCCAACAGATGCTGACGGGAAGAAGCCCCAGCGATTTGAACCGGCTGGGAAGCGTGAAGAACCGTCATAACGGAAGATAAATTCGGCAAGATATTTACCATCGTAAGCATAGCTAAAACGTCCGGCGACTGACTGGTAGGCGTAATCATAGAGGGCTGATGCGCTTGAACTCTGATTAAACTGCTGCGTCTCGGTAATGCCGACGAATACTTCAGGTACAGGTAGCATGAGCTCGCGGCTGCCATAGAAATTGTCACCTTCCTTGTGCGTATTCTCGAAAAGAACCATTCCTGACACGGCATGATTGCCAAAGCGCTGGTCATAGCCGAGTTGTGCATGCCACTGTACGTGGGTCTTGCCATAATAATTACGCTGAACAGAGTAATTGCCATCGGTCATACCCTGGGAGAAGTGGGTTGGTTTGCCTTGGGCCGTGTATGTGTCAAAGGCCTTCTTGAAAAATTTGTTATCGTTCTGGATATAATCATAGCTGAAAAATCCTTTGGCATAAAGACCTTTCAAAAACGGTGCGTCATAGCGTAGCGAGATGCTTGACTGAAGCCATCGGCTGATGAGATTCTGCCATCCGTTAGTATCCTTGTCTGCCATAGCAAGCGGATTGATGATGCTTGCATTATCATCCTTGGTGTGATACAATCCAGCAGCTTCGTCATAGTAGAACGGTTGGAGAGGAGTGAATAGCCATGTGCTTCGAACAATATCGCTTGTGCCATAGCTTGTGAGAGTGCGCTTGTCGATATGACCGCCAAGATTTACGTCAAGGGTCAGTCCGTCTGCTATTTTTGCAGATATATTGCTGCGCATGGTGTATTTATCGTAGTTTACAGGATTGTTTTTAAGGAAACTTTCCTGGTATTGATACCCGAGGCTGGTATAGAAACTCATCCTGTCATTTCCACCGCTCGCACTTATAGTGTGCTGAGTCTGAGGAGCACTGTCGCGAAATACTGCGCCGAGCCAGTTGTAGGATGGGATATCTCCACGACGTGCTGCAGCGATATCTTCGACACTGTAAAACGGTGTGGGATTGGTAGCGTCGACATTGTGCATGTTATATTTCTCGTTGTACAGCGTCATCCAGTCTGCCCCGCTTACAAGATTGGGAAAATTGGATGGTTTCTGCCATCCTACATTGCCTGAATAGCTAATGTTGGTTTTTCCTGAGGAACCTTTCTTTGTGGTGATGAGCACAACTCCATTGCCACCCTTGACACCATATATTGCAGCTGACGCATCCTTCAGAACTGAAATGGTCTCAATGTCCTCCGGGTCGATCCGTGACATATTGTCGCGTGGCACACCGTCTATTACCACAAGCGGAGTGCCAAATCCGCGTATGTCCATTGATGTCTCGAATGTTCCTGGTTCGGAAGAGTTCTGCCGTACGCGTAATCCGGCTATTTTACCGGTGAGCATATTCTGGACATTCTCATTTTTTGTGGTGATAATCTCTTTGTTTGAGATAGATGATACCGCACCGGAAAGGGTCTCTTTCTTTTGTGTTCCGTAACCAACCACAACCACCTCGTCAAGAGCGAGGTCTTTTTCGTGTAAAATTATGCTATAGTTTTTTCTGTCGGGAGTAATTTTTATTTCGGCATCATCGTATCCGAGATACGATATGTTCAGTACATTGCCGGCTGACACTGTGAGTGCAAATTTCCCTTCCATGTCAGTGGCTACTCCGTTATGAGAGGTCTTGTTAAGAACGGTGGCACCTATTATAGGTTCTCCATTTGGGTCGGAAACTGTTCCAGTTATGGAGAAAGAGCCTTGTTGTGCATGCGTGTATCCTGTCGTTAGCGAGAAAACTGCGCATAGACATGCTGTTACAAGCCTGTTGATGAATTTTGGAGCTTTCATTATTTTTAAGGTATGATTTAGTTTTTTCCGGCTCTACGGTTGCCGGCACCGATTGATTAGGGCATTGTCTGAGGTGATTAATTAATGATGTTTTCTAATAATGTTTGGGTAGTTGAATTAGGGTATTGATATTTATTAATGTGTTAAATGCTCATTGGGATTTGCGCCAAGGCTGATCGAGAGGTTCCCTCCTTTAGCGACTTCGGCAAAGGGGAGCTGTATGCTTTTGATTGACTTGCCGTTTAGTGTCATTGTTTGGATATAGTCATTGTCAGACGTGTTGTTTACAGTCTCGATAACAAATTCCTTTCCACTATGATATTGAGGGTTCAGTGTGATTGTTACTTTATCAAATAGCGGGCTGCCTATTTGGAATGACGGGTTGGGAGCGGTCAGACCTTTGGCGTCAAATAATCCGATTGAAGCCAAGACAAACCATGCCCCGAGCTGACCCTGGTCCTCGTCTTGTCCATATCCATAACCATGTATGCCTTCGATTCCATAAAACTCACGACATATTGTGCGCATCCATTTCTGTGACAGCCATGGTTTGCCTGAAAAATTAAAAAGAGCCGAGATATGGAGATTTGGTTGATTACCATGATTGTAATAACTTTTGAGCCCTGAGAATGCGTCAATTTCTTTACCTCCGCCGAAGATACTTTCTCTTGAAATTATGAATGTGCTGTCGAGACGGTTATTGAATTCATCGCGACCCACCATTGATACAAGTTTGTCAATATGATGAGGTACATAGTAAGTATATTGTATGGCGTTTCCTTCCTGAAAACCTATCCAAGGAGCATAAGGATCGAAGTCTGTGATAAAACTTCCGTCCTCGCAGCGTGGACGCATAAGCTTTGTGCCGGTGTCAAACAGTTTCTTCCATCCGGTCGAAAGATGCGACAGCTTTTTATAATCATCTTTGCGCCCGAGCGAACGTGCCATTTGAGCCACAGCATATGAACTGAGACAATACTCAAGAGTATGAGATGCCGAGAATCCGGACCCGCGAGTTGTGGTCTGCATATGGAGCTCAGGAGAGTATGGAGAGTAACCGCGTGTCACGAACTGGCCCACATCAAGTTTGCCTGCACCTGCAGGGCGGTCCATGCTGCATATCTCGTTTTTGAGCGCTGCCTCATATCCGAGATTTATATCGAAATTACGGATACCTACGTTATAAGCAGCTGCGATGGCAAGCCCCGTGAAATTGGTACCGACCCCCGATACATATTTACTGCATGCTATGCCGTCGCCAAGCCAGCCGGCATCTTTGTAAACAAGCAGTTGGCTTGAAATCCAATCGGCATAATACTCGGGCCATGCAAGACTCCAAAACTGTGTGAGGTTCCAGTATCCGCCCCATATCGCATCGGTATTGTAATGATTGTGGACTGGTTTACCGGTTTCATCTGTGGCAATATGTCCTATTGAGCCGTTGTTGGCAGGATATGCTCCGTTCACATCATTTGCAAGTCCGCGACCGAGAAGGGCGTGAAACATACCGGTGTAGAATTTTACACGATTCTCGTATTGTCCACCTTCTACACGGATACGACCGAGTGCATTTTCCCATTCTTCATGAGCTCTCGCTCTGGCGCTGTCAAATGTCATGTCAGAGGCTTCATGTGTGAGGTTTGTTCTGGCATTCTCTACAGAGGTGTACGAAAGACCGACCTTCACACCTACATCCTGGCGTGATTGCGTGTCAAATGTGAGATATAATCCGGCTCCGGGACCACTGGCGGAGCGTTGTCCGTCGTATTTTTTATTATTGATAAAAGAGCCGAATGATGTGGGGGTGGCATCAAGTCGGGCGCTGAAGAACATTTTTACGTTGGCTCCCTTCTGGTAGATGTCAACATACACAGGCTGTGTAACTACCCAACCTTCTACGCATCCGTCTGCTGTCAGTTCGACATAAGCGTCGCTTACAGGTCCGCTCTCCCCCATGCGGGTGCCGATGTTGAATATGAGATTAGATTCCTTGCCTGCCGGATAAGTGTAACGGTGAAACCCGACACGCTTGGTCGCTGTCAGTTCAGCAATGATATCATAGTCTTTCAGTACTACAGAATAGTAACCCGGACGTGCTGTTTCGTCAGCATGGTCAAATCGTGAGCGGTATCCGCTATCAGGGTTATCAAGCTC
Organism: uncultured Duncaniella sp.; assembly: GCA_958352885.1. Taxonomy (GTDB): domain Bacteria; phylum Bacteroidota; class Bacteroidia; order Bacteroidales; family Muribaculaceae; genus Duncaniella. The sequence continues at coordinate 39,696 of CATWQI010000012.1, forward strand.
ACCGGGGACTGTAATGACTTTTCCTACTGTGGGGGCTATGACAATGCCACCCACTTGAAATTCGTGAAAATTGGCAAATCCCTCAATTGAAGTATGACGAAAATCATATCCTACCGCTTGCCAACCGCCAGGGTTGCCGAGATGCCCGTCAGTGGTTGGTGCAAGTTTAGCCATACCGAATGGGACTGCAGCCGGAGTGAAGAAAAACCAGCGCGAATGGGCAGAGCCTATAAGTGGATTGACATAGTCTGTCAATGATTCTCCACTGTCAGCAGCTCTTGAGCCGGAAATCGAGCCAACACATGCAATCAGTAATAAGAGCGTTTTTTTGAGTTTCAGCATACGGATATATTTATTTTACAGTTACTTTAATCATGGTATATTCATAAGGTTTCAGCCATATGTCAGAGGGGTTAATCTGTGACAAAGGCGTTTCTCGCCAATCGCAACGAGCGACATTTTCAGCTTGTATACTTCCCCAGACCATGGACGTATGAGCGGTTTCTTTATCCATATTATGTAGCCTGATAATATATCCGGATCCGTCTTTAGCTTGAGTGATGCCGGAGACTGCAATCTTATGGTTGCCTGTAAGTCTGAAGAGTTGTCTTGCGGGGGTATCTTTGTCGGAGCGGAATGTGACAAGCGGATGTTCACGCTCTTGTCCTCGCTGTTTCAAGCAGAGATCATGAGGATTAGCCGGTTCGATGGTGTAATGAAATGTGGTACGACCTCCTTGTGATGCCTTATAGTTTGTTCCCCATGTATTGGTCATGACCCATGAATATACGACAGGCGATAGTTGAGCCATGCGCCACCATCCGTAGCCATGGCGTGGATTAAGTCTGTAATCCTCCCCTGATGTGGAGCCAAATTCAACAAAGGGTGCGTCAACCGATGTCAGGCATACACCATGTTCAAGGTCGCTGACTGACAGAGCGTTCTGTATTGAATAGTAGTGTTTGTTGACACCTGATAACTGTTCGCGCTCAGGATGCATCTCGCTCATAGGCAAATCGATTGAAAGGTCGGGATTCGGGAAGTTGAACGGGAATACAAATCTGACATTTTCTTTGTTCAAGATATCCTGCTTTTCGAGAACGTTTGCGATGTCAACGCGTTGCAATCCACGATATAAGGATATATACCGTATCAGTGAATCACAACCGGGGGCATCCGATACAATTCGTAGCGTAGCCCTAACCGGACCGTTGTCCACGAGGGTTATGCTTCTGACAGGAGAGGATGTAACCGGGTTGACTGACCTGTGTCCGGAATAATGATACATGTTCAAACCTTCGTCTGCCACATATTCAAAATCATCACCAGGTATCTTCAATGACTTTATAGTTCCATTTTGTGGCTCAATCTTTACTCTGACAAGTCCGTTGTCAAGAATATCGTTGGAATAAGCCATGGAATCATGGGTTTTCTCGGTGTTACGTCGTTTTGTTGATTTGACAATCTTATACACGACCGAAGATAGCGGTGGTACATCTTTGGCAATAAATGTAAATCGTCCGTCGTGTAGGCGTTGAATGTCAATATTTTTGCCTTCATGGTCAACCAGGGATTCGCATTTAGCGTCAAATGGACCGTCAAACACTACAGCGTCAGTACGCATCCAAGATGTAGTGTTGGCTACATGGATGTATCTGCCGTCATTTTTTGTCGGTATGGATTTATTGAAAAGACGAGTGGATTGGATGTGCGCACTATCGGCGAACATCTTTTTCCCGGACCATAAATCTTTCGTGAATCTGGAGTTGGGTTCTTGACCGCTTCCGGCCGCTCCCCATGTATGCTCAGAAAAGAGCGAGACATTTTTCCATGCTTCGTTGAAGCTATTATGAGGAAAGTTATTGGCATTACCATACATGCACCATAGAATGCCAGTCGAGGCAAGACGGGCAGCACTCATGCGATTCATGGCTGTCTCATATGCAGTGGAAGCAGCTCCGTCCTCCCAGGTGGGAGTCATATCGCCGGCATATGTGGGTAATATATTCCCATATTCCTGTTCAAATGCTTCAAAAAATTCTCGCGATGTTGATATGCAGAAGTGAGGTGAGTCGTATTTTTCATTCCATTCTTTTATCACGTCAGGCATAAGTTCGTCCGGAGGTCCGTTGTCACCATGTACAGTGTAGCGCAGGTAACAAGTATTATAAGGGAAACGGTCGGTTTCAAGTTCCTGTAGATATTCCCAAATCGGTTCTACGCCACATACTGAAAGTCGTCCTGCAAGCCAGCCATGGAACCAAGAGTAGCCACGTCCGGCTTCCCAAACAAGTACTTTGTCGGTGCCTGATTGCGATTGCCAGTAGAAAGGTCTGTCGCCCCAGTCAATATGCATGGCGGCAGCGCGGTCATTGCCAATTTTGCCATAAAATGGTACGTAATTTGGACCGGGTGAATAATATTTTATACCGTTTTGAGCCATCGCTGTCACGAGTCCCCATGTCTGGCCTGGAACATCGCTCATCATAGAAGTCGTACAAGGTATGCCTGTCATCTTTTCTATCAGATGAGCATCGTCAAAATAATGCATTAGCTCCTCCTGTCGGCTTATGCCTGTGAGCTGGCTGCCGATTGATGCATCGACACAAATGTCACCATTTTTAATGGCTTCTATCACACGCTGGGCCTTCGGGCTTCCGGCGTATTGGTCAAGATAACCTTTTATGGACCAAGTTGCCTCAGTGTTCCATTTGTATTTGGCTCCCCGAGGATAGTGGCGAGTGCGTTCAGCAAGTTCAATTGCTCTCTCAAGGTTGCGCCATTGTAGTTTCATGACATCATTCTGACGATGTGTATAGCCTATGTCCTGGTGGGAATGAGGAAAAAAGGCTACAGTCCATTTACGGGCAGCCGGGACTTCTGAAATATCAGATATGTTTCCCTGTCGGCTTGACAACGAGATTTTAAGAGTAGTTTTTTCAGTAATGTATCCGGCTGGAAATGTACAATTACATTGGGTGAGACCATCCGGTGAAGGAGCGAGTGGCATTTCCCATTTATGGTTGCCAAGTTCGAATGACAGTTTGCCTCCTGTATATAGCGGCTTGTCAAAAGTGACATGAAATTCTCGTTTAGGCCCTTCGGGACTCTTGATATATCCTTGCGAAAAATAGGGCGTAAGCTTGTCTATACGTCCCAGTTTGTGATCGGGTATTTTCTTGGATGTGTAAAATCTTATTTCAGCAAGTCCGTAATAATCAGGGTTTTGATGCATATCTGCCGCCTCGCGCATTATTATCGGATTATTTCTGTCATAATGATTTCCTTCGCCATCAGCAGCTGCGGTTATACAGATATATTTAACATTGATAACCGGAAAAGAGAATACATAGTCCGCTTTTTCGGGATTTTTTCCTTGTGATTCCGGTATAATGTGATATTCTGACTTGCCGTCAGGTAAAAGGTGCCATTTTTCTCCATCTGTCGAGTATTCAATGTACACTTTTTTGAGCCCTCGGCGTGTATGTTCATTCTGGTTGTGGTTCCATATTCGCAGTTGTTCGATTTTGCATGGATTATCAAAGGTGCATAAAAACCAAACTGCTCCTTTGCGGGTGGCGGAGTTGTACTGTATGTCTTTTTTTGATATCTCAGACACCCACATTCCTTCGCCAAGGTTGTTGGCTATGTGTGATTCGCCCGTCATACCTTTTCCATTTACAGCATTAATCGCCGGAGAGCTGCTTATCGCGCTGCTTGCTGAAGCTGTAATTATAGAGGATGGGATAGGCTCGTAGATACGTGTGGTGCTGTTTGCTGTTCCAACGTATGCTATGATAGCAGTAACGGCAGTGATGAATTTAAATTTTAGATTCATGGATGAGACTATATCAGATATGATTGGTTTTGCATTTGTTCTATATGTTCATACAAATACTTCGCCGCAAAGTTAATGATAAAATTTATATTTACAATACTTTTCAAAAAAAAATACATATTGATGTTATAATTTTCATCGTGCAGTATATAATACTACTATTCAGTGGAATATAAGGTACGCACGAGTCGTTGTTTTTTAGATGAATTTAATTGACAGCTTATAGACTTAACAAGATTCAGTCATGAAAAATTTTGATAAAAATTTTATTCCACTATTGTGTTATTAATAGATTTTTATTTACTTTGCATCGCATTGTCTGAACAAATCACTTATTACGTATGAACAAATATCTAATATCAGCTTTTTCGGCAAGCTTATTTTCGATGTCGCTTCAAGCGGGGGACATCTGGTCAATAGGACAGCCAGACGGATCGGCTGCCGAGTTTGCCCTTGCACCTGATGGCTACCGACAATTTTTAGCGAAGGATTTCGGATATGAGGATAAGTATTTCCTTGTGGGGTTATCCGATCCGGCTGCCGATTTTCCTTATGTGTTGCCTGGTCCGACCGATACATGGGGCGGCACCTGGCCTACCTCAGGATGGCGTACTCATCAGGTAACACTACTTTTCGAACTTGACAAACTGCCTGAAAAGGACGGGTATTCGCTTGAACTTGACCTCGCCGATTATGCAAAGACTTTCATGCCTTTGGTAAAGGTAAGTGTGAACTGCCAGGATTGTAAATTTCAGCTGGCGGCTGATGGCTATGATTTGGCGCGGCAGCGTAAACCGGCCCAGAATGAGCCCGTGACAGATACATTGTCCATAACTGGCGATTATAGCACAGCCACACCACGCAGATTGACAATGCCACTTAGTGGGAATACATTGCGGAAAGGAGCCAACGAGGTTGTCATAACGGTGCTCGAGGGCTCGTGGATACTTTTTGACCGAGTGGCGTTAAAGGGACCGGATGGAGTCGCTGTTAAAAAGCATGACAAAGCATTTGTCAGGGATGTGGCAGAGGCGGCATATCAGATTGGCAATACACAGCCACTGATAGTCGATGTCGAGCATCTGTCCGGCTCTCCGGAACTTTCAGTCGAGTTAAGCGGTAAAAAAATATTCTCAAAAAAACTTGAGAAAGGGCGCTATCAGTTTGAGGCTCCGATGCCTGCTGTTAAAACTCCACGCATAGATAATTACAGAGTGCTGTGTGACGGAAGAGAGATTGCTTCAGGAACTGTAAGACGATCTCCGCAAAGCCAGCAGACTCCGGCTGATTATATTGACACTCGTTTCGGCACTGCTCATTCACGTTGGATGATAGCTCCGGGACCATGGATGCCGTTCAGTATGGTTAAGCTTAGTCCCGATAATCAGAATAGTGGATGGCAGGCAGGCTATCAGCCTTCGTTTGAAAATATCGGATGTTTCAGCCATATACATGAGTGGACACTCGGAGGACTTGGCATAATGGCTGCTAATGGCGATTTGAAGGTGCGTGTAGGTGATGAACAAAAGCCTGACGAAGGCTACCGCTCGCGTATAGACAAACGTACCGAGAGGGCTGAAATCGGGTATTATTCAGCTGATTTGACAGACTATGACATAAAAGCTGAAATTACAGCAACTACACGGTGTGGATTTGGCAGATTCACTTTCCCGTCTGACCGCGGAGAGGGGCGTGTTCTTATAGAACTTCACCCCGAAGCTGAGTATGGTATTCAACTTAAGGATTTAGAGGTTATTCGTACAAGCCCTACCCGTATTGAAGGTTACTGTCACCAATACTCTCCAGGGGTATGGAGCCATGACGCCGATCAGGATTATAATGTGAATTTTGTCATTGAGTTTGATCGCCCCATTGTTAATATTGGCAGTTGGTGTGATGACTCAGTACATCATAATGTGGACCGACTTATTTCCGGCGCATGTACTAATGCAGGATTGTTTGTAACATTCGACCCGCAGGAAAATCCGGTAGTTCAGGTGCGCACGGCAATCTCTCCGGTAAGTATCGCTAATGCAAATGAAAATTTGCGTAAGGAAATAATAGAGCCATTTGGATGGGATTTTGAAGCTGTTCGTAAAAATCAGGTAGATACTTGGAATGACCTTTTTGCGAGAGTTCAGATTAAGACTGATGATCGCATAGAAAAAACGCGATTTTATAATAATATGTATCGTGCGTTGTGTAGCCGTAATATATGGAGTGATGTTAATGGCGAATGGATTGCAACAGACGGCAGGAAGCATCGTGTCAATAATCCTGAAAAAGATGTCATGCTTGGATGTGATGCGTTCTGGAATTCATTTTGGAATCTCAACCAGTTCTGGAATCTTGTGGTTCCGGAATGGTCGAGTCGCTGGGTCGGCTCTCAACTGGCGCTTTATGATGCTAACGGATGGTTGGCTAAGGGACCGGCTGGACTTAATTATATCCCGGTAATGGTCGGTGAACATGAGATACCGCAGATTGTAAGTGCGTGGCAGATGGGCATTCGTGATTTTGACGCACATAAGGCTCTTGAAGCAGCAGTCAAGATGCAGACGACGCCGGCGCAAAAAGTGTTCAACGGCTTTGCGGGTAATCGGGATTTGGTGTCCTACCTGAAATATAAGTACGTGCCATATGACAAAGGCAGGTTCTCAAACACAATGGAGTATTCCTATGATGATTGGACGGTTGGTCAGTTGGCTAAAAGTTTGGGTGAAAATGATATATTCAAGACATTCAATGACCGAGGCTATTGGTGGCGCAACGTGATTAGTGACGAAGGTTATTGCCATATGCGTCACAGTGATGGTGCGTGGTTGAAGGATTTTGATCCGTTCCGCAGTGGCGCCAACCAGCATTATGTCGAAGGGAATGCCTGGCAACTTACGTTCTTTGTTCCCCAGGATGTCCCAGCTCTGGTAGAAAAGATAGGTCGCGACCGTTTTACAGAACGTCTGCTGTGGGGATTTAATCAGGATGAGGCTTGGCGTTACAACGCTCCTAACGATCAGTATTGGGACCATCCGGTGGTACAAGGCAACCAACAATCCATGCATTTTGCATATCTTTTCAATTTTGCCGGACAGCCTTGGAACACACAACGCTGGAGCCGTTCGATTCTTGACCGCTACTATGGTTACGGTGTGGCAAATGCTTATCTTGGAGATGAGGACCAGGGTCAGATGAGCGCATGGGCTATTATGACAGCTCTCGGGCTGTTTCAGACTGATGGCGGATGTGCCGTTGAACCTATGTATGAGATAGGCAGTCCGCTTTTTGAGGAAATAACCATTGACCTTGGCAAACGATACGGTCGTGGAGACTCATTTACCATTAAAGCAAAGAATGCTTCGCGCAAAAATATATATGTGCAGGAAGCCAGACTCAACGGCAGACGTCTTGACTCTTTCCGTTTCCCGGCAAAGGATTTGCTCGGAGGTGGAGAACTGACGCTCGTAATGGGTCCCGAACCCAACAAAAAATGGGGTGTTGCCGAGTAAAATCTGACAATAATGACAAAAATTTGACTATATTTGCATAAGTTGGTGGCCAGAGCATCTGCCGGCTTATGCAATATGGTCTTTGACTGAAAGTAAATTATTCTATTATGAAACTACAACTTGACCCCACTTCTCCTCTGCCGTTACATCAGCAGGCGGAGGATTTGCTGAGAAGAATGATACAGCAGGAGGAGTATCAGAAAGGGAAACTTTTACCGAATGAAGTGGAGCTCTCCCATCAGCTTAACATCTCACGCAACACTCTCCGTCAGGCTATAAACCGACTTGTGTATGAAGGGTTGCTTGTGAGGAAAAAAAGTTATGGAACGACTGTGGCGCCACTCAAAGTGATGGGAAATGCGCGTAATTGGATGAGTTTTTCCCAAGAAATGAAGCTTCATGGGATGGACGTAGAGAATTTTGAGTTGCATTTGTCACGGAAAAAAGCTCCGACAGAAGCAGCCGAGTTTTTTAAGGTGTCCGAAGATATGCGCATATTGTGCCTTGAGCGACTTAGAGGTCGGCCCGGTCAGCCATTTGTGTATTTTATCTCTTATTTCAATCCTTCCATCCCAATGACAGGAGAGGAGGATTTGACAATGCCGCTTTATGAAAATCTTCAAAGAAATTATGGCATAAGAGTCAAGACGTCGCGTGAGATGATTTCGGCATGCGCTGCTGACAGTGATTTGGCTGAAAAACTTGATATTTCGGAAGGGGACCCTATACTTGTGCGCAAGCGTTTTGTGCTTGATGTCAATGATATGCCTGTAGAGTATAACATTGGTTACTATCGTGCTGACAGTTTCACATACTCGATTGAATTTGTAAACGATTAAAACGACGTTGCGCATGGTGAACTATAAATATCTGAGCCGGCTGTTGCCGGTGTTGTTTGGCTTCTTTATCATGGGGTTCTGTGATGTGGTCGGTATCTCGACCAGCTATGTGCAGCATGATTTTAATCTCAGTGAGACCATGGCGGGATTCATACCTTCGATGGTATTTGTCTGGTTTCTCGTGCTATCGCTTCCAAGTGCCATTGTTATGAATCAGATTGGCAGGAAGCGGATGGTCATTGTTAGTAATATTGTAACTGTGGCGGGTATGTTGATGCCGTTTATTAGCTATAATCTTGTCACATGTATGTTAGGATTTTTGCTCCTCGGAGTCGGTAATACGATGCTCCAGGTTTCACTTAACCCATTGCTTGTCAATGTTGTCAGGGGGAATGCCCTGGCAAGTGCGCTTACGGCTGGTCAGGTTATAAAAGCGGTTTCTTCATTATGTGGTCCTGTGATAGCTGCGTTTGCGGTGATATATTTGTCAAGCTGGCAGTATCTGTTCCCTATATATGCTTCGATAACGGTCCTTTCTACTCTATGGCTTCAGTTGACTCATATAGACGAGGAGCCATGTGTGGAGAAGTCTTCAGTAGGAACTACATTGGCGTTGCTGAAAGACAGCAAGGTGAGAATGTTGTTTTTGGGTATATTTTTTATAGTGGGTGCTGATGTTGGGATAAACACTGTTGCTCCAAAGCTCCTGATTGAGCGTTGTGGATATGCCATACAGGATGCAGGATTTGCTTCAAGCGTGTATTTTCTATGCCGTACGGTCGGTGCGTTTGCAGGAACGTTGCTTCTGACCAGAATCCCAGGCGTGAGGTATTTCCGTATGAATATCATCGCTGCCATATTGTCGATGGTGATATTGTATTTCATTGATGCGTCTACGGGAATAATGATTGTGGTGGGACTCATTGGATTGCTGTGTTCCAGTATTTTCTCCATTATATATTCCGAAGCTCTTATGGTTCGGCCTGATAAGGAAAATGAAATTTCCGGTCTGATGGTTATGGGAGTGTTCGGTGGTGCGGTAGTGCCTCCGTTAATGGGGTGTATGGCAGATGTCGTTGGTAACCAGTGCGGGTCGTTGGCGGTAATCACCATGTGTATGATATACCTTTGCTATTGTGCGTTTGCTATTCGACTAAAACCGGATGTGCCAAAAGTGACAAGTTGCGTATAGTTGTTATTCTGGAAAATGGCAAAACACAGAAAGACAAAAGTTTTTTACACTTTTGTCTTTCTGTGTTTTGTATGTTATACCGGCTGTCGCTGTGTGCTTTTGACTGTGGGCTCAGGTGCGCAGTCGTTTGGCGATAGAGCGGTGGTGAGATGCTGCCGCTGTGTCGCCGATAGTTTCGTATAGGTCGGCTGTCAAAGTGTGAAGTGTGCGGAGCAGAGGACGCGGATATTCATTCTCCTCGATTAGATCCAATCCAATCAAGCATCGGTCCATGGCATTGTGGATGTCATCAAGTTTGTGATAGGTTATTGCCATTCGGACTAATACTTCAAGGTTGAGCGGGTCGGAAGATGCTACAGCAGCAAAATCATTAAGTGCTTTCTCGTGTTCATCCAAGGCGGTGTAGGCGAGTCCTCTTCCGTAAAGTGCAGGGGTATGTGACGGTATGAGGGTCAGCGCTTTGTCATAGTTGGCTACTGCTGGGATGGGCATATCATCCTGGCGACAGTCATCACCAAGAGAGGTGTACTCGCATGCCATATCGCGGAAGCGCTCCTCGTTCTCGGCTATTTTTGTTTCGAGCCGGTCAATTTTTTCCTTAAGTGATTTGACAATGCCGAGTTTACGGCGTGCGTAACGCATGGCGAGTCTGTTGTCAAGGATGTTTTTGGACCGAAGTCCCTCTGTTAAGAGGTCAAATGCTTCAGCCAGATTCCCTTTGTCAGCTTCCTGTATTGCTGAATTAAAGCATGAGTCGGCATGTGCGTTCTCAAGAGCCCGGTCAATCAATACCGGGTCATTGAATGTTCTGCTGAAATTGACTATTGTCGGGTTAACGAATATGTCGCGGTCCGCTACGGTGGATTTCAGAGTCAGCCCATCGAAACTGCGGCAGCGGGAGAGAGCTACATAGGTCTGGCCACCGGCAAAGGCACCTCGTCCCATGTCGATTATTACATTATTGAAGGTCAGACCTTGGCTTTTGTGTATGGTCAATGCCCAAGCGAGTTTTACCGGGTATTGTGTGAAACTACCGAGTTCCTCTTCTTCAATCTTTTTTGTTTTTTGGACATAGGTATATTTAATGTTTGACCATTTCTCCTGTTTGATGGTGTGGATATCACCGTTTTCGAGCTTGACCTCAAGCAATTCATCGGCAAGAGCGGTCACACGTCCGATAGTGCCGTTTACCCATCGGCGGTCAGGGTCATTCTTGATAAATACTACCTGCGCGCCCTCCTTAAGTGACAGTTCAAGGTCGGTAGGTAGGGAATTTTCAGGGAAATCCCCTTTGATGGTGCCTGTGAATCTGACTGTGGGTTTGTCAATGGCGTTGAGATGATATTCATTGATATAGTCCACCATGTCACGCCTGGCAGCTAGAGTCATGGTGAAATTCTTGGACTTACTTTCCGGTATAGGAGGGGCGAGAGGTGAGATGCATCTTGAGTTGAGGCGGATAAGGTCGTCTGGGGTAGTTGTCCCCATTCTTATGCGGTCGAGCAATCCAACGAAATCAGAGTCATTCTGGCGATACACTTTTCGCAATTCGATAGGTATGATTTTGATGTCGCTGAAAGCTTTTGCGGAGAAGAAGTAGAAATCATGATAGTAATTGCGCAGGATGTCACGCATGTCTCCTGTCACCACCGGTTCAAGTTGGAACACATCGCCGACGAGTAGAAGCTGCTTGCCTCCGAAAGGTTCACGGTTATTGCCGGTGTATGTGCGTAACAGTAGATCGATGAAGTCGATGATGTCAGCACGTACCATGGAAATTTCGTCAATGATGATAAGCTCTACTTTCTTGATGAGTTTGACGAGGTGTCCCGGATATTTCATGCGCGACTTTATGCGGTCTCGCTTGAAGTCCGGGTCGTCGGGTGTAATTGGCTTGAACGGTATACGGAAGAAAGAGTGCAATGTCACCCCACCGACGTTGACAGCTGCAATACCGGTGGGGGCGAGCACGACATATTCCTTCTTGGTATGTTGTGTGATGTAGCGTAGGAATGTCGATTTTCCTGTTCCGGCTTTGCCTGTCAGGAAAACAGACTGGTGGGTATATTGCAACAATTCCCAAGCTTTAAGAAACTCGGGATTGTTGAGGTCGATAGATTCTTCTTGCGCTTTTTTATGGCGAGAAGTCTTTTTAGCCATTATATGGTTTTGATATTTTGTCTGTTAGAATTTGAATCCAACCGTGAGGATGACGGAATTGTTGTTGTCTGAAATCTCAGCGGAAGGTGCAGATACGAAGTAATTGGGTGAAACACCTTCATTGTAGTTGGTGAACGCCTGGTATTTACTCTTGCGCGCACGGTGTACATAAGCGGCGTCAGCGTAGAAATTCTTATAACGGTAGCCGATGCCGCAAGTGATGTACTGCGTAGTTTTATCAAGGGTAAATGCCGGTTGAGTTTCAGTGTCGTCAGGACCGGATGTGTGCACATAAATGGCTTCTTGGGTATTGCCTTGTCCTGTGTAACCGTCCATGGTTTCCTGTGTCACGGGGCTACTTTCGTAGCTGTAACCGGCACGAATGCTGAATGCGGGGGTTATACGGTACTCGGCTCCGATGCGCATTATGTTTGTGGCTTTGTAATAAGTCTTTATATCGCCGGTCACATCTTTATACTCGTTTCCGTTAAAGTCCTGAACCCGCATGCTTTGTGTGCCGCGGTATTCATAGTCCGCACTGATGATGGCTCTACCTCCGATTACCCCGGCAGCACCTACCATAAGGCGCCACGGGCTTTTCAGCTTCCAGTCAAATTCATCGTAATAACCTTCGTCTGTTACCTGGGAGCCATGTATATCAGTCCCTGTCGGATAGGAAGAGGAGTTGAATGCGAAATTGGTGCTCGCTATACCCTGATAGGTAAGGTTGTAGTATGTTGGGGTATGGACTGCGATACCGAATCGGAGCTCGTTAATCGGCTTGACTATGACGCCGACCTTGACGTTGAAGCCACTGCCATAGATTCGTTTATAGTTGTCAAGCCGGAAATCAGCCGTACCGCCTTCAACATAAGACTCTCCGTCTGCGTCAGGAACATTTGCGTTCTCAAGATGCTCTGAATAATATGTATTAGAGCGGTAGTCTATATCTGTTATACCGAAACCGAGTCCCCAATATACTATGTTCTGGATATTGCCACCGAAATTGATGGAGTACTCGTCGATATATCCTTTTTCCTCTACCATATATCTGCCGGTACCTGTTGTGCCGTTGTAGTTATAAAGGCCGGAATATTCATTTGCTCCAGGCGATACCGGGTTAATGCCGTAACTGTTGTACATCAGTATGCTTGACCATGGAGCATATGGGTATGTCTGACCTGACGGTGAAATATAGTTTTGCTGGTAAGGATTGAAATTTGATGTCGGAAGCATCTCTGCGGGATATATACCATCGTTGCTTGTGAAGTCGGCGACGAGATTGGTATAGGATGTGCCAAGTGAGCCAAGTGAGCCGCCGTAACGTCGGTCAAACGAAGCTGCGCGCGAATAGCTTACGCCCCAGTTGAGAAAGGGCATTGCGGATGCGTCTCCAAGATTTATGGAGCCGACATAACCGAAGTTATTGCAGGCAACGCGAGTCCAGTTTTCAGTATTGCTCATGCCTGCGGTTGTCGATTTCGAGGACATCATGTTGATGTCAAGGGTTGCGGATATATCGCTACTGCGGTATATTCCTATACCGGCGGGGTTCTGGTTTAGGGTGGAGATATCGCCGCCAAGTGCTGTAAATGCTCCACCCATTGACATGAACCGAGCCGAACCGCGCATGTCTGTCTGCGATACTGAGTAGGCGTCGATAGCATTCTGGGCAAATAAAGCCGATGGTACGGTCGCCAATATCCCTGCTATAAGAGACTTCTTCATAATCATTTCAGTTGGTTAGTGAGGTTTTGTAGACTTAGTTTATTAGAGTAAGATAAATCAGAATTAATGCCGACCGCGACCACCACCGGTAGAACGACTTCCACCTCCGAATCCACCACGGCTTCCACCGGTGCTGAATCCACCGGTGCGTCCGCCATTGGTATTGCTTGGACGGTTATAAGTATTGTTATTTGTATTATTAGGACGGGAGTAGCTGTTGGAATTGTTTGTTCCGGGACGGCTATATCCGTTGTTTTGGTTGGTGGTGGTACTTGGGCGCACGCCGGGTCGGCCAGTTGTGCCGTTATTGTTGGGACGAGCGTTGGTGTTGGTGTTGCCCCATCCGGCTGTGCCTTGGTGGCGACCTCCATTGATTAAGCCTGGACGTGAACCCGTAGTACCGGTGGGACGAGAACCTGCCCATTGGTTGCCAGGTCGGCTACCGATTGCACCGGGGTGGCGAGGGTTATAGGGACGACCGAGAGAGGGTCCCCAACCCCAGGATGGTCCCCAAGCCCAGTTCCAGGATGGTCCCCAGGCAGGTCCCCATCCCCAACCGGGTCCCCACGCCCAAGAAGGTCCCCATCCGAATGACCAATAGGGGTCGTACCATGAATTCCAATACCAGCTTGAGTTCCAGCGCCAGTAATTGTTCCAATAATATGGCGATGACCAGGCTAATGACGGATAGAAATAGTCATATCCCCAATAGGCTGAAGGGGTGTTGACATATACATTGACTGTCTGAGGTTCCATGTAATATATCTGTGCAAGTTCCGTATCACCGGAGCCACTTACTATTTCAGGGTTGTAGTATTGTTCAATACGGCGGGTGTATTGGAAATCAGTGGCTGTCGAATCTGCCGATAGTGAGTCGGTGGCGAATATTCCGCGACGGTTGTAATCGTCAACACTTATGGTGCGAGTCCCGTTGACGGTATAATTATCGGCAGAAGGATAGTCTGTAACTACTACAGTAGCGGAGCCGTTGCCATAAGTTGCAGCTTTATAATAATTGCCATTGGAGCCGGATGTATTCTGGGATTTGGATTGAGAAGTCTTGGCGGCCTTATCTTTGGATGCGTCATAGTAGATATCATCATCGTAATATGACTGGGCGGAAGCTATCGAAACGGTAGCAAACAAACCTGCCATTAAAATTGCGAAACGTCTGATTTTCATATCTGATGCTTGAGTAATGAGAGTTTGTATTAATTGTGTATGCAGGGCTATTTTGCAGACCCTTTATTGTTAGACATTTTCCAACCCCAAAAGTTTAATCAAAATAAGCCTTTCACATAATAATATAACACAAAAATACTGCTTTTTCCTGAGAATCCAATAAACTTTCAGGAAAAAGCAGTATCAATATGATTATTTAGTGTTATTTAACCTAATATGGCTGATGGCTATTTGTAACGAGTCCAGCGGATTACTTCCTTTATGGTCGGCTTTTTGCCATACATGAAAATACCTACACGGTAGATTTTACCTGCAAGCCATACCATGAAAATGAAACTGGCTATCAACAGTACGAGTGACAGTGCGATTTCCCAAGCCGGTATGCCGAATGGGATTCTCGCCACCATAACCATAGGTGAGGTGAGAGGGAATATGGATGCCCAGAATGCTACTGTACCCATGGGGTCGGCAGCAGCTACTAAGGCAAACATGATGCCGAAGATTATAGGGAAGACGGCTACCGATGTGAGCTGGCTTGCGTCCTGGATGTTGTCGGCAGACGAGCCGATGGCTGCAAAAAAGGAAGAGTAGAGCAGGAAGCCGAATATGAGGAAGATCGTCATCATGGCGACGAGTGACAGGATGTTTCCAACATTTCCAATCATTGCCATGCCTTGGAGAAGTTCCATGTCGGAACCATTGCTGATGGCGTCATAGTTGCCAGCCTGTATGGAGGAGATGTCGGTCATCACATCGGCTGGCATGATAGCGGGTAGGAGGAATGCCGACATGAGTGATAACAGGATGCCCCATAATATCATCTGAGTGACTGCGACAAGTGCCACGCCGATGATTTTACCCATCATGAGTTGCATCGGTTTGACGGATGATACCACGACTTCAAGAACTCGGTTGCCTTTCTCTTCGATTATCGAAGTCATGACCATCTGCCCGTATATGAGCAGGAACATGTAGAGGATGAATGACATACCTATGCCGATTGCATAGCTGAAACCGGCTGATACCGCCTCCTGATTTTCTTTGTCGTTGCGTACTGTCGAGATTGCCACATTGCTTTTCACTTCGTCGAGTATTTGATCGAGGTTTTCGATGTTGTAGCTTTTTAGCCTTGTGGATTCGATTATGTCGTTGATCTGGCGTGAGATGGAGCTTTCTGTGGATATTGATGAAGGTCCGTTGCTGTAAAGTTTAAGGGTGCCACGTTGTGATTGGATTATATTGGCCGGGATTACAAGTACGGCACTAACATCGGTGCGGTTGAGCGCCGAATCGACAGTGATGCCTCGTGCGAGCTCGAATTTAACTTCGTCGTAATCCTTCAGCTGCGGAGCTATTGAGCCGGAATTGTCCACGACAAGGACTTTAGCCTCCGATGAGTCGACGAATGCCATTATGATTGCGGGCAGCGTCATGAGTACAAGCATCAGCAGCGGCGTGAGTATTGTAGTTATGATGAAGCTTTTTTTCTTGACGCGCTCAAGATATTCGCGCTCGATTACGATACCAATTTTTGACATATGTATATGATTTTGCTTGGATGGTTAGTAAATTCAAATATCCTCTTTTACGGCACGGATGAAGATGTCGTTCATCGATGCCATGCTTTCACAGAATGCAGCAAGTTGAACAGTGTCATTTGCAAGCGAGATGACATCGTGAAGCGACGAATCGTCGTTGACATGGAGTGAAATGTTGTTACGGCCATGTGCGTCCGGCTCGTTGATATTGAAATCGCCTGCCACAGGCTGTAGCTTTTCGATAAGATTGCGTGCGTCGCCGCAGAATGTCAGGTCATAACGGTTGCCGAAATAGCGTCTGCGAAGTTCTTCCACATTGCCGCTGAGGATGTTGCGGCTTTTATTGATGAGCGTGATGTTGTCGCAGACTTCCTCGACTGAACTCATGTTATGAGTGGAGAAAATCACAGTTGCTCCTTCATCTTTCAATTTTAGTATTTCGTCTTTGAGGAGGTTGGCGTTGATTGGGTCGAAGCCGGAAAATGGTTCATCGAATATGAGGAGTTTCGGGCGGTGAAGCACAGTGATGATGAACTGGATTTTTTGAGCCATTCCCTTGGAAAGTTCTTCGACTTTCTTGTCCCACCAAGAGAGAATGTCAAATTTCTCGAACCATAGACGCAATTCGCGTGTGGCGTCGGCTTTTGAGAGCCCTTTCAGACGGGCAAAAAACACAGCCTGTTCACCGACTTTCATTTTCTTATACAGACCTCTTTCCTCCGGAAGGTAGCCGATGTGCTCGACATCGTTCTCGGTGAGTGGGTGTCCGTCAAGGTAGACTTGTCCCTTGTCAGGGGCAGTGATGTGGTTTATGATGCGGATGAGTGTGGTTTTCCCTGCACCGTTTGGTCCAAGCAACCCGTAAACCTTTCCTTCAGGCACGGAGAGCGATACATTATCAAGCGCCACATGGGATGAGTAGGCTTTGGTTACATTTTCGACTTGTAAAATATCCATTATTAAGATGTATAATTAATTGGTTTAGGAGTCATTCAGTGAATGCCAGAGTTTGAAACATATGACGCAAAAGTACTGAAAAAGTTTCAGTGGGATGAAACTTTTTTCACAAATGCTCGTCTAAGAGAGAAAAGTGACAAGCATAAACATTAATAAACTCATTAGAATAACAGATGGCAGTACCCACCAAAGAATCACGTTTTATGGCGGTAGTCAATGACAATCGCCAGATGATTTATAAGGTGTGCTATATGTATGCCACTGATAATGACCATTTCAAGGATCTATACCAGGAGGTGCTCGCAAGTCTGTGGCAAGGGCTTGATTCATTCAGGGGAGATTCAAAAATGTCAACATGGATATACCGTGCCGCCATCAACACTTGTGTTACGTTCTATCGCAAGCATAAAAGCCACGGGCAGGAAACTGTGGCTCTCGACGCAGTAGCCGATATCCCCGGCGATGATAATGCAAGGGCTGATATGCTGAAGGAGATGTACAGGCTGATATCAGGTCTGAACAAAATGGACAAGGCTCTTATATTGATGTGGCTTGACGAACGTAGCTACGATGAGATAGCGGAAGTGACGGGATTGTCACGTAACAATGTTGCCACACGTCTGCGCCGGATAAAGCAAAGACTTGTGGACGAAAACAGGAAGGAGGAAAACTTAGCATGAATATCGATGAACTGAAACAGAACTGGAACTCAATGGACTTCACTGCTGGCGGTCCCATGCCGGATGTCCGTGATTTGGAGAAACGTGTGGCTACAAGCCGTGTTTCGACTTTGCGGGACAGGATTTATCGTTTGCATATACGTCTGAGTATATTGGCATGCCTCGGTATATTCACTATGGTGCCGTTTGAGAAGGGGGAACCGTTGATGGCTCTGTGTGCCATAGCATTCTTTATTATTATGATGGCAATGCATGCCTCGCTGGCATTCTGGGCGCATAAACTTGATTATGGGCGTATGACTGTAAAAGAAGCTCTGAAGTCTGTTTATGAGCTGGAGCATAAGCGTAACCGCAATAGGGTTGTAGCTGTCGTGATGGCAATACCTTTATTATGCTATATGGGATATACGTTTTCGAACGGAGAGCCGGGATTGCTGGTCGGCTGTATTGCCGGTGCATGCCTGGGGGCATTGATAGGGCTTATGGTTAATCACCGGGCCGTGATGACTCTACGTGAGATGAAGAAGGAACTTGGTGATGACTGAGCCTCGAAAGTGAAAAAATGAGGGGTAACGAGTGGGCAATACGAAAAAAGTAGTGCCGGTCACATTGACAATTGGCAATTGTTTACTAACTTTGCAGAGAACTCACGAAGCAATTCAACATTTCACTGCAATGAATACAAAAAGCCTTGTGTCAATCAGCGATATAGGTCGCGATGAGATATTAAAATTGCTTGAGACAGCCAAGAAGTTTGAAGAGAACCCCAACAGACGGCTGCTCGAAGGCAAGGTGGTAGCAACTCTCTTTTTTGAACCGTCCACAAGAACCCGGTTGAGTTTTGAAACAGCTGTTAACCGTCTTGGCGGGCGTGTTATAGGTTTTTCGGATGCCAACACTACAAGTTCATCAAAAGGGGAAACTCTTAAGGACACCATAAAGATGGTGAGCAATTATGTGGACTTGATAATCATGCGCCACTATCTGGAAGGAGCAGCCCGCTATGCGTCGGAAGTAACAGACGTGCCTATCATAAATGCCGGAGACGGGGCAAACCAGCATCCGTCCCAGACAATGCTTGACCTTTACTCTATATATAAGACGCAAGGGACTCTCGAAAATCTGACCATAACTCTTGTCGGTGATTTGAAGTATGGTCGTACAGTGCATTCGCTTCTCATGGCTATGAGGTATTTCAATCCTGAGTTCAGATTTGTGGCTTGCGATGAATTGGGAATGCCGAAGGAATATAAGATATTCTGTGAAGAGAACGGAATCAAGTATACTGAGTACAGGGATTTTTCGCAGGAAGTAATAAACAGCAGTGATATCATTTATATGACACGCGTTCAGCGTGAACGTTTTGCTGATATAATGGAGTATGAGCGTGTGAAGGATTTGTATAATCTGAACAATGCCATGCTCGGAGGAGCCAAGGAGAATATGCGTATATTGCATCCGCTGCCCCGTGTGAATGAGATTGCACAGGACGTGGACGACAATCCGCACGCATATTATTTCGAACAGGCCCGTAACGGTCTTTATGCCCGTCAGGCACTGATATGCCGTTCGCTTGGAATAGAAGTTTAATTGAAGTATTACCGATAAAAGCAATGACTGTTTCAAAACAAGAATTAGCGGTGGCAGCGCTCAAGGATGGCACTGTCATCGATCATATCCCGTCATCAGTACTTTTCAAGGCTGTCAAGATTCTCGGTATCGCGAATCTTGACACAGCAGTTACCATCGGTAATAATCTTGACAGCAAGAAACTTGGGACCAAGGGTATTATTAAGGTAGCAGGAGTGTTCTTCCCGGAAGATACGCTCAACCGTATAGCGCTGATAGCTCCTTCTGCCGTAGTCAATATAATCCGTGATTACGAGGTGGTTGAGAAATATTCGGTATCGCTTCCTGATACTATAATAGGTATTGTGAAGTGCGGGAATCCGAAATGTATCACAAACAATGAGCCGATGCGTACCAAATTTCATGTCATAGACCACGATGATGTGACTGTGGAATGCCATTATTGCGGGCAGGCGGTGAAGAGCCGTGACGCCCAGATATGCTAACCGGAATAAGGGACTGAAGTCAGATGAAAGTATCCTGGAAGCCCGGTACAATGATATATCCACTCCCGGCGGTGATAGTTACCTGCGGGACAATGGAGCATAGCAACATGCTGACTGTGGCGTGGACCGGTACGATTTGTACCAATCCGCCGATGTGTTATATCTCAGTGCGTCCGGAACGCTATTCATATCCGCTTATAAAGGACAGAATGGAGTTTACAATCAATCTGACTACCAGGGATATGGCGCACGCTACCGATTGGGTAGGTGTGAGGTCCGGAAAGGATTACGACAAATGGAAGGAGACCGGGTTGACCCCTGTGCATGGTGTCAAGGTGGAATGTCCTTACATAGAGGAGTCTCCGCTCAACATTGAATGCCGGGTCAAGGAAATAGTCCGTCTCGGAAGTCACGATATGTTTATAGCCGATGTGGTGAACGTGCTGGCAGATGACAGTCTTATCGATGCCGGGACAGGAGCGTTTGACTTGGGAGCCGCCGGTCTGCTTAATTATTCCCATGGTCATTATTTTGAACAGGGGACAGAAATAGGACATTTCGGATGGAGTGTCAAGAAGAAATAAATTTTAACAATACATACCATCTTCCAAATCCAATGAAAGAAGACAACGTAATTTTTGAAATCATTGAACGTGAGCACCAGCGCCAGAAGAAAGGCATTGAGCTCATCGCTTCTGAAAACTTCGTCAGTGAGCAGGTAATGCGTGCCATGGGGTCGTGCCTGACAAATAAGTATGCCGAGGGCTATCCCGGTCACCGTTACTATGGCGGTTGTGAAGTAGTGGACGAAGCGGAGTCAATAGCTATCGAGCGTCTCAAGCAGCTTTTCGGAGCTGAGTGGGCAAATGTTCAGCCTCACTCCGGCGCACAGGCCAATATGGCTGTGTTCATGGCATGTCTTAACCCGGGCGACAAGTTCCTTGGACTTAACCTTTCGCACGGAGGTCACCTCTCGCATGGTAGCCCTGTGAATTTCTCTGGTCTGATGTTCCATGCTCTTGAATATAATGTAGACGAGGAAACCGGGCGCGTCAATTACGAGCAGATGGAGGAAGTGGCACGCCGCGAACGACCGAAATTGATAGTGGGCGGTGCAAGCGCATATAGCCGTGAGTGGGATTATGCCCGTATGCGTAAGCTTGCTGATGAGATAGGCGCTATTTTCCTTGTGGATATGGCTCACCCCGCAGGACTGATTGCTGCCGGTCTGCTTGACAACCCCGTCAAGTATGCTCACATAGTTACCACAACTACTCACAAGACACTTCGCGGACCGCGTGGTGGCGTGATAATGATGGGTAAGGATTTTGAAAATCCATGGGGCAAGACTACTCCAAAGGGGGTGGTAAAGATGATGTCGCAGCTACTGGATTCAGCTGTGTTCCCCGGAGTCCAGGGTGGTCCGCTCGAACATGTCATAGCAGCCAAGGCTGTGGCTTTCGGCGAAGCTCTTCAGCCGGAATTCAAGGAGTATCAGCTTCAGGTCAAAAATAACGCAGCAGCTCTTGCCAATGCTCTCATCGAAAAGGGTTATAAGATTGTGTCAGGCGGCACGGACAACCACTGTATTCTCGTGGATCTCCGCACTAAATTCCCTGACCTTACCGGCAAGGTGGCTGAGAAGGCACTCGTTGAGGCTGATATCACTGCTAACAAGAATATGGTGCCGTTTGATTCGCGCAGCCCGTTCCAGACTTCCGGTATACGACTCGGTACTCCTGCCATCACGACCCGTGGAGCCAAGGAGCCGCTTATGGGCGAGATCGCTGAAATGATTGACACCGTGCTCCGTGCTCCTGCCGATGCGGAGACCATCGCGGCAGTACGCGCAAAGGTGAATGCCACTATGGCGGAATATCCTATGTTTGCATATTGATTACCCACCTATATATTATAGGTGTGAATTGATTCTTACAGCTGGGAAGGATGGCGCTAAAGCCGTCTTTCCCATGCTTTTTTTACAATGCCGTTCATATGAATATAATAGAGATAACGACCCTGAATCATGATGGAGTGGAGGTGTTCGGTGCATTGACCGAGGCACAGTTGCGCAATAGGCTTGACCTCGAAAAAGGGATTTTCATAGCAGAGAGCCCCAAGGTAATTAATGTGGCTCTCAGTGCCGGATATGAACCGGTTTCCCTTCTCTGTGAGCGCAAACATATAACGGGCGATGCAGCCGGTATAATAGAGCGTTGTGGCGAGATTCCTGTTTACACAGGTAGCCGAGAGCTGTTGGCACAATTGACCGGCTATAAGCTTACACGAGGAGTCTTATGCGCCATGCGCAGACCGCCATGCCGTAGAGTCGAGGATGTGTGCGAAGGAGCGAGTAGGGTAGTGGTGATTGACGGAGTGGTGGACACCACAAATATAGGGGCTATATTCCGTTCGGCAGCAGCGCTGGGAATAGATGCTGTATTGCTTACCCCTACATCGTGCGACCCACTTAACAGGCGGGCAGTGAGGGTTTCCATGGGGTCGGTATTTCTTGTCCCGTGGACATGGCTTGATGCTCCGGTCCAGTCGCTGAACAAGCTTGGATACCGCACGGCGGCGATGGCGCTGACCGACAAGTCTGTTTCGATTGATGATGCGGCATTGCAGGCGGAGCCGAAACTGGCAATCGTAATGGGTACCGAGGGAGACGGATTGGCAAAAGAGACAATCTCAAGTGCTGACTATACGGTGCGTATTCCGATGTCGCACAATGTTGACTCGCTGAACGTCGCGGCTGCAGCGGCAGTAGCATTCTGGCAGTTGCGGAAACGTGATTGACTCATGTGGCTGCTATGATATGTCGTAAAGTCGAGTCCTGGCGTATGTTAAATAATATATATAAAGCCGGCTAAAAAATAGTTGGCGGATAAAGAAATATTTACTATTTTTGCAGCGTGATTGTAGCCAATCATGTTGCAACAATCACAGTGAGTGCAGTCACAGGATCTGCACAAACGGATAACTTCGAGCACCCGGGGTCCGGGTATTCGATGTGTTCGAGATGCATATTAGCTACTGAAACCGGTCTGAATGCCCCTTCGATGGGCTTTGGACGGTTTGGATGTATAGTCTGGTTATATACGGCAGCATTTATTGGCTGCCGGTATGACGCAGTGCTGTGCATTGATGATTTGACATGCATGTCACGGCTGCAAAATAGCTGTTGACGATGCCGCATGCATCTGTGGCAGATAGCTAAAAGCCAGAGACTTATCCGAAATGCTGCGTCCGGAAGCGTCACAAGCTTATCCGGGCGAGGAATGGAAAGTTTTATCCAAGAATAAGGTGGCAGAACCTGTTAGTGACAATAAGCGAATAGCTCGCAATACCTTGATGCTGTACATACGCATGGCCTTAACCATGCTAGTGCAGCTATACACGTCACGTGTGGTGCTTGAAGTTCTTGGTATTGAAGATTATGGCATCTGGAATCTGGTTGCAACTCTTGTTGTTTCAATCTCATTTATAACAGGACCGTTGTCATCAGTAATTCAACGATTTCTAAGCTATGAAATAGGTACAGGAAATGAACAGAAGCTAAATATCGTATTTTCGCAAAGTTTCATTTTATATAGCATATTCAGTTTCATACTACTAATCATGTTTGAAACCATAGGTCTATGGTTATTAAATGCAAAACTAACGATTCCTGCCGATAAAATATTAATAACTAATATTATATATCAATTTTCAGTTGCGTCATTCATTATTACATTATTAAGAATGCCTTATGATGCAATAATAATAGCCTATGAAAGAATGAATTTTTATGCATATTTGAGCATAATTGATGTTGGATTAAAACTTGGGATTGTATATTTATTATTAATAATCACAAAAATCCCACATTTGATATCATATGGGCTACTAACATTAGCAATAACCACAATAATAACACTTATATACAAAATATATTGCAACAAAAACTACGCTTGCTCGAAAGTAAAACTTGCCATTGAAAAAAAGACTCTTAAAGAAATGGCTGCATTTTCAGGATGGAGTTTAATGGGGGCTTTTGCTGTGATGACAGCGAATCAGGGAACGAGCATGATTCTAAATGTTTTTTACGGGGTCACAATTAATGCTACCATAGGTATTGCAAATCAAGTAGGTAACTCAGTAAACCAATTTGTTGCAAATTTCCAACTCGCATTTCAACCTAATATCATCAAAGAGTATGCGCAAAATAAAATTGATCAGCTCAGACAATTAGTTTATCGTGCAAGCAATCTTTCCTTTATACTGCTCTTTGCAATTTCATTCCCAATTATATCCAATATAGATGATATTCTTATGTTATGGTTGGGTAATGAGACCCCTGGTGATACCAGTTTGTTTTGTATTTGGATTGTCATCTCTCTTCTTATTGAATGTCTATCTGCACCTCTTTGGATGTGTATACAAGCATCAGGAAACATTCGCAATTATCAAATTGTCATAAGTTTTGTCATAATGACAAATATTTTGTTTTCATATTTGCTATTAAGCCATGGCTTCCCACCAATTAGTGTTATGTATTTAAAATGTATTGTTAGCACAATTTGTTTAATAATAAGAATTGGGTATTCAAAAAAAGTCATACATTTATCCATTTCAAAATATTGTATTAATATACTTTTAAAAAGTTTAGCTATAGCTATAAGCAGCACTTTAATATACTATCTAATAATAAATCAAATTTTCATTAATTCCCCTTTGCTTAGGATATCTATAAATATAGCCATATTTATAATCCCATATATGTTTATAAGCTATTTTCTTGGTTTCACTTGCGCAGAGAGAAAATATATAGCAGAAGCAATCAGAAATCGCCTTAGTAGATTTAAAACTAATGATAAATTAGGATAAAGATATAAGTTATATGGATTTTCAAGAAAAAATACAAGAATTACGAGCAGAGATAAAGCGACAACTCGAACCGCTTATAGGCGATAATTGTATTCTCACAGATTTACCATATCATGACAATCTTGGTGATGTGTTAATATGGCAAGGTGAGCTTGATTTTCTCAGTAGCATAAACAAATTTCCGAAGTCAACAACATCAGCAGGAACATTTTTATACCCGAATTTACCCGATAATATAACAATTTTACTCCATGGCGGCGGGAATTTTGGTGATTTATATCGTAATTTTCAGGAATTTAGATTAAATGTCATCAATCGATACAAGAATAATCGGATAATAATGTTTCCTCAATCTGTATGGTATGATAATTTAGATCTATTAGAAAAAGATGCAAAACAGATGTCTCGGCACAAGAATTTATATCTTTGTGCACGAGATAAATATAGTTTTGATTTTTTTAAAAAGCACTTCTCTGCTAATAACATTCTTTTAGTCCCAGACATGGCGTTTTGCATAAATGACAAAAGATTTGCTGATTACAGAAAAAAAGATTCTTCAAAGAAGTTATATCTTAATCGAATAGATAAGGAACATTCAAACAATTCAATCATAACAAAGAGCCCTGATTTAGATATTAAAGATTGGCCTAAATATGGGGAAAGAAAGGGAGGTTTTAAATTCATGATATATTCATGTGCGGTGATTAGGCGTCTACACTGTATGCCAGTAGCCCAAAATCTCATAGCCAGTATTGTCAATAGTTATGCTAAAAACTACTGGAGACCAAGCAGGGAGACGCTTGCTGCAAAATTCTTAAGTGAGTATGGACAAATAATCACCACTCGTTTGCATGCGTTAATTCTATCTGTATTACTTCATATTCCGGCAAAATTTATTGACAACACTACAGGTAAATTATCAGCATTCTATAATCAATGGTTAGTAGATCTTGATGAAATCAAGCCATTTAAATAATACACACATGATTTCCCTCGTGACAGCAACATTAGGGAGGACAGAACCGATTATACTCCTCCTTGATTCATTGACCAATCAGAGTTACAAGAACTTTGAACTGATTATTGTGGACCAAAATCCGCATGACAAGATAAGGGAAATATTGACAGAATATAAAGGCAAGATAAATATCCAATACATAAAAAGTAACCGTAAAGGATTATCTTTAAATCGAAATATAGGATTGTTGCATGCAAATGGAGAAATCATTGGTTTCCCAGATGATGATTGTTACTATTCGCCGGAAGTATTGGAGAAAGTGGTGGAAACATTTAAAAAGCATAGTGATATATCATTTTGTGCAACTGATTGGCGAGATAGCATTATCGTGGATAATCCGGCTAGATGCTTTAATGAAATGCCGATAACAAAAGCTCATACATATAAAATGTGTATATCGTTTAATGTGTTTATTCGTAACAATTGGCCTGTTAAATTCGATGAAAAGCTTGGAGTTGGGGCATTCTTTGGGGCAGGAGAGGAAACCGATTATTTATATTCATTGATTGAGATTTCTGGCAAGAATGGATGGTTTTTCAAATCTGATGGTATTTATCATCCAGTCGAAACATCGAGAAACATATCTAAAATCCATAGTTATGCGATTGGGCAAGGTGCAGTCTGGAAAAAGGATCTTAAAAAACGAAATAACAATGCGGTTATATTTGATATGCTAAAGACTATATCAAGATATCTTCTTTCAGCATTGAAGCCACGTAATATTCCACTCGTAAAAGCCACACTAAGCGGTTTTTACGAAGGATTTACTAAATATTCTGTCAAATAATGAAACGGATACTTTTTGACATAATTTCACTTCAGGGCTACCATAACGGTGGTGAAGAATATGTAAGAACTGTACTAAGAGCGTTGCTTGAATATAACGACATCAGTATTATTGGATTGTACGACTCAAAATTGAAATTCTTGGATGATGACTACACTGTGTTTAGCAGTAAATTTAAACTTATAGATGTCCAGAGCAATCCAATAGCAAATATAATATCAGAAGAGAAAATAGATACTTTTTTTATTGGAATTGGACAACGTTTTGGCAGTTATGATTTGAGCTGTGTTAAATGCAAAACACTGTGTGTCATTCATGATATTGGCAATATAGAATATTCAAGAAATCGAATTAATTATTTGTTTCCAAAATCAATAAAAGGATTTCTAAATATTTTAATAGATTACGTATGTCCTAACTCAAAATACTCTTTGCGTTCAAGAATTAATAAGGAGTATTTGAATATTGTGAATTTCATAAGTCAAGAAAATGTGGACATTATTACGGTATCTCAATATACAGCGAATTCGTTAATGTATTATTTTCCTTTGCTAAAAAACAAATCAATAGAGGTGCTTTATCCGCCACAAAAAGAATACTATAAAGCAGATGATTTTGAAGATGATACCTTACGTGATTTTGTTAATAGAGGGAAGCCGTTTTTACTATTGCTTAGTATCGGGCGAGTGAATAAAAACAGTACGATAGTAATAGATGCATTTAAGAGAATCAAACTTGATTTCCCGGATTTACAATTGATAGTTACTGGTGCACGAAACAAAACAGAGAAGGATGATATATTGTATTTACGATATGTCTCAAATAGTGATATCGAGAATTTGTATGAGAAAGCACGAGCTTTAGTATATCCTTCATATACAGAAGGTTTTGGTTATCCACCGATAGAAGCAATAAAATATGGTACTCCAGTTATTTCAGCAAATGTTTGCTCAATGACAGAGGTGCTTGGGAATGCAGCTCTTTATTTTTCACCATTTTATCAAAATGATTTTTATAGACAAATAAAGATTCTTTTGGATAAAGATAAGAAGCAATTTTCTAATTTAACGATAGCACAAAGTAAATTAATTGCGCAACGGCAAACCAAAGACTTTGATAAGTTGGTATCAATGTTGCGGGACTGAATATATCGTGAATAGTATATGTCTTTCAAATTAGATAAATCACAAATTGTTTTTTCAGTTGTTTGCTTGTTCTCTTTGGTTGTAATGATTGATCCGCCAAATACGTATTTACATTTGAAGGATCCATTGTTTCTGCTCCTATTATTCACATGTTGTGCATTCTTTAAGCCTTCCATGTCCGGTTTTATACCAATATTTGTCGCAATATTAGTTTGGAGCACATCATCTTTATTTGGATGGATCGATGGTGAAATTACTGATAATGATTTTAACATCGGAATTTTGAAATCCTTCATGCCATTAATACTTATTGGGTGGATTAGATATTTAAATTTCACTGATTCATTATTTATCCCATGTCTGATTGTTGCGATAATTTCGATTATTGTTGAGATTGCAATGCTCTTTTTCCCTGAGCTTGAAGCTTTTTGTTATTCATATTTTACAGCGGAGAATGGACTGATGATGATGAGTCGACGAACATTTGTCGGTATTAATTTCTCAAGTGCATTTTATCGATCAACACCATTATTGTCAATAGCCTTAGCAGTTGCTCTGAATAATTATTTTTATAAGAAATCTGTAGTGGCTGCAATTTTATGGATTGTCTTATTTTTAGGATTATTTGCTGGAGGAAATAGAGCATGTATGCTTTCTGCTATTGGGATATGTACTCTATTGTACTTATTTAGGTTATATCATTTGAAAAGGTATTATAGATTTTCTATTTTATCAGTTATTGTTATTACTCTCTTTGCTTGCATATTGATTATGTTATTGAATGATACACAAGAATCATCAAACGTGGCTAAATTCGGACATTTATACTCATATGCTAAATTATTTAATGAAAAGCCGAGTGTATTTATTGTAGGACAAGGGGCTGGTGCGGTATTTTATAGTGAAGGGTTCAATTCTCTAACTCTTCAGACAGAATGGACATATATAGAATTAATCCGATTTTTTGGGTTACCTGGAGGCCTATTAATAGTTGGGATATTTATCTATCCGCTATTGTACGTAATACGGAATAGTAAACACTATAATCAGCCTTTGTCGATTATAGTTGGTTATTCGTTTTATTTATTAATAGCAGGGACTAATCCATTATTATTAAGTTCTACGGGGATGTTAGCTTGCCTATATTCATATTCATACATATATTTTAGGAAAAAGTATGGCATTATTAATCAAAAAGAGTGTCGCAATATTAATGTCCACTTATAATGGAGAAAAGTATTTACATGAGCAGATATCATCAATTTTAAACCAATCCCATAAGGATTTAAGGCTGTATATAAGAGATGACGGCTCTAATGATGACACACTACGTATTATATCTGAATACCAGAGGAAAGATGCAAGAATTATTTTGATTGAGGATAATATAGTACATCGTGGTGTTAAAGGTAGTTTTAATTATCTTATGGAGGTTGTTGATGCCGATTATTATATGTTTTGTGATCAAGATGATGTCTGGTCAGCAGTTAAGGTAGAAGAATCACTAAGGGCGATAGATCCTATTAACGAAGAAAAACCAGTTGTCGCATGTTCTGATTTGAGTCTTGTTAATCATAAACTAGATATTATAAATGAATCGATGTGGAAAACACATCGATTAACGAATTTGGTTGATAATCGAAATGGCATTAAAATAGCTTCAATGTTTCCAGGTTGTACTATGATTTTTAATAATCAGGCTAA
This sequence comes from uncultured Duncaniella sp., assembly GCA_958352885.1. Taxonomy (GTDB): domain Bacteria; phylum Bacteroidota; class Bacteroidia; order Bacteroidales; family Muribaculaceae; genus Duncaniella. The sequence goes on from CATWQI010000012.1 coordinate 68,914, forward strand.
AAAACTGGCTTTAATGGATAATTTCGATTTCCCTCTCCATGATATTCAGTTATCATTGGTGACTATAAAGAATGGAGGCGATATATTGCCAATTCATAAGCCTTTGATAAAATATCGGCAACACTCAAATAATGTAGTCGGCTTATATTTTGGACAGAATTTTATGTTAAATAAGGTCGTTAACTTCAAGAAAACGATTGGGAATACATTAAAATATTTCAGATTGGTTCATCAGTATCTAAATGTTTCATTAGCTGAGTTTATGATGCTTAAAATTAAGCATGTGCTAAACATTTTATAGTATGATTTCAGTTTGCATGGCCACATATAACGGAGAGAAATATCTCCGTGAGCAAGTTGACTCTATATTAGCTCAGCTTGGCAATGATGATGAATTGATTATATCTGATGACGGTTCAACTGATTCAACGATAAGGATATTGGAATCATATAATGATTCAAGAATCAAAATATTCCACAATATTAAAAATCATGGGGTAAATGGGAATTTTGAAAATGCCTTGAATCAAGCAAATGGAGATTATATATTTCTTTCTGACCAAGATGATGTGTGGATACCGGGTAAAGTTGAAACTTGTATAAATGCGCTTCAAACGTCGAAATGCGTGGTCCATGATTGTTATGTTGTGGATGGTAATTTAATAATCACCTCGGATTCATTTTTCGCAGAACGAGGAAGCAGGTCTGGTTTTTTTCATAATTGGATTAAAAATGGATATTTAGGGTGTGCAATGGCATTTAGACGAGAAATATTAGAGCTTGTTTTGCCGATTCCTTTAAAACTTCCAGTCTGGCACGATATATGGATTGGGGTATTATGTGACATAAAATTTGGTGTAACATTTATACCTTTCAAAGGGATATATTTTAGGCGCCATAGTACAAATACTTCGGTTACTGCTAAAAAATCGTTTCCGTTGTCGAAAAAAGTATCGTATAGAATTAAAGAACTGCCTTACATCTTAGGAAGAATTATTAAAACCAAATAATGACAATCTCCATTATCACCGCCACTTATAATAGTGGTGCGACACTTCGTGACACATTCGACAGTGTGTTGCGCCAATCCTATAAAGATATTGAATATATAGTAGTTGATGGGAGCTCGAAAGATGGCACTCTTGGCATTATCAAAGAGTACGAGCCGAAATTCAATGGTAAAATGCGGTGGGTGTCAGAGCCTGACAAAGGTATTTATGACGCCATGAACAAAGGCATTAGAATGGCGACAGGCGATGTGATCGGCATACTTAATTCTGATGATTTTTATACGTCAAAGGATGTCTTGGAGCGAGTTGCGGCCTCTATTGGCGATGTGGATGCAGTCTATGGGGATATCCATTATGTGAACGATAAGGATTTGACCAGGTGCGTCAGATATTATTCCTCCAAATCGTTTCGCCGCTGGAAAATGCTGATGGGGTTCATGCCTGCCCATCCGTCATTTTATTGTCGGAGGGCGGTATATTCCAGATATGGTTTGTTTGATTTGGATTTCAAGGTCGCAGCTGATTTTGAGCAATTATTAAGGTTGATATATGTCAATAAGATATATATAAAATATCTGCCATTGGATTTTGTGACAATGAGGACCGGCGGGGCATCAACATCCGGACTACAAAGCCACGAGAGGATAATCAAAGACCATATGCTCGCATACAAGAAAAATAATGTCCATTCAAACTATTTGTTTGAAAGCATGAGATATGTATTAAAAATATTTGATATTGCCACACAGCGTATGGCTGCATGTTTAAAAAAGCAAGAAAATGGATAAGAATATGAAAACCGCATTAATCACAGGTATTACAGGGCAGGACGGGTCATTCCTCGCCGAGTTTTTGTTGGAGAAGGGTTACGACGTGCACGGGACCATACGCCGCTCGTCGGTGGACTTCCGAGAGCGCATCGCACACCTTGAAGGGCACGAGAACTTCCACCTCCACTACGCCGATTTGGGTGATTCGATGAGCCTTCTCC
>CATWQI010000013.1 GCA_958352885.1 uncultured Duncaniella sp.
CATAACTTCCGGAGATTACGAACGATACTACGACGATATGTACAAGAACAGGTAAGCAGATACCTTTAGTTAAGCCATAACCGGGCTGCGCTGTAAATATTTACAGCGCAGCCCGGTTATTTTTGTAGTGGGGGAGGTTTAGATTGGAGCCAGGTAACTGAATTAAGGCAATATTTTAATGCGGATTCGATACAGGCAATCTGCTGGCTATTTCTTAATATCTAAAGTCAAATACTTCTGAGCATTAACATGATTTAACTATGAGATGTAGTTATAACTATAAAATATAGTTGTATTTTTGTGGCATAAAAAATTAAAAAAATGGAAAAACTGACAGCAAAGGAAGAAGAAGTGTTGAATCTATTTTGGAAACATGGTCCGCTTTATGTGAGGGAGATCGTTGACTTATACGAGGAGCCCAAGCCTCATTTCAATACTATATCCACCATAGTCCGCACTCTTGAGGAAAAAGGATATGTTGGGCACGAATCCCATGGCAAATCATACCAATATCATGCTATCGTAGCAGAGGTGGATATGGGTAAAAAATCATTGTCATCTATAGTCGGGCGCTATTTCAAAAATTCATATCTGAGAGTTGTTTCCTCATTTGTGGAGGATGGTAATATTCCTGTCGAGGACCTTCGCCGGCTTCTTGACGAAGTAGAGAAATCGCATAATAATAAAACAGACTGAATATGGGCGGACTTTTATCTTACTCTCTATCCGTTTCGGTTATTATTCTGGTGCTATACCCTGTGTTGCATCAGATAATAAACCGCAGCCACTATTTCCGCTTCAACAGATTTGCTATTATTACAGGGCTTCTGCTGTCGCTGGCATTGCCATGTGTTCTTGATGCCACGATCATTTCATTACCGTCGGTACCGGATGTCGTAAATTTGGATTCCATTATAAAAACAGATTCCACTCTGTCAGAAGCACCTTCAACAGGTGTGCCGAGTGATTCAGCAACAGCTTTACCATGGCTTTCCATTGTTCTTCTTGTTTATCTCTCAGGTATAGTTGTTTTATCTTTCAGTGAGATCATATCATTCTTACGTCTGTTCAGAATGATTGCAGTCAGTGAGAAAAAGAGAATAGATGGGGTTACAGTCTGTCGTATTACAGATAATGATATCGCACCGCTCAGTTGGGGCAACTATATTTTCCTGCATGATACAGAGTTTGATAACTCATACTGCATCTATATCCACGAAAAGGCACATACCGACCGACTGCATTGGATTGACGTACTCTTTGCCGACCTTTTTTGCATCATTCTATGGTACAATCCCTTCGCATGGATGACAAGACAGCTTATGAAACTCAACCACGAGTTTGAGGCAGACGAGGCGGTTATCAGTTCGGGAATTGGAACATATGATTATCAAAGGTTGCTGGTGGTCAAAGCGATGGGAAACAGATCGATCACGATAGCAAACAGTTTTGCGGCAGATAAGCGCAGTTTCCGTAAGAGAGTTCTTATAATGAGCAAGAAGCGTCCGTCAAAGAAGACGATGTTGATTGCACTCTGCGCAATTCCGGCTGTTGCTCTTGCAGGCGCAGCATTGTCAATGCCTGTTCCATCCCGTATTCTTTCAGAAATATCTGATTACAGTTTTCGCAAAGAACTATTATCAGAAGAAATGCAGTCGGACTATGCATCTAAAGATATCAGAATAGACGCCGAGCAGACAAAACCGGAGAGTGAAACACTTACTGTAATACCATCCCCATTTGAAGATCAGGCACCTTTGGCTGAAATAATCCGATTATCTGTTGAGACAATCCAACCTGATAAAGATACAAAAGTAAATATCGCGATTGTGGTGGATGAGGATGGAAGAGTCAAAGATGTTTCATCCGATACTCCGGAAGGAGCTGAGGTTGCAGTCGCTATCAGTCAAAAATTTAACGGAATAAGACTTGAACAGATTACTGATAATGGCAAACCGATAGAAATCCGTTTTGTAGTCCCGGTACAACTAAGGATAAAGAAGTAGTTAGACTCATAAATATTATCAGTTTGGATGCCAACTCATTGGCGTCCTGTCATATCATTACCTTCATGAAACAGGCTTTACTCATATTGTTAATCGCATTTTGCTCTGTGCTTCAGTCTTTTAGTCAAAGCAGTATAAGTGGTGTTGTTAAAAACGCCGGGGGTGGCGGTGTGGACTTTGTCAGTGTGATTGCATCACCGGCGAATGCCCCGAAGACGATATTGGCATCTGCCTTCACCGATGAAAACGGCAAGTTTCAAATGTCGGTAAAAAGCGAATGCGACAGCCTTACTCTCAAAGCATCGAGTATCGAGATTGCTCCGGCTCAGATTACAGTGCCTAACTGCACCGGCAACTATGAAATCATTGTGGAGAGCTGCACTGTTGAGCTGAAAGAGGTTTTCGTAAAGTCGAATAAAGTGTATTCGCATGGTGATACCATCAATTATAATGTAGGTTCTTTCCTCTCGCAGACAGACCAGTCGATAGCGGATGTCTTGAAGAAGATGCCGGGTATAACAGTGTCGGATGCCGGACAGGTTTCTTATCAAGGCAAACATATCAAAAATCTTTATATCGAGGGACTTGACCTTATGAAGGGGCATTACGGTATTGCCACCAACAACATCGACCCCAACCAGATCGCCACTGTGCAGGTACTCGAAAATCATCAGGACATCAAGGCTCTCAAAGGGTTGCGCCCGGAGGAACAAGCCTCAATCAACCTGCGGCTCAAAGAGGGTGTCAAAGGTGTGTTCAATCTCATTGCAACACTCGGAGGCGGCTATGGTGATGAAGGATTGTGGAACAACTCCGCAATAGCAACGTATTTCCGACGCAACAGCCAGTTTCTTGCGACATACAAAGGCAATAACACCGGGGAGGACTTATCGCAGGAGCTGTATTCCTTCGACAACGATTATTCTCGTACAAGCAATATCTCGACTATCTCCATGCCATCGGCTCCTGGTATCGACAAACGGTTCTACTATTTCAACCGCTCACACAATGCCACATTCAACAATGTATATCGCGTAGGCAAATCGGGCGAATTTGGTATAAACGCCGCTTATCTGAACGACCGCGACACGAGGCAAAGCCATTCAGCAACCACCAATTACCTGCCCGACGGCGGAATGAACACCGTTGACGAAATGATGAACGGCACAGCGCGTATGCAGAAAGCCTACGGCGACCTGACCTATATGAACAATGGCGATGAAAACTATCTCAAAGAGCAGCTTAAATTTGATTGGAGCACCACCGATGCCGACAGCCGAATTATAGCCGGAGGCGACAACGTGAGCCAGATCGGTAAGTCAGAAACATACCGCTTGCTCAATAAATTCCATATGACGCACCGCAATTCCTCCGACCGTGGATTTGAGATTTCGTCGCTTGTCAACTTGGAAAAGCGACCGCACAGCCTGTCTGTTTCACCCAATCTGTTTCCCGACATAATCTCGGGCAATATGCTGTATCAGCATGTGAATATCCGCAATATATCCACCGAGAACCGTGCGGGATTGCTGTCAGCATTCAAGGTCGGCAATTTCACGCTTCACCCGTCGGCGCTTGTCAACTATCATCACAATTCACTCGAAAGCCAGCTTGATGCAGCAGACAACGACCTGACACTCGATTATCTCGATGCAGGAGTAGGTGCCGAAATGATGTTCAGTACCCGCAAAATCCATGCCTCGCTCTATATGCCGGTGAAATATAGGCTGTTCCGGTTGAACAATAGACTCGACGGCAATATTACCGACAAAAACCGTTTCCGAGTCGAGCCGTCATTCAACTTTACATATAAATTCAACAGCAGTCATAACCTCAAAGCATCAGCAATGCTGAACTATATGACACCCTCGATTGAAACGCTGTATTCCGGGCATATACTGACATCCTATCGCCAGTTGTCAGCTTACGATGTGGCAGGGCTGTACGAAGGCATGAATCAGTTTTACTCGTTAGGCTACGATTTCAAGAATATTCTTTCAATGAGTTTCGCCGGAGCTGAGGTTTCGTGGAACATACAGTCGCCCGAAGTGTTATATGGCTCCTATTACGACGGCATAGTGCAACGCACCATCAGCCGTCGCACATCGGAGAACGGGGATATGATCTCTGCAAAAATCCACGCAAGTCAAGGATTCGACTGGCGACGCCTGAAAATCGGAGCCTCGGTTACATATTCTTATTACGACAGTCCGCTGCTCGTTCAGGACGAGGTGTTGCGCTACTCCGGCAACAGCATAGGAGTGAACGCTGACATCAGCCTGACGCCGTTCAAATGGTTAGGTGTATCTTATCAAGGCAACTACTCGCAGTCGGCAACGCAGCAGAAAGGATATGACAGATTTCCGTGGTTGCGCACCGTAACGAACAAGGCTTCTCTCGACTTTACAATTCCCGGAGGCGTTACGCTGACTACATCGCTCTACCATTACTACAACAACTTCAACGACGGCGACAAGTCTTTCCTTCTGCTCAATGCTGAGGCGAAGTACACCATAAAGCGTTTCAGCTTTACGCTGTCATGCGACAACATGCTCAACCGCAAAACATATATTTATTCCAGTCTTTCAGCTCTCACAGAGTCAAAGGCAATCTACAACATACGCCCTCGCAGTGTGTTGCTCAAAATCAGATTCAGAATATTCTAAAAACCACAGTTATGAAATATCTTTTATCCCTATTTTTTGTTTTCCTGTGGATAACAGGAGGTGCACAGGAATCCAGGTCCAGAATTATTGACCGGGCCGTGCCTGTTGATACAGCAAGATACAAAGTTACATATTCGTTAAAGTATAAATTCCACCCCGACCAAAGAGATGCATACAACGACACACGAATAGTGCAGATAGGGAAACATAGTGTCAAAGATTACAGCGACATTATTAATCACTTCGATTCGTTGGCAACCGAACAGATCAGACGTGGTGCGGAATCGTATTCCAATGTATCAGGCAACCCGTGGCCATTGGAAATAAGAAGACCTATCCGGGGGAATAAAGCAGATTTGAAATTCCGGCTGTCAATATCCGCTTTCTTTGTCTATTCTGATTCTGTTCCGTCGTTGGAATGGAATTTCAGCGAAGAAGCTACCGATTCGATTATGGGCTATGACTGCCGTAAAGCTACTACACAATTTGCCGGACGCACTTATACAGCATGGTTTACGCCTGAAATTCCGCTGCCTTTCGGGCCTTACAAATTCGGCGGGCTGCCGGGACTTATCCTAAAATTAGAAGATGCTGAAAAACAATTCGTCTGGGAGGCAATCGGATTTGAACGCACAAACAACCCCATTATGGAATATACATATCAGGACGGCAACGATAAACGATGCTCGGCTACCGATGTTGAAAAGACACTTGTCCGATATTTCAAATCGCCCGTAGGTTTTATGATTTCAGAAATGGGTGGTGACGGCAATCGGATATATCTTGTTGGGAAAGATGGCAAACGAATGAACAACGCCGACGCTGTCAAAATATCCGTTCCATATAAACCCCTTGAAATAAAATGAAGATATTACCTGTAATAGCACTCTCCCTGTTCATGTCAGGGTGTGCCAACGCACAGTCAACTACCACAACGACAAAACTAAAAATATCCGGGGAGCCTTTACCTGCAATAAGGCATATCACGGATATGAAAGTATCAGGTGATACATTGCTGTTTGTCTTTGAATGTGAGGATGGATATGGTCAACGGCTTCTCCGACGCGCAATCATCGACAACTCCGACAACACAATCAAAATAAGCCCGGATATGGGCAAAAGAGAAGACGGTTACTATGCTTCCTATATGCCTTATCCTTTTATCGCCGACAATGGTGCAATCAGCGTTATAAGTCAGGACGATTGTGAGATTTTTACCGTTGAGAATGATACAGCTTTTGTCAGGACACGGCACTATCTGATGGACAGCAACAGCACCGTTCCTTTTCCTCTTTCACAGTACGTTCAGGATGTATATATGACAAATCCCGACAGATATGTTTTCATCGGGCGTGAGCCAAACGGAGGTCGCCAATATGCCATGACCTCTGATCTTACCACATCAAAAATTGACACAGTCAGACAGATAAACATCTCACCTGAATTACAGACATGGATGCCCAACGCCGGGGAAATGGTATATTCGAGCAAATACAATAGGCTCGCTTTTGCCTACAGATTACACCCGATTATAGAAATATTAGACATTGATGGTAGAATAATCAATTCAGTGAAAATTGGCAAGGACACCTTCGACCCGAAAACGCTTGAAGAGGCAGACTTTGAAGAATTAAATCCATTGCATACTGTTGATGTCACGTATACCACAGATTATATCTATGCACTTTATTGGGGTTATAGATATAATGATGCTAACAATACAACTTCTTCAATCTATAAAATCGACTGGGATGGCAATATAATAAGCCGATATGTTAATGTGCATGCGCCGATGTATAAAGTCACAGCTCTTGATGATTCACGGCTGATAGGTTGGGATGGTGATGGATTTGTTGTAATCTCAAATAAATAGAGAGAGGAGTGGATAAATGTAAAATCGCAACTAATCCGGTCTGTCCGGTTTAGTTGCGATTTCATCAGTGCATCTTTTGTAGTATTTTCAGAGTTTTTTCATGGTTATTAAACGGTTTCAAGTGTGATTCTACCTAATTGTCATTAAAAATAAAAACAAATCTATCAAATTCTTACAATAATTCTTTTAAGATTCTCATCATCGCTTGATGAGCCTACCATAATTTCATATTCTCCTGGTACCACACGGATTGATTGTGTGGCTTCATCCCAGTTTTCGAAACTTTTTTCAGGGAAATCGATTGTTACAGTGCGATTTTCTCCTGGTTGCAGATGGATTTTTTCATAACCTCTAAGAGATTTATGCGGACCGGTTGTATCGCTTGGTCGTCGGATATATACCTGCACAATCTCTGCTCCTTCATAGTTGCCGGTATTGCGTACATCAACCGAGATTTTTCCATCGGAGTATTTCGGTGTGCCGTATGTGAACTTGGTATAGCTGAGACCGTGTCCAAACGGGTATAGAGGCTCATCCATCAGATAACGGTATGTTCTGCCAAGCATTCTGTAATCATCAAATGCCGGTAGCTGGCTGTCGCTTTTATAGAAAGTAACCGGAAGTTTAGCTGAGGGATTGTAGTCTCCGAAAATTATATCGGCGATTGCATGACCGCCTTGCTCACCAGGATACCACGCTTGTATAATGGCATCGCAGATTTCATTTTCAGGAGTAAGTGCCACAGCGCTTCCACTGCAATTTACAAGTATGATTTTTTTCCCGGCTTCATGAAGAGCAGCAATAATGTCGCGCTGGACTTGCGGCAATTCAATTGATGTACGGTCTCCATTGTCAAATCCAGGTTCAGTGACTTTTGCCTGTTCTCTTTCAAGTGCGGGTGATATGCCGCCAACAAATATCACGATATCTGAATTTTCAGCTCTTTTCACAAGTTCATCTGTTGTGACAGGCCTGTTACGGACTATATCAAAATTGAGAGTGGCATCATCCGCCAACTGCATATAATTTATTTCGACATCATATTTATTGCCTTTTACAACCGGCAACTGCATCTGGCGGAAACCCAGAGGGTCAGTTTTCCATCTGTTATGAATCGTGTCTCCGTTGATTATGATACGCATACCATCGTCATTATTGAAGATTATGTCGAGCGTCTCTGTTTCATTGGCTATGAATGTACCCTTCATCCTGGTGGTGAAATCAGTAAGTTCAACGCCTGCGGCAAAAGCCGTATTACCACCGTTGTCAAGTTGGATCGGGCTTGTATAGTTCAGTTCAGCTGCTATTTCCCCCGACATATTAGTGTTGTTCCAATACTGAGCCTTCATGCCGGGTTTGCCATCTTCGTCAACGAAAGTGTCAAAAATGCTCTCCTTCTCTGTCATGGCTGTGATGGTGCATGCGCTGGAGTAGGGGACTTTCCCTATTTTATTCTCAATTCCTTCCATTATGGTAACAGTGTGTCCAGGCTGACCGTAATATATGCCCCACTGCATAGTTGAGTCAGTGGCATTAGGTCCCATGACCATCAAGCGGTCGGAACTTTTGGCAAGAGGTAATATGCCGTTGTTCTTAAGCAATACAGTCTGTTCCAGAGCCATCTTCTTAGCGAGTTCTCTATGCTCTTTGCTCCATACCACACTCATTGGTATTTTAGTCCAGGAAACCAGAGAGTCAGGGTCAAAATCGCCTAAATCAAACCGCTCTTTCAGAAGTCGGATAACACTTACATCTATTTCAGCTTCACTGATATCACCTCTTTCCACTGCTTTGGGAAGATGTTTATACACACTGCCGCATTCCACATCTGTGCCGCTTCTGACACCAAGAGCGGTAGCGCTCATAGCATCCTTGGCTACTCCATGGCGATTGGGAAGGTAGAAGTCGTTTATAGCACCGCAATCGCTTACTACCACTCCATCGTATCCCCATTCGTAACGGAGTATAGAGTTAAGTAGTTTATCTGAACCACAGCACGCTTCACCTTCGTAACGTTGGTATGCGCACATCACCTGGCGAACATTGCCATTGGTTACAAGTTCTTTGAATGCCGGGAGATAAGTTTCCCACAAATCTCTCTGGGGTAAATCCTCAATATTAAAGTGATGACGGGTTTTCTCCGGTCCGCTATGTACTGCAAAATGCTTGGCGCATGCAATGAGCTTGTGGTACTTTTCAGCAGTATCACCTTGCAGGGCTTTCACTACTCGCACTCCCATACGCCCGTTCATATAAGGGTCTTCCCCATAAGATTCTTGTCCGCGTCCCCAGCGTGGGTCACGGAAAATGTTTACGGTTGGTGTCCAGAATGACAGACCTTTATATTTGGCTACTTTACCGTTTTTTCTTGCTTCGGTGTTTTTGGCGCGTGCTTCATCGCTGATTGCAACGAAAACTTCGCTGATGAGCGAGTCATTGAAAGATGCAGCCATTCCTATACATGATGGGAATACTGTCGCAAGACCGTTTCTGCCTACGCCATGTAGAGCCTCGCTCCACCACTCAAAAGCCGGGACGTCTAAACGTTCTATTGCCGGTGAGCTGTTCATCATAAGGCTGACTTTTTCATCTAATGTCAGACGTGAGCATAAATCCTTTGCTCTTTCTGACGAAGGCAGTTTTGGGTCTTGGAAGGGGTACGTCTGTGCTACCCCGGTAAGAGGTATAAATATAAGTAAGAAAGTAATAATGGTCTTAAGCGTTCTCATATATCTTCACATGGTAAAAGATTCGTTTCAATGTTTTGTCGCAAAATTAGCGGTGATTTATTACTTCCCCGGGTGAAATATTGACATATTTAACCGAAAATTGGTGGAAAATTTGTTGCAAATGATTAACTTTGTAACATCTGAATGATTTATATGCGCAGGAAAAAGTGTCTATACATATATATAATTGTGTTGGTGCTATTGGCTCCATTTGTTATGGAAGCCAACTCGTTTTGCCGTGTGCGTCCATTTGACATTTATGACGGGTTGCCTGCAAATAATGTTTCTTCTATAGCTCAAGGGGATAATAGTTTAATATGGGTGTCTACCTGGAATGGCTTGTGCTTTTATGACGGTTACGGTTTCACTGCTTACAAGAATGATTCTGACGGGGCAATGTTGTCTACAAACCGCATAGTGACTTCTCGTCCACTTTCCAACGGGAATGTCTGGATACGTACATACGACCGCAATATATACCTGCTGGAAAGAGTGGGTGGAAAATTTATCAATGTAGGAGGAATTATTGCCGATAAAACGGGTAATAACTTTTCGGCGAGGAATATATATACCAGCGATAGTTTGTCGTGGATAAGTGGGGCTGGGGATTTGCCAGGTGTCAGGATAAGAAATACTATTCCGTTCAGTCCGGAGGATATCTCGGTGTTTAGAGCCTCTGACTGCTCTTTCGGGGCCAGACAGATTCGCAAGGTGGTTATGGACAGTATAGGAAATGAATGGATTATCACTGACAAGGGAGTGCAGCTATATGGCAAGAATATAGCGGTGAAAGGATACTTTACCGATGTAATAACAATTGGAAGTAAATCTTATCTTTTCGAATCCGGAGGCGGAATTTATGTGTATTGTAAGGATAATGGTACGCTTGTAAGCAAGCACCATCTTAATGACGGCTCAGAAATAGCAATAGCGCAGGCTTATGGCGATACAGGTATTATTATCGCGACCACCTTGGGGATTGGTCTTTATAATACGGAGACGGATGACATTGAGATGATACATAATGGAGTGCCGTCAAATTTTATGCCTGTGCAGTTGTTTATTGACTCTAAGGGACGCATCTGGACATTTGGGACTCAGCCAGGCGTGTTGCTTACCGATGTAAAAGCCGGTAAGGTATATCGGTTGCAGTCTTACTCAGACGGGCTTGCTGCAGTCAGAAGCGTACGTCCTATATGGCATGAGGATGAGTATGGGACAGTGTGGCTTGTGCCCACTGATGGAGTATTCGGCTATTTCGATGAGGTGACATTTAAAATCGAATCGCAACCTTTGACATCCGGGATCAAGAATTTCAATTCATTTCCGGTATTGGAGCGCAGTATGTCGGATCAACAGGGGAATTTATGGCTAACGTCCACTCATGGGCTTATGTTGTTGAATTTCCGGCGGCACAATATGCGTTTTTTTCAGGTAATGGGAAATGATGAGACAAGGGCTATGGTGGAACTCCGTGACGGGTCGGTACTTGCCGGAACCGCAGATGGCTATCTGGCACTCGGCAAAGAAGGTAAAACCACAGGGTTCATAGAGATCGTCGACAATGGTAAAGGTTCGATGTCATATAGAGTCTCGGAACGGCCGGTGAAATTCTCATCAAAAATATATTCACTTACGCTTGACCGAGAGAATAGGCTCTGGGTGGGGACAAAAGGACTGGGATTGTATATTCTGGAGGAAAATGGAATTGTTAGGCATTTCAGAAATACTGCTGATGACATTTATTCACTAAGTGATGACCAAGTTTACGATGTGGATATTGATGGAGACGGGAATGTGTGGATTGGTACATATGGCGGTGGAGTCAATCTTGCTGATTTCGTTTCCGGCGGGAAGATTCGTTTCCTTAATGCAAACAATTATTTCAAGGATTATCCACTTGATAGATTCTCTCGGGTACGTCGTGTCACGCATGATGCCAAGGGTGTGATATATATTTCCACTACGGACGGATTGTTGACTTTCAGTAATAAATTCCTTACTGATGGTTCTAAGCCGAAATATTTCATTAATAATCATGATCCCCGGAATCCGGAGTCAATTAGGACAGACAATGTTATGCAGGCATTTGTTGCTTCGGACGGGACTGTTTATGTGGCGACAATGGGTGGGGGAGTGCAGGTGATCCGTGAAAAAAACACTCTTGACTCAAATCTACATTTTGACCCGATGAAAACTATATCAGACATCGGTTTGGATATGAGTCGCATGCCTGATGGGGGAAGCGTCTGGTCAATAGTGGAAGATAGCCGCAAAAATATCTGTATAATTCGAGAGTCCAGTATTGAAGTGCATTCTCCATCCGGGGATATTACGGTGTTCGGACCGGATGATATGCAGTCAAATCTGAAGTTCTCGGAAGCAAAACCTTTGTTTGTCGGTGGTTCAGACGTATTATTCCTGTCTACATTAGGCGGTTTGATTTCAATAGATGTTAATGAGATTTCCAAGAGTAGATATTGTCCTACAATAGTATTTACCGGGGTCAGGTTTCAAGGTGACGGTTCGATGCGTAGATTACTTGACATTGAACATATTGATGTGGAGCCTGATAAACGTAACCTGTCACTTTATTTTGCAGCCTTGGATTATTCCAATAACTATCTGTTGAGGTATGCGTACAAATTTGATTCGGAGAGTGATTGGACATACTTGCATAATAACCATGCTGTGCATCTTAACAATCTATCACCTGGAAAGCATCGTCTGTTGGTTAGAAGCACTAATGGTGACGGTGTGTGGGTGGATAATGAAAGTGTAGTGGAGCTCAATGTTATCCCCGTGTTTTGGGAGACAGCTTGGGCTAAGGTGCTGTATATTTTGATTGTCGGCTTCATCTTGTGGGTGGCGTTATATTTTTATTTCATGAAGCGCAAAAACCGGCTTCTGAATGAAATGCGTGAGCAAGAGGCTAAATTTTATTCAGATGTAAGCCATAAACTTCGTACTCCGTTGACTCTAATCGGAAGCCCTGTTTCCGAAGTGCTGCGTACAGAAAGCTTGTCTGATACTGCGCGTAATCATCTTGAACGTGTTGAACGTAATTCTGCAAACATGTTGTCGCTCGTTGACACGATGATTAAGAAAAATTATGATGGGGGAGATGTGTATATAAGCGACTCTAATGTCCCGGTATGCGATAATTCATCCCGAAACTTTTCGGACGAGGCGCATTCAGGCGTCTGCGTAACAGATGTAAAGGATAGCAAGGAGTTGCTCCTTGTTGTAGAGGATAACGATGACCTCAGATCTTTCTTGTATGACATATTATCGTCACAGTATCATGTGGCTCTTGCTGCCAACGGGAAATTAGGGCTTGAAAAGGCGGCGGAACTACAGCCGGATTTTATTATTACGGATGTCACGATGCCGGAGATGGATGGTCTTACGATGGTTCATAATATAAAGCAGAACAAGTCGCTTAGTCTCATACCTATTTTGGTCCTTTCTGCCAAAGCATCAGAACAAGACCGTATTAAAGGTCTGAAAGAGGGGATAGACGATTATATAACAAAACCTTTTAGTGCGACATATTTGAGACAACGTATAGCAAGTATAATCGCACAGCGTCGGATACTTCAGCAGGCGTATCTTGAAAGCTTGAATAATAAGTTCTTACCGGCGACGATAATTGTGGACGCAGATGATGTCACGGTTGAGACAGAGATGGCTGATTCGAATTCTGGATGTGACGTCGGGGTTGAAATGACTCCTGAGGACAAGGCGTTGATCGACAGACTACTTGAGTTTATGTACTCGCGGATAGAGGATGAGAATCTCCGTATTGAGGATTTGGCGGACGCAGTGGGGTTGGGACGAACGGTATTTTATGGTAAGATTAAGTCTTTGCTCGGGGTCTCTCCTTCTGATTTCCTTCGCCGTATTCGCATGCAGCGGGCGGAGAAGCTTATTACTGATACATCGCTTACATTCTCGGAAATAGCTTTCAGTGTAGGTTTCTCGGATCCGAAATATTTCACTAAATGTTTCAAAAAGGATACAGGAGTTACCCCCTCTGAATACCGCAAGAAAAATCAGAATATATCTGCATAAACAGAGATATTCAGTTCCATCTGTCGCTCCAGACTTCTCTCTCTGTATCCAACTGAACTTCTCATGAATTGGAATTAGTGTGATAAAAAATAATCCTAAATAGTGATAGCCATGAAAACCATTGAAATGAAGAAAATACTGCTATGCCTGACAGCATTGTTGTTGCCTACGCTGGTACTTGCACAGATGGGGATGCGCTTCCCGTCTGAACGTAAGGTTATAAAAGACCCGCAGACTGGGGTGGAGCTTGTTTTCCTTACAAGTAAAAGCGGAACAGGTGATTCTAAAATATATCAAACCCATAACCAGTGGACGTCGGACGGCAGATGGGTGGTGTTCCGTTCTGACCGGGTCAAAGGTGAGGCTATGGCTGTAAATGAGGAAACCGGAGACATTGTGCAGGTGACGGAAGGTGGATTTACCGGCATGCTTTGTGTGGCTCGAAATTCAATGATGTTATATCATATGCGAGTGATGAAAAATGAAGAAGGAAGTCGCATCGGAATGGCGGTTGTAGAGGTAAACCTCGAAAAGCTTTTTGCGGATTCTGAAGCCGGAACTCTGAAAAGTAAAAATAACTATGAGCGTATCTGTGGTGTTATACCTGCGGATATGTGCAGTGAAGGTGACATGGCTCTTGATGGCAGCGAGGAGATTGCCTATTTCCGGCTCGACAAGGAATATGCTCGTCACATGCCGATTGCAGAACCTATAGCCGACAACTTCGGACCCCGCAATATGGGGGCTGGTCCTGGCGGCATTGGCAAGATTAACCTGACGACAGGGGTGGCGGAGCCTGTGGTGGCGGTACATTTCAAAGTTGGTCACATACAAGGTAATCCTTGGCATCCGGGTGAAGTGGTTTTCTGTTGGGAGACTGGCGGTAAATCCCCTCAGCGCACGTGGATGGTCAATTCTGATGGAACAGGGCTGCGCCCTATTTACCGTGAAACAGAATATGATTGGGTGACCCATGAGGCTGTCATAGGCGAGGATGAATTGGCGATTGCTATTTTAGGACATCGTACCATTGCTCAGGACGAACGCAGTATGGATACAGAAAAGAATTGGGGACCTTCCGGCACTAAGGAATATCCCACGGGGCTGGCGGTGGTGAATATGCGCACCCGTGAGATAACATTGGAAGGGCAGGTTGACGGTGACAGTTTTTGGCATGTTGCCGGTTCGCAAAACGGTCATTGGGTTGCTGGTGATGATTTCGCTCGTGAGTTATGGCTCATTGACCGTCATACGAAAGAGCGGATTCTTTTAACTGGCGGACACAAGACTACGGCTCGTGACCATGTTCATCCCACATTTAAGCCTGACGGAACGGCGATTGAAATTCAATCGGCGATGCTTTCGGAAGATGGGAGGTCAATGAATATCTGCGTGGTGCGTATCCCTCAGCATATTTTGGACCGATATAATTAATTATAGGCGTGATTTAGTATCTTAATGCCTTTTTAAGACTGTTTTATCTTTACTGAAACGTTATACCTTAAATATTATGAAGAAAATCCTGTGGACTCTATTCCTGGTGAAGGTTTTCCCTTTGTACGCAATAGCTGGTAATATTATAAATGTCATTGATTTCGGAGCAAAAGGTGATGGCGTCCATATTGATAGCCCTGCCATAAATGCGGCGTTGAAGTATGCGGCGGATTCTGGGGGAGGTACCGTGGTGCTTGAAGCCGGCACTTACCTCTCTTATTCCATCCATTTGCAATCTGGAGTTACTTTGAGGCTGGAAAAAGAGGCAGTGCTCAAGGCTGTGCCGGTGACACCGACTACCGGTTATGACGAGGCTGAGCCAAATGAGTTTAAATATCAGGATTTTGGACACAGCCACTGGCATAATTCGCTTTTGTGGGGAGAGAATCTTCACGATGTGGTATTGGAAGGTGAGGGGCTCATTGATGGTAGCGGAGTTCTGACACGTGGTGGTCAGAGAAAAAGCGAGTATGGTCAAACGACTGCTAACAAGGCTCTGGCAATGCGTGATTGCCGAAATGTAACAATCAGAGACCTTCGTTTCTTAAGTTGCGGACACTTTGCAATGCTACTCACAGGTGTTGACGACCTTCTTATAGAAAATGTTAAGGCAGACACTAACCGTGACGGTTTTGATATCGATTGCTGCGAGAGGGTGGAGATTCGTGGGTGCAGTGTGAATACTGTCAATGACGATGCCATAGTGCTGAAATGCTCATATGCCTTAGGCAGGGAGAAGCCTACGGCAGATGTTTTGATAGAAAATTGCTGTGTGAGTGGCTACGATATTGGAAGTTTACTGGATGGAACTTGCACAACGAGGACAGAAAAGGCACCTGACGGAGATGGTCCTACGGGACGTATCAAACTTGGAACTGAGTCAAACGGAGGATTCCGCAACATTACCATCCGTAACTGCAAGTTCAATCACTGTAGAGGTCTAGCATTAGAAACCGTGGACGGAGCTCTGATGAAGGATATAAACGTTAGTGATATAACTATGACGGATATTTGTAATTCTCCAATATATATACGCCTTGGAGACAGAATGAGGGCTCCCGAGGGTTTCCACCGCTCTATCATTGACAATATCCGTATCAGCCGAGTAAATGTGTTCAATGCGGACTCACGTTATGCTTGTCTAATCGTAGGAGCTGAAGGGAATCCTGTTAGGAATGTCAGTATTGAAGACCTTTACGTCCAGTTTCGTGGTGGTCTGACTCTTGATGATGTTAACAAACAGCGGGGTAGCAATCCGTTCTTTTTCGGAGGCGAAGGTCAGGCGGCTATCAGCCGGCATGAAGGTTCGGGAGGATATCCTGAGCCGTCGGCTCACGGTATACAGCCGGCATGGGGCTTTTCCATTTCCTATGCTGAAAACATCCAATTGAATCGTGTCACACTCATGTGCCTTCAGCCTGATGAGCGTCCATGGTTATACCAGAATCATACCAAAGATGTGAGGCTCAATGGGATAAAAATTTTACCGGAATATTAATAAATGGATCAGAGTTAAAATATTTTATAATATTTACTGCAAAAAATTTGCAAGATTAAAAAAAAGTGCTTAACTTTGCATCGCTTTTTGAGAGAACATCCAACTTATGTCAGAAAGCAGAAGTTCTCTTTGTTTATAGGGGACATTAAAAGGGATTCGCTAGCTCAGCTGGTAGAGCACAACACTTTTAATGTTGGGGTCCTGGGTTCGAGCCCCAGGCGGATCACTTGAAATTAAACCCAAACATCTACATATCAGATGTTTGGGTTTTATTATTCTTAAAGATTGTCCACAAATTGTCCACCAAATGAAGAGCTGCGCTGATGTGGACAAAAATTTTTCGATGTTGAGTGTTAAATTTTCTCAAACATTATGGCCGGGGTGCTTGTTTTGTATTTCGGTGCGAATTTTTCGTGCTGCAACAACTATCCCCCCATTTATGAACAACGAGGAAAAAATTGAACACGCAAAAGGGCTTCTCCGCGAATGGAAAGCCACACACCACGAGGAATACTGCAACTTCACCGACTGGATGCATGACCGCGAGGGCCCCGGCTTCATCGCGGTATTCAACCATGCCAAGGCTTTCATGCCGCAATTTGAGACAGCCGTGCTGCTGCATCTTAAAGATGACAGCTCGAATGATGTGGGCCATCTGGAAAAGATGCTTGTCGAGGGAGGCATGGAGAACCATCTGCTGACAGGGCTGAATACTCCCCACATACCCGGCAACATTTTCCTGCCGATGTTGGCATGGATGTTCTACGGGCGCAGCTTCGAGTGTATGGTGGAGTACGGAGAAGACCTTATCAGAAATCCCAAGACTAATTTTCTTATACGCTTGGGAGCGAAACACCATATCAAGTGGATAATCAAGAGCAGCATAGCATTGAAAGGCCGAACAGAAGAGGACTGGGCTAACTTTGTCGAGGAACAGCGCGAGATGGGCAGCGAACCTAACGTTACCGCCAAGACCATCGCCAAGTTGAAGACAGCTTCGGAAGAAATACGGGAATTTGTAAAACCCGCAGGAAAGAAAGGTGCTCCGGGCAGAGCCGCCCGTCGTCGCCCGTTGACCGAGCTTTTGCCCAATGGCGACAATTATCTCTTTGACTGCATCGACAACCATGTGAAGATACGCAATAGCGGCAAGGATTTCGCCATGCTATTTATCGTGCTTAACGAGGGGCAGGCGTTGGCGAGAACCAATATCGTCGAGTTTCATTCCGCTCTCTCCGAAAGATACAAGGATAATCCCGGAATACCAATCCCAACCCCGCGCAGCATACAGGAGGGTCACAAGAGCTATATGGAGCTTACCGAGTACAAGGGCAACAAAATCCGAATGTTCGAGCGGCCGGAGTATATTTCCGAATACAATGACATCCGGGAGAAGCTGAGTGTAGCCGATTATATGTTTGCCGACTGACATAAGCGCTCGACCAAAACCATAATGCAGAAGCCATCTGACAATTTTGTCGGGTGGCTTTTGTCGTTTTTGGCAGTTTGGTTTACCCCTATTTCAGACAAATTTCTTCGTTTTATTTCGTTACGAACCAAAACGAATTTAACCCACTATCTATCAGTGTTATACATTTGCAAGTGCACGAGATTTGTGCTTTCTTTGCACCGCTGTAACGCTGAAAACGCATAGTGGTAACGAGGCTCAACGGGGAAAATAGACCGGTCGCCCCCAACGCCTCAATACGATTGCCGATGCGTCAGGCTGAACAGCCTTTGACTGCATTTAACTGTTGTCGGTGCGGTCAATGTCTTAACCCAGACGACGCGAATAAAATCAACATGACAGGTTTATCCGAACTTTTGCAGGAAGGAGTGGCTGGGCTTACACTGGCCATCCCCCTGTGCGACCTCAAGGAATTTGCCGACTATATAGTAGCAAAGACCAAGGAGGAACTGCTGCCTACGTTGAAGGCGGCGGACACAGATCCGCTTATTCCCCGTTTGGAGGTGATGCGGATGCTTGGTGTATGCGCCAACACCCTTAGAAACTGGCGTAGGAGCAAATATCTTGAAGCCGTGCTTGTGGGCGCGAAAGTGTATTACCGCACGTCGGCTGTTAACAAAGTCCTTAATGAGTATGGAAAAGAGCGTATCTGACAGAAAAGGTATCGACCCGATGCTCGTGCTCGGCAAGGCTGTTGACATGAGCGTGAAGATTAAAGGCGGCGATTTCCCTTTGGGTGCCATGCCTATGAAGATTCAACGTATCGTGCGGGAGGCGAACGAGTGTTACGGTTACCCGGTGGATTATCTGGCAGGGGCTATGCTTGTGGCCGTCGGGCTGGGTATCGGCAATACCCATTTCGCCCGGCTCAAGGGGAAATGGGATGAGAGCGCGATTCTTTTCATGGCTCTTGTCGGCAGACCCGGTGCCTGTAAGTCGCATCCGCTGAATTTCGCCATACGTCCGTTCACGGAGCTGGACGGTAAGGCAACACGCGCATACGTCAAGGAGTGCGAGGAATACGAGCGTCAGCGTGAACTGCCGATGAAGGAGCGTACAGACCCGCACCCTGTGGCCCCGGTATGCAAACGTTTTCTTATTTCTGACGCCACCCCGGAAGCCATGCTGCTTATTCACTCGCAGAATCTGCGTGGCATACTTATGTGGAATGACGAGCTTGCAGGATGGTTCAAGAACTTCAACCGCTACAACAAAGGCTCTGACGAGGAATATTGGCTCAAACTGTTCAATGCCAACCCGTCGTTCTCCGACCGCAAGGGCGTGAAAAACTCGGTTTATATCAGCCGTCCTTTTATCTCGGTTGTGGGTACTATACAGAACGGCATACTCAATGAGCTGGCTCAGGGAAGTCGCACCTCAAATGGTTTCATTGACCGTCTGCTGTTCGTTATGCCCGGCAATCAGGACAAGCAGCCGTGGAGCGACAGAGAACCGTCGTTCGACATCGAAGCGGCATGGGCTGACATCATCGGCAGACTTGTGGCGATGCCCTACGAAACCGATGATGACGGCAATATTGTCGCCGGTATCCTGCCTTTCACTCCTGAGGCAAAATCGCGACTCTACGAATGGCAACGTCAGAACACTGAGGAATGTAACCGGGAGGAATGTGACGCACTGAAAGGTGTCTATAACAAGTTTGATTTCCATGCCATACGCTTTTGTCTAATAATGCAAATGGCGCGCTGGGCCTGTGGTGAAGCTGACAAATCGGAAATAGATCTTGTATCGGTTGAAAATGCTATATCACTTGTGGATTATTTCAAGACAACCGCCACAAGAGTACAGGGCATTATCCGCGAGCTGTCGCTGTCGGAACTACAAAGAGCCGTAATGTCGGCACTTCCTGATGAGTTCACAACTGAGCAGGGTGTGGAAATCGCCGCCGACAATTCTATGCCGGAGCGTACTTTCAAGGATTTTATCAGGCGTTTTACCGGGATTCACTTTCAGAAAATACGTCATGGAATTTATGGCAAGATATGACTGTAAACCTGCATTTTCTGCACTTTCTGCATTTTCCTCCAACCAAAATGCAGATAATGCAGATAGTGCGAACCGATTTTTTGAGAATCTATGAATAACATACACCGATTCATTCTCCAGCCATACAAAGGAGTGGCTACACGGCATACTTGCCCCGCCTGCCACAAGAAGCGTTGCTTTAGCAGGTATATCGACACCGAGAAACAAATCTCGTTTCCTGATGATGTCGGCAGGTGTGACCACGAACAGAGCTGCGGCTATCATCTTACGCCAAAGGAATATTTCGACCGTAATCCTCAGGCGAAGCCCTTGCACTGCGATTTCGCAACTCCGTCAGTATGGCGAGCCAAGCCGACCGAGCAGCGAAAGCCTACCTCCTTCATCGCGGCAGAGACTGTTTCACAGACTCTGCACGGATATGAGAAAAACAATCTCTATCTGTTCCTCCGCTCCAAGTTCGGAGCCGAGGACGCGCTCCGACTAATGAAGGATTATCGCGTAGGCACATCGAAACACTGGCCGGGGTCATGCGTGTTCTGGCAGACCGATGCCAATGGAGACACCCGCACAGGAAAGGTCATGCTCTATAACGCTGACTGCGGCAAGCGTGTCAAGGAGCCATTCAATCATGTGACATGGGTTCACTCGCTGTTAAAGATGCCCGACTTCAATCTGCGTCAGTGCTTTTTCGGCGAACACCTCTTGCCGATGAACCGAGACAAACCGGTTGCCATTGTCGAGAGCGAGAAGACCGCTCTTGTGGCGGCGTATTATCTGCCGGAATATGTGTGGCTGGCGACAGGTGGTAAAAACGGTTGCTTCAATGCCGACGCACTTCGTGTTCTCCGTGGCTGTCAGGTTATCCTGTATCCCGATATTGGCGCGACAGACCAGTGGCGGCAGAAACTGAGTTTGTTATGCAGTATCGGCATCGAAGCAATCCTATTCAACTTCCTTGAAGAAGTTGCCACTGATGACGAGCGAACAGCCGGACTCGACATAGCGGATTATCTGCTGCAAATCGAGCCTGACCAAGCGATACTGCAATCAATGATACGCCGCAATCCAATTTTACAGAAACTCATAGATGATCTGCAACTCACTCTTGTGTCAGTTGAACGGTACAATCCGGATACTGATGCAATTCACAAACCCTCAAAAACTGATAAATCATGACAGCAAAGAAATCTCCGTCAACAACCGCATCCAAGTCAACCGAGTTGACCGATGCACCCGCATCCAAAGTATCAACCCCTAATCCCAATTTTATTATGAAGTCAGATAACTCAACCAACTCTATCAATGCTGTAAACAGCGACAACGCTGTCAACAGCACCACTCCTGCCAACACGGATAATCTGTTCGACAACGAGCAGACGGCAACCGACACTACCGAGCAGCCCAAGCAACAGCGCGTGGGCAAGCAACAGCGCAAATCGGATTACGCCGATTTCAAGGCGATCTATCTCGCTCCGTCAAAGCTGATGAAGCGTCACCCGGTCAACATCGAGGACAGCGTATGGGAGAAGCTCGAACGCATCGCCCGTATCCTCGGTGACCGTGACACCACCGTCGGCAGCTACATCAATGCCGTCCTCTTGGAGCATCTCAATCTCTATGCCGATGACATCGAAATATGGCGCAAACTCTGAGATGATAATGTCGGGACACCACTGCACCCGGTACACCGTGGGGCAGCTTCCCGATGAACGTAGTGAATTGGGAAGGCAAGGATATGTTTCGGGATTTCTTTTTCTCCGAAAACGACTCCCAAAACTGCGCGTTAAAAAACGCTCTTTGCCTCCCCAATTCACATAAACCACAACAATGTCTACTATGAGTAAACCAACTGTCAGAAAGGGCGGTCGTCCCTCTAAACCGACCGACGAGAAGCGCACCCATGTGGTGACAATCAAACTTAACGATGCCGAGTACTCCGACCTTCTGGCGCGGTCAAAAACCGCCGGAGTAAAGATGGCGGAGTATGTCAGGCATAGCGCGTTCCGGCTCACTATTGTCAGTCGCCTGAGCGAGATTGAACAGGAGATTGCCAAAGGAATACTAAATCTCAGTTCCGATTTCAATCAGGCAATGACCTGTTTTAATCAGCTCAAACTTCGCAATGCGGCCAATAAATTAGCCGCCGTCGTCGATAAGATGTTTGACATTCTCAAAAAATTAAGACCCAATAAAGATACTGACTATGTTTGCAAGAATACTTAAAAGCGGCACGTTTCACGATGTCGTGGGGTATGTGACGCGCCAGTTCCACGACCCCAAAGAGTACACACCCGACACATGGCGCATCATCGGTAGTGAAAATATTTTCACTACCGACTATGCGAAAATGGTGCAATCGTTTGAAGCGATACATGGATTTATGCCCGGCAAGGAGAATCCGGCAGGACATATTTCCATCAGTTTTGACAACGCCGATGTGCCTCGCCTGACCGATGAATTCATGGCTCAGCTCGCAAAAGAGTATATGGAAGGTATGGGTATCAAGGACACACAATATCTTATCGTGCGCCATCTGGAAACCGGACATCCGCATTTTCATATCGTCTATAACCGTGTGGATATGTCAGGCAAGGCAGTCGACGAGCGCAACAATTTCAGGCGCAGCGACCGTGTTGTAAAGGCTATCAAGGACAAATACGGACTCACATACTCGCCGCTGAAACAGAAATACGAGGACAAAATTCCGGTATTTAAGGAGCGGATCAGTCAGGCGATTTATGGCTGTAAGTCGTGGGATGAGTTCTCGCGCCGCCTCGCCTGTGCAGGAATTGAGATGAAATTCCATGACGATCACAACACCGGCAAACACATCGGCGTGAAATTTACAGACGGAGACATAACGGTCAACGGGTCTAAAATCGACCGCGCTTTCACATATCGCCGCCTGAACAACCTCTTTGAGTTTAACCGCAAGCATGGGCAACAACAGTCTGATCATGCTCTGGCACACCCCAAAGTAACCGTCGAATATGCACCGTCGCAAAAGTCCTCACTTGTGGAAGATGTGATTGAAGCCACCGTCGGAGCAATCGGAAATCTGTTCACTCTCGGCCCCGGCTTCGACCCGGAGGAACAGGCGTTTCAAAACGCCATCAAGAAAGAAGAAGCCAAACGTAAACGCAAATCAAGAAAAATCTGAATATGTCGAAACTCTATGATGACGTCAAAAAACAAGGTGAGCAGATTGACGACCTGCAAAAGATAGTAACCAACCACACCACTCGCATCGAGACCCTCGAAACCAAGGCGAAGGCAACGCCACCACCTGCGCAGCCAGTCAATCAAGGGCCGATAACGGTGAAATTGCCCGACAATATAGCGACCAATGAAAGCATCGGCAAACTGCTTGATGAAAAGCTATCGGCAACCTCAACCGATGGCACACTCAAAAAAGTTATGGAGCAACTGCCGGGCAGCCTGTCGAAGGGAGTTGCTGATGTACTGTCCGACAATCTGGGAGATAAGGTCAAGGACGCTCTTTATGAAGGATTCCGCAGGGAGTTTGCGGATGAGCGAAGAAAGCTCTATGACGTAGTGAACGACATGCGCTACAAAGCCCAGTCGATAATCTGGGGGCAATGGTGGCGTGCAACCCCACATTGGGTCTATGCCATCTTTGCAGTTCTACTTATCGCCGCCGGAGGTTTCGGCTATGGATTCTTCTATCAGCTCAACGAAAATTCCAAGCTGAGGGATGTCGAATGGCTCTATCGCAATCAGAGGACTGCGTATAAGACCGAAAAATCACGCCAATTTCTGATGAACACCGAGCGGGATTTTATAATGGGAACATGGCAGGTGCGCGACAGCATCAAAGACAATATCCGCTATTGGGAGAAAGAGCGAGGCTTGGACAAAACCTATCTCTATTTCAACCCGACCGAAAAATAACACCATTACTGACCGAACCGCCGAGAGAATAACCGTATTCTCTCGGCGGTTTTATAATTCAACGCAACTCAAATTATTCGTTTTTCGGCTCATTAGCTTGCTGTCTCAAAAAATTTCAGTAATTTTGCCGATATAGGAGTGGTATGTAAACTCCTACCGCAGCATGGTTAAGGCACGAGGAATAGACAATAAAATTGATTCTTTGGTGGCAATTCCTGTCACCAAGACACGCCGCACTCTCATCGTACCCAATCAGGCTATCGCAACCTATGTCACCCAGTGGACCTATGACAGCCACAACCGACTTGTGGAGATGATCTATCCCGACGAGGAGAAGGTCACATACTCCTACAATCTCGGAGGTCTTCTTGAAAAAGTACGTGGCGAGAAGTCATACGGATATGACTACATCACCAAGTTGGGCTATGACAAGTTCGAGCAGCGCATCTACCTGAAATACTGCAACGGTGCGGAGACATTCTACACCTACGACAACCGCCGCAGACTCAGCAACCTTGCGGTCAACAGTGGAGGCACATTCATCATGGACAACGCCTATACTTTTGACGCGGTGAGCAATGTCCTTTCGGTGGCAAACAACGCTTCGCTACCGCAGAGCGGCAATGCCGGAGGTCAGATGGCTCACTCATACACCTACGACGGGCTGTATCGTCTTGCATCGGCAACGGGTACTTATACCGGGGTTGACAGCAAATCGGCATCCTACACCCTCGACATGGGCTATGACAATATGCACCGCATCACCTCCAAGCGCCAGCACCTGACGCAGGACAACGTGCAGTTCAACGGCACCCTCAATGTCGGCTACGACCTCTCCTACACCTACAGCTCGGAAGAAGGAAAGAAATTCCAGCTTGAAAGTGTAAAGGATGTTAATTACCGCACAGAGGAGACCCCGGAGGGGAACAATGTTGAGAACGGTCACGTTTACAGTTATGACAAGAATGGAAACCTTGTATATGTGAACACTAGCCGTATGATGAAGGATGGACATAGGGACAACAGCGTCGGTGAGCGCAAGCTCATCTGGGACGAGGAAAACCGTCTGCTCTCAGTGGACGACAATGGCTTTGTGTCCAACTACTGGTATGACGCCGACGGAGAACGCACTGTGAAAACCTCCGGCGAGAGCGATCAGGTCTATGTCAACGGAGTCTTCTCCGGAGGCTCGACCAACACCGCAAAATTCTCGCTATATGTGAGTCCCTATCTTGTCGCCAATCAGGGTGGCCGCTACACCAAGCATATCTACGCAGGTTCACAAAGGATTGTATCGAAGGTAGGCGATTTCGCCTCCTACGGCTCCGATCCGCGCCGTATAGAGTATGCCGGAAGCGAGACTGACGGACTCTCGGTTGACTACAAGTCCAAGTACACTGCGCAGCAGCAGATTATCAAGGATCACTACACGTTCTTTGATGTTCCCTACAACGGCACGGACAACAACAACTATGCCGACGGCGAAGGGTTCTGCTGCAACGACGGCACATTGGAGGCAGCACAGGCCAAGGCTATGAGGAAGGTCCAGAGCCGCGCAGTTGCCAAGTCTTTCAAAGACCCCGACAACTACGAGAATCTCCAGTTCTTCTATCATCCCGACCATCTGGGCAGCTCCAGCTTCATCACCAATCTTGATGGAGAGGTGGTACAGCACATTGAGTATGTTCCTTTCGGTGAGGTCTTCATCGAGGAGCGCAACAGCGTATGGAACACACCCTATCTCTTCAACGCAAAAGAGTTCGACGAGGAGACAGGCCTGTACTATTATGGTGCACGCTACTATGAGCCACGTCTGAGTCTTTGGCTGTCAACAGATCCAGCACAAGAGAAGACATTACACTTAACCACCTATAACTTTTCGCAAAACAATCCAATCAATTATATTGATGCCGATGGATTATGGTCTCTAAAAATTAAGTTCGGCTTTTCTTTAGATACTGGTTTTTTGGGCCTTAAGTTAATGGGTATTGGTGGTTCAATTGCTCCATTTGGCGGGGCCAAACAAGAGTTAAGTATCTATTTTACGATTGATACTGATAATCATGATTATGGATTCGGGGTATCTCATACTACAACTAATTATGAATACTCATATGATCTTAATGGAGGTTTTGTTGGAGTCAGTTCATCACGTGAAAAGAAAACTATCCTTGATTGGAATACCTATGACGGAGAATCATTTGTAAACGATTACATGTTCTCAAGTCCAGAGGAACAAGGTTATTTGAATTTTGGAGATTTTAAAGTGGATCCTTCTTTAAATGGCCTTGATGTAAACTACGAACAGTCTGTGGAGGCAATAATGGTCGGAGCTGGATTTAATCTTGGCGGTTCATTTAAATTACATGAACCCATCAAGAATAATAATGAAAAACCTGTTTCAACTCAGAATACTGAAACGACTAAGCAAAATCAGTCATCGACTAATTCAAATAATTAAGATTTTGAATAACCCACTGAGTCTGAACTCACATTCAGATTCAGTGGGTTACTCAAAAAGAAACGATAATCAACATCTCCTATATGACTATCAAAAAAATAATGTATATTATTGGCACGGGGTGTAATATAATACTATTTGTGTACATTCTAATATGTGCAATCATTGATTCATATCAGTTGTGGCCTTGGGGTCAATTGATGTCTATTTGGGTTTTAATTATCTTATTAATACCCACAAGCATTCTTTTACGGGTGAACTATTTAATCAGTATAAAAAAAGACACTATTAAATATTCTATACTTCTTATGACATTATTCATTATATATAGCCCATTATATTCAATTCGGGTGCTAAGGAATCGATGGATTTAATGTCAATACACCTCCAACAGCGGAAAGCACATCTCGGACTCCTGACGAATGTGACCGTGACAGGTGGCGACGGCACCATGTATCACAACGTGTCGGCGACATACAACACGAACTATCCCAACCATCTCACGCAGGTTTCACAGCAGCTCGGCAACGGCACTGCGGTGACAGACTACAAGTATGACCGTTACGGCAACATAACGCAGAAGACCCTCCCGGCAAATGCCACGGGCCAGCGTATGTGGTACAAGTACCGCTATGAGCCGGAGATGAACATGTATGTCGAGCGTATAGACGATGCGTGGGGCTACAGAAGCGAGGCCGGCAATTTCGACTACCGCTATGGCATCGCCCTTGAACGCCGCGATCTGAACAATTTCTACTACGAGACAGAGATTGACAACATGGGTCGTGTTACCAAGGTACGCGGACCGAATGAGCTTGCAACCGGTGTTCCCTATATCATCGCGTTTGAGTACAAGCCGAAGGCAGAGTTCGGAGAATCCGGCATATCCGCTCCGGCATACGCTGTGACCAAGCACTACGACATCCAGCATCCGGGTGACGACCTTGAGACTGTCACTTTCGTTGACGGTTTCGGGCGACCCGTGCAGGTCAAGAAAGACGGTGTCGTAACGACCGCATCCAAAGGCTCGGGCGCATCCGACCAGACGGTGATGATTGTCAGCGGACGGAATGTCTATGACGCTTTCGGTCGTGTTGCTAAGGCTTACTACCCGACAACCGAGGGTATGGGCGGCAAGACATCGTTCAGCACCACGTTTGATAATGTCAACCCCACAAGGACTGTTTATGACGTTCTCGACCGTGCGTTGAGCGTGAAACTTCCCGATGATTCGGAGACAACTACCGAATATTCTCTTGACAATAGTTCCAATGCTCTTGTAACGACAGTTACCGACGCGCTCGGCAACAAGCAGGCAACGCATACCAACGGTAGCGGCAAGACGGTCAAGTCCGTTCAGATGAGTGGACCTGACGGTGAGATTGCAACATCGTTTGAGTATGACGGCATCCAGCGTCTTGTTAAGGTTACTGACGCAGATGAGAATGTCACCACGTCGGTTTACGACATGGGAGACCGCCGCACGGAGGTCAACCACCCGGCAAGCGGCATCACGTCATTTACTTATGACCCGCTCGGCAATGTCCTGACCAAGCAGACTGCAAACATGGCGGAGGAAGGAAAGATGATAACCTACACCTACGACTACCACCGTCTGACAGGTATCAATTATCCTGACCACCCCGAAAACAATGTCAAGTATTACTATGGCGGTCGCAACGCCTCCTACAACCGCATCGGTCGTCTGATGATGCGCGAGGATGGAACTGGCGCGATAGAATACTTCTACGGCAAGATGGGTGAGGTCACCAAGACACGCCGCACTCTCATCGTGCCCAATCAGGCGATTGCAACCTACGTCACCCAGTGGACTTACGACAGCCACAACCGACTCATCGAGATGATCTATCCCGACGAGGAGAAGGTTACTTATTCCTACAACCTCGGAGGTCTCCTTGAAAAGGTTCGCGGCGAGAAGTCATACGGCTATGACTACATCACCAAGTTAGGCTACGACAAGTTCGAGCAGCGCAGCTACCTGAAGTACTGCAACGGCGCGGAGACATTCTACACCTACGACAACCGTTGCCGCCTGAGCAATCTCGCTGTCAACAGCGGAGGCACATCCATTATGGACAACGCCTATACGTTTGATGCGGTCAGCAATGTACTTTCGGTGGCAAATAATGCTTCTCTCCCTGCCAACGGCAATGCCGGCGGCCAGATGTCGCACACCTATACTTATGACGGTCTCTATCGTCTCGCCACCGCCAAAGGTACATACACCGGAGCAGACAACAAGTCCGCATCCTATACCCTCGCTATGGGCTATGACAATATGCACCGCATCAAGTCGAAGAGCCAGCATCTCACTCAGGACAACGTTCAGTTTAACGGCACCCTCAATGTCGGTTACGACCTCACTTACGCCTACAGTTCGGAAGAAGGAAAGAAATTCCAACTCGAAAGTGTAAAGGATGTTAATTACCGCACTGAGGAGACTCCCAGCGACAACAATGTCGAGAACGGCCACGTTTACACCTATGATAAGAACGGAAATCTTGTCTATGTGAATACAAGCCGAATGATGACCGACGGACATAGGGACAACAGTGTCGGAGAGCGCAAGCTCATCTGGGATGAGGAGAATCGTCTGCTTGCAGTTGACGACAACGGCTTCGTGTCTAACTACTGGTACGACGCCGATGGAGAGCGCACGGTAAAGACTTCGGGCGAGAGCGATCAGGTCTATGTCAACGGAGTTTTCTCCGGTGGTTCGACCAACACCGCTAAATTCTCCCTCTATGTCAGCCCGTACCTCGTGGCAAATCAAGGCGGTCGTTACACCAAGCATATCTACGCAGGTAGCCAGCGCATAGTGTCAAAAGTCGGCGATTTCGCCTCCTACGGCTCTGACCCGCGCCGCATAGAGTATGCAGGTGCCAACACCGACGGTCTTTCGGTTGACTACAAGTCGAAGTATGCAGCCCAGCAACAGGTAATCAAGGACAACTACAAATTCTTTGATGTTCCTTACAACGGCACCGACAATGATAACTATGCAGATGGTGAAGGTTTCTGCTGCAATGACGGCTCTATGGAGGCGGCGGTTGCTCTGGCACGGAAGGCTCAGACCCGCGCGGTTTCGCGGTCTTTCAAAGATCCGGACAACTACGAAAACTTGCAGTTCTTCTACCACCCAGACCACCTCGGCAGCTCCAGCTTTATCACCAACCTTGACGGTGAAGTGGTTCAGCACATCGAGTATGTCCCCTTCGGCGAAGTCTTCATCGAGGAGCGCAACAACGTATGGAACACACCTTATCTATTCAACGCGAAAGAGTTTGATGAGGAGACAGGTATGTACTACTACGGTGCTCGCTACTATGATCCTCGTCTCAGCCTGTGGATTTCAACCGATGCGCTGAAAGAAAAGACTCCAAATGTGTCTTCCTATGCATATACAGAAAATAGTCCAATAAACTACGTTGACCCTGATGGCAATTTCAGATGGAAATGGTTAGCACAATGGTCTCGTAATTGGCATAATTTGTGGCATAAAAATAAAGCATCTGAAATAATTGAAAATAAAAATGCAAAAAATCCCAATCTTAGATATACCTATCAAGTAGGGTCTGTAGAAAATGGAGAAGTTGTAGTAACGCTTCATTATAAGGTTGGCAAAGAACTTGTTCAGCGCACACAAGATGTTGGAGATGCGGTTGCTGTGACAGGGTTTGCATTAACTCTCACAGTTGCAGGTGCTGAAATTGGTGTGCCTTTGGCAGCTGCAGGAGGAGTTATTTCTGATGTTGGTGGAGCTGCTGAGTTCGGCATTGATATTATAAATGGTGACTTTTCAAATTGTGGCAAAAGCGCGATTTATTATTCAGCTGAATTTTTAATCGAGCGACTTCTTAATAAAATACTCCCTGGTTTTGGGAAGAAAATAGGAGAAGAAGGTTTTGAGTTAGGGACTGAAATCATAACTCAAAGTACGCATTTGAAAGAAACAGCGATTGAACGTGCGGTAGATGAAGTGATAGAACGCAATGATTCTACAGCTCAACCAGATTCAACGACTGTGGAGCAGCCCCAATCACACAAAGAGACAAATTCAGATAATTAAAATTATCATGATTGAAGATTTCTCTTTCAGTATTCTTGCAATCATAGGGGGAGCCTATATAATAGGTCCTCAACTAAGAGCCATTGCCAATAGGCTTCCCCTATCTTCAAAGACTAAAATATCATTGGTTTTTGGTGCAGCGTTACTTATATCTGGTATTAGTGGATTATTCATTAAATCAGTTGTCTCCGTAAACGCGATACTTTTTGGGTGTTTTTTATTCGTAAAAATGTTGAGTCAAGAAAAATCTTGGAGTGGGCATCGCTTTACAACAGCATATACAATGCATTGTAGCGGATGGATACTCAGCATAGGCTCCATATTATATGGTATTCTTAATTTATTCGATTAAGATAAGTTGGGAATCTATAATTAGAGTAAAGAATACTTTGTCCATTTATTAAAGAGGGTGTATCAAAATACGCCCTCTTTAATATTAACATATTGGATTATATTTACCCGTAAAACCTTCATCCTGACAATATTCATAGATTTGGATTGACATTCATTGATTCAATAAAGATATTTCCGATGTTTTCAATATAGATTTGATTAAGGTCTATCGGTGTGCTGACGCGTCCACCGATTATTTTGCTCATAAAGTCAACCTCTTCAATCATCAGGTCGTTGATGCTTTTGGTGAAATTCTTATAATGACGAGAGCCTTGGATGAAAAGATTGAAAATGGCTTGTGCCGCATTTATTATACCGTAATTGTCCCTTAAATCATCCCGGACACGCTCAATCAGCGTAAAAATAATAGCATATCAAATTTACTGAAATGAATGATATATTATTAATTAGAATCAAAATTCATTGACTCAATAAAGATATTTCCGATATTCTCGACATAAACACGGTTTAGGTCGAGAATGTTGTTTACTCGGCCTCCGACTATGCGGCTCATGAAATCTTGCTCCAGCTGCATCAGTTCACCTACGTTTGATGTGAATTGGTCGTAGTGCTTGGAGCCTTGGATAAATAGGTTGAAGATTGCCTGTGACGGGTTTTCGACACCGTAGTTGTCCCTTAAATCATCGCGGACCCGCTCAAACGGGGTCTTGTATCTGTTATAGAAATCGGAGACCGTAGCCTTGGATAGTTTCTCGCGCTCTTCAGCCGAGAGTGCGAATACCGGGAAGAACAGCTCGTCGAGTATGTTTGCAAATAAGGTCTTTTTGTTCTTGAAATAGTATGCGATAGCTCCCCTTGTCTGTTTGATTACCTTTTCAATATCGGAAATCGCGATAGCGTCCCAACTGCCGGTAGCAACCAGCGGATAGCACTTTCGCAGTATATCCGACCTGTTTCTCAACGATTGTTCCCGATGTTTCGACATTACGCAAAAAGGGTATGGAGAAGCGTCGTATCTAACACGAGGGTTGTTGTGGAAGACCTGTAAGAAAGATACGGCGCAACCCCATACCCGTATGACGTATGGACTCGCGTTTCATATCTATCCGTCTTCTTACTAAAAACTTCCACGCAAAATGCGGATAATGCAGAAAATGCAGAGGAAATTATGCTGTTATCAATTTTAGGTCGAAGAAGAAGATCCGGCTTTTCAAATCCTCATCGGCAGATATGCCAAACGCATCTTTCTCTCCTTGCTCGGTCTTATATAGAGGCTTAAAGCCGTTTTTCAGGTAGTAATGCAGAGTGGATTCGGTATTGTAGGCATCAACGAGCATATAGCGGCAAGCCGCCTTATTATTCTCGTCCACAAACCAGTATTTGAGGACATCCATGAGCTGAGTGCCTATATTCAATCCTTGACCTTGAAATGTCTTGTTCACACCGAGACGACCAATCAATACCGCAGGATAGCTGCGGTGGCGCTTTTGCTGGGGTATCTTTCGTTGGAGAGCATTTCGTGACGGATTGTCGAGTGTATAGGTCTTAATGCCATCGTAGGAGAGAGTGGCAATCGCCACAATTTCACGCTGATTCTCTCGGTTTATCCAACAATACGTTTTGCCGAGTAATTCCTCCTCATAGAGAAAGACATCATGGCTGAAAAAATCGTCAAGGTCGTCATCTCCACAAGAAAAGGGGACACAGTAATCTGCGACCTCCTTGGTATAAGGCACCATAAAGGTGTTTTCTACGAAAATAAATTCAGCCATTGTCAGTTTTTCCGTGGAGGAAATATGATGTTCTTGGCACTCTCCAACATTGTGGAAAGCACCTTACGCTGTGATTCCGAGAGTTTAGGCGTAGGCAATTTGCCATTGCGCTCCGCTTCCTCGGTGAAGATTCTTGCATCTTCGCCCCAAAGTTCGGGGGATGTTTTAATTGTCATTGCCATAGTTTTATCTCCTTTTACTAATTCAATTACAAAGGTACAACAAATTTCTCACATAATCAGCTTAATAGGCTGATAAAATAACATCAGTCGAGCAAGCTGACAAGTTCTTTTTTCATATCCTCGTCGATCTCCCTGTATCTGGCGAAAGCCTTGCTGCCCTCTTTATGCCCTGACAAAGCCCCAACAAGACTGGGATCCTTGACTTTCTTGTATAGATTGCCTATGAATGTACGCCGTGCCATGTGGCTGCTTGCAATCTCATTTATCGGGCGTTTCTCCTCTTCCCCGGTCTTTGGATTGCGGACAGTCACCATTCGGGTTATCTCGCAGAGAGTGAATATCTTTTTTATTGCCTCGTTGTATTTCTGTGCGCTGATGAAAGGAAACAGTTTCTCAGCTCCTTTGGCAGAATATTTCTCCACCAATTGCCGTGCGCGTGTATTTAGTGGCACTCGTACAACCTCCGGGCGTTCATTCTTGGTCTTGTTGGGGATGTACTCGATTGCACCGTTTATGATGCTTCCCGACGTCATTTCCAACAAGTCCGACACTCGGCAACCGATAAGGCACTGAAAAACAAATATGTCGCGTTGCACCTCCAAAGCCGGTTTATCCGACAGGTCGAAATCGGCTATCAAATCGCGCTCCTCTATTGTGATATAGTAAGGAGTGCCGTATTTCTCACTGCCTATACCTGTGAAAGTTGCGAACGGAGTGCGGTCGAGATAGCCACGTCTCACACACCAGTTGAAGAAAGCCCGAAGCCTTTTTAGTATCCCTATGACAGAATTCTCGCCGCGTTTCTCCGGGCGACGGGGCTTACGTGTAGTCTCAACGACATCAGAGGCGGTCTTGTATATTGAGGGATATTTGTCATAAATTTTCGGCTCATTGACCACAAATTCCTTGAACCGCTCTATCTCAGCGGAATCAAAGTCGTTGAGAATAAGCGTGAACTTTGTCCGGGTCGTTTTCTGCCTGTAC
Source organism: uncultured Duncaniella sp. (assembly GCA_958352885.1). Classification (GTDB taxonomy): domain Bacteria; phylum Bacteroidota; class Bacteroidia; order Bacteroidales; family Muribaculaceae; genus Duncaniella. Next base: position 33,571 of record CATWQI010000013.1, read on the forward strand.
AGCTCAAAGCGACGCAACAGTCGGGCAAGCACCTTGTAGTGGCCTGACAGTGGTGCGCCGTCAAGATGCTTGTCGAGAAATTCATTGAACACATCGAAAAACGACATCTTCTTCGGAGCGGCCTCAAACAGTTCCGGGTGGTGGTGACGCAGAATAGCGTCCTCGAAAAATTCTTTGGAGAGAGACTTTTGTGGTGTGCTTACACAGAGCGAAATCAGTAGGCTCTCCAAAGATACGAGATTGTCATTTATTATTTGTAACTTTGCCAGTGTCTTTCGGTCTGCGCGTGGCATAATGATCTTACCGTCACGAAAACGGGTAGCCTCAACAAAGATGCCGCTTTTCAGGCGCAGACGCAGTTCGCGCGACACCGACAGTCGCAACATGATTTCAGCTTCGCCATTGGCGTTGACCTTAGAGGATAGAGAGCGTGTTATGGTTGCCATATTCAGAGAGATTATTTTGAGGTGGTACAAAATTACTGAATTTTGTCCACATGACAAAATTTTCGTCCACGCTTTGTCCACATCTTCTGCCTCTACTTGCGCCCCGATGATTTCCAAAGTTCAATGTCGTAAATAGCTTTGTTGCGATAAGATGCTGACAATCAATCAATGTATGATAATTAGCTTTGAACGCTAAAATTCATTACGATTCAATACGATTCACAAATGTCACTCCCAGGCGGATCACAGAACAAATCGGCAAGATGCCGCAAATCGCTGGAACTAAGATAGTTTCAGCGATTTTTTGTAATACCCCTATCCGGCAGAATAGAGAACATTGTGAGGTATGGCGGTGTGCATTTCGTGAACAGCCTCCGGCGTGAACAGTTTTGTTCACGATTTTAGAGGCTAATTTGTAAACCTCTATCCTTATGCGTTTTTCTGCGATTTCCCGTCTTGAAAGTGGGGCTTTCATACTCTTCACAGGGTTCAGATCCCCATTTTTTTAGGAATTATGAGTTGATTTCAGGCGAGTTCTTCATGTTGTTTTTCACCTCGGCAACGAGCTGGATCCCGTTCATGAACAGGAACTCAAACAGTTGCTTGCCGAAATATCCTTTATCACCACAGAGTTTTTGACATTCTCGGTGAACGATTCCGAGTAAAGAGGCTGACGGTCATCGACATTGCCTGGTGTGAACATAAAGTTCAGAATCTCACCTTTGTCATTGATGATCAGGTGCAACTTAAAGCCGAAGGACCATCCCATCGAACACTTGTGCCTTTCAGCTATGCCTTTGAAAGTCCTGTGTATAAGTGTGCGCTGATGCTTGCAGTCTCTCAATGGTGCTGAGTGAACATACGCAATGCCGGTACAAGTCACCTGCAACACCTCTTTGATGAATACAGGCAGAGGTAGCAGTATGGATTTCTACAATTCAACAAATCTATTGTATGATACAGTTTTGTCGATCTCACGTTAAATATATAATTCCATATTTGGCGTTCTGTTGCATCGGTTCAATATGCACGACAAATGTTGTAATAGTTCAGTGTGAATTGGTTATATCCGGTAAAATTGTATTTCACATTTTATTTCGGAGCAAGGACGAAGTCGTATACGATCCACCAAATCAGTGTATAGCCTGCAGCCACGATGAAGTAACGTAACGACTTAGATTTGATAATATTGAACTTGTCGAACAACCAAAGAATGAATGTTCCGACTACGATATATATTAAGAAGTAATACCAATGCATCCCTAAAAACATAATGGAGTAATTTTAAATTTTTGCTTATACAGTTAGTAATGATTTGATGTGAGTCATGGCTTTTTCATATTCTGACTTGACAGAACCAACACTAATTGTTCCATCATCAAATAACCTTAGGATAAAGTCATTAAGCGATTCCAAGCTATTTTTCCCACTCAGATGAACGAATACGATAGGAGCCAATACAAGGCTGCCATCGACATAATCCACAAACTCATCGTAAACACTTTTCATATCTCTTCTACCTATCTTATTCGAGATATATACCTCTGCCGCTACAATAAAGGCTTCATTGAGCCCTTCATTATGACTGCTTGCGATTGCCTCATTTTCCTTATAAAAATCATCCGCTTTCAATTCTTCGAGTTTTGCCATCAAAGTATCAGAAATTTTGAGCCTATGCAGATTCTCGTGGATATATACTTTGAGGAAGTCAAGCCTGAACTGTTTTTCCTTCTCTTTGTCAAGCAGCAACGGTGTACAGCAAAATGACTCGTCTGACAAATTAAAGGCATTGTCAATATTCAGCACATAAATGTTTGAATGAGTCTCAGACAATCCTTCCGGACCAGAAAACTCCGCCATAGCTTTGTGTATGTCATTGAGTATTTCTGCTGAAACCGGATATGAATCTATATGCATTTGAAGTATCGGCACTATTTCATTATCCCAATAATCCGAATATCCGGCTTTGTTCAATGTGGATATGCAATAAGCAATTTCAGTCTGCAATCCAACTATATTCCGGACCCAGTCCAACCCGGAACTTGTTATTGAATCATTGAGCAGCATATTGTTGAAAAAATGGACACATGAATCTGTGCTGTTTTTATTACCACCAAATATAGAATAAAAATTGCAGAGCTTTGATGCTCTCGCATTCTCATTCACATAATTTAGGCGTGACATGAAAGTAGAATCTGTTGACAGATTATAAAAACGCGGGACATCCTTGATTTTATCGAAATATTGCAATGAAGCAATCATATCGAAGCATTTGGAAGTAGTAAAAATACGATTACCACAATTCGGACTTGTTGAGGCCAATGTGCTGTCTACCTCACGACCGTCATGATATTGTTGGGCTGAAGCATATCCGCCCCAAAACCATAACGTCAGAATTAATATAATCAATACTTTTTTCATATTCATTTCGCCTTATTAATTATCTGTAAATGTGAAAGAAGAGTCCTACTTACAGGATTCTAATCATTATTTAGCCTCTACAAGGAGGTAATATTCCTCAAGCTTAGTGTCTGACGGCAATTCGTGAAGCAGCACAATCCTTGTTGTTTTGTTTTCCCAGACCAGTTCAGCCTCTCTTCCTTCCGGAATACATTTGAACACATCAGTTTTCCCTTGAGCCGATTTGCCGTTTCCTATGTTTTCTTTCATCAGCATTATAAGGGCTTCCCTTGAGAATGACAGAAAGTTATCGTCAGACAGAAGCTTATGATTCCAGACATGAATCTCGCTATATCGTGTGCCGTTAAATTCCTGAACATCTACAACATTATATTCACGACCCTTATCAAGCAAACAATAAATTCCTGTGGTGTATGGATTTATCAGCACAACGCTTCCCCTCGTCCAGTCGAAACAAAGAAAATCACGTTCATAAGTGTCAATCCTCAACGAATCAGAGTATATTACCTTTCCATCACTGTAACCTCTGGCATAGCTCATCAGGCTACCGCCGGAAGTGAAGAAATGCGTTGACCACTGAGGTGTAAAATTCTCGTTCGAACTGTTTTCATCTGTATTTCGCTCATAGATACGGTATGTATCGGGCATACCTTTGGCGCTCCACACTATGGAATCGTATGGTTCTACAAACTCCGGAAATCCGAACGGGCTATATCTGTCAAGATAATCAAGCAATCTGAATGACAGATTGTCGAACGGTGCAGGAACTTGAAAATCATCATACATGAATGGCGTGAAGCCCGCTTTTGCAAGTTTGAATCGATATTTATCGGGCATTCCTTCTGGTTTGTCCGGCGGGAGCTCTCCAAACGAACGCGTTATCCATAGAAACGTATTGCAGACTATCGTTTTGCCATCTGCATTTGTTATTGTAATCTGGTCCGTTTCTTCCAGCTTGCCGGAAGCATCCTCTTCAAAATGGACTCTGAGGGTATTATTGTCCACTTTTGAAATAGTGAAACCCATATTCGGATTGTTGTAAGAATCGTTAGGTCCTGTTAAAGACCAGCTGATCGAATGGTTTACACAACGAAGTTCAATATCACCGGATTTATAGCCTGCCTGTACCCAGATATTGGCTGGTGATGAAAAACTCCCATCTGTGTCAACAGATACCACTATCATATCTGTATCCGAGTTGGAAACGAGTTCCCACACCATATTATCGTTCTCATCGTCATTGTTACACCCGCTGAGAGCGACTGAAAACAAAGCGTATAATGCTATTATCAGAGATTTTTTCATGTCAATTATAATTCTGTTCACTTATTTGTTGCGTTGTATATTCCGCAATATCAGAGTTTTGTCCGGGCTGTTGAAGGTGAAGTCTCGCTTTTAGCTTCCCCTTTGTAATCATCTGATGCAGAAAAGATTTTTTAGTAGATGACAGTTATTTCTTGTCGAGATTCAGAGACTATAAAAATTTTGTCTTTAATAATGATCATTCCTTGCCTATAGTAATTTGTACTTTCTGCAAACTGAGTTGATGAACATTAGCGAGAACCAATACATATTGGATTTCTTCGCCTGCCTCCAGATTATCAACAATGTGACGGTATTCAGCTTCCGGAACAACATTTTTGAACATCGGCCCCGAGCTCTCATTGCGCACCAGTCTGATCTTATCGGACAGAGGAGAGTCTACAAACGAGTAGGTGGCCATATATGGAACACTATGGAATTTTACCCAGTTGGGATTATCTTTAGGCAGGACATCTTCAATGTAAATCCGTGCATAATCATAACTTGGCATTTTACCCCCATCAGCATAGCTGATTACGCCGTCACTATTGATTATATAATGATTATTTATTGCGTATTTGTCAAATGGACACAACTCTTGATATTCGATGTCATCTATCGATGTTATCTCCTTGTCAACCGGTATCTCCGGCTCAACTACAAGTTTGTCCATTAAAACTTTAATTAGAGTATAGGTACAGTCTGGACCATCAGCCGGTGGATTTGCGAGTATAGTTTTTTTGACGCTGAGATAATACTCATGACCGCGTTCGTACTTAAAGCCTTTGATTCTCCTGAAAGCCATTGGGACCCATTGGTCGGGGGATTCTTCAGTCTTTACAAGCATACATTCAATCGGATGCTCTTGTTTATCATCGAACAGGGCATACATTACTCCTGTTTCAGAAGATACTTCCATGCGAGTCTCCCTGACGATGTCTTTAGGATCGTCATCGTCACTGCAAGCTGTAAACAATAGACAGGTCACAAGAATAGCGATAAGAGTGAGGTTGTTTAGTTGCATATTGCCTGTTATATTATAGTGTCTGTTTGCGTTCATGATTTAATCATTTTTTGGTAATAGATAAATTTAGATGGGAAGCTTTCTCTTATTGTAAAATATGTGTTCGTAATTGTATCTGCAAATATATAGTGTCTGACTGAAATAGCTTGCACACTTTTGTGCGCATTTGTAGAAAGCGGGATTTATAAGCCAGATTCTTAGAGGTATAATTATGTGGAAGGTTTTATTCATGTCATGTATGGATTTTATTACGGCAAATTTAATACACATAAAGTTTCCATACAAGGTTAAAAGTTTAACGGCGTAAAATTATATCATACAATAAACCAGATTGTTACCAATTTGCAAATTTCAGATTTTGGCGCAACTTATCAAAAAGTTTAACACAGCGTTTATTAAGGTAAATGTTAGAACGTACTCATCAGTTTTCGCACATAAATACCAATGTTAGTTTGGTGTTCATCAAGACCCAACTTCTTTCTAATCTCGCTACTGACATTATAATGACGTCGAAGTTGAATATATTCACCGACTTCTTTGCCTCGAAGACCAATCGCATACAGGCAAACGTAATTTATTTCCGCTTCAGTTAAGTCATGACTTTCCAAATACTCTATAAATTTAGGATGTGAGACTTTGAACGCTAACCGTGTGGAATCCATGAAAGCCTGCCGGTCGGAAACAATCTGTTCAACCCACTCCTCATATTGTTTCCGGTAGGCCACGTTTCCGGAAATCTTTTCGGCAAGCAATCCGTTCAAAATTCCAATTCTGCTCTTGATAGCCTCAGACACCTGAACCGGAATCTCAGCATCTGTCTGAAATAGAGCCTTCAAATTTTCGCACTCAGCCTCCATCTCCGACAGCTGCAACCTTATATTTTCTTCTGTGAGTTTCTGCTGTTCTTTCTCCAGTTGAAGCTGCTTGTTCTTTTGCTCCTTCAGCCGATTGTCAGCTTTGACCAACTTGAAACGAAAAAATACAATTATGGTTATGATAGAAACCAGAAGTAATCCGATAAGACTGATCAATATGATTCTATCTCTCCCTTGTAGTGCCAAAATTGATGACATCTCCAATTCATGTCGCTGTTCAACAAATAATAGATCGCTATTAAACAACTCATTGAAGTTTTCCTCTACTTTTACCTGATATTCTTTTAATGATAAAAGAGCTTCTTTATAATCATTGTTTTTTTCACAGACATATGATTTTATAACAAGAAATTTTAACGAATCAACCGGGGAGATTGATTGGCTTACCTTCTCAATTATATGTTGCGCACCTTTATAATCTTCTATCTTGATGTATGCGTTTGCAATATCAAGCATGTAACTGGTTGACAAGGACATGTTTCCTGCTTCAAGATCTGATAATGACTTTTGAATGTCATCATTGGATCCGAAAGTTATATTGTAAGCAAGATTAGTATACTCGTAATCGCCCTTGAATTCAGGATTCTTTACAGTTAAGTCTCTACAAACAGAAAGTACGCTGTCTGCCAGATGCTTGTCTTTTAGAATCCATAAGGCATTTAATGTCTTCAAAAGACAATCGAATTCAGCTTCGGGTTGTCCTAAAGATTTGTATATACGGGAAGCCGACAAACTGCAATCTACAATACCACTTGGTTTATACTGCCGATAAAACATTATGCTTTTAGCCACCAGTAATCGAGCTAAAGATATGCTGTCGGTTATACCGCTCAGTTCTCCTCCGTTCATAAAAGACGCCATTGCGTAGTCATTATTACCCTGATTCATGAAAATACGTCCCTTATAATAATAAGTTTTGAGTTTTTCATCAGGCATGCCTTTGTCCTTATCAATATAATAGTCGATTGCCGGCTGGAGGACGTCAAAGGTGGTCGTGTCAATATAGTTCTTGTCAAGAGCCTGCGACATGAGCAGTGCATATCGGGCTTTCTCTGCTTCAGAGGTGACCAGTTCTGTATCAATTCCATTGAGAACCGATAATGCGGAATCAGGTCGTTCTTCCATCATATTTTCGGCTGCCGCAAGTTGCCGGTCAACTGCCGGATTGCCGGAGCATGAAACGATTATGCTTGTCACAACCACTGTAACAAGCGTCAGAATCCAATGAATTATATATGAGTTTTGTCGTTTTTCCATTTACAGAAATAGACCGGAATAGAGTCTACTAATTACAAAGTTAGCTAAAATTCTCGACATAAGGGCAATGCACACTTATTTTTGACAAAAAACAGATATAATTACATTACTAATTACATTACTAATTACATTACTGTCCGCTAAACTTTTTTTGAGCGATTGAAAAATTAAGGCTGGTTCCATTTGCAGGAGTCAGCCCTAATTGGTTATTTTGGTGTCGCCAAACAAACCATGAATAACCATGAGCAAAAGTAGTAATTTCTTCGGACAGACGATATAGGGACAGTTGATAAAATCGCTCGACCGCGAAAAAATTGTTGAAATCAGCCGAAAACACGGCGGAGAGAAGTATGTAAAGAGTTTTGACGGCTTCACTCACCTGTTGACGATGCTCTATGCCGCCCTCGACCGCAAAATCACTGCCGAACTGGCACCCAAAAAGGAGGAACAGGACGGCGTTGAGAATAAACCGGCTTCTACCGTTGAAGTCAATGCCACTGTGGTGGATGCTCCTTCAACATCTGACGACCAGAAAAAGTCTATGGTAGCAGAACCGTTGCCACGATATCGAAATATTCACATTGGATTATAAAATCAATATCGCTGAATATGCTAATTCATAGAGATTTATGTTTTAGTAAATTCGGCGAATTATTTTTTAAGTAAAACAGTTGCAGATGTCTCCGAATTTATATAGTTTTGCACTAACAAAATTGTTAGTCAATATTGATAGATAAAACTGTTATGACAACCGACAGGCAACCACAAGATACTGAAGCTAAAATCCTTCAGGCTGCTGAATGTGAATTCCTCACAAAAGGCTTCGCGGGAGCAAGAACCACATCTATTGCTCAGGCCGCGGGAGTGACCCATGCAATGTTTCACTACTATTTTCGAACTAAGGATAAACTATTCGAGAGAATCATATCTGAGAAAATAGCCTTGATGAAGGAACTGCTACTTGACACTGTGGCAAATTCAGATATGTCGCTTGAGGACAAGATTCGCAATGTGATAGAACGACATTTGGATTTTGTCGCAGCAAATCCGAATCTTCCGCGTTTCCTTGTTGGAGAAGTATTCGCATACCCGGAAAGAGCAAAAGTTCTGACTGAAAAAATAAAGCAGTTTGCTCCACGTATGATTGCAGAACTGCAAAGACAGATAGATGAAGCGGCTGCAAACGGTATTTTCAGAAAGGTGGACGCGCGAATGCTAATAATTGACATTGTATCGCTTAACATATTCTCCTATATGGCATCGCCTCTGATAAATGCAGTTTTAGATAACTGTATGGAGGATTCCGAACGTTTTCTTGCACAGCGTAAAAAGGAGAATTTCGACACGATTATGCGAAAATTAAAACCATAAGACTATGTATAAGGCAATCATTACGTTCCTGTTGCTCTGTATGTTTTCGACAGGGATTAAGTCCGAGGTTATAACCATAGAGCAATGCGTGGAAAAGGCTGTGAAAAACTATCCTTTGGTAAGAAAATATGACCTTCTTGCCTCGACATGCGATATCGCATTGTCCGATATAAACAAAGGGTGGCTTCCGCAGATAAATACGTCGGCACAGATAACGGCACAGAATGTTGTACCGTCATTCCCGGAAGCCCTTTCAGGTATGCTCAGTCAGATGGGACAGTCGTTTGAAGGTCTTGGCAAATTTCAATATAAGATTGGAATAGATCTGTCTCAGAATATCTGGGATGGAGGAGTGTCCCAAGCTCAGCGTCAAGTACAAAAAGCTGACATGAAAGTACAACAGGATGCAATGGACGTAGAGCTATATCAGGTAAGGCAACGCGTGGAAAATCTTTTTTTCGCAATACTTTTGTCAGAAGAACAGATAAAACTCAACCAAAACACAGTGTCGCTCCTACGCTCAAATCTTGATAAACTGCAATCAATGTTGCAGAATGGTACTGCAATGCAGAGCGACGTTGATATGCTTGAGGCGCAGGTACTTGTTATTGAGCAGAATATTGTAATGGCGCAAAGTTCTGCCGACGGATACCGTAAAGTGCTTGAAATATTTGTCGGTGCAAGTCTAAATGATTACGAACTGGAAAAGCCGTCTATGTCGCTTCCTGAATCATCTGACTCCAACAGACCGGAACTAAATTTATTTGAAGGAAAACTTAGGTTGGTTGAAGCAGGACAACGCCTCTCCGACACTTCAATTATGCCCAAAATCGGTCTTTTTGCTCAGGCATACTATGGCTATCCCGGTTATGACTACTTTAAGAGTATGATGAATCGAGATTTGTCTTTCAACATTTTAGCAGGAGTGAAAGTATCTTGGAATATAGATTCATTCTATACACGGAAAAATAATTCCCGTCGTAATGCAATTGAGATACAGAGAATCCAGACCGATAAAGATGTGTTTTTGTTCAACTCTGATCTGCAATCCGCGTCTGCTATGAAAAGTATAAATGGACTGAGGACGGTAATGTCAAAGGACAAGCAGATTATTTCGCTTAGAGAGAAAGTACGCAAGTCGGCAGAGTCTCAACTTGAAAACGGCGTGATAGATGCTACGGCGTTTCTTACAAAAGTGAATGATGAGAATCAAGCCGTCCTGACCGCATCATTTCATGAAATAGAGCTATTACAAGAAATATACAATCTCAAATACATCCTTAACCAATGAAGAAGTCTCTGAATTTAATAGCAATGGCGTTGCTTATTACTGCCTGCAATAAAACTCCGGACTACGATGCCACTGGAATTTTTGAGGCAACCACAGTGACTGTATCGTCAGAAACAACCGGGAAAATCCTTTCACTGGATATTTCAGAGGGAGACAGCATCAGGAATGGACAGACTATTGCCGTGATTGACACAGCTATGCTTGTCCTGCAACAGAAGCAACTCAACAGCCAAAAAATGTCAGTTGAAAATTCGTCCCCGGATATTGTCGCACAAGTGTCATCGCTGCGTGCTCAGATTGCACATCAGAGACATGAGTGCGAGAGATTAGGGCGCCTTCTGGCTGATGGTGCAACGACGCAAAAACAATACGATGACGCACAGTCGCAGTTGAAAGTATTACAGGCACAGCTTGATGCTCTGACATCATCGCTTTCAAACAACCGCAATTCCATTTCAGACAATGCCGTGGCGTTGCAATATCAGCAGGAGCAGCTGGAAGAGCAGATAGAAAAAAGCACGGTGAAATCTCCGCTTACAGGCACAGTTCTCATCAAGTATGCCGAACAGGGAGAATTTGCCACTCCCGGAAAACCGATTTGTAAAATTGCAAATCTTAATGACATTTATCTGCGAAGTTATTTTACTGTGTCACAGCTTTCGGATATACATATCGGGCAGGAAGTTACTGTAATAGCTGATTTTGGCGGAGATAAGCAATATGAATATCCCGGCACTATCACATGGATAGCTCAGGAAAGTGAATTTACACCGAAATCCATTCAGACCAAAGATTCACGGGCTAATCTTGTATATGCTGTAAAAATCGCTGTAAAAAACGATGGCAGGCTTAAACTCGGGCAATATGGTGAGGTGCGTTTATGAATAAGGCTATTGAAATATCAGAAGTTTCAAAAAACTATGGTAACATCTATGCTCTTGACCGCGTAAGTTTCACGGTTGAACAAGGAGAACTGTTTGGTCTTATCGGACCTGATGGAGCCGGGAAAAGTTCGTTGTATCGTATAATTGCGACACTTTTAGCTCCTGATAGCGGCTCAGTTACAGTAAACGGTATGGATGTAGTACGTGACTATCGAAAGTTGCGTGCCAGAATCGGATATATGCCTGAAAAGTTCTCTCTGTATCAGGATATGACTGTAGCTGAGAATATGTCGTTCTTTGCCTCTCTGTTCGGAGTCTCTGTTAAAGAGAATTATGACCTGATAGCCCCTATATTCTCTCAGTTGGAGAAATTTCCCGATAGAATGGCCGGGGCATTGTCGGGTGGCATGAAACAGAAATTGGCTCTAAGCTGTGCCTTGATTCATCGCCCGGAAGTATTGCTCCTTGACGAGCCTACAACAGGAGTTGATGCCGTTTCAAGAAGTGAATTCTGGGAAATGCTTACAACTTTACGAGAAAAGGGAATTACAATACTCGTTTCTACATCTTATATGGATGAGGCTACACGATGTGAGCGCATAGCTATGATAAACAACGGACGTATTCTCGCAGTTGACACTTCCTCTGCTCTTATAAACAGAGTAGATGAGAACCTGTATAACGCAGTTGCCACCGATATGTTTGGACTTCTTTCACGTCTCAGGTCAAATCCGGACGTGATTGACTGTTACACATTCGGTGCCACTTTGCATGTTGTCGGTAATGATAATTTTTCAGCCGGTCAGGTAGAAGCGGCTCTAAAAAAATCAGGCATGGAGGATGTGAGAATATATCCCGCCACCGGCAATATTGAAGATTTATTTATAAAGCAGATTCGTGATGGAAAATAACAATCTTGCCATATCCGTTCGTGACCTTACAAAGAAATTCGGAAATTTTACAGCCGTTGACCATATATCGTTTGATGTCGGCAAAGGTGAGATTTTTGGCTTTCTTGGAGCGAATGGAGCCGGGAAAACTACTGCGATGCGCATGCTGTGTGGACTGAGTTTTCCTACATCCGGGCAGGGACTGGTTGCAGGATACGATATTGTATCGCAATCCGAAGACATCAAACGTCACATAGGGTATATGAGCCAGAAGTTCTCCCTTTACGGCGAACTGACAGTAATAGAGAACCTTCGGCTGTTTTCTTCCATCTACGGGATGGATAGAAAGAGCTTTCGCCTCGCTTCATCAAGACTATTGGAAGAACTTGAAATGACCGATATGCAAAATGCGTTGGTTAAAGATATTCCGGTAGGCTGGAAACAGAAACTGGCTTTTCTGTCTGCGACCATTCACTCGCCTGAAATAGTTTTTCTCGATGAGCCTACCGGCGGAGTTGATCCGGTGACACGCCGTAAATTCTGGGAGTTGATATACAAGGCGTCATCTGAAGGTATGACGGTGTTTGTTACAACCCATTATCTTGATGAGGCTGAATATTGCAATCGCGTTTCCATTATGGTTGACGGTCATATAAATGCATTGGATGCGCCGGCAGCTCTCAAACAGAGATATAATGTTTCCTCAATGGATGAAGTTTTTAGAATTGTTGCCAAAGATTCGACAAGAAGCGATTAAATCCCGATAATATGTCAATACTTCAATCTCTTATAAAAAAGGAAGCTCTACATGTATTCAGAGATCGGCGCACAATGGTAATAACTCTATTGATGCCGGTGCTTTTGTTGTTGCTGTTCGGTTTTGCAATATCAACCGAGGTCAACAATGTGAATGTGGTGGCAGTCGTTGACCGACATACCGATGAAACAAGAGAAATCATAGAGTGCTTCCGTGTCAATCCATATATTACGTTTAAGGGCCTTACAGATAACAGGACTGCTGACAATCTGCTGAGAACCGGCACGACAGATGCTATCGTATTGCTGAAAACCAATAATGGGAGACTGTCAACACAAATCATCGTTGATGCGTCCAACACAACTGTCGCGCAAGCCTCAACAGCATATATTCAGGGCGTAATATCAAGCTCTGACATGATGTCTCCTGTTTTGACACAGACCCTTTACAATCCACAGTTAAAAAGTGCATATAATTTTGTGCCCGGAATTATGGGTATGATATTTATCCTTATATGCGCCATCATGACCTCTGTCTCCATTGTCAGCGAGAAGGAAAACGGAACTATGGATTTATTGCTTATCTCACCGGTCAGACCGGGAACGGTTGTATTGGGGAAACTGATTCCATACTTTATTCTGTCATGCACAATTCTCGCAGTAATGCTCATAATCTCCTATACTATATTGGAATTGCCGTTATCCGCAAGTATAATAAATGTAATTTTGCTCTCCATCATATACATTATATTATCACTGTCAATCGGTTTGCTTGTATCAACTATCGCCAACACTCAGCTTACAGCCTTGATTGTTTCGGCGGTGGTGTTCATGCTTCCGGTAATCATGTTGTCAGGTATGATATTTCCGATAGACAATATGCCAGTCGTATTGCAATGGTTGTCCTGTATTATCCCGGCAAGGTGGTACACAGCGGCTATGCGCAAACTTATGATACAGCAGCTTGAAATAAATTTTGTCTTACAGGAGATTTCCATATTGCTATCAATGACCGGATTGTTACTACTGTTCGCTCTAAAGAAATTTAATACAAGAAAATGACAGGCAAATGAAATTCCAGATATTATTTGCGTTACTGCAAAAGGAAATTGCGCTCATGAAACGCAATCCGATAATTCCAAAGATAGTTTTTGCAATGCCGGTAATGGTAATGCTTGTCATACCGCTTGTGGCAAATCTTGATGTAAAAAATGTGAATGTGGCAATTGTCGACAACGACCACGGTCAGTTATCTCGCAGGATTATAGCCGATATTGCCGCATCGGAATATCTTGATGTTTCGACTATATGCAATACTCATAGCGAGGCGATGTCAGCCATTGAAAATGGTAATGCTGACGTTTTGCTTACAATTCCACCGAGTTATTCTGAAAACACAATGTTGACAATGCCGCAGGTTGATGTTGAAGCAAATGGCGTTAATGCTACCAAAGGTATGATAGGCTCTCAATATGTTGCGCAAGCTGTAGCCGGAACACTCTCTCAGTGGTATGCAGAAAAAGGTATAGAGATCCCCCGCGTAAATCAGAGTGTCATCTATCGTTTTAACCCGACACTTAATTTCAGAAACTACATGATTCCGGCATTGATGGTCGTGCTTCTGATTATAATCTGCGGTTTCCTCCCGACGTTGAATCTTGTGAGTGAAAAGGAATCCGGCACCATAGACGCAATGAATGTTACTCCGGTCAGCAGATTCACATTCATTCTTTCTAAGCTTATACCTTTTTGGGTAATAGGAATAATTGTTGTAACTGTTGGACTTTTGATAGGCTGGCTCGTCTATGGACTTGTGCCACTCGGTAGCATTTTTGCAATTTATCTGGCAGCGGTTCTGTTCAGTCTGGTTATGTCATGTTTCGGAGTCGCAATTGCCAACCAGTCATCAACAATGCTTCAGAGTATATTTGTGATGTTCGCTTTCATTATGATTTTCCAGCTGATGAGTGGATTGTTTACCCCTATTGACTCCATGCCACAATGGGCTCAATATCTTACCAATCTGATTCCACCTCGATACTTCATAGAGATTATGAGGTCGGTATATTTGAAGGGGACTACCATAATTGAACTTGCTCCGCAATATCTCGCACTTACAGGTTTTTCAATTTTATTTTGCTGCATTGCATCAATGACTTATAAGAAGCAAGTCTGAATGATCATAATGAATATGTTAAGATATAGGCATCGTCAATTGCGTCGAGGCCTATGTTATCAAAAGCGAGAATCCCCTATAGAATTATATAATATGAATAAAATTTTAATTGTTGATGCCTCCGAATCTGACCGTCGGCTTATGGCGGGCTTGCTTGTCAAGTACGGCTATGAGCCGATTGCCGTCGAGACGATGGAGGCATCTACAATGAGAACCTTGTTCATTGAGAAGGATTTGATTATTATAAAATTAATAAAAAGGGAATAACCCATATTATTTCGTTGATAGTTGAGTGAAAAGAATCGGGGTGATGTATAATAATGCGACTGTGCCAAAAATCATGCCGCCGATCACGCCTATAGCGAGGGAGCGTGATCCGTTGGAACCGACTCCTGTGGCAAAAATCATTGGGAGCAGTCCGAGTATCATTGTGGCGGATGTCATTATAATTGGTCGCAGGCGGTGTCGGGCCGCCAATAGTGCCGATGTCTTTATGTCGTTGCCTTGACGATGTGCCTCGACTGCATATTCGGTAATTAGAATCGCTGTTTTGGCGAGCAGACCTATCAGCATGATTACACCTGTCTGCATGTAGATGTTGTTCTCAAGTCCGAATATCCACGCTAACAGAAAACTTCCGGCAAGACCGAATGGCACGGACAATATGACGGCGAACGGTATCAGCAGACTCTCGTAAAGTGCTGCGAGGATAAGATATATGAATGCCACACAGATTATAAATACCCACGTCGAGCTGTCACCCGTCTCTGCTTCCTCACGTGTCATAGCCCCGAACTCATAGCCATAGCCCGACGGCAGTGTCTCTCGTGCCACTTCCTCAATCGCCTTTATCGCCTGACCGGAACTGTAACCATCGGCAGGTGCGCCGTTGATGGCGATAGACTGGAACAGGTTGAAATGCGTCAGCGACTCCGCACCATATACTCTTGAAAGTGTGATATATAAGGATATCGGTGACATTTCACCAGCCGAATTGCGCACAACGATATTACGAAGCGATTCTTCGTTGATTCGCCCCTCGGCAGGAGCCTGAAGCATGACGCGGTACAACTTCGAGAAGCGGTTGATATTTGAAGAATACGCCCCTCCGACGTATGCCCCCAAAGTGCGTAGCAGTTCCGAGGGTGACACTCCGTTTCGCTTGCACATGGCTGCATCGACCTCAACCCGATACTGCGGATAGTTGGAATTGAACGATGTCTGCGCCCTCGCTATCTCCGGTCGCTTCGTAAGCTCGGATATGAAATTCTGAGCAATGTTTTCCAACTCCTTGACGGATTTGTCGGAATAATCCTGTATGTGTACCTCAAAGCCGTTGGTCACGCCATAACCTGCAATGATAGGCTGAGCGAACGACATTATTCTTGCATCTTTTATATCGGCAAGGCGGCGATATATTTATTTCCGCAATGACCGATTTGTTGTCATCATGCTTCCCTTTTCGTTGTTCCCATGGTTTCAGGCGAATTATGAATGTGCCGTTTGATGCGCCCTGACCTCCGAGCATTCCCATTCCGACGGATTTTGAATATATCTGAAACTGCGGTATGTCGGCAATCTTTGATTCCACTTCAGCCATTATCTGCTCCGTCCGCACCCGCGATGAGCCGGGAGCAGCCTGAATATCCACCACTACTGTGCCTGTGTCTTCGTCAGGCACAAGCCCTGTCTTTGTTGTGTGAAGCAACAGGACGAATGCGGCAATTGAAGTTACAATAAGACCTGCCACAATCCATTTATGCCGAAAAAATATAGAAAGCGAAGAAGTATATTTATCTCCCATCACATTAAATGCGGCATTGAATGCTTTTGTGAAACGTGCGGTCTTGTCGACTGCTTTCATAATCAGGACACACAGTGCAGGGCTGAGGGTAAGTGCGTTAAATGTAGAAATCAATACCGCCACAGCCATTGTCAGTCCGAACTGACGGTAAAATATTCCTGTCGCGCCATCTATGAAGCATACAGGAATAAACACCGCCATGAATACCAGCGAAGTTGTGACAAGCGGACGTGTGATGCCCTTCATCCCTTTTACTGTTGCCTGATACGGAGATCGTTCTCCTTCGTCAAACTGCGACTGCACGGCTTCGACTACTATAATGGCATCATCGACAACCGTACCGATTACGAGTACCAGAGCAAACAGTGTAAGCATATTCAACGAAAATCCGGCAAAGTAGAGAAATGCCAGTGTGCCAATAAGTGAAACGACGATCGCTATTCCCGGAATCAGCGATGACCTGAAATTCTGAAGGAAAAGCATTACCACAAGTATCACAAGCACAATAGCTTCAATCAGAGTATGCAATACATTGGAGATTGACGCGTCCATAAAACTTTTGACACTCATCAGGTCGACCAGTACCAGACCGTCAGGCAAATCTTCCGAGGCGGCTTTGATTACCTCGTCAATCTTTTCGACAAGTTCATTGGCATTGCTGCCCGGCATCTGGGCTATCATGCAGTTTGTGCCGGGATGTCCCGACAGTTCATTTTTCACGGAATAACTCAGTTGACCAAGTTCTATGTCGGCAACATCTCCAAGACGCAATATCCCTCCGTCGGGAGTGGATTTCACGACCAATTGCCGGAACTCATCCTCAGTCTCATATCTGCCACGGTATTTCAGCGCATACTGGAAAGTATTTTCCCCATCCGCTCCGAGTGTGCCTGTCGGTATCTCGATATTCTGCTCGGCAAGCACATTCTCTATGTCAGCCGGTACAAGTCCATGCACCGCCATTTTGTCGGGATTCAGCCATATCCGCAACGAATAGTCCGATCCGAAAAGAGTAATATCGCCCACACCCGGCACTCGCGCCAGCCGAGGTTCGATATTTATCTTGAAGTAGTTGAATATGAACTTCTGGTCATATCGGTCATCAGGGCTGTAGAGTGCCACGATTTTGGCGGTGCTGTTCTGGCTTTTACGGACATTGACACCGGATTGCACCACTTCGGCAGGCAGAAGCCCCTGCGCCTGAGCGATACGGTTCTGCACATTTACCGCCGCCATGTCCGGGTCTGTACCCTGTCGGAAATAGACCGTAACGGTGGCCTGACCATTATTGTTGGCCGAAGAGGTCATGTAATTGATACCCTCGACTCCGTTTATCGCCTCTTCAAGTGGAGCGATGACAGAGCGTTGGAGTGTCTCTGCATTGGCTCCTGTATATGTTGCGGAAACACGCACGGTAGGCGGTGCGATTTCCGGAAACTGCTCCATCGGAAGGCGCGATAGACCGATTACACCGAGAAGAACTATAAACACCGACAGGACACACGACAAAACCGGTCGGTCGATAAATGTCTTGATATTCATTGCTGTAAAAGAATTTTTACAGCAAAGTTATATCTTAATAATCTGCCTTACGCCTATAATCGGCTTATCACGAAAAATGGTTGTGCGAAAGCGAAATCTGTCATTCAGTCAGCCATGATTTGAACTCACTTACACGGTTTTTGGCAACGTATATTTCTTCGGGGGTGGCAACAGAGAGTCTGATGCGGAGACGGTTGTCGAACCATACAGTGATGTCGGCCACTGCATCACGGGATATTATGAACTGCTTGTTGGCCCGGATGAATTTCGTAGGATTCAAGTCAGACATTATAGCCTCAAGCGGTCGGTTATAACGTATTGACTTGCCATTGTTTGTGATAATGTCTGTCTTGCGCTCGGTGCAATATACACAGGCGATGCTGTCAACTGAAATGGGGATAATCTTGTCTCTTTCGCTGACAAGAAGCCGTGACACGTATTTGGGCTTGGATGCAAGCGAATTTAATCGGGCAAGATATTGGCTGATATCCGGCTGTGAGAGCCGATGAAATTTATCAAGAGCCCTTTGCAGGTCAGATGGCTTTATCGGTTTCAGCAGATAATCAATACTGTTGACCTTGAATGCGTCGAGCGCATACTGGTCGTAAGCGGTTGTAAAGATTATCGGTGCCTTCACATCAACGCTGTCAAACAAACGGAATGCAGAGCCGTCGGAAAGGTGTATATCCATGAAAATAAGGTCAACAGTATTCTCCGAAAGCCAGTGCGCGGTCTGTTCCACACTTTCCGTATTGGCGGCAACCTCAATATCCGGGTCAGCCTTGCGCAACAGATATTCAAGATTTTCGGCTGCCACTGTCTCGTCTTCAACAATCAATACTCTCATCGTTCTGTCAAAGGTAAGATTACACTGAACATATTGTTATCACTGCTGACATTGATCTCCGTCCCGGCAAGAAGCTTGAATCGGTTTCGCAGATTGTCGATTCCCGTACCGTTTGTGTCAGGTGCGGATCTCTTTGGAAACACCGGATTCTCCACTATTACAGTATTATCCTTGTCAGAGCGGATTGTCACAGTCATCTTATGATCTGAGTCAATGCGGTTGTGAACCGTCACGTTTTCGAGCAGAGGAAGCAGCGGCAATACCGGCAGAGACATCGCCTTATGTTCATCGCTTATTGCTATGTCAAAACGGAGTTTACCACCGAAACGAACCTCCATGACATGCGAGAATGCCTCGACAAAACCTA
Organism: uncultured Duncaniella sp.; assembly: GCA_958352885.1. Classification (GTDB taxonomy): domain Bacteria; phylum Bacteroidota; class Bacteroidia; order Bacteroidales; family Muribaculaceae; genus Duncaniella. The sequence continues at coordinate 52,824 of CATWQI010000013.1, forward strand.
TTTCTTCTTCAAGAGTAACCATCTGCCGACGGTCGCTCTGAAGAATATAGCGGAAAATGTCGGATAACTGCGACACATATTCAAGTGTATTGTCGTCATTCCCTTTTCTTACCAGCGAGGATATTCCATTGAGCGAATTAAAAAAGAAATGAGGATTGATTTGATTGACAAGAGCATTGCAGCGGCTTTGCAGATTCTCTATTTTCAACCGCTCAATCAGCATCTCTCTTTGCCGTTTGGCATTATTTAGGTCATAGATATAACCAATAAAAGTACACAGCAGACAGACTACAAGAAACTGGAAAGTCAAGTGCTTGGCCACTGTACCTGACTGGATTCCAAATAACGGCACCAGATGGGATATGGCAATAAAAACAACGCCGGCAATGATGGAAAACAGGATATTTCTCCAAAATCGCCCCGCAAAGCCACAATCATTTATACGGCGGATATTATAGCCAATCTGATAGTAGAACAGAATGAAGAAAAAGATACATCTGAAACCGAATGAGCACCAGAACGCTAATCTCGCATCTGGTGCGAGATTAGCGATGTTCCACGGTATCCACATCACATTCGGATACGTGATGAAGAACATACACAGGAAACTTATTGCAATCCGACGGTTTTTACTCGTGTATAAATCAAGCTCGATCATACTGCAAATTTACAAAAAATCAACCATGCTACCATATATAATACCCCATAACGAAAAAACTTGCATAATCACGAAACAGGCATAATGAGAACATACATAGGACCACTCCGCCAGTCATTACAACGTTTCCGATCAAGCAATTTCCCGATAGATCATTCTACTTTATGTTGGGAAGCAAAGTTACAGTCGGTGACCTATATGTCGGGAATTTCCGTAATTAGCCTTGAACATCTGCATTGCCTCGGAGTTGGTCAGCGACGGGTGACGCTTACGGAAGCGTCGGAACTCCTGCCGGAACTGTTCCGACAAGTTACCGTAAAATGCCGCATATTCAGGGTCGGCTCCGGGAGATAATGGCAAACCATATCAACGGTCGGAGAACAGGGGATAACGAAAACCTCTGAAATCGTCTGGATTTCAGAGGTTTTCTGCATTTTGATGCTTTGTCTTGTGACCCCGGAGAGGAGGTAAGACAATTGTAAACTCTTTGATTTTATAGAATAATGCCGAGAGAAAGCCGCCCTCAATCACCATCTCTGAAATATCGGGAGAGGCGGTAGCGATTATGCGCGGAGGCTGTTTACAGTTGGCAATGACATGGAGCATTATGGACTGCATATCCGTCGAGAGTTGCTGAATATTGTCAAGTATCACTGTACCGCCCTGAGCTTTACGGAATTGTGATGCAACGGCATCCAATAGCGTAGGCTGTTGTTTCGTGTTGTTGTTCAACGCAAGATAATGGAGCGTGCCACAGTCCATCAACACGCACGGTCTGTCGCACTGCTGGCTCATATCGTAAATTTCATGTGCCAGAGGCTCTTTCCCAACACCGTTTTCACCGATTATCATCACATTAAGATTGGTGGGTGCGACAACATGGGCTACACTGTAAGACCGCAGATATCCGTCGCTTTTTCGGGAGAACAACAATGGGAAATTGTCATCATCATCTCTGCCGATTAATGTCTTGATTTTCGGTATAAGCAGTTCGCGGATAAGACGCTTGTTGATGTAGTCCTTTGCCCCTGCACGGAACGACGTAACGGCATCCGCAACATAATATTGGTCTGTGGGCAATTGATCGCCCCTGTTCCCAGACATCTTAATATGCTTTCTTCTGAAATAAGGCCAGCCATGTTTATTTGTCCAGTTCCTACTATTCTGGCTTTGACCTTATTGCAGTTTCCTCCATCAACAGTAATGACACCGTTACCTGTGACCACTGAAAGTTCCGCCTCTTTAGCTTGTAAATTACCTATCGTTATCTTTCCATTCCCTTGTAATACAGCCTTGAATCTATTTTCAGTAATCAATGAATCAATAGCCAGTGTTGTCTCATAAGCGTTTTCTACCGAGCGCAATTCTGGATAAAAGACATAACCAGTGTCAGGTAATTCTTTGGCAGACTCCTTCTGATAGATTGTCAGCACGTCCTTATTCAAAACGGCAACGATACCATTAACCCCTTTATCAATGCCATCATAGTAAATCCACCCAATTGAATCGTGGGATGCCTTACACATAACGTTAATGTCTGTGTGTAACCTGATACGATTGAAAAATCCCATATCCGCACGTTGTCCGGAAGCCGGTAACCAGACAAACAGCATAATGGCAATTATCCATGCCGTACTCATGTATTCCCTAAGATCGGAATTACTGAAAACTCCTTTTGACAGCTTGTAAAAACAACTGTGATATTTACGCCGGTATTCAGTCTTCAATATCGGAATAATGGAATACAAACGATTTTGATGTGGATGTATAAGCTGAAAAATAACCGAGAACTTCTCCGTTGAAATCATATACCGGATTTGAATGGTTCTGTCCCGAAAGTTTCGCCGAGAACAGATAATCATAAGCCTTCATGTCTATCGCTCGTACCTCTACGGTTATATCATCCCCTTCAAACAGGATGGAGTCATAATCGTCAGGATCATTTTTTTCGGCTTTGTCGCGGCTCATACAGCTTATGTCAAACTGCATGGTGTTGTTTGAACTATCAAGGTCACGCACAACATTCCATTTGAACAGTTTGCCGTTACGTAGTATCCGGTAATAATAGTAGTTTACATTATCAGCTTTGTCGCTGACTTCCACTATCAGATGGAGCATATCGTTACCCATCATTTCCTCCCATCTCATACTGGTGGATACGATTTCAGTAAATCCGGGCATCGTTGAACTTGATGTGTAAGATTCCCCGTCGATGACAACAGTAAGAGTATATGTTTCATCGGGGATTCCAACGAATGACAGCGAACGGTATATGCCGTCTTCTCCATAAGTCAACGTTTCTTTGATGCCGTTATCTGAAGACAGAACAACAGATTGCACCTCGATTCCTGTTTTTAACACAGGGTCTTCAATATCACGTGTGCCGGTTATCACGACTTCAGAGCCTTCGTTGCTCACATGACCTTCTATCACATAAATCGGTTCAATTGGACGATAGTCAAGTTGTATTTCCTCCTCACATGAACACAACAGGCATAATGCGACAATATAATACAGATATTTCATTTGTTGTCAAAATTTTAATGTGTAGGATACCGAAGGAATAAGACCGAAAAGAGAATGCTTCATGGTCTTAAAGCCGGTAGGGGCGTTTTCGTCAGTTTCAAATACTATCAAGAAAGGATTGTAACGCGAATAGGCGTTATAAATTCCGAATGACCATTCATAAGTGAGTTTTGGCCCCTCATGCGTATAGGTCGCACTTAGATCCAGTCGATGATAAGCCGGAGCGCGGTATCCGTTTCTTTCCGCATAATGGAACATGTGAATACCATCCACCTCATATTTAGCACTCGGCGCGGTGAGTGCCTGTCCGGTGTTGAAAACCCATGCCGCAGACATATTCCATTTTTTATTGAACTGATATATTCCGACGACAGAAATATCATGGCGTCTGTCGTTTCCGGCAGTGTACCACTTTCCGTTATTTATACCGTCAATCTTGTTTTGCGCCCATGATAAAGTATAGCCGATCCACCCGGTAAGTTTACCCGCGTTCTTGCGCAAGGTGAACTCAAAACCGTATGCCCGTCCCTTGCCGCCCAAGAGAAGACGCTCTATCTCAATTTCGGAATTGAATGATTTTCCATCTTTATAGTCATAGATATTATGGATGTCCTTATAGAACACCTCACCTGATATTTCCCATCGGGTGTTTCCAAAAAGAGCCACATATCCGGCACTTACTTGGTCGGCAGTCTGGGGCTTTATGATATTGCTCGTCATTGCGTATCTGTCAAACGGCATCGAAGACCCCGTACTGCGTATGGCATGAATGTTCTGCGAACTTCTGCTGTATGCCATTTTTATACTTTGCAGGTCGGTTATGCGGTAATTCAGACTAAGACGTGGTTCAATGGACAGATATGTCTTATATGGCTTCCCGTTGCGGGGCGTATAGCGGTCTATTATATTTCCACCCTCATCCAGTCTGTAATACGGAGAACCGCCTAATGCAGACATTATGCCCAGACGCATGCCGCCCATTACATGGACACGCTCGTTTATTGCCCAGTCGTCATTTATCCATACCCCGCTTTCCCATCCCCGGCGTTGCTCCTTCTGGTGGGTTGTCCCCATTGTCCATTCAGCGGATTTCAAGTCAATAAGAGCTGACTGCAATCCAAAATCCACGTTATGATTCTCATGAGGATTCCAAGAAAATGAATATTTTATTCCTGTCTGACGGAGATGACCGTTCATATTGTCATCTTCTGAAGTTATCTGCATACCCATATCATTTATAAAATTGCCATGATACAGAGTCGCGACAGATGCAAGCCTGTCATTGAATGTATGATACCATTTGGCAGTCGTGGTGATATTGCCCCACTGCATATTCATCATGTCACTCATTCCGAGGTTGTCACGTCCGACAAATAGTGATACCGCTATTTTGTCATTGTACCCCACGTTGTAATTGACTTTTGCATTTATATCGTAAAAGTAGAGAGAGTTATCCTTGAATTGGTCTGTGAATTTCAGAAACATATCCATATAGGAACGTCG
>CATWQI010000014.1 GCA_958352885.1 uncultured Duncaniella sp.
GCCCTCACCTCCGTGAGCGTCGCTCCTGAAAAGCGAGTGCAAAGGTAGACACTTCTGTTGAATCCTCCAAATTTTCAACACCTATTTAACACTTATTTAACACTTCACCCGCAAATAGACACAATAATCTTTCTCTTCCACATTATTATATTAAAGAGAGAGGCATTCCATTCTCAAATCCACTTCTGAAAAATGGGCTATCATAAATCTAAAAAAACAGTCTGAAACGGTTCTCCATACAGTTTTTTAGATTGGCTGAACAAATAAAATAACTACCACACATCCACAAAAAAATATACAGCCATACAAAAATCGCCGGATGACAAATTTGTCATCCGGCGAAAAAGTTCATTTGAGAAACCTCAAAACAAGATTTATCAACAGGGAAAAATTATTCCAAAGTCTTTGCTCCTCCAGGCACAAGTGTCACGGATTCCAATTTCACCCCATCAGCAGACGGATAGGCGACAGCAGTGCTCCCTCCCGAGGGAGAAGCAATCGTAGCACTCACTATCACTCCATCTTTCCACTCCATATCGACAACAAAACCGCCACGAGCCCTTAGTCCAGTCACTTTACCGCTACTCCACTCTGAAGGCAGAGCAGGGAGAAGCGTGATGGTCTCGGGGGTTGACTGAATAAGCATCTCCGCCACCCCCGCGGTACCTCCGAAATTGCCGTCAATCTGAAATGGAGCATGCGCATCAAGAAGATTTGGATATGTGCCACCACCCGAACGCTTGTCAGGTCCCTTATAATTGTCAGGACTGACATATTGCAACAAACGCCTGTACATCTTATAAGCCTTTTCGCTGTCACGCAAACGGGCGAGAAGATTTACTCGCCACCCCGTACTCCATCCGGTAGTATTATCGCCCTTGATTTCAAGGGAACGCGCAGCAGCCTTAGCCAACTCCGGGGTGGAATCGACATCTATATGACGTCCGGGATACAGACCAAACAGATGCGACTGGTGACGATGCGTCGGGTCCTGGTCCTCCCAGTCGTAATACCACTCCTGAAGATTACCCTTCTTGCCAATCTGATATGGATAAATGGCTGGCAGAGTCTCGTCGATCTCCTTTTGAAAATCAGAATCCACAGCCAGAGTCTTTGCGGCATCACGCGCATCCATGAGACACTGGCGAGCCATAGCCAAATCAGCAGCACCTCCATAGAATGTAGCACCTACATACCCCTCGGGGGTCACATAGCGATTCTCAGGCGATGTGGAAGGGGATGTAATCAGCTTCCCATCCTTTTCTATGAGCCATCCAAGACAGAACTCAGCAGCCCCTTTAAGCGCAGGATAAAACTTTTTAAGATACTCCTTATCCTTGGTAAAGAGATAATGCTCCCATATATGTGTAGCCACCCATGCACCACCCATATTCCAGTTAGCCCAGGTAGGATCACCGGTGTTTAGACCTACCGGATTGGTCATAGCCCATATATCGGAATTATGACCGAGACACCATCCCCGGTCAACACCGTAATAATGACGGGCGGTTTTCTTCCCGCTGCGGGTAAGATTGTCAATCCAGTTAATCATGGCAGTCTCATGTAGTTCACCCAATCCGGTTACCTCGGCAGGCCAATAGTTTTCCTCCACGTTAATATTGGTAGTGTAATTACTGCTCCATGGCGGAAGTATATACTCATTCCAAAGTCCCTGAAGGTTTGCAGGCACACCGGGGGTACGCGACGATGAGATGAGGAGATAGCGCCCATACTGGAAATACAACTCCTCAAGGTCAGGGTTCACCTCTTTCAAATCGGTATAACGTTTTAGCTGCACTTCAGTGGGAAGCAAGGCTATTGAGTCGGGAGTCGAACCCAAATCAAGAGTCACACGGTCAAACAAGGCATGGTAATCAGCCTTATGGGCATCCCATATATCCCCGAACTCCTTGGCAGAGACAGATGCAATCCGATTGTCAGCCAGTCCCTTATAATCCCTGCCCTCCTTCACGGGGTCACGGTCAAAGCCATTAAAGCTGGTGACATTAGTAATATATAAATATATGTATTTACTGTCCTTCACACGAAGGCTACCATCGGCAAGCGCCTCGACTCTTCCCCCATCTTCAGCAACAGCCTTCACAACAGTGCGGAAACGGATGCCACGCTCAGGGTCGTAACGCAGTTTTTCTTCAAAGCTTGTGTATCCGGGGAGCGACAGATAAGCGGCGTAACCATCCGAAGTAATAGTCCCATCCTCCCCTTTCGTCACCGACTTGATTTCATGCGGAAGCTGCGAATCAAGACTCAGCACTACATCCTCCTTAGTGTCAAAGCGCAAACGGACCACAATCACAGAATCAGGCGCAGATGCAAAATACAACGATTCATATAGCCGTGCCGGCTTAGTCATAAATACCTGTTGTGCTGTCGCATCCGTTATATCAAGATTGCGGGAATATTCAAGCAAACTGTCTGGGCGAGAATATTTAATGGTCAGTGTTCCTAACGGCTGGTAATTCTCACTATAATGCCCTTGCACCTTGCGGTGCAGCGAGTCAGCAGCACGATAATCCTCTCGGCCAAGCGCCGCACGAATCTCTGGTATAGCCTTATAGGCATCGGGAGTAGTGACACCTTTTTCAGGCTCACCGGTCCACAGAGTAATATCGTTAAGCGAAATACGTTCCTCACCTACTCCGCCATATATTACAGCCCCCAGGTTGCCGTTGCCAATCACAAAAGCCTCCTCAAAGAATTGAGCCGGACGATCGGCTCTAAGCGAAAGCCTCGGCAACCCACCTATACGCACATTTTCATTATCAGCGACTGCAGAAATGGCTATGACCGCTGAAATAGCCAACGCAAAAAGTTTTTTCATGATATGAGTTTTAAGTTAGGTAAATTCAACAAGTTGCCGCATTCCTACACATTAAAGAGGAAGTGCATTATATCGCCATCCTGGGTAACGTAATTCTTACCCTCGATAGCCATCTTACCGGCTTCACGGACAGCCGATTCGCTTCCGAGCGTCACATAATCTTCATATTTGATTACCTCAGCGCGGATAAATCCCTTCTCAAAGTCCGTATGGATAATACCGGCACATTGCGGCGCCTTGCTGCCACGGATAAAAGTCCAAGCCCGCACCTCATCGGAACCGGCGGTAAAGAATGTCTGAAGATTGAGCAAAGCATACGCTGCACGTATAAGACGGGCCACACCCGACTCCTCAAGACCTATCTCAGCCAAAAATTCCTGACGCTCCTCAAAAGTGTCAAGCTCGGCAATCTCGCTTTCAGTCTGGGCTGCCACTATGAGCAGCTGGGCATTCTCATCCTTGATAGCCTCGCGGACAGCCTCCACATACTTGTTGCCATTGACTGCGGAAGTATCGTCCACATTGCAGACATAAAGTACCGGCTTATTGGTCAGCAGGAACAGCTCCCTTGCGAACTTCTGCTCATCAACAGTCTCGACCGTCACAGTTCTTGCCGGCTTACCTTGCAGGAGAGCCTCCTGGTATTTTTTCAGCACCTCATACTGCATCTTCGCCACCTTGTCACCGCCTGTCTGAGCCTGCTTCTGAGTCTTGGCTATACGGCTCTCCACGGTCTCCAGATCCTTTAGCTGGAGCTCATAGTCGATTATCTCCTTGTCACGTACCGGATCTACCGTATTGTGTACATGTGTCACATTGTCATCATCGAAACAACGGAGCACATGGAGTATGGCATCAGTCTCACGGATGTTGGCAAGGAATTTGTTTCCGAGCCCCTCGCCTTTGCTGGCACCTTGCACCAGACCGGCAATATCCACAATCTCGACTGTGGCAGGTACCACACTCCGCGGATTGCACATCTCCACCAGTTTGTTAAGTCGGGAGTCAGGGACGGTGATTACGCCCACATTAGGCTCGATGGTGCAGAAAGGGAAATTTGCCGACTGCGCCTTAGCATTTGACAGACAGTTGAAAAGGGTGGACTTACCAACATTGGGGAGTCCGACTATACCGCATTGAAGTGCCATGATTTATATTATTCTTCTTTTTATTTGTTTAATGATTCTTACTTTTATTGTTGCCAAGTCCGCAAAGGGACTAATTCGGATACAAAGGTAGTTAAAATTTGGCATTTCCCCTTATATCCACTGAAATATCCACCCCACCCCATCTACGCACAAGGTCGGCACGAACAGCCTCCAACCTCGACTCATCATTAAAATCATATGGATAAAACCGGCTTCCGGTATCCTGAGCCACTGCCGTGCCACCATGTGAATCAATGTCACAAAACGCCACCCGGCATCCCAGCGAACGGAAAAACTTCAGCAATTCATGCCCGGTGCCATCAAGACAACAACCGCATATAAGGACCCGTTTCCCGGCTATCTCACCGGCATTGTACCCCGTGGCAGGTTGGAGCGTGCTCGCTTTAGCTTTGACGGAATGCCTGACAACAAGCTTGCCAGAGCGATATTCCTCCATCTTCCTTTCAAGATAATTATCAGCCATATTATCAGAATCTTTTTGCCTTAATTACTATAATATGACACAAACTTAGCGAAAAAATGAGTACTTTTGCAAGTTTTTTAGCATATAATTGTTAAAGGATGTCCCAAATGAACCTTTCAAGCTTCCGACAACGGTTAAAACCGTGGATGCTTCCGATTGCAATGCTCGGAGGCATATTGTTTCACAACTTCATCGACAGCATTGCGTTTCTTGCCCCGTACCTCATATTCGTGATGCTCCTAATCACCTTCTGCAGGGTAAAACCACGTGAATTCAGAGTGACAGGCTTGTCCTACGGACTGCTCACAGTGCAAGTGGCAGGCTCACTGGCATTGTATTTCATCCTTCTTCCGACTATGGGAGCCGAAATAGCCCAAGGCACTTTCATCTGCGTGTTCTGTCCCACAGCCACCGCCGCGCCGGTCATCACCGGAATGCTCGGTGGCAGTGTGCCGCGACTTGCCACATTCTCCATCATCTCCAACCTTACAGTCGCATTCCTCGCTCCGCTTCTGTTCACAATGATGGGCTCCGAAGCGCAGATATCCTTTATGGAATCATTACAGATGATTGCCACCAAAGTGGTCCCTCTCATAGTGTTACCCCTGGCAGTGGCATTAATCATGATGCGACTTACACCTAAAGTCCACAAAGCGATTGCCGAACACCAGTCGCTATCGTTCTACATATGGGCTGTGTCACTTTTTATCGTTGTAGGGCGCGCCGTCAGCTTCGTAATGAGCGAGCCCAGAGAGATGGTGCCCGAAATGATATGGCTGGCTCTCCTTTCCGGCATTGTCTGCTGTCTGCAATTCTATATCGGACGTATAATCGGACGCCGGTGCGGAGACAAGATTGCCGGAGCACAGGGTCTTGGACAGAAAAACACGGTGCTCGCCATCTGGATGGCCCTAACCTATCTGCATCCCATATCCTCAGTCGCACCGGCGGCATACGTGGCATGGCAGAACACTATTAATTCCGCTCAGCTCTATTTCAAGACTAAGCGTGACTGCAAGAATCAAAAGAGTGTTTAATAAAATATTAGCAAGGAAACTAAAATCTTCCAACAAACGTTAATACTTAAACTAACATTTCTGTCGCCATGGCACTCAACAGCATGTATGAAAATCTGATGCAGCTACCGCTGTTCAATGGGATGAGCTACAACCGCATCTCGGAGATAGTAGGCAACACAAAGCTTGCATTTCTCAAATATCTGGACAATGAGACAATCGTGTCGGCAGGCGACCCTTGCACACAACTGATGTTCGTAATCGGAGGCAAGGTTAAGCTTACCATTAATAATATAAACGACCGCTTCAGAGTGACCCAAGTCCTATCTGCGCCATCGGTCGTATTCCCCGATTTCCTTTTCGGGCGCAATACCTTGTATCCTGCCACCGTGACCGCCATGGACACAGTGTCACTGCTTGAAATAGCAAAAAACGACTTCATATCCATAGCCCAGTCTGACGAGGTATGCCTGTATAACTACCTAAACTTCATATCCACCAACGCCCAGAAAGCCATTGACGGCGTGATAGCCCTCACTTCAGGCTCGCTGGAGGAGCGAATAGCATTCTGGATAATAGCTCTTACGCAGCGTGATGCCACCGATATAACCCTCTCATGCCGTCAGCGCGACTTATACACTCTCTTCGGGGTACAGAGGTCATCATTCATTTCAACACTGGACAGTATGAAAGAGAAAGGGCTGATAGAATATTCCACCAATGAAATAAAGGTAATCTCCCGCCGAAATCTCCGTTCAATACTTCTGAAAGCACCAGATTGAACCTCATCCGCACAACTCAAAACCAACAGCCGCAATTTATCGGCTTGGTCAGAGCTGCTTCAACCGGGTAAAGCAGCGAATAAGCTCGCCGATCCACAACACCAGAGATGTTCCAATGACTATTATCACCCAGTCAACCAACCTCAACGGGGTAACCGAGAAAAATTCACCGCCAACAGTCACAATCAGTATCTGACCGAAGAATATTATGGCGGCAATCATAAGGAACTCTCCGCATTTTTCCAAATGCACCGCACTGCGGTGTGTGGCATATGCCCTGGCGTTGAACAGATTCCAGAACTGGAGCATCACAAATGTGGTGAATATCAGACTTAACTCATATTTGCTAAGCCCGTCCTTCACCCCGATATGTACCTGGAACAGATCCATAAGGGTAGTGACATTTGAATGCTCGAACACATAGACCATTCCAAGGACAATGGCAGAGAACAACACACCCAACGCCCCTATGAACCACCACATTCCACCGGTGATTATAAAACTGCGGCGGTCACGCGGTTTGTTATGCATCACTGACTGCGACGGAGGCAACGAAGCAAGTGCCATTGACGCAAATGTATCCATTATCAGATTCACCCAAAGCATCTGTGTGACAGTGAGCGGTGATTCTGTACCCATGAATGCGCCGACAAGCACTACAAGACATGCCACGACATTCACCGTAAGCTGAAACAGGATAAAGCGCTGAAGATTCTGGAACAGAGAGCGTCCCCACATCACAGCTCTACCTATCGAGGCAAACGAATTATCCACAATCGTGATATCGCTCGCCTCCTTTGCCACAGAGGTACCATCGCCCATTGAGAGTCCCACATTAGCGGCATTCAGAGCCGGAGCATCATTTGTCCCATCACCGGTCACAGCCACGACCTGCCCCATCTTCTGAAGGGTTTCAACAAGCCTCTTCTTATCCATCGGTCGGGCACGCGCTATTATTTTCAAATCCATTACACGCTCTTCAAGCTCCTTGTCACTCAGCGCTCCGAACTCCGGTCCGGTAATAATATTACGGTCAGTATCGCTTTCGTTCCACAACCCTATCTGGCGACCTATCTCCTTGGCGGTTCTGGGTGTGTCACCGGTAACCACCTTTATGGCTATACCGGCATCACGGCACTCCTTTATTGCCGCCGGCACATCATCCCTGACAGGGTCGGCGATTGCCACTATACCCAGGAATTCCAAATCACTGGCATCGACTCCGTTGTCTCCAATTCCGCTCTCCCCGTCCGCTAAATGACGCACAGCAAACCCGAGCGTACGCATAGCCTTCTGCTGATAACCGTACAGTTGCTCGTTTATATATTTATGTGGCACGTCACCGCTGACCTTTTTTGACATACCGAGCACAATCTCAGGAGCTCCTTTCACATATAAGGTCTCTTTTCCGTCTGCATCAGCCACCACGGTAGCCATATACTTCCGCTCTGTGGTGAACGGCAGTTCCCTAACCACCACAACCGAACTTCTTACAGCACGGTAATCGACACCATTATCTCTGAGCCAAAGCAACAACGCCCCTTCTGTAGGATTTCCAAGGACCTGCGGATTCCCGTTGTCCGAGAGATCAAGCTGAGCGGTCGAGTTTACGGCTATCCCCTCCACTATCATACGGCTTGTTGAATCGCCACCTAATCTCTGCTCGGGCAGTCCATAGAAATTAGTCTCCGACACCCGCATCTGATTCTGCGTAAGAGTACCGGTCTTGTCGGTACATATTACAGTGGTTGCACCCATTGTTTCACAAGCGTGCATCTTGCGCACCAGATTATTGGTTTTAAGCATACGGCGCATGCTGTAAGCCAGACTAAGAGTCACAGCCATAGGCAGACCCTCCGGAACAGAAACCACGACCAGAGTGACTGCTATCATAATAGTCTGAAGGAAGTAGGCTATGAACTGTAATAAGTCAAACTCCGGGTTCTCCAGGAAATATGCCAATATCCTACCGAGTATCACAGTACCTCCCACTATATAGCTACCCTTTGTGACCATTGCGCCAAGACGCTCAAGCTGCTCGGTCAGCGGGGTCTTCTGTCCGTCGTCAATCCGTGCCGCCTCGTACACTTTTCCATTCTCCGTGCTGTCACCTATGGCAAACACTTCAGCAACTCCATGCCCCTCCATGACTCGGGTCCCGCGCATGACATGATTTGAGGGAAAAGTAGCCTCGTCATCGAAATGTGCCTCGTCCGTGGTTTTTGAAGCCATCGGCTCACCGGTCAGAGTAGATTCGTCCACATTAAGCGACGTCGCCTCTATCAGACGGGCGTCTGCAGGAATCTCCTCACCGGTGTTAAGGATAAGTACATCACCCACCACCACGTCCCTTTTGGGAACCTGGGTCGGATTTCCGTTGCGCACCACTTGCACAGGCTCATCATCATTTACCTGATTGAGTATCTTGAACTCGTCCTCCGCCTTTTTCTCAAAATAAAACGAGAGTCCGGTAGCAAGGAATATAGCCATGAAAATGCCTACCGGCTCGAAAAACACGGTAGCATTCTGATGCAATCCATAAAACTCATATAGCGAAATAAGCACTGACAACACTCCGGCTATCAGCAGAACTATAATCAACGGGTCTCTGAATTTGGCAAGAAATAGTTTCCACAGCGGCTCCCTTGCCGGTGGAGTTAGCACATTCTCGCCATACTTCCGGCGACTTTCCTCAACCTCCTTGTCGGTCAGACCGTGGAGTACAGGTGTATTCTGTGACATAGTAGTTTCAACGTGATTTTTTTACAGCGTGCAAAGTTATAATTTATTATTGTAACAATCTTGTCACCGCTACAGTTTATTATACTTTTTTAATACTCCCACACAAAGCGCATAAATTAATTTACCCTATCGCACTAATTTAACCGAATCTTTTTGTAAATTTGCAGTCACAGATTTCTCTGTAATCGCTATTTTAACTGACTATAAATTCCCGAATTATGCAAAATATCATCATCGAGCGCATCATAGCCCTACGCAAGGAGATGCGCAGCGCAGGCATTAATGCCGTTATCCTCCCACGCACCGATGCACACCTCAGCGAGTATATATCTGACCATTGGCACATAGTGCGTCACCTCAGCGGGTTCACCGGTTCGGCAGGCACAATGGTTGTGACCTCTACCGCTGCCCTGCTTTGGGTCGACAGCCGATACTTCCTTCAGGGTGCAAGCCAGATAGAAGGAACAGGTATCATACTCATGAAGGACGGTCTTCCCGAAACTCCATCGATAGTGGAATACCTTTGCGAGAATCTGCATAAAGGTGACACTGTGGGTATCAATGGCATGCTTATGTCTATCGATGACACTGCCGCCCTCCGCAGCAGACTCGAAAAGTCAGGGCTGAAACTTGACGTGAATTTCGATCCCATCGATAACATCTGGAACGACCGTCCCGCACTCCCTTCCGATAAAATTTTCGTCCATGACGTGAAATACGCCGGAGAATCGGCATCATCCAAGATATCACGTATACTCGCCGACACCGGGACCCTTGGCGCGCAAGCTCTATTCACGTCCGCACTCGACGAAATAGCATGGATACTGAACATCCGTTCCAACGACGTGCCTTGCAATCCGGTCGCCACCTCCTTCCTATACCTTTCCAACTCAGGTTGCACACTGTTCGTCGATAGCGCCAAGATGACACCCGAGGTTGAGGCTCACCTCAAAGAGGCAGGTGTCTCTGTAGCTCCTTACGACTCCGTGCTGGAATATCTTGCCAATGTGCCGGAGAATGTCATTGTCCTTCTCAGCGGAAGCCGTGCGTCCGGAGCAATCGCCCACATCCTTGAGGGACATTATATTACCGGCGATTCCCCCATAGCCATGCCTAAAGCCATTAAGAATGACGTACAGATTCAAGGCATACGGGCCGCCCATATCCGCGACGGTGTTGCAATGGTACGTTCGCTCATGGAAATTCACGACACAGTAAACCAGGGCAAGAAACTCACCGAAATAGGAGTTGCCGACATTCTGTTCAAGAACCGTTCGGCTCAGGAACTTTTCTTTGATCTAAGCTTCGAGAGCATCTGCGGCTTCGGAGCCCATGGCGCTATCGTGCATTACACAGCCTCGCCCGAAAGCGACGTGGAAATCACCAACGGAAATCTTCTCCTTATCGACTCCGGCGCCAATTACTTTGACGGCACCACCGACATCACCCGCACCATAGCCATCGGCACTCCGACCGAGGATATGCGCCATGATTTCACACTTGTGATGAAAGGCCACATAGCCATAGCGACATCTGTATTCCCCGAAGGCACACGCGGCGCCCAGCTTGACGGTATGGCGCGCATGCCTCTATGGAAAGAAGGCAAAAGCTATCTCCACGGCACAGGACATGGTGTAGGCCATTTCCTCAACGTCCACGAAGGGCCTCAGAGCATCCGTCTCAACGACACTCTCGCCCCCCTCACACCGGGCATGCTCACATCAAATGAGCCCGGCGTATATCTCGCTGACCGCTACGGCATACGCTGCGAGAATCTTGTGCTCACCATCCCTTACGAAGAGACTGAGTTCGGCAAATTCTATGCTTTCGAAACCATCACGCTTTGCCCGTTTGACCGGAATCTGTTCCAGACCGAAATAATGAGCGAGGATGAAATCAAATGGGTCGACAACTACCACAAGATGGTTTATGACCGCCTTGCGCCTTCACTTACCGGACCTGAACGCGAATGGCTCGCTGCCGCAACAGCGCCTCTCGCCAAATAACCATCTGAACTATTGATTTATGGCACTTATAATTCCACTCCGCGGTTTCACCCCGGCAATCGGACGTGAAACATTTTTAGCTGAAAACGCCACAATAATCGGCGATGTATTCATGGGCGAGGAATGCAGCGTATGGTTCAACACCGTCCTGCGGGGCGATGTCAACTCAATCCGCATCGGCGACCGTGTCAACATCCAGGATGGCTCCGTACTCCATACACTCTATAAAAAATCAACCATCGAGATTGGCAATGACGTGTCAATCGGTCACAACGTGACGATACACGGTGCAAAAATCCATGATTACGCTCTCATAGGCATGGGCGCTGTCGTAATGGACGATGCTGAAGTTGGCGAAGGAGCCCTTGTGGCAGCTGGTTCCGTAGTGCTCTCCCGCACCAAAATCGGTGCCAATGAGCTGTGGGGCGGAGCTCCCGCTAAATTCATAAAAATGGTAGACCCGGAAACATCACGTGAGCTAAACAAAAAAATAGCCCACAACTATCTCATGTATTCCCGCTGGTACACCCATCCCGACGAACCCAATCCACTTGATTGACCAAATCTATCACATCATTCTCCTCTCTCATTCATATTTTTTCTCGGATTTTTTCCTCAATCCTTGTCCGATACAAAAAAAATCACTACCTTTGCCCCGTCAAAATCCGACACACAAGCCCAGATGGCGGAATCGGTAGACGCGCTGGTCTCAAACACCAGTGGAGCAATCCATCCCGGTTCGATCCCGGGTCTGGGTACTGATAACGGCTGACAATCAAAATGATTGTCAGCCGTTATTCCTTTTATAATGTATACCAAATGTTCTATCAGCAAAAATATAGTTATTACCAGTAACCGGTTTTGCAGTTTTTTAATAACCATATTTTTTTAATTCGATTCCTTTTGCAAGATTTAACAAAGATTTGATGTCCTGAATAGCAGCATTTTGAGAAGAATAGCTAATTTTGAAATTAGATTGACAGCGGTCATTCCACAACATTTTGGAAAACAAAATTACGACGTAGCATAATTGGTTCACTTATTCTATTCACCGATAATCAATCTCTCCATACAGTATCATTAGACATTCAACATGAAGAAAATTTTAGCATTCATAGTTTTTATTGTATCAGCAGTTTGTGCTTACTCTCAAAACGGCTCAACTGTCGGCACTCCAACTGATGCGCAGGCGAACATTGATAGACAGAATCAACAGCAGAGCATGACATTGATGGCGAATGACGACTACCAGAATACTCCGGAATGGGGCAAATACAAGGCATTGCGAACCGTAGGATGGACCACATTCGGCGTAGGTATTGCCGCTACTACAACAGGCGCACTGCTACTTTTTGCCTCGAATTCTGATTTGGGATCTGATGCCATGCCCACCGCTTCTAAAGCGTTGATGATTTCTGGTGGAGTCATTACGATAGCAAGTATACCGATAATAAGTATAGCCTATTATAATAGGAACAAAGCCAAGAAGATTGGTATAAATATGGGTGTGACTCAGCTTTCGGCTCCGATTATTGGACAAAATATAGCTTACACACCTGCAATGAATTTTACCATAACTTTTTAGGATAAGCCAATATACCGTAACAGCCATCCTGTCCCAATATACGGAACGGTACTTTTTTCTGGTGAAAATGGAAATGCGCCACCGGAGAATCATTATGCTTTAGAGTGAACTGTCTGGGATTTATCAGCCTCTTTTAGGTTAAATAGCTTGAAAATGCAATATTTTTACTAACTTTGGGGCTCGGATAAAAAAGTACAGTTTCACACCCCACAATTTTTTAACCTTACTTCCATATGTCACAGCAAAGCGACGGAACACCGGCTCAATCATCCACAGGCTCACTTCTGAGCCGCAACGGAGTAAGTTTTCTTCTGCCATTCATAATCATCACATCGTGTTTCGCCCTCTGGGGATTCGCCAATGACATCACCGGACCTCTTGTAAAGGCATTCTCAAAAATCTTCCGCATGAGCGTCACCGAAGGGGCATTGGTCCAGGTCGCATTTTATCTCGGTTATTTCTGCATGGCATTTCCCGCAGCAATGTTCATACAGCGTTACACCTACAAAGCCGGCGTCATGCTCGGACTGACACTCTACGCCATAGGAGCACTTCTGTTTGTACCCGCACAGATGTCAGGCATATATTACCCCTTCCTGCTCGCATACTTCATAATGACATGCGGACTCTCATTCCTTGAGACGAGCTGTAACCCATATATTTACTGCATGGGGAGCGAAGAGACAGCCACCCAACGTCTCAACCTCGCTCAGGCGTTCAACCCAATCGGCGCACTGATGGGAATGTATGTAGCCATGCAGTTCGTCCAGGCAAAGATGCACCCTATCGACTCCGCCACAAGAGCAAAGCTTTCCCCTGAGGAATTTGAAATGATTAAAAACGAGGATTTATGGGTACTCATACAGCCATATATTTACATCGGCGCCGTGATTCTCGTCATTCTCGCCATAGTCCGCTTCATGAAAATGCCAAAAGCCGGCGACACCCGCGAGGAGAAAAAACTTTCCACCGCCCTGCGTGAGCTTGTAAGAATCAAAAACTACCGCGAGGGCGTCATTGCACAATTCTTCTACGTAGGCGCACAGGTGATGTGCTGGACATTCATCATACAGTATGGTACCCGTATATTCATGTCCGAAGGAATGGATGAACGTTCGGCTGAAATACTTTCACAGAAATTCAACATCATAGCCATGGTGCTGTTCACATGCAGTCGCTTCATCTGCACATTGTTCCTTAAATACATTTCAGCCCCAAGGCTGCTCTTCTCGCTTGGAACCCTTGGTTTACTGCTTACCGCAGGTGCCATACTTCTTACCGACCGCACAGGCATATACTGCCTTGTCGGAGTTAGCGCCTGTATGTCACTCATGTTCCCCACCATCTACGGCATTGCGCTCAAAGGATTGAGAGACAACGTGAAATTCGGAAGTGCCGGACTCATCATGTCAATCCTCGGAGGCTCCGTATTCCCACCCATCCAGGCAGCCATAATCGACTCTGATGTCACCATATCCGGACTCCCCGCAACAAACATCTCGTTTACAATACCATTGATTTGCTTTGCAGTCATATCAGTCTACGGCATGAGAGTCAACTCAGGCAGCACATCCAAAAGCATCTAACCTCCACGAGCAAAACCGCATTATGACAAAGAAACTCCTATCGCTCCCCCCCAATCTTGTCGGAGCATTCCATAACGTCACAGGTCTGCCGACCGACGAATATTTCTGCACCAATGACCCCGTAGGTCACCGCCTCGGGAGCGGAGGCGGTACCACATGGCTGCTTGAGGAATGCCACCGCTCATGGGCTCCTGACACCGATTTCATGAAATGGATTGGTGAAGAGCGCCGCATAATCCTACATGCGGGCGGACAGAGCCGGAGACTCCCGGCATACGCCCCGTCGGGAAAAATCCTTACCCCCATCCCCATTTTCCGATGGGAACGCGGTCAAAAGCTCAGCCAGACACTCCTGGACCTCCAGCTCCCACTTTACGAACGCATACTTGACAAAATGCCGGACGGAATGCACACAATGATTGTAAGCGGCGATGTATATATCCGTGCCTCCGACCGCCTCCCCTCGGTCCCTGATGTCGACGTGGTATGTTACGGATTATGGCTCGACGCCTCGATAGCCAAGAACCACGGAGTGTTTTACAGCCGGCATGAAACACCGACTGTGCTTGAAAAGATGCTCCAGAAACCACCCGTCGACACCCTCAACGCACTTTCACAGAGCGGTTACTACCTGACAGACATCGGAGTATGGCTCCTCAGCGACCGCGCAGTCAAGTTACTGTGCGACAAATCCAGAAATGCCGACGGCTCCCTTCGCGAATACGATCTATATTCTGAATTCGGACGAGCACTCGGAACGAATCCGGAATTGATCGACCCCGACCTTGCCGAACTCAGCGTAGCCATCATACCCCTTCCCGAAGGCGAGTTCTACCACTTCGGCACAAGCCGTGAGATGATATCTTCCACCCTCACCATTCAGAATCTTGTCAATGACCAGCGGCGCATCATGCACCGTGACCGCAAGCCCCATCCATCCATATTCGTCCAGAACTCAATCACACGCATACCGTTCACATCTGACAATACCAACCTTTGGGTCGAAAACAGCTATATCGGGGCACACTGGAACATCTCATGCGACAATATAGTCACCGGAGTGCCTGAAAATGACTGGACAATCACACTCGCACAAGGGCAATGCGTCGACATTGTACCCGTCGGTGAAAACGAATACGCAGTGAGGACCTACAATATTGATGACCGTTTTGCCGGCGCCGAACAGCAGCGGCAACAGTTCCCGGTAGTCAGCGACATTGACGATATGGGCAAAACACTCGCCGCCCTGCTTGCCGGCACTTTCAATCCCTCCGGCTACCGACTGATGAGCGCAGAGCAACTCTCGGACATCGCTAATCTGAGCCGCCTGATGGACCAGCGGCGCAAGTTCCGCAAAGACAATTGGCAAGGACTAGCCAAGAACCACCATCACAGCGTATTTTACCAGCTCGACCTCTGTGACGCAGCCGCCAACTTCGCAGCCGACTCAATAGCCTTACCGGAAGTCCTGCCTGAATCAGCGCCTCTGATGAAACGGATAAACGACGCCATGTTCCGTGCCCAGGTCCAACGCATGTCCGGCAACAGCCCTGAGGAATACGAACTCACGGCATTCTCCCTGTTGCGTGAAGGGCTCACACATACAGTGCTTGACGACAAGCAGCTCCCCCGCCGTGCCGTATGCGCGGATCAGATAGTGTGGAGCCGCTCGCCGGTACGTATCGACATAGCCGGAGGCTGGACTGACACACCTCCTTTCTGCCTCATGGAAGGCGGCAATGTGATAAACCTTGCCATCGAGCTTAACGGACAACCGCCCCTGCAGGCGTATGTACGCCCATGTGCCGAACCGCACATAATCTGCCGCAGCATTGACCTCGGCGCGTCCGAATGCATAGAAACTTACGACCAGCTCCTTGATTTCAACAAGGTAGGTTCGCCTTTCTCCATACCCAAAGCAGCTCTTGCCCTCGCCGGATTCCACCCACGCTTCTGCCCTGTCTCCTACCCGTCGCTACGTACACAGCTCGAAGACTTCGGCGGAGGACTCGAAATCACATTATTCTCCGCCATCCCGGCTGGAAGCGGACTCGGCACAAGCAGCATCCTCGCCGCAACGGTGCTCGGAGCCATCAGCGACTTTTGCTCGCTGGCATGGGACAAAAACGAGATATGCAAACGCACTCTTGTGCTCGAACAGCTACTCACCACCGGCGGTGGCTGGCAAGACCAGTTCGGCGGAGTGATTGGCGGAGTCAAACTTCTCCAGACGGTCAAAGGATTTGACCAGCACCCTAATGTGCGCTGGCTACCTGACACACTATTCACCGACCCGGAATATGCCCAATGCCACCTTCTGTATTACACCGGGATAACACGCACAGCCAAGGATATACTTGCCGAGATAGTGCGCCGTATGTTCCTCAATCACGGAGAGCAGATACGCATGCTCCGCGACATGAAAGTACACACCATGGAGATGTACGATGCCATACAGCGGCAGGAATTCCGGCGCATGGGAGAACTCGTACGCAAGACATGGGCACAGAACATGGCTCTTGATCATGGCACTAACCCACCCGAAGTGGAAGCAATCACCCGTATGGTCGACGACCTATGCCTGGGCTACAAACTCCCCGGTGCCGGAGGAGGCGGATATCTCTACATGATAGCCAAGGACCCGCAGGCAGCGGCACGAGTCAAGCACATCCTCCAGACATCACAAAGCAAGCCAAACGCCCGTCTCGTAGACATGACCCTCAGCAAGACCGGCCTCCACGTAACCCGCAGCTGACCGGAAAGCGGCGCCTCGCAGCTGCCCGGATAAATTTCGGTCAGCATCTACCAGTCAACTACGGAATCCACTATGCGGCGCTGTTCGCTGGCTGTGCGACGGAGATATATGCGTGTAGTCTCAAGACTTTCATGCCCCATCAAATCAGCAAGCAGCGAAAGGTCATTGAACTTCTCAAGGAAATTCTTAGCGAAACGATGGCGGAACGAATGAGGGTACATCACATCCCGGTTAAGCCCGTAAAGCTCGGCAAAATGCTTGAGCTGTGAGCCCACACCCCGCGGCGTTATCCTCTTACCATACCTGTTCAGGAAAATATATCCTGAATACATCTCCTTGCATCTGAGCCAACGCAACGCCTCGTCCCTGAGTTTGCACGGTATGTACAGCCGCCTCACCTTTCCGCCTTTGCTGTAGATGTCTATGTGTCCGGCAGCCACATGCTCCGCCTTGATTTGGAGCAGCTCGCTCACACGGGCACCCGTAGCAGCAAGAAACCATACGACGAAGTACCAGTCCATCATTTCGTTCTCTCGTAGCTTTGCTTTAAGAAACCTGTAATCCGCATCACTTATTACATTTTCCAGAAAGTTCTTCTGCTGCACCTTCACAAATTTCATCTTCAAATCCTCCTGCTCCAGAAACTCCAGATACTTATTCATCGCCTGCACGCGCAGATTGACTGTCTGAGGTTTAAAATGCTCCAAAAGGTAGCCCTTGTAAGCTAATAAGTTACTCTTTGAGACATCTGGGTAATTATGGATATAAAAATCCACGGTACTGACGTAAGCGGCAATCGTGCTCTTGGCAAGATTACATTTCACTAAATAATCATTAAACTTGGTTATCATCTCGGAAAATAAAATTAAACAATATACAATATACTTAAACTCTATAATTTACACATCATTCAATGGTATGCCTTACTGTATCCGGATTATTAATTAACTAAGTTTTACACATAATTTTTGCTTATGATTGCGAGAAATTGCTTAATTTTGCATCTAAATCTCCATCCTCGTTGTATCAACTCACATCAGATAATATTCAGACAGGAAAAATGAATCTCCTTGAATTAAGCGAACAGGAAATAGTAAGACGCGGAAGCCTTGACGAGATGCGCAATCGTGGCATTGAACCCTATCCCGCAGCAGAGTACGTAGTTACAGGTTACACTGACGAGATTAAGGAAACATTCAGCGACGACGCACCACAACGTGAAGTGGCTGTGGCAGGCCGTATTATGGGCCGTCGCATCATGGGCAAAGCTTCATTCATGGAACTTCAGGATTCCCGCGGACGCATACAAGTATATGTAAACCGTGATGAAATCTGCCCCGGCGAGGACAAGGACGCTTACAATGTAGTGTTCAAAAAACTACTCGACATAGGCGACTTCGTAGGTGTCAAAGGTTTTGTATTCCGTACCCAGACCGGCGAGATTTCCGTTCATGCGCAGGAACTCACAGTGCTGAGCAAATCGCTTCGTCCCCTTCCAATTGTGAAGGTAAAGGACGGCGTGACTTACGATGCATTTGACGACCCCGAACTCCGTTACCGCCGTCGCTATGTCGACCTCGTGGTCAACGATGGTGTGAAGGAAATATTCATCAAGCGCAACAAGGTATACAACTCCATGCGCGAATACTTCAACAACGCCGGATACATGGAGGTGGAGACCCCTATTCTCCAGTCAATACCCGGAGGAGCGGCAGCACGTCCTTTCATCACACACCACAATGCTCTCGATATTCCCTTGTATCTCCGTATTGCCGACGAACTATACTTGAAACGACTCATCGTAGGCGGTTTCGAGGGCGTATACGAGTTCTCCAAGAACTTCCGCAACGAGGGTATGGACCGCACCCATAATCCGGAATTCACCTGCATGGAAATCTATGTTTCCTACAAGGACTATAACTGGATGATGGCTTTCACTGAAAAAATGCTTGAAAAAATCTGTCTTGACGTCAACGGCACCACCAAAGTCAAAGTCGGTGACAACGAGATAGACTTCAAGGCACCATACAAGCGTGTCACTATGATTGACGCAATCAAGGAGCACACCGGCATCGACATCACCGGGATGGATGAGGCCCAGCTCCGCGACACGGCAAGAAGCCTCGGCATAGAGGTGGATGACGCAATGGGCAAAGGCAAACTTATCGACGAAATTTTCGGAGAAAAGTGCGAAGGACGTTACATCCAGCCTACTTTCATCATCGACTACCCCATCGAAATGTCACCCCTCACCAAGCGTCACCGCAACAACCCTGAACTGACCGAACGCTTTGAGCTCATGGTCAACGGCAAAGAACTTGCCAACGCTTATTCCGAACTCAACGACCCGATTGACCAGTACGAACGCTTCGTTGAGCAGATGAAACTCGGCGAGAAGGGTGATGACGAGGCAATGATTATAGACCAGGACTTCATCCGTGCTCTTGAATACGGCATGCCCCCCACATCAGGCATGGGCATCGGTATGGACCGTCTTGTAATGCTCATGACAGGGCAGACCACCATTCAGGAAGTACTGTTCTTCCCACAGATGCGCCCTGAGAAGACACAGCGCCGTGACAAAGAGGAAGCATTCACCGCCATCGGAGTGCCGTCCGACTGGATTGCACCGCTTTACAAAGCCGGTGTCTACACTCTTGAACTCCTGTCCACTCAGACTGCCGGGAAACTCCATCAGGAACTTTGCGGCATCAACAAGAAATTCAAGCTCGGATTCAAGAATCCTGCCATCGAAGATGTAGAGCAGTGGATTGCAGCCGCAGCTCCTGCCACTGAAGCATAAGAGACAGAAATCCGGAATTAACCAAAATCAATGAATATCATCAATTCGCATACACCATGAATTTCCAAAAAATAGCAGTGATGGGAGGCGGTAGTTGGGCGACAGCTCTCGCCAAGCTCCTGTTGCGCAACTGCGATTCAATACTATGGTATATGCGCCGTGATGACCGCATAGAAGATTTCAAGAGACTCGGACACAATCCGGCATACCTGACCGATGTGCAGTTTGATGTCTCTCGTATAGAATTTTCAAGCGATATCAACTATGTATGCTCCAAGGCTGACACACTGCTCCTCGTCATGCCGTCACCATATTTCAAGACTCACATCAATAAGATACAAGTCGACATAACCGACAAGTGCATTGTCTCTGCAGTCAAGGGGATTGTACCCGGCGACAACGAGATAATATCCGACTACATGGTGCGCCGCTTTGGAGTAAACAAGGACAATATCATAGTTGTGGCAGGACCATGCCATGCCGAGGAAGTGGCCCTTGACAGACCAAGCTTCCTCACGGTGGGATGCCACAATATATGCAATGCCGAGGAATTCGGAAGCAAGCTCGCCTCGCCAAACACACGCACCATCACTTCAAGCGATGTGGAAGGCATTGAGTATGCAGCCGTACTGAAGAATGTATACTCGATTGCCGCAGGAATAATCCACGGAATGAAAGGCGGTGACAATCTGCTTGCGATGCTTGTCAGCAATGCCATCCGCGAAATGGAAAGGTTTGTCGACGAGGTGTGCCCACGCCCCCGCTGCATCTGCGATTCGGTATACCTGGGCGATCTTCTTGTCACAGCCTATTCACGCTTCTCCAGGAATCACAATTTCGGCTCCATAATCGGCAAAGGGTACTCCGTGTCCACCGCACGTATGGAAATGGAACAGACAGCTGAAGGCTACTACGGCACAAAATGTATCAAAGAGATTAACAAAAAATATGGCATTGAGATGCCTATACTCGACACCGTGTATGACATCCTCTACCGCCACGCCAATGCCGAACGGTCAATCCGCACCTTGGGCAAATGGTTTATATAGAAATCAAAACCAAGGACTCTGACCATCACCCCCCAAGCAAAACTAACAAAAAATATAGAAAAATGAAAACTCTAAACGTTGATATCAAAGATGTTCTCGGAACAGTGAGCCGTGAAGAGATTGCCCAACTTGACGAGAAAGCTACTGACGCTATCGAAAAAGTGCTCAATGGCACCGGTGCCGGCAATGATTTCCTCGGCTGGGTAAATCTCCCGACTGAAACAACCGACGCACTCCTTGACGACATCATCGAGACAGCCGAAGCCCTCCGCGCTTCATGCGACACTGTCGTGGCTATCGGTATCGGCGGCAGCTACCTCGGCGCCAAAGCCGTAATCGAAGCTCTCAGTGACAGCTTCGCTGCTTACCGTCCAGGCATGCAGGGCGAGCCCAAAGTGCTCTTTGCCGGTCAGAACATCGGAGAGGACTATCTATACGAACTTCAGGACTATCTGAAAGACAAACGATTCGGTATCATCGTAATATCCAAGAGCGGTACTACTACCGAACCGGCAATAGCGTTCCGCCTCCTCAAGGAGCAGCTCGAGCGCCAGCTCGGTCTTGATGAAGCGCGCAAGCGCATCGTCGCTATCACCGACGCTCAGCGCGGCGCTCTCCGTCGCCTCGCCACCGAGGAAGGCTACAAGACATTTGTCATCGCCGACAATGTGGGTGGACGTTTCTCTGTGCTTACCCCTGTGGGACTTCTCCCCATCGCAGTAGCAGGATTTGATATCCGCGCCTTGATTGACGGTGCTGCTGAAATGGAAAAGGACACCAATGCGGCTGACGCATCTAACCCGGCATACCTCTACGCTGAAACACGCAACGCACTCTATGCTGCCGGCAAAAAGACTGAAATCCTTGTAAACTACAATCCCAAGCTCCACTACTTCGGAGAATGGTGGAAACAGCTTTACGGCGAAAGTGAAGGCAAGGACAATGTCGGCATTTACCCCTCATCAGTCGACAACACCACCGACCTCCACTCAATGGGTCAATGGATTCAGGAAGGCGAGCGCACTATCTTCGAGACTGTGATTTCGGTCGAGGAGTCAAAGCACGAAAAGCTTATCCCGTCCGACGAGGCAAACCTCGACGGTCTGAACTATATCGCCGGCAAGCATATCGACGAAGTAAACAAGATGGCTGAGCTCGGAACTCGTCTCGCCCACGTTGACGGTGGCGTACCCAACATCCGCATATCTCTCCCAGCACTTGAAGAGAAGTATCTGGGTCAGCTCATCTACTTCTTTGAAAAGGCATGCGGTATCAGCGGCTATATCCTCGGAATCAACCCATTCAACCAGCCCGGCGTAGAGGCTTACAAGCGCAACATGTTCGCACTCCTCGCAAAACCCGGCTACGAGAAGGAAACCGAGGCTATCAAAGCCCGCTTGTAATCCCACAGCCTCAAAAGGCTGACATACATTCAACAAGAACATTAATAGTTGTTTTATAGATAATTGTGTATTAAGTAAAAGGGGAGTCGTGAGACTGCCCTTTTGCGCTTTTTAGGCGATGTTGCAGCAGCAACATCGCCTAATCTGTGATATAATGGGAATGCTTTGTTAATGGAAACTCCTTTTAGACAGACACAAGCCTGAAAGCGGAACCATCGTATACAAAATCAATAAGATGCATAGCGTGCAGGCGTGTTACCAACTCCTCAGCAGCCACACGCGACACATGAGCCGCAAGCATGAAATCCTCGACTGACACCGGTGACTCGGCAGCCATAGAGAGGAGACATTTCTCCGCCTCCGACAACGTGACCAGCGTTCCTGAGCACGCCGCCTCCCGGCGCCATGCCCTCACCATAAGTTCCGGAGCCGCTATATTCTCATCACGGACTCTGTAATAAGCCTTCAATTCACCATTCGCCTCCCTGACCAGCACAGGGCGCACTGCCGATTTAGA
Organism: uncultured Duncaniella sp.; assembly: GCA_958352885.1. Classification (GTDB taxonomy): domain Bacteria; phylum Bacteroidota; class Bacteroidia; order Bacteroidales; family Muribaculaceae; genus Duncaniella. Next base: position 22,719 of record CATWQI010000014.1, read on the forward strand.
TATCTCAATCCTAAAGACAGTCAGACCACCTTCTACCTTGAAGGCTGTCACCTGAATATCCTGTTCAGGCTCGCAATACATCTGGGCAGCCTGCTCAATGACGTAGATATCCTCCTCATTGCGCACTCCGGCTATCACTCCGTTGTCCTTCACGCCCACAAGAAGCCGACCGCCGTCATTGTTGGCAAAAGCCGACAGGCTGCGGGCAATCTTCCGGGCATCTGATATGGCGAACTTGAAGTCCTGATGCTCGTGCTCCCCTTCCTCGATGAGCTTGGCTATGTAATACTTCCCTTTTACCCCTTTAATATCCTTCATTTACCGAACGTTTCACCGTCACTGATACGAGAGGTTGGCATCGGTAATCACATCGAGCACCTCCTCCTTATACTTACGTGCAGCCTCACGTGCAGCCGGCAAATCCATGAATGAATAGTTGCCGCAATCCTTCGGCGTCGCACCGGGGACATCGCCGTGGAATCCTGCCACATACTCCATTGTCTCCGCCACAAGCGGAAGTACATCCGCAGAACTGACATCACCCTGCACAAGGAGATAGTTCCCGGTACAGCATCCCATCGGTCCCCAGTATACAATCCTATCACGCCACTGAGGATGATTGCGCAGATATGTGGCGGCAAGATGCTCCATAGCGTGGAGCGCTTCGGGGGTAAGAGCCGGCTGACGGTTCGGCTCAGTCATACGCACATCAAATGTGGTGATGACATCGCCTGATGGAGTCACATCCTTGCGTGACACATAGATTCCACGCAGAAGAGTGTTATGATTGATGGTAAAACTTGGTATCTTTTCCATGATTACATGTTGTTTCTTGATGGCACATAGTGTTATGTTACTATCAATTGCATTATGTATGTAAAATACACTAAATACTGTTCAGCAGATTCAGTATCAAGTCAAACGAATGCTTAGGAGCATCCTCCCAGAAATTTTCATACTGGCGTGAATTATCATGATTACACCAGGGAGTGTCACTTATAAGACGCATACAGAAGAAAGGCACATCCTTCAGATAGCACACCTGAGCTATTGCTGCCGACTCCATATCAATAGCCATTGCCTGAGGGAAATGCTTGCGTATGGCGTCGACTTCCGCCTTGCTCTCTATAAATTTCTCACCCGAGACTATGAGCCCAGGCTTGACTCTCGAATCCGAATCCGCCACATCGAACATCTGTGTCTCAAACAATACGGGACAACCTGGTACCCGTCCCCATTCCTCACCTATGCACCAGAAATCATGGTGTGCAACACTGTCGGCGACAATTATATCCATAACCGCGACATCATCGCCCGCACCGGCTGCCACACCTGTATTAATGACAAGATTAGGATTGAAGAGGTCTATCAAAGTTGTAGCGCCTACCGCCGCATTGACCTTACCTATGCCACACTGCATAAGTGCGACATTATTGCCGTTGACAGTACCTGTATGATAGATGGTATGGTTTTTAACTTCTGTGGCATGATTCTCAAGCAGAGGGAGTATGAGATTAAGCTCCTTCTCCATAGCCACTATAATTCCTATATTCATGACAAATTATGATTTTCGATATTTCAGATATTATTCAGTATAGCGTCAGAACGCCCTTTACGCACGGCAGGGACTGTGAAAGCCGATATTTCCCACAGAAGATATATGGGCAGGAACACCACCATCAGCGTAAAAGGGTCACCGGTTGGAGTAATGACAGCAGAGAGCACCAGCAACGCCACTATGGCATGACGACGATAGCAGGAGAACAGACTACGGGTCAGTATGCCGGCTTTTCCGAGCAACCACGCAAGCAAAGGGAGCTCGAATATGATGCCCATCACGAGAATAAGCACCATGAAGTTGTCCATATACGAATCCAGCGATATCTGATTTGGCACAAGCGCACTCAACTGATAGTCAGCCAAAAAACGCAAGGTGAGAGGGAATACCAGAAAATAGCCCACTGCCACGCCAAGAAAAAACATCGCATTTCCGGCAATAAAAGCCCCTCGGACTCCTCGTTTCTCCTCCTCATACAGCCCGGGCGCCACAAACCCCCACAGCTGATAGATGATTATAGGAAATGAAAACACTATTGCGAGCCAGAAGGAGGTGGACATGTGGATAAAGAACTGAGAGGCAAGCTGTATATTTATAAGATTGACATTGAAATCAACCGCTCGTCCCCCCTCAGTGACAATGCCGGAAACCGAAATGCCATCGAGCAAACGGTACAGGACAAAATCTCCCCTGCACGGAGCCAGAATGACATTGTCAAAAAGATAAGGCATAGCCATGAAAAAGGCTGTCATCAGGACAAGCACCACAGCTGCCACACGAAGCAACACTCCGCGCAGCACCTCGGCATGGTCCCAGAATCCCATTTCATGATTCGGTGTCACTTGCTATCCGCTCCGTTCTTTAATGTTGACGAATCTGAACCGGTCTCGTCGGCTCCTTTCTTCATCTCAGCCGAGACATCGTTCATCCCTTGCTTGAACGAGTTTATCCCCTTGCCAAGACTGCGGGCAAGTTCCGGAATGCGTTTAGCACCGAAAAGCAGCAATATTACCACGAAAATTATTATCAGTTCTCCCGTGCCGAGATTAAATAGACAAGGTATCATACTATAATTGGAATTCTTAAAGATTTAATTCTGAAAATGGATTATTAAATACAAAGTTAGTGATTTTCCGGCAGACATTACCTCACGTTTTGTGAAAAAATCGTAACTTTGCGACTTGAAAACAATTCACCAATAGATTGGTACATAAAACTTAGAAAAAAATATAGACATGAAAGCATTTGTGTTCCCCGGTCAGGGAGCCCAGTTCGTAGGAATGGGCAAAGACCTATACGACAATAATCCCGTAGCAAAGGAAATGTTTGAAAAAGCCAATGAAATACTTGGCTTCCGTATCACCGACCTAATGTTTGAAGGCACTGACGAGGATCTCCGTCAGACCAAGGTGACCCAGCCTGCCATATTCCTCCACTCGGTAATCCTCGCCAAGACACTCGGCGACGACTTCAATCCCGACATGACCGCCGGACACTCGCTCGGCGAATTCTCAGCCCTCGTAGCAGCAGGCGCTCTCAGCTTTGAGGATGGTCTCCGCCTCGTGTCAGCCCGTGCCCAGGCTATGCAGAAGGCATGTGAGCTCAAACCTTCCACAATGGCTGCCGTGCTTGCACTTCCCGACGAGAAAGTAGAGGAAATCTGTGCATCAATCCCCGGCGTAGTGGTGTGCGCCAACTACAACTGCCCCGGACAGATAGTAATCTCCGGCGAAGAGGAAGCTATCGACGCCGCATGCGAACAACTCAAGGCTGCCGGCGCAAAACGCGCTCTCAAGCTCAAAGTCGGCGGCGCATTCCATTCACCCTGTATGGAACCCGCACGCGCCGAGCTCGCTGAAGCTATCGAAAAGACTGAGTTCCACACCCCTATCGTTCCCGTTTACCAGAATGTGGACGCAAAGCCCCACACTGACCCGGCTGAAATCAAGACTAATCTCGTGGCTCAGCTCACCGCTCCCGTCCGCTGGACTCAGAGCGTACAGAACATGATTGCCGACGGTGCAACCGAATTTGTAGAACTCGGTCCGGGCAAGGTACTCCAGGGTCTTGTATCCAAGATTAACCGCGAAGTAGCTGTGGACGGACGCCAGTAATCCGTCCCCGAAATCCACCCGTATACGAGAAACATGCTGAACACGGTGGCGGCAAAGAATGTTATCATATTGAGATTTCAAGAATAATTCAATATGATGACATCCCGTTACAACGGCAGGTCTCAGGTTTCAACTATCACTGCCGCCAAAACATCTCCGCTACGCTTCAAGCCAGTCACGCTTGACGACATACTTCCCATACGAGATATCCTCCTCAGATACTCCACCGGTCGCACATGCGACTTTTCCATCGGAGGAATATTCATGTGGATTGACTACTTCGACTATACGTATTGCATCCTTAACGACACGCTTTTCATAAAAGGCGTCACGGAGGATGATGTCACACGACCGGCATTCTCACTCCCCATCGGAAAAATGGGGATTGAGGAGTCGGTCGCTCTGTTATCAGACTACTGCGACATACACCGGATGGAATTACAGTTCTCAGCTGTGCCCGAAGAGGCACTACCCTCACTGCAAACTGCCGGCGCAACTCATGAAGAGCAACTCGATGATTGGAGCGACTATCTCTACTCAGCCGAAGCCCTGGCCGCACTCACCGGCAAAAAGCTCAGCAAAAAGCGTAACCATGTCAATCGTTTCATAACCGACAACCCCGGTTATAAATTCGAACCGCTCACCGCAGCGTCACTCTCTGCTGTTAAAGAATTTTTCCACTCCTCGCACCTTCCGCTCTCCAAACCCGCACTCGCCGACATAGAGCGCGAACAAGTAATACATGTACTTGACAATCTGCACAGATACCCGTTCGAAGGGGCAGTACTGACCACACCTGCCGACGGAGTGGTAGCCTTCACTATCGGAGAGGTCATCCGTGACACCCTCCATGTCCACATCGAGAAGATGAACCACGAAATAGCAGGAGCCGGAGAGACGGTCAATAAACTATTTGCCGAAATGATGACCAAGCGTCACCCCGAAATAATCTACATCAACCGCCAGGAGGATGTCGGAGACCCCGGACTCCGACATGCCAAGGAATCGTATCACCCTCTGGCGCTCCTGCGCAAATACAACGTGATGTTCTGACACCGCATAAGCCCGAGACATAACGCTGAGATACACACATACAGCCATGTTGTAGCGCAAAGGTAAAACCGTAACATGCCCAAAATGGTGCGATAATGCAAATTTGTGCGGAAAAATGCTTAACTTTGCATTCCGCAATTGCATTACGATGACAGAGTTTTACCATCACGACAAACCGTTTCAGCTTGAACTTGGAGGGGAATTGCCCTCATTACGCATAGCTTATCACACTTACGGCACTCTCAACGAGCAGTGCGACAACGTTGTGTGGGTGTGCCACGCACTAACTGCCAACAGCGACGTGAAGGATTGGTGGCCACATACCGTAGAGGAAGGAAAATTCCTGGACCCTGCAAAACATTTCGTAATCTGCGCCAACATACTCGGCTCACCTTACGGCACCACTGCTCCGCTCCACGAAAATCCGCTCACAGGCTCACCGTACTTCAAGGATTTCCCTCGTTACACAATCCGTGACATAGTGAACGCCCACCGCATCCTCGCCGATGCGCTCGGCATATCACATATCGACACTCTCGTGGGGTGTTCAGTCGGCGGATTCCAGGCTGTGGAATGGGCTGTGATGGAACCTGAACGCTTCACTCGACTCGCACTCATGGCAACCGATGCCATCGCCACACCCTGGACCATCGCTATCGACGAGACCCAACGTATGTGCATAGAAGCTGACCATACTTTCGGCGAGCCACGTGCTGATGCCGGTAGAAAGGGGCTTGCCGCCGCACGCGCAATCGGACTCCTGTCCTACCGCGGGTACTACGGTTACAATCTCACACAGAAGGATACTGAAGAACTTCCGGAAACCCACCGCGCATGCAGCTACCAGCAATACCAGGGGGAGAAACTGTGCAGACGCTTCGACGCATACTCCTACTATGCCATCCTCAACGCCTTCGACACCCACGATGTCGGGCGAGGACGTGGAGGAATGGAGAAAGCGCTCTCAACCATCAAGGCTAAGACCATAGTAATAGGGCTGGAAACCGATATAGTTTTCCCGCCAAAAGAGATGAAGGAGCTTTGCGACAAAATCCCTGGCGCAGCGTATCGTGAAATACAGTCACCTTTCGGTCATGACGGCTTCCTGGTAGAACACGGACAGCTCAACGACATATTACGTCCATTCATGGAGATGTAGCAGCCCGGCTTAGCCACAAACCGTCATTTTTTACATTCAGCTATGACTAACAGTACCAAAGGATATATCCTGGGGGCAATAGCCGCCATCAGTTACGGGACAAACCCACTTTTTGCCGTGCCGCTATATGAGCTTGGCATGGGTGTTCCGTCCGTACTTTTCTACCGCTACGCTTTCGCAACCATGATACTCGGAGCCATAATGCTGATAAGGAAGGACAGTTTCAGATTGAAATTCCAAGAAATCCCCATGATGATTGGTCTTGGCGTGCTGTTCGCGCTCTCATCTGCCCTTCTCTTTGAATCCTACCGTTACATGGATGTAGGACTCGCCTCCACACTCCTATTCGTAGAACCGCTGTTTATTGCACTCATGCTGTGGGTATTCTTCAGGCAACGCATATCACTCATGACTGTCATATCAATAGCACTATGCCTCACCGGCGTGGCATTCCTGTGCAACCCCGGCGAGGGTGCGCGTGTAACGGCAACGGGAGTCATACTGGTCATGCTCTCGTCACTCTCCTATGCAATATACATGGTGATGATTAACAAGAGCCGCCTGCAACGTCTCCCCGGTCCCACCATTACATTTTACTCCCTGCTGTTCGGCATAATCGTATTTGTAGTCCAGCTTGACGGAGGAGTCGAACTGCAAGCCATCCCCGACCAACCTGTCTCATGGCTCTGCGTCGCCGGCATCTCAATAGTGCCAACTATCATCTCTCTGATGACCGTGGCTGTCTCCATCCACTATGTCGGCTCGGTTGCCGTGTCGATTCTTGGCGCTCTGGAGCCAATCACCGGTCTGATATTCGGAGTCGCACTCTTCGGTGAAATTCTCACTGTGCGTGCTGCTATCGGGGTAATGCTCATCATCAGCGCCGTGATGGTTCTTGTCCTCGCCAACCCTATAAAACATATCGGTTCATCAGCATATCACCGCATCACCGGCTCCATTCGACGCCGAAAAGATAGATGCTGACACCACATCACAATCCTCCGACACCAATTCACATATCCTCCTCCGTATACGGAAAGCGGAATTAGAAGAATAATTAAACAAGTTTAATGACTGAATTTATTGCATTATCCGCATTATGACTCTACAAATGGATGTTAGAAATAAAATAGGAGTTGTTTGTAAAACAATTTTTATTTTCATAATAGTTATATCAGCATTGCTAAAGCTTGAATCATGTAAAAATAAATATGATATATCGGAGATTTCCGAGAAATTATCAAGAGTAGAAGCAAAACTATCAGACAAAGAGATGGATGATGCGCTTGTCATGCTCCTTAAACTTGAGAACAATTTAGATGGCACTACACCTGATACCCTTAGATATAAGGTCCTGTCGAGAATCGGTTGTGTATATTATGCCGAGTTCAAAAAGGATAAGGCAGATGAGTATTTTACAAGGGCACTAAATGTCGCGCGTAAATGTGACAGTGAATATTTGAGCAGCGCACTTTGGAACAAATGTCTGACCATATCCAATAATGATTCTATTTTTTCATATCTGAAGGAATGTATAGATGTAAGCAGAGAAAATGGCATGCAATACGCCGAAGGTATGGCGAGAATAAATCTTGCTAACGCCTACATCCAATCAGGCAATATGGATAAGGCGCTGGAATTACTTGATAATATGGGTGATGTGGTAGGAGATAATAAAGTCCTGAAAGAGGAACTTTCAACCGCTATTCAGAATTATCTAATTATGGATAAGCAATTTGACAAGGCCATAGAGATGCTTGATAAACAAAATGCAGATGAACTAAATCTATATGGAAAACTTTTACGCTATCAGAATTACTATACGATAGAATTAGAACGTGAGCATTATTTCGAAGCTATCGAATATCGTGATTCACTTGATAGAATACAGGAAAAGATAGATTCAATCGGTTATGACGAGAAACTTTCAAGAATTGAATCCGAATTTTCATCCAAACTCAACAAAGAGAAAGAATATCGAATCATTGCATCAATCATCGGATTGAGCATTATTATTCTGCTTATGATCTATCTTTGGGGTAGAATAAAGAGCGGACGCATGATGAAGAAGCAACTTGAATTAAATGAGCAAATATCGAAACTGAATCTCGCAATTGCCAGGCTCACTGAAACCCATGATGATGTCAACACAGTGTCTGTTAAAGATGTTCCTGATGTTGAAGCCGAGATGATTGAGAAACTAAAATTGAACAGGGAACTGTTTATGTGTATTCCCGTATATGGACGATTGAAAGAGCTGAATCTGAAACGTGACACAGATTCAATAGACAAGGCTGTGGCAAAGGAGATTTTAGATGTAGTGATAGGTCAATTTGCCGACATATGTTCCAATCTCCGCCAACTTTATTCCGGAATGACTTACGATGATGCCTTATATTGTTCGGCTATATATGTAGGTTTCACTAAAGAAGTTGCATCTGTGGCTTTCGGTTCGAGTGAGGATGCCTTGCGACGACGCAAAAGCAGAATCAAACAAAAACTTCCAAATGCTGTTTTTGAAGCAATTTTTGGGACAAAAGTGTGACATTCCGAATGTGTCACAGTATTGTCCGACTTGATATATAGACGGTTACTGTCTGTTGCTCTAACTTTGCAGCAGAAATAAAAAATCGTTTATATATGGAAAAACTCATCCTGATTATCTCACTCCTGATTGCAGTGCCCGAAGGTATATTCGCACAGGATGTTCTCGACTCCCTTCTTGTAAGCAAAGAACTCAACGAAGTTGTGGTGACCGCACAACGAAAGTACACCAGACCGACATCCCGAGGTCTGAAAGTGTCAATGTCCGGCAATCCGCTTTCAAAAATCGGAAGTGCCACCGATGCAATCATGCAGATGCCAATGATTGACGGCTCGGCAGGTTCTATATCGGTTCTCGGCAAAGGCACCCCTGTAATTTACATCAACGGGCGCAAGATGATGGATGCGACGGAACTTGTCATGTTGAAATCCTCAGACCTTGCATCTGTTGAAATTATAACCAATCCGTCAGCTGAATATGGGTCGGACGTTTCAGCTGTTCTCCTTATAAAGACAAAGCGCCCCCTTGCCGGACTATCTGTTTCGGCAAAAGGCAGCGCGACTGTTTCCGAGGAATGTTCCGAATCAGCTGGCGTCAATCTGCAATATCACAATGAGAGAGGTGTGACCGTTTTCGGAGACTTTTCATATGGCTGGGATGGCTTCAGGCAAAAGCGCCAATATTCCGAACAGTTCAAAGAAAGCCTTGAGGCTGAAAAGAGATTCTTCTCTATTTCGAAAATCTCGGCTAAGAGACGAGGACAATCTCTAACTTCTGATGGTGGCGTCAATTATGATTTTGGAGAAAATTCAATAGGCGCGAAATACATTTTCACACGCACACCTCACAGCAAATTCTTTAGCGAGGGAATCACAAACACCGATGCTTTGGAGATTGGCGATATAACCTCAACAACCGGACTTGGTTCGCAGTCTTTCGACCATTATATCAATGCCTTCGGAGATTTCATACTACCTTTTGGCTTAGGGCTCCGTGCGGACTTGGATTACATGTCGGGAAAATCCATAACCCGTTGGGATGCGAATGAAGAAGAGACAGGACGAATCATCTCAAACTGTAACAATTCAAATCACGACTATCTTGGAGCTAAGTTCAGAATTGTCAGAAGATTCGGAGAGATTGAGTTGGAGACTGGCGCTGAATACGCCCATACGCTTAACAACCAAGATTTTACAAGCAATAATCTATCAGATAATTTCTTAAAGCCGGCTAAGGATAAAGTTCGCCAGAATCTACACGCTTACTATTTATCATTTGATTATGACATAACACATAAATGGAATATATACGGAGGTTTGCGTTATGAAGTCACAAATTGCCGTTATGAGCGTAACGGAATATATGATGACTATCTTTCAAGAGTATATCATGATTTTCTCCCCAATGTAGGTGTGCAGTTTAAATCGCCGGTAAACATTACAATGTATTATCGTGCAAAAGTAAGCCGTCCGTCATATTCATTGCTTGAAAATAACTATTCCTATGTGACTCCGACTTTGTGGGAGACTGGAAATCCTGAATTGACAGCTTCAAGAGCCCATAACGTTGGACTATCGCTGTACTATAGGAATTTCATCTTTCAGGGAACATATATTCGGTCAGACAAGTCGATTGGTAGTATATATGAATATAACGCTGTAATCAAGGCAAACGTCAGAACTTCTGTCAATCTACCGGGCTACGATACGTGGCAAATCGTAGCCTCACGAGGTTTCAATGTCAAATTCTGGCATCCCACCGTTCAGGGAGTATTATTGCTTCAAAATCTTAAATATGGCATCCCGATACGGAAATATAATAAGCCTTACTACCAGTTGTCATTAAATAACCGGTTTGATATACCCGGAGGAGTCTATGCCTATCTCTCTGCGTTCTATCTTGGAGGAGGCAACACCTCTACCACATATTCACACGGCACATGGCAGATGGCGTTGACTCTTAATAAGAGTTATCGGAACTGGACCTTCACACTGTCGGCAAACGATATTTTCGGGACATGGAAGCAACGGTTTGACGTTAACTCTAATACATTGAATTACAAGTCAATTACAACCGGTGCGTCCCAATATATCTCATTGACTGTCCGTTATAGCATTAATGCTGCTAAAGGAAAATACAAAGGTAAGGCGGTACGTGAGGATGAGATGAATAGATTTTAAATCAGCTAATCATACTCCAGCTACCCTCGGTCATGATTTCGGGTCAGCGGAGGGGGTGCGTTTAATCGGAGGGATGCATCAAACCGTCACAAATTAGAATAGCCGCACTAAGCAGTGCGGCTATTCTAATTTGTGACTCCTACAGGATTCAAACCTGTAACCTTCTGATCCGTAGTCAGATGCTCTATTCAGTTGAGCTAAGGAGCCTTATTTCCGTTTTGGTGATGCAAAATTAGACATTATTCTTGAATTATGCAACAAAAATATTGATTTTCTGTCAAAATTTATCTTATTTTTCTAAAAACTCCACATTTACTCTCAATTTTTGAATTTGATTTGCGCAAAAAACCAAATTGGAGTAACTTTGCGGACACTCTAATGACAGGTACAATTCAAAATCATTACGTAACTATGAACAGAATACTCATCACACTGATATCATCCCTCCTACTCTCAGCAGTGACCGCCTCCGCTCAATCTCCGGCATTTATCGACCATGGAAAAGCTGAGAAGTTCATTGACATTGACGCGCATCTGCTATTCGGCGGCTCGTATGTCTCTAATAACTATAACAAATGCTACTCGGAAATCTCCGACCTCAACTCAACCATGGGGTTTGCCTATGGAGCAGGCGTGGGGGTTAAATTCAATTTCACCAACTTCATAGGTCTCGGCACTCAGTTCAACTATACATTCAACAAAGGGAAAATGGATATGGCGGTGACCCGAGAGGGTGCTCCAAACGTATCAAACGTGTTCCTGCGCAATTCTTACCGAAATGTGGATATACCTATATATATGTCATTCACATTCAATCTTGCACCACGCATACGCTGGGAAGCCAACGGAGGTATGTACCTGGGATTCGGCTCCGGAGGCTCGCAGAAAACCACCATATATAATGCCAAGGTAAACGAACTGGGGCAGCTTCTCACCACCGTACAGCATCTTAAGGCCGGCTACTACAACGATGACAAAGCATTCATCAACTCTTACAAGAGAAACGACATGGGACTTTATATCGGCACCGGCTTGATATTCTACGACCGTATCTCCATCAATGTGGCTGCGCATATCGGACTTTCCAACGTGGCAAAATCTTCCGGCATAGTAAAACCTTCCGCCCACAACTTCAAGGTGTTCGGCAGCGTAGGCTATCACTTTTAAACAGACCTACGAAAGCAGGTCTCTGAAAATATCCAAAGCCGCACGTATTTCCGTATCAGAAACTGTTCGGTCAATCAGCGGTTTACCCGGCGACGCAAGTAATGTGAAATTTATGGTGTCACGTGTGACATTCTTCTTGTCATGACGCATATATTCCACCAGAGCGTCATAATCATCGCAATCCACATCAGGCGAACCGTAGCCGTTTTCCTTCAGATAATTGGCGTACCGGTAAAGTTCCGCCGACGGATATCCCTCTACTGTGTGCGACAGTATCATCTCCACAAGCATCCCGTAAGCCACCGCATAACCATGAGGCACAGGGCATCCACGTTCAAGAGCCATCCCCTCGAACGCATGACCGGCAGTATGTCCCAGATTAAGCGCGCGTCTTATGCCGTGCTCCTTCGGATCTTCCTCGACAATACGCTCCTTGACCTTGACGCTCTTCTCAAGCAACGGCAACAGTGAATCCATGTCAGCATTCAATATGTCAAATCCGAGCAACTCCGCATAATCCTTGTCAGAGGAAAGCAGCCCGTGCTTAATCATCTCCGCATAGCCCGACAACAACTCTTCATGCGGCAATGTCCTGAACAGAATTGTAGAAATTACCACTGCGACCGCCGGAGCAAAAGCACCGATTTCATTCTTGTAACCGTCAAAATTGATTCCCGTCTTGCCACCTACCGCAGCATCGACAGCCGAAAGCAGAGTCGTAGGGACATTCACAAAGCGGACTCCACGCTTATACGATGCGGCTGCAAATCCACCCATATCCGTCACCACTCCACCACCTATATTTATAACCAGTGAATGCCGAGTGGCACCCTGCGCTATCAGCGCACTCCATATATCCGACAGGGAATTTATATCCTTATGCTCGTCACCTGCCTTGACCACAATGCGCTGATAAGGCAGGTTCAAGGATGGAAGCACCTCCCGCTCCACATTCTCGTCAGTTATTATATGGACACTTACAGGTGAGATTTCAGCCACCAGTGACTGGATGGCTTCACTAACGTTGTTGGTATATACTATTTTTTGCATATTAAACTTTTTTATTGTTATTGAGGAGTTTCAATCTTGACAGTGAGAAGCGAAAGGAGCAGTACGGGAAGAGACTCGGCAAACTCGCTCATGGAATTAAATACCACAGCCGCCCCGGCGTCCTCCATAGCCTTTCGGGGGATAGGTCCGGTGGTCACCCCTATTGTAAAAGCACCGGCACGGTCGCCAGCCTCGACACCAAGTGGAGCGTTTTCCACGACGATTGACTGCGAAGGGGTCACCCCCGCAAGCTGCATTGCCCTGATGAAGGGCTCCGGATGCGGTTTACCATTCCTGACATCCCTCGAAGTCACTCGAAGCCGATCCTCAAACAAATCGGGGAAATCGGTAGAAATACGATTAAGCAGGCTACTCTGACCGGAACCGGTCACAAGTACCCTACGCATCCCCACCTCCTTGAAAGCACTTACCATTTCGAGAGCCCCGGGCATAGGCTGCACGGGGGGAAGCTCATTGAAATATACAGTCTTACGCCTGTATAACTCTTCCTTTTCCACGTCCGTAGCATCCCTGCCAAACTCACGCTGGATCAATCGGTTGATGGTAGCGGCACCAGTCATGCCCTCATATAGATAGAACTCATCACGCTCACACTTCACTCCTGCCTCCGTCATAAGCCGGTACCATGCGGCAGTATGGTTCTTCATCGAGTCATAGAGAGTCCCGTCCATGTCAATCAGAGCAGCCTTGGGTATCACCTGCCTGTAATGATGGCGCTGCAGGAAGTTGAGTATATCATTACTGTAAGGTAACGGTGGTATCATTTCTTTTTATTGTGGTTCTTTTGGTTAACAATAGGAGGTGTGACGGATATGGTATCGGGTGCGGGTATCAGTCCCTCCTTTATGAAGTATGTCGAATCCGCATGCGAGAGAGTATCGGGAGCCGCATCCACAGCATCGGTAGCAAGCTTCTGTGCCACGTCAGTGAAATTCAACTGTTTAAGCTTTGAGTTACGCACACCTCTACGGAACACATTCTGAATCTCTCTCACAAGGTTCACCCTGGTAGTGTCGGCGATTGACACAGTCTTTGCCATCTCTTTCTCATTGAACTTGGCACGTCCCAGACGAATCTTCATATCATCGACATTGCCGGTAATGTTGATTCCGAACTTGAACGGAAGCGGTGATTTAAGCACGGCTATATGATAGTTGAGATTCATAGCCAGGTCATTTGAGCCGCTCACTCCGAGTTTATAGCGATCAAGATAGAACATGAACGGGAACATGCGCAGCTGAGAATTGTCAATAATCATCTCAACATTCATGTGGTCAATCATATTATGGTCCTTATGTTTGAACAGCAACCACTTGCCTATGGTACGGAAGGTTTCCTCGTCAATAACCTTAAGACTATCGCCCGAGAGCTTCACAGCCGCTTTCAGCGTCGGAATCTCGATATTCATAGCCGAATCAAGGTCAGTAGTGGCAGCAATGTCGGCGGTTATAATTCCGTCGATATCGTTGAGCAACGGCATTAGCGAGTCAATCGCAGGCACGAGATTAAGGAATCGCGCCACACGAAAATCACGCACCTGCATACCGAACGCAAATGAAACTTCACGCTTTGACGGAGCATTGTACAGCGCATTCAAATCCACAGACCCAATATCCGTGCTTGCCATAAGCTGGCTGAGATTAATAGCACCGTTATATACATTCAGAGTACCGGTGAAGTCCCGGAATGACAGGTCTGAATAAAGGATGGTGTTTGCCTTGATATCCAGCACAGCCTCGATATTCGATGGCACGACCAGCACAGCCATCGTATCGGAAGCAGCCTCCACTGAAGCCTGGAGCTTATCCTCATCATAGGTGTCAGCGACCATCGACACCACTCCGGCGGTATCGCTATCCATAAAAGCCGCACCCGCAAACACCGCGGCAGCTACCTCATTGACATCTATAGTGTCACTCCGCAGATTCAGATTGACCTGTAGCCGTTGATCCATGGAAGCTGTGGTCAGGGCTCGGGTTATATTGCTTATAGTCCCGTTGATAAGGAAATCACTCTTCCCCGCACGGTATCTGGTATCGGTAATTATCACAGAGTCGGAATTAAACCGTATATTCAAGTCAGAGACACGGTTACGCAGAGGGAACATACGGGTAAACACACCCACACTTTTCGCCTGCAACGAACCTCTTGCCCCCCACCTGCGCATAAGGTCACGCATGGAGTTATCTACCTCCATATCCACAACCTGCCCTTCAGCTATCGCCGTACTGTCATACATCACCGGTCTGTGTCTCCCCTTGGGCAACGCCATCTTGAAAATTGAATCGGGTGGCAATGAAGGGTAAAGCGCCCGAAGAGAATCCATCCGGATGCGCATCCGCGCCGGCACACGGGGTGTCTGAGGATACACAGTAACTTTGACAGACGCATCGCTTAACAACGCACGGGTAAGACGGTCGCCATACATGGCACGGTCAGCACCGATAGCTAAAGCAAGCTGCGGCTTATGCTTGTCACCCTTGAATCGGCGAAGCAATGCACCCACAGAGGCATCCTTAAGACGCACGCGCATGGAATCCTGTTCGGATTTGAAGAAAAGTCGTTCAGCCACTATACGCCCCCCTATCGGATTAACCACAGTGGTGTCAAGGCTCGACGCCACATTGCGGCAACCGACACCCATCTTCAGTGCCCTCCCCTGGAGCACCATACCTGTAACTTCTGCCGAGATAGTGTCAATCATAAGCGATGCTGTCAACAGAGAATCGACACTCACATCACCTCTTGTAAACTCGCTGTTAGTACCAAGTTTAAGATCCACATCACGAGCATATATTTCAGCCGGCAATTCCGGCATGGAAAGTTTGAAATTTTTTAGACACGCATCGCCGGTGAGACGTATCCGATGGAACTCCTCACGGTCAAGATAACTTTTCCGGAATCTGAACCGGCTATCTGCCCGCAGGCTGCCGGTCACTTCAAAAGGTAATTTTGCCAGAAGTTTCTTCGGTAGCCTCTGTATCTCCACTCCCCCTTTGAAAGTACCGTCCACTGCAGGGTCGCTGAGTATGTCGGAGGCTGTCGCATTCAATTCAAATCCGACACCTTCCCCTATCGCCAACAGACGTTTCACATCAAGCTTTGACTTATCAAGGTTGTCACCGTCGATATTTGCCGCCGCATCTAATGCGAAACGGTTAAGCACCAGGTTCTCATATACAAGTTTCCCTTCCGGAACTCTCAATGAAAGGTCAAATGACGGTATGGAGTCGATTCCAGGACGATAAGGACGCATGAGCCGCATGTCGGCAGCCACACTCAAATCAGTGGTAACTTTGTCAAGCTCACCCCTCATCTCCTTTGGTATCAGAGCTATGATACTGTTCACCTTTGTCTCAGGCAATGCCAGCTGCAATGTCTCTATCGTCAGCTCCTTTCCAAGATTCACTTCCGAGGATACCTCAGTCTGCACATCGTCAACCTGAATCTTGAATCTATCAAATCCGATATATGCAGGTTTACTCCTATCCCAACGCAGGCTGCCGCCAATGCCGAACCGCAGATTTTCAAGCGATATCCCCGGTATCGACGCACTTGTCACTCCATCGACATTCACCGCATAGACCGGAGCGTCAATCCCATCCAACCGAGTAGTGGTCAGCGTGACAGCCACTTCGGTTGTATCGGGGATAGAGAAATACCTTACCGGCATGCCGTCCACAATACGGAACGAGCCGAAAGTAATGGATGGCACCGGCACACCGGCAGATGACTCCTCCTTATCATCCGATTTTGGGAAAATATCATAGTTGGCAACTTCCGGAGTAGCCTGAACCACATTGAATCGTGGATTCTCAATCACAATATCGTAGAGCGCAATCTCCCCGATTGAAAGTTTAGGGATATTCACCGCCCCGTTAAAATGTCTTATATAAGCAAGCGAATCCGCATAGGCAGGCAGCTTTGAAACAACATCTGCCGGCAGCTTGTCAAGAGCTTTGCTCTGCACCTGCAGTCCTCTTACATCCAATTCAAACTTCGGGAATGTGCTCCAGAATGACAGTTCCACCCTGTCGAGCGATACCTTCGCATCAAGATACTCGTTGGCTAACTTTGTGACAAGCGGAGTCAGCCTTTCCGGTTTAAGATAGGACACAGCTACTGTTATGGCCGCGAGAAACAGCACTACAATCACCCCCACGGCAATCCCTACCCCTATAAGAGTCTTCACCCACCACTTGCGGTGCGGACGCTTTGCGACATCTTTCGAGCCATTATCCCTTCTCTCTTCGCTCATCTGATTCAATTTTATCCGTCAGTATCAATTCATAACATATATATAAACATCATTTGCTTTCTTTTGGTTTCTGCTCTTTAGGGTCGCAGGCGGTAATATGGAAACATGGTTGCCCTACCTCGTATTTCACCAGTATCTTCCCTTCCTCTCGCATAGCTTTCAAAACTTCCGCCAATATACCTTTCAGATCATCCACACTTCGCGGATGCTCCGCATTGTCAGCAATGAAAGCTGCATAGGAGATATCGAATGTCGTGCCAAGCTGGTGAACGGACGAATCCACAGCATTACGATTGCGACGGCGCAGTCGCTTGACAGTCTGTGGAGTCCGGAGCAGACTTGTCACTTTGATACGGTAATCTCCGCCACCTCTCACCTCAAGAGTGTCACGGAAACGGCTACCGATCTCATGGAGTGCGGCGGCGGCTTCCGGCACAAGATAGGGTCTGGAGAATATCAACGTGTCAAGGTAGAAATCGGGATTGGTAGTGACCTTGACTATCGGACGGCGCAACTGCCAGTGCGAACGTGTATCGGAAAGCGGCTCGATACCAATCTTCGCGGCAGCTGCCCAGTGTACATAGTTGCTGTCGTTAAAAATCGGGCGCAGGTTTCCGAAATAATTCACCTTGATACGGCTTGTAGGCTCCGGCATCGAATCAAGACGTCTCAGATACATGCTTACTGTGTCGACTTCAAGATCATATACCGTGGATTTATGCGTCAGCTTGAGCACCGGGGTATCCTCCGGGACCGGTTTGTCATCGACCGGGGTACACATAACCACGCACAGGATTATGAAAAAGATAAGCGGCACAAACAGTCGCATGGATTTGCGCCAGCTGAAACGCCGGCGCGGCTTACCTCTCTTCTTCCTTTTCCGAGGGGCTGATGACGGAGTGGCAATGCGGTCAGTCATTTTCCAATATTATTCCCGCAAACGCCAAAGCCTCGGCACGCTCCACACATGTGCCGCATTTGCCACAGTGGTGTTCTCCACCTTTATAACATGAATATGTATGACGGTAATCCACTCCAAGCTCCTTGCCGCGTCGAGCTATCTCACCTTTTGTCATACCTGTATATGGAGCTCTCAGTTCCAGATGCTCGTAAGTTCCCTCGCCGATTGCCTCACCCATAGCCTTTACGAATCCCGGACGACAATCAGGATAGATGGCATGGTCACCGGAATGATTCGCAAGCATAACAGCTTTCAATCCGCGGCTTTCGGCAAGCCCGGCAGCCACGGCAAGCATAATTCCATTGCGGAACGGCACTACGGTCGAACGCATATTGTCATCCTCGTAATGCCCCTCGGGTATGGCTTCGGCACCTTCGAGAAGAGAACTTCTGAAGTACTTTGACATAAACTCGAGGTCTATCTCCACCCATTCTATCCCAAGTTTTTCGCAATTCCAACGTGCGCATTCAGCCTCACGCCTGTTATGGTTGGAGCCATACTGAAATGTGACCGCAAGAGCTATCTCGTCAGCGTAATCCCACAACATTGTAGTGGAATCCATACCTCCCGACAATACCAGAAGTGCGTCTTTTGCCATATCTATATCCTCCTATTGTTAGAAATCATTACGGAATGAAGCGAGCATGCGCTGTTTCACAAGTTCCTGATGCTCCGCATCGCCATAATTGGCAAACGGATATATCGCTATGCCGCCGCGCGGAGTGAACAGACCTGTCACCTCGATATATTTCGGATCCATCAGAGCGACCAAATCCTTCATGATGATGTTGATGCAGTCCTCATGAAAATCGCCATGATTACGGAAGCTGAAGAGGTAGAGTTTAAGACTCTTGCTCTCCACCATCTTTTCACGCGGTATGTATGAGATAAGTATCTTGGCAAAATCAGGCTGTCCGGTCTTGGGACATAGAGAGGTAAACTCCGGACAGGTAAAAGTGACCAGATATTCATTGTCAGGATGCTTGTTGACAAATGTCTCAAGCACCTCAGGAGCGTATTGTACAGGATAGTTGACATGAGTGTTACCCAAAAGTGACACTCCGTCCAGTTCTTCTTCAGAGCGCATGATGCATAAATTTACATTAATCTACTGCAAAATTAACGAAATTTACCCATAATCCACAATCAGCGCATCTTTTTCACTCAGATTTTTGCCTGCCCGTCACTCAGACCTATACTTTGCAGCAACATGGCGACAGCTTCGGCAGGCGAATTGGTACGGGCAAGACATTTGATAAACAGAGAGCCTATGATTGCGCCGGATGATGCGCCCCACGCCTCGTGGAGAGTAGCGGGATTCGATATTCCGAACCCTATCAGCCTTTTATGCTTCAGCCCCATGCCGTCGACCTTACGGAAATATTCAAGCTGAGCCTCTCCGAACTTATCCTTTGTGCCTGTAGTCGACGCCGCCGACACCATATACACAAACCCGTCACAGTTATCATCTATGAGGCGGATACGCTCCTCGCTCGTCTCGGGAGTAATAAGCATAATCATCGGCAAATCATATTCCCGGCACAACTCTCTGAAATCACGCATGTACTCATGAAATGGCAGGTCCGGAATAATTATGGCATCAATCCCCACCTCCTTACACCGGGCGAAGAGCCGTTCTATACCATATTGAATCATCGGGTTGAGGTATCCCATCAGTACCATAGGCATATCCGGAACCTCCTTTCTCGCCTCCTCTATCTGACGAAGAAGCAATTCGAGAGTCATTCCGTTGCGCAAGGCTATGGTGGAGCTCTCCTGTATCACCGGACCGTCAGCCATAGGGTCCGAGAATGGTATACCGACTTCCACCATGTCAACTCCATTGGCAGCCAGCTGCTTCACTATCTCGACGGTAGAGTCAATATGCGGATATCCGCAAGTGAAATATATGGAAAGTATGTCCGATGGCTTACGCTCAAACAGTTTCTGTATTCTATTCATATCTTTTGTCTTAATTCGTTAATAAATCCGTATAATCCGGCTATGTTTTTAACACCCAGAGCATCCTCAAACCGGCTATTGACATCGACCCCGGCAAGCATCGGATGCGAGAGACCCGCTATCCGTCCTGCATCGCCCGGTGATATGCCCCCGCTGAGCATGAACGGGATGTCAAGATTGTAACAGTCAAGAACGCCCCAGTCATACTTCACACCGGTACCTCCGCACAGAGGACTTTTGGTGTCAAACACAAAGCAGTCCACACATCCCGTATAGGATTTAAGCATCCCAAAGTCAAACGCTCCGTCAATCCCGACCGCCTTCCAGACCGTGAAGCCACGCCGTTTAAGTTCCCGGCAATCACACGCCGGCTCATCGCCGTGGAGCTGCACCGTACGTATGCCGTAACTGTCCGCCATGGCTACAATTTCGTCAACACACCGATTGACGAATACCCCTACCGGGACAGTACTTTCCGGCAACCCGGTCACAGCCTCCCGAGGGAGTGAAAAAGCATTACGTGGAGAGGGGTCATGGAATATAAAACCCATATAGTCAGGCGACAATGCCGCCACCTGCTCGACATTATCCTCGACCGCCATACCGCATATCTTGATTCTCAGCCTCATACCTCCAATCAGAGAGTGCCCTCAAGAAATTTAACCAAAGCATCGCCGGGATGGTCATGCCGCATGAAAGTCTCCCCTATCAGAAAGCCGCTGAATCCCGACTGACGCAACTGCTCCACTTCATCAATGGTGGTCAGCCCGCTCTCCGCCACTTTGACCACATTTTCAGGCAAAGCCTTCGCCACCTTGAGAGATAGCTGCGGGTCTGTGACGAATGTCGACAGGTCTCGGTTGTTCACCCCTACCATATCAACTTCCTGACAGAACTTGTCAAGCTCACGCTCGTTGTGAACTTCAAACAGGACCTCAAGCCCCAGCCCATGGGCATGACGGGTGAACCGTTCCACCTCCTCCCTGCTGAGCGCAGCCGCAATCAGCAGGATGGCATCCGCACCATAGGCTCTCGCCTCGTCAATCTGATACTCCGATACAATGAAATCCTTTCGAAGCAGAGGCAACTCCGCCACTGACCGGGCAACCGACAGGTCAGTAAGCGAACCACCGAAATATACGGTATCCGTAAGCACGGAACACACAGCCGCCCCGGCAGCCTGATAGGCAGGTATTATCTCCGACGGCAACGCAAGAGGATGAATCTCACCTTTCGACGGCGAACGGCGTTTGAATTCGGCTATTATACCGGTGGGACTGTCGAGCAACGCCCTGCTCATCGAGACCGGTTCGTGACGGAGTATAAACGGGATTTCATTCCCGACCACTGCGATTCTGGCAGCAACCTCAATCCGCTTGTTAGCGACAATCTTGTCTAAAATAGTCTCCATAGCCTACTCTTTACTGTTGAGTCTGACAAATTTCTCGAAAGCGGACGCCGCTCTTCCCGACGAAATCGATTCCGACGCCTGGCTGAGAGCCACCTCCATATCCAGTTCCGGTTCAAGCGTGCGTATGGCAAATGCAGCATTAGCCACCACACAGTCACGCTGCGCAGGTGTGGCGCGATCGGACAGCACCGCATCAAATATCACTGCCGCATCCTCCACCGTATCTCCTCCGAACAGGTCATCGGGCGATGCTGTCGCAAACCCGAAATCCTCCGGAAGATACACTCGTTCCCCCTCGGCGGATGCCACCTTGAAAGGTGAGGTCAGCGAAATCTCGTCGTAACCGTCAAGCGAATGCACCACCGTACAGTCTATCCCCTCCTTTTGCGCTATATAGTTATATAGGCGCATCAGTTTGAGATTATACACACCCAGCAACTGATGTTTCGGGAGCGTAGGATTGACCAGCGGACCGAGCATATTGAAAAAATTCCTCACCCCCAAAGCCTTACGCACCGGTGCGACACTCTTGAGCGCAGGGCTGAAAAACGGAGCATGGAGATAACAAACACCGCTTTCATCAAGCGACTTACCCAGTTTTTCAATATCAGCCGTAAACCTCACGCCGTGCTGCTCCAGCACATTTGAGGCACCCGACACAGAACTTGCGCCATAGTTGCCATGCTTCACCACCTTGCGCCCGGTACCTGCCACCACAAAACAGGTAGCGGTCGAGATGTTAAACGTATTCTTGCCGTCACCTCCAGTGCCAACGATGTCAATGGCTTTCACATCACCCAGGTCAACGGGGCGACGGCGCTCAAGCAAAGCGTCACGGAATCCGGTCAACTCATCAAGCGTGATGCTGCGCATCAGAAACACAGTCATGAATGCCGACAGCTGTGCGTCATTATACTTGCAGTCGGCAATATTTAGTAGTACGTCACGAGCCTCCTCCCTGGTAAGGTTCTTGTGCTCGAACATTTTATATAACAGATTTTTCATTCCTATAAGCTATATGATAGTCTTTTATTCACAACATGCGGATTTCAATGTCCAAGCCAGTTTTCAATGATTGTCATCCCATAGGGTGTCAGTATTGATTCAGGATGGAACTGCACACCGCGCACATCAAGCTCACGGTGCCGCATAGCCATGATTTCTCCGTCGGGACTCAACGCCGTCACCTGTAGGCACTCAGGCAGCGATGTCTTGTCAACCACCCATGAATGATAACGCCCCACCTCAAATTCACTCGGCATACCGGCGAATATATAATCGTCAGCAGTGAGCGATGCCGGAGTCTGGACCCCGTGGTAAACGGTGGAGAGATTGCGTAGTTTCGCCCCGAACCGTTCCCCTATGGCCTGATGACCGAGACAGACGCCCAGAATCGGTTTCTCGGTCGCATAGCGTTCCAGCAGCCGGGGCAAAATACCTGCCTCCGACGGGATACCGGGTCCCGGAGAGATTACAATCTTATCATAGTCAGCCACTTCATCAAGCGTAATGCGGTCATTCCGGCGCACATCCGGCTCCACGCCAAGCATACGGACAGCGTGGACTATATTATATGTGAACGAATCGTAATTGTCAAAAATCAGCAGTTTCATTTTCTCGGATTTTATCGGGAGTTTAGAATTCCATTGCATAAGTCACAGCCTTGGTGAGCGCGCCAAGCTTATTGCGTGTTTCCTGAAGCTCATTTTCAGGCACTGAGTGGGCCACGATTCCGGCTCCTGCCTGCGAGTAGAGCCTGTTGCCGTAACTCAGGAAGCTGCGTATGGTGATTGCCTGGTTGATGTCACCGTTGAACCCGAGGAAACCTATGCACCCTCCGTAGAGCTTGCGGCTGTGAGGCTCAACCTCGTCTATAATCTGCATGGCTCTGACCTTAGGAGCGCCGCTGAGCGTGCCGGCGGGGAATGTATCGGCAAACAGACGGTAATTGTTAACCCCTTCGGGCAATTCAGCTTTGACTCGTGATACCATGTGTATGACATGCGAATAATACTGTATCTGCTTCAGAAAATCAATTGACACTTTCCCTCCGCTCCGGCTGAGGTCATTGCGGGCCAAATCCACAAGCATTATATGCTCGGCATTCTCCTTCTCATCCTCCAGCAACGCACGTGCGAGCTCGCTGTCACGCTTGTCATCACCGGTACGGCGGAAAGTTCCGGCTATCGGGTCGATATAAGCCGTGCGTCCGGATATACGCAGATGGGTCTCGGGCGATGAGCCGAACACTCTGAATGAGCCGAAATCAAAATAGAACAGATAAGGGGACGGATTTATGCACCTCAAAGCCCGGTACACATTGAATTCGTCACCGGTGAATCCCTGCGAGAAACGGCGTGAAGGCACTATCTGGAACACGTCGCCCCGCAACGCATGTCTGACACAGGTCTTGACAACGTCGATAAATTCCTCATCCGTCATACTCGACTCCAGGTCATCGTGGGCGGTAAACGGATACTGCGCCATATTATTGTTGTGAAGCACGGAGATGATGCTTTCCGTACCCGGCTCCTCACCACAGGGACAATTCTCCACTATAGTCATCTCATTCCGGTAATGATTTACCTGTATGACATAGCGGTAAAGCACATAGTACATATCGGGTATAGCGGCAAACTTCTTTTCACGATGCCTGATGCTGACATTCTCGAAATAACGCACGGCATCGTAGGCTGTGTACCCGAAAAATCCGTCGGGTATGCCCGGTGCGGCATCAACGACTTCAAAGCTCTCGATATACCCTTTCAGTTCCTCCACTACGTCCACTCCGGCGCCAATCTCCTTGACAACCTCTTCCCCTCCGGGATAAGTGAGACGCACTTTCTCGTCAGCGACACGGAATGAAGCTATCGGCTCCACACCGATATAGGAAACGGCATTATGAGTGGTATGATAGTCGCTACTCTCCAGAAGAGCTGATTCGGGATAGAGGTCGCGGATTTTCAGATAGATACCCACCGGAGTCTCAAGATCGGCAGGGATAGTGCGTATGTATTGGTTCAGTTTTCTCATAAATTTATATTTGCAAGATATGTATGCATGTCCTTGTCTCCTCGTCCCGACACATTGATTACAACCACATCGTCAGGCGCGAATTTCTTTTTATCAAGCACCGCTAACGCATGCGCCGATTCAAGAGCCGGAATAATCCCCTCAGCCCTTGTCAGACGGAGTGCGGCGTCAAGAGCCTCCTTGTCAGTGACAGCGAGCACCTCAGCCCGACCCGATGTGGCAAGATAGGCATGGAGAGGTCCTATGCCGGGATAATCGAGTCCTGCCGATATGGAGTACGGTTCTATAATCTGCCCGTCGGGGGTCTGCATCACCATTGTACGTGCGCCGTGGATGATACCCTC
Source organism: uncultured Duncaniella sp. (assembly GCA_958352885.1). Classification (GTDB taxonomy): domain Bacteria; phylum Bacteroidota; class Bacteroidia; order Bacteroidales; family Muribaculaceae; genus Duncaniella. The sequence continues at coordinate 47,535 of CATWQI010000014.1, forward strand.
GCTACCGGCGTGCATTGTCGCTGCGGTCTGACCTGTATCCACACCTTTGCCGGCTGCCTCCGCCGCAATCAGGCGCACTCCGGGACTCTCTATGAAGTGATAGAACGCCCCTGCGGCATTGCTTCCTCCACCCACGCAGGCTATCACGTAATCAGGATTCTCTCTCCCAATCTGCGCTCGCAGTTGCTCCTTGATTTCACGGCTTATCACCGACTGGAAGTGAGCCACCATCTCCGGATACGGGTGCGGCCCTACGGTGCTCCCTATTATATAGAAACTGTCGGGATTGCAACACCAGTCACGTATGGCCTCGTTGGTGGCATCCTTCAGCGTCATATTGCCGCTGCGCACAGGCTCCACCCTGGCACCCAACATTTTCATCCGCTCCACATTGGGCTGCTGGCGCTCCACATCGGTAGCCCCCATGTAGACCACACATTCAAGTCCCAGCAGAGCGCATACCGTAGCGGTAGCCACTCCGTGCTGACCTGCGCCAGTCTCGGCTATGATACGTTTTTTCCCCATTCGCTGTGCCAGGAGAGCGGACCCTATGGCATTATTAATCTTGTGCGCTCCCGTGTGGTTCAAATCTTCACGCTTGAGATACACGTTGGTTCCGTAATCGGCACTCAGACGGGCAGCCCGGTAGAGCGGTGAAGGTCTGCCCACATAATCACGCAGCAGATTCTCGAATTCGGCATTGAAGTCATCGTCATCAACGTACTTGTGAAACGCTTCGAGCAGATTCTCCACATTTCTGTGAAGTATCTCCGGGATGTACGCCCCGCCGAAGCGTCCGTAATATCCATCCTTATCCACCGGAAGTAATGATTTGTAACTTTTCATTCTTGTATGATAATCTTATTCGTTATTACACCTTAATTAATAAAGAAACCACCGATTACTGACGCAACCGGTGGCATAATAAAATGTTGTCCTTATTGTGGAGAGTTGTAGAGGATTTGTTTAGGATACAGGTTTACCGCCACCGATATTTATTACCGAGGCGCCACCAATTGAGATGGGTTGAGTATAGATTGTTCATGACGTTCATTAGCTATTATGCCGATATGGGGATTCTTTAGACTGTCACCATTCATCGACACTGCAAATTTATAATGTTTAAACGAAACAAACAAACAATTTGCAATAAAAATCACGCCTTTTATATCATTTTTCAAAAATTCTCAATATTCTGATAATAAAATATCATAACTGACCATATAAAATCAACCGATTTTCAACATAAAAACGAGCCGCCGTGCCATTTTGGGGCACGGCGGCTCTCATTGTATAATCAATTTTCCGAATGATTCTTTCCGGGATACGGTTCTATTATTTCAAAATAGTACCTGAAATTTCCATAGTTTTCACATCATTCTTGATGCTTACTGAACGACCTTTGATTTGAGGTTTGCTTACAGTAAGATTCAGGTTGCTCTTGACATTGCCGAATACTGTGCGCTTAGCTTTGGAGGCAGCAACCTTAGCATAAGCTCTCGAAGGAGTGCTCTGAGCCTGTGAAGCTGAAACTATATCGTTGAAATCGATCTTCTCGGTTGCCTCGATAATCATATCCTCTTCAGCCATACCTTGGGTATAGTTGCTAATCCAGGCGTTGGCATAGTATCCTGAGGTACCAATAAATATTATCAGAGATTCAACAGGGAAAGTTATCACACCATTCGCAAGTGTACCGGCGGGAATACCAGCCTGCTTGATTGTCTCGACATCATATCCTCCGGCAATATAATTACCTACAAGTGAAGAGAATGTCATCACGCCATTACCCCAGTTAGTGGTTGAGCTTGATTCTTCGATATACACGTAGTCAGGATCAAACGCATTGACATACAGATAGCTGTTTACATTGGGGTCATAGTCGCCATCCTCATTGTAGGGATAAGCCGCACCATAAGGATTCACGAGACGATAGTAACCGTCAATGGTCTTGTGTGATTCAAGCTCCACATAGTATGGTACGGGAGTTGCACCAGGGTACCTTGAGCAGATGTAACCATCGGTATAGGACACGTAGCCCTGTGATTCCCAATCGCTCGAAGCCTGAACAGTCTCGATGTTGAATTCCTTGGCTACAACAGTCTTGATTTCGCCTCCGGCATATCCTGCAAGAATCACAGTATATGTACCGGCTTCAGCGAAGTCAAATGTAATCATACCGCTTTCGGTAAGGGTCTGCGCATCCTCCGAAGCGTCAAGGTCAGCTACGGCAGCATCAACCTCTGCCTGGCTAAGAGTACCGGGAAGCACTGTGTAACGATATGATTCCAGATCCTCGCCCTTGTACACATAGAAGAGTGCTGTTTCCTTGCCATTCTCCACATAGTTGCCGCGACGCTCTATTTCCATAGAGTAGTCAGAGAAACCGCCGAGCTGGAAGTATTCATTGCCGACACCAAAGTAACCCAGGCTGATGTAATAAATTACATTGAGGGTAAACAAACCTGTTTCAGGATTATAATATGACAGACTCTCAGGATAATCTGCCTCTTTGGTTGAACCGGCATAATATGTATGAGTATCCGACATCATCACATTCTCGCTATAGTTCGAATTGAATACTCCGGTCCATACTTCAGGCACAGTACAATAATTGGTTGTCAGGTCACGGTTTACATAAATATTTACATTGTACATCAAACCGAACTGATCGGCTGCAGGGATAGGATTACCGCTATTGTCATCCATGCCGACGCTACCGAAGCAGTACTGCATGATATTGGGGTCGGCAAGACTCTGACGGGTATACACCGGACAAGGTCCATCCTCACCCGCACTGAAGTAAACACCGGTATACTGATATACTCCGGGATCAGCAAGAAGCTCCCATGAAGTCCAGTCGCCGGGCTTAACCACGACCACGCTGTATGTACCGTTACCGTAATCGGAAGCACCTTCTGAAATCTGGAATGAAAGAGTGTAATTCACATCACTTTCCATTTTGGAGGCATCATAGCCGATGGTAAGCGGAGCGGTTGCAGAACCGTCGGCAAAGGTTACCGATGACGGAACTGTGAAGATACCGTCAGGATCATTTGACACGATACCGGCTGTGAATGTACCCTCCGAAGAAGTACGGGTCACTGTCAGGTCAAAAGTCGAGCTGTTCTTGTCAACTTCGATTTTTGACGGAAGATTAGTAGAGAAGTATGCCCCATCGGCGGGAGCTCCGAAGATGCCGCTTTCTGACACATCATCGTCGCCGCAGGCAGTCAGCATCGCCATTGCGATGACACCCAGTCCGGTGAGAATATTTTTGATTTTCATTGTTAAGAAATTCTCTGAGTTAATGAATGTGATTTATATATTACATACCAGCCTGACCGGTAGGATTCTGGTCGGCGGAAGTAAGTGCGGGGTTACCTTCAAGCTCTGACTGAGGAATCTGGCTGAGAAGCACCGCTGAACCGGCGGGTACATAGTAAGCGTACTGTGACACCTGGTTTGACGAGTCATCCCAGTTACTGTTGCGACGGTCAACATCCTTGTTGAGACGCATCACGTCAAAGTAGCTCATACCTTCACCCCAAAGTTCCACTCGACGCTGGAACCAGATTTCGTTGAGGAACTCCTCGGAAGTTGTAGCCGAGCAAGCATAAGGCGTGCGACCTGTCCAACGGTAGTTGTTTACGAAATTCTCAAGTGTAGCTTTACCGGTGTTGATATCGCCGCCGAGACCCTGTGCCTCTGCGAGGATGAGATACATCTCTTCGATACGAATCAGAGGTATGTCAGCTGCATTGTTTGACTGCTGGAGCACATTCTGATATGCAGCAAACTTAGTCACCGCATAAGTGGGAGCACCGATAGACTCGAGATATGCCACAGCATCCGAGCTTGCGGCTGTATAGTTTACAGCATTGGAGTTGCCGTTCTCGTCAATCCACCATGTACGGCGCACATCGTTTGCCGGGATGCGGGCAAACAGATTGGAGTTGATAAGTTTCCACATACCTGCATACGCATAACCGTAAGTGTATGAACCCATCATACCGCTGAATGTATACAGACCATGAACATCAGTCTCATCCATATTTACACCCCATATCCAGTTTGAAGATGAAAGCTCGCTGAAACCTGGCACAGAAGCCTGAGCTGCTGTAAGAGCGGAGAAGCGACCTGAGTCAATCACCTTCTGCGCGTCGGCTGCAGCCTCGGCATACTTCTGCATGCAGAGATACGCACGAGCACGGAGCGCATAAAGCACATTGTTGTCAATGTAACGCTTGTCGGCACGAGCCATCGGATTGCCGGTGGTGAGCTGGATGCCCTCAGTAAGGTCATTGATAATCTGAGTGTATATCTCTGCGACTGTCGCACGTGGTGCACCGTTGATTGCTATGTCTGCCTGGTTCTCCTCGGTGATAAGAGGCACGCAGGGTGACTGCTCATGACCCACATAGTTGAACTGGAAGAGCTGTGCGAGCACCCAGTAGTTGAATGCACGCGCACCGAGAGCCTGCGCACGGTAGAAACGGTAGGTGTCATCCTCCTTGTCGGGGTCAAGCGCTCCGACGATCTCGATTACCTGGTTGGCGGTGTAGATGGAGTTATAGGGGATACGCCAGCGGCATATGCCGTATGCGCTTGATGCGGCATTGTCCTGCCATGCCACACACGCTGAGAACCAGCCGTACATATCAGGATTAGATGTGAGGAAGTCCTCGGTACGTGAATCCATCTGAATCATAACAGCGGGGTAACCGAAGTCAAACATATTCTCTGACGCTGACTCCCATGCGTTAAGCGACGCATACATCGCTGAGATAGTCGCTTCGAGCTTCTCGGGGTTATTACCGATAACCTCGGTGCGCTGATCCTCGGTGATTACATCACCGAACGGAGCGGTGTCGAGGTCGTTACAAGAGGTGAAGGATACACCTGCAACGAGCGACACAAGTAGATATTTATTTATTTTGTTCATTTTTATTCCAAAATTAAATAGTAGTGTTTTTTAATGCTTAGAATACTACTTTTACACCGCCTGAGATAGCACGGAGTGCTGAGTAAGAACCGGCGTAGCTCTGTACGTAGCTCTGACGGGGGTCAAGACCCTTGCGTGCGCTCCAGAGAGCCACATTGTCAGCAGCGCCGTAGATACGGAGCTGGTTGATGCCGTAGCGGGTTGTGAACTTGGCGGGAAGGGTGTAACCGACTGAGATATTGTTGAGTGAGAAGTACTTCGCAGATACCAGCCAGCGGGTTGACGATGATGACATATACTGCCATGTCGAGTCAAGACGGGGGATATTAGAAGTGGGATTCTCGGGAGTCCATGCGTTGAGGGCATCCTTGTGCATGGCTGTACCTGCATCAACACCGTTGTGCATGAGGGTCTGGTAACCGTAGTCCCAGATTTTGCCGCCGAGCTGATAGCCGCACTGGATTGAGAAGTCTACACCGTAGAAATTGAGAGTGGTACCGATACCGCCGTAGAAGGGAGGCAGGATGTTGCCTGTGCTCTGACGGTTAGCCTGGTCGCCGGTCTCTGTGTTACCTGAGTAAGCGAGGTTCCAGTCAGTGGTCTTGAATTCCTCACCCTGTGCGTTCTTTGCCCAGTAGAGGGGAAGACCTGTCTCCTGGTCAACACCTGCATGCTTCACGAGATAGAGCTGGTACATTGACTTGCCCTCTTCGTAGATACGGCTGCCGCTAATCCAGGTACCGTTGAGCTCGGGTGCGAGCTTAATCACCTTGTTGTTCACGTTAGTGATGTTGAAGTTGATGTTCCAGGTCAGGTTCTTGGTGTCGATGGGAGTGTAGTTAAGTTCGAGTTCAACACCATAGTTACGCATCGAACCGATGTTCATCGGGATTGAAGAGTAACCGAGCGAGGGTGCGGTGGGCTTGTAATAGAGCATGTCCGAAGTCTGGCGCTGGAAGTACTCGATGGTACCGTCGAGTTTGCCATGGAAGAAGCTGAAGTCAAAACCGGTGTTGAACGAGTTTGAAGTCTCCCAGGTCAAATCGGGATTACCTTTATAATAAAGAGTACCTACTGACCATACGCCGTTACCGCCGGTCATGTTGTACTGGTCAACGTATGCGTAGTAGTTGCCGATGTTGTCATTACCCTGCTGACCGAATGAAGCTTTGAACTTCAGCATGTCAACATTGGTGAAATCACGCATGAAAGATTCCTTAGCGATATCCCAAGCGGCAGACACTGAGTAGAAGTTACCCCAGCGGTGGTCAGGATGGAAACGTGATGAAGCGTCACGGCGGTAGCTTACGCTTGCGTAGTACTTGCCGTCGTAGTCATAGTTGATACGTCCGAAGATACCGCGGGTGGCATACTGTGCTACCGAACCCCAGTTCTCAATCTCGTCAATAACGTTTGACAGAGTGTAGTTCTTGTCATTATAGATATTGGTACCGGTACCGCCGATTGAGGAGCTTTCCCAATCATAGCTTTCATAACCGAGGAGGAAGTCGAAGTTGTGCACTTCGTTGAAAGTCTTGCGGTAGTTGGCGAGGAGCTGGTAGTTGATAGAACGGATGCGGTAAGCGTCCTGCTCAATCTGACCGCCATAGTTTGCCATCTGACCGTATTGGCTGTTCGCAAGATAGTCGAAACGATAGTTCTGATTGTAATAACCTGCTGTGCCGGTGATGTTGAGACCTTCGATAGGATTAATCTGGGCGAACCATTTGCCGTTGAAGGTATCGAACTTGTATTCTGACTTGTCGTAGATAAGAGAGCCGGTCGGGTTACCGCCTGCAAGGAATGCTCGTGAGTAATTCAGACCTAAACCCTTCATACCATAATCGTAGAGCTTGTTGCCGGTCGCTGCGTCATGCATAATCTGACCCTGTGAATCACGGAGATAGAAGGGATAGATGGGAGCGATAAAGCTGGCGATATAGCTGGCGTTGCTTGTCTGACCTTCGGAGGTCTGGCTCTGGGGATAATTCTGGTTCTCGTAAGTATACGACATGTTAGCACCAATCTTAAGCCATTTCTTAGCCTGATATTCAGCGCTTACACGTGTGGTGAGACGGTCGAACGATGACTCCTTGATAATACCTTCATCAGAGAGGTAACCGCCTGAAACCATGAATTTCAAACGCTCGTTACCGCCTGATATGCTTACGTTGTACTCCTGACGGAAACCATCGTGGAAAGTGTTGTCCACCCAGTTGTCGGGTGTGATATAGTTGGAACCGTCATTGTAACCGAGAGTGGCGTTGGGGTTGAAAAGACCGTTAACGCCTATGAGGCTCTGACCTGTGGGAATGGTGAACACCTGGTAGCCCAGCACATTGTCGCCGGGACCTGCGTTAAGACCTGCCACAGCCCAGTTGTGGGCATCAAGAGGAGTGTAACCGCTGGTAAATTCACGATAGTTGCGACGTGCGCGGTAAATCTGCATGGTGTATGACCAGGGGTCATTGATAGTCTCGTAGTTGGGAATTTCACGAGAGTTTGCACCCCAGCGAGCGTCAACTGTCACGACAGCGTCGCCAGCCTTACCCTGCTTGGTAGTGATAAGGATGACACCGTTCGCACCACGGGCACCGTAGAGAGCTGCGGATGCGGCATCCTTGAGGACAGTCACAGAAGCGACATCCTGAGGGTTGATAGATGCGATACCACCGTCGTAGGGTATACCGTCAACAACATAAAGAGGTGTGTTTGACGCATTGATTGAACCGACACCGCGGATACGCACTGTAGGCTCTGAACCGGGAGCACCGTTGTAGCTCTGGAGCTGCACACCTGCCACCTTGCCTGAAAGAGCGCTGGTCACATCGGTAGCCAATGTATTTTCAATCTGGTCAGCCTTGAGGACTGAAGCGGAGCCTGTGTAGGCTGACTTCTTTGCAGTACCGTAAGCTACGGTTATGACCTCGTCGAGCATGTTGGAGTTTTCCA
>CATWQI010000015.1 GCA_958352885.1 uncultured Duncaniella sp.
GACTGACTCCTGCAAATGGTAATCGACTTTTGTCGCTTGCCTTAGCAAGAATCAGCCCTAATTTTTGGAGACCTCAAAAAGTTTTATCGGACAGCAATAGTTTAATTTACATCTTTGACGATGGTCGAGAGATAGAATTTCGGATATGTCTTGATTTTGTTTCCGGCGATGATTGCGACCAACAAATGTGCTGTCATAGCAGTCATGGTGTATTCGCCGACCGATGAACTGACTTCGGGCGATGCAATCCATTTCATTGCGCAGTCAACCCAGCCATTGCCGGGAACATTCCAAAACTTGCAGTAACCGCTCGTATAGTCAAGCATAGCCTTTACCGTGTCATCATCAGCTTTTGCCTCGACAAAATGCGGCAGTCGCTTTTCCGGCATTACGACCGTGACGCAACCGCCTATGCCAAAGTTGAAAGCACAAATCACTGGCACCGATATATTATAGCAATGAGCAATCACTTCCCGGCAGGCTTCCTTCTCTGTGCAGGTGCATATTACTATATCACATAAGTCGAGCTTTGAACAATCCGACATGATAACAATGTCCTCGAAGCCCAACCTTCGTATAGCCTCAGATATCAGGTCAACAGCAATATTGCCTATAACGGCAACTTTAGTACCCTTGATTTTCTGTTTTAACTCGGTTGAAAGACCGCCTGATTTTTCCATATTCATTATTGTTTGAGGCAAAATTAGACGTTCAACATCGAATTTCATGCACACTTTTGTGTGCAAATGCCCTCTCGAAGCCACTGCAACCATCAAATGCACACAAAAGTGTGCAGCCTGTCACGGAACGACTGATTAACTTTGCCACAAAAAAAGTTTATGCGACTATATCTTGGCATACTGTTCTTATATGCGACAGCCCCCCTAAATGCTGTTGCGCAGAGCGAGTTGCCGGATTCGTTGGATATATCGCGTGAACTTGATGAAGTTGTAGTGACGGCTCCTGAAAATCAGACAATAGGCAATAAGACATTATTCTATCCGACAAAGGAACTAAGGAATGCCACAAACAACGGAGTCCAACTGCTTGCAGGTATGCAAATCCCTGATCTGATTATAAATCCTGCCACCGGGTCTGTTGAAAGACTGGGAGGTGGCGAACTGTCTATCAGAATTAATGGTCGTCCTGCCTCACAAATAGATATTACAGCCCTATCGCCCAAGGATATTACAAGAGTAGAATACACGTCAAATCCGGGTGTGAGATATGGAGAGGCAAAAGGCGTGATAGATATAACTGTAAAGCGACGCGAAACAGGTTATGGGGTGTTGCTCAATCTGCTTCAGTCTGTAAACCGCGGATGGGGTAATTATACCGGAGCACTGAAATTCACATCAGGTCGTAGTGAGTGGACTCTTGATTTTCAGTCCAATCCAATGTGGAGAATGTCAGCATACCGTGATAATGCGGAGCATTATCTCCTGTCAGACGGGACTGAAATACTACGTTTGGAGAATGGTATAAAAGCACCGAACAGGATGGCCTCTCATCGGGTGTCATTTCAACACTCCTATGCTATAGGCAGCAAACTTCTGCTGAACACCCAATTACGCATATTTCGCAAGAATGATCACTATGTATCTGAGGGAAATATAACAACCATGATTGGCGATGAAGTTACAGACGATTTTGAACGGGAAGAATTGCCGATAAAATCAACACAGATTGATTTGGATGTCTATCTGCATTGGAAAGCGAATAAATCTAATAAGCTGTATTTTAATATAATCCCTACTGTAATCAATGGCTCGAATGACCGCAGCTATCAAACATCGGAGGTGGAATTATATACTGCAATATCCAACCGTGGATACAGGTTATTTGGTGAAGGAGTTTGGGAATGTCGAATCGGAAACGGCATCCTCACATCCGGCATACGAAGTTTGGGCGAGTGGAATGAGGCAGACTATAATCATTCCGGAAACATCAATGAGAAAAGTGTCATGGGAAGCCTATTTGCCGAGTGGAAACAGACATTGGATAAGATTCAGTATAGTATCGGTATAGGGGGAACAACTTATAGCGTAAAAGAACCGTTGAAACATAGTTATTTCAATGCAAATCCTCGGATATATTTCCGATATACTCCTGCCTCGTGGGGCGGAATCTCCTTTATAGGAAATGTAAACACGATGTCTCCCACAGTGAATCAACTTAACCCGGTTCTTCAACAGATTGATAGGTACCAATGGAGCAAAGGGAATCCAAGTGTTTCCGCCTTTCAGCAATATGACACAAAATTTGAATTTGACGGCAGATTTAAGGATATATCGCTAAAAATTACTGTCGCCAATACCTACAACCATAATCCAATAATGGGAGCCAAGACATATATTGACAATCAGATAGTCAAGTCTTATTATAACTCCGGCTATAATAACGATTTTATTGTCAAGGCTCAGCTTAGAATGCCAGTGTTCATAAAACAATTGAATCTTTCCTTGGAAGGCGGCTGGCACAAGGCTGTCAGCGAAGGTCTCAACTATCGCCACTATTATTCGCAACCCTTTATAAACGCACAGTTCATGTATGTAAATGGACCGTGGTGGGTTATGCTGAAATATAATACTACATACAATGCCCTATGGGGAGAAGACATATACAGCACTAATAACAATATGCTGAATATCGGCGTAGGCTACACATATCGCAACGCAACTTTTATGGCCGGTGCGTTCAATCCCATTGGAAATATCAGTGTAAAAAGCCGTGATTTAAGTGCAATAGCCGGATATGAGAGAGAATATCAAATATCATCGACACGCCAATTATTATGGATAGGAGTTGCATTAAATCTCTACAAAGGTAAAAAGCGTAGTGCATCCCAACGCAAGTTAAACAATTCTCAATCATACGAATCAATAACCAACGCAAAGAAATGAAGAAGTTATTACTCATCTTCGCATTGATAGCGATTAGCGTCAGTGCGAAAGCCGAGACTCCGGCTTATTCAATCATCATTAGTGAGTTGCCCTATACCGAGGGTACTCTATATGTCTCTGCAACCTGCGGAGAGGAAGAACTGCTCAAAGTCGCAATCGAGATCGAAGAAGATTCAGTCACAATCCCTGTTGATTTTTCAAAAGTAATAGGCAAGGAGTTGTCGATACGAGCCTTTCAGGATCTCGATGAGGACAAGCAGCTTAAATTTGACAGTTATGGTCGCCCCGCAGAGCCATTTCTGCAAACCAGTTTCGTACCACAAAAAGATAAAACCGGCTATGACTTCACGCTTGTAGTATTGAACTAATGTCTCCAGTCAGAGCGGTCCCTTTTATATGAATCTTTTTATTCATGCGATACGGGAAAAGAGTAACAATACAACCATGATGTTGTAACCACTTCTGCCAAGTAAGAATGTCCGAAACTCTAATTAAAGGACTACGACTGTCAAATGTTACATAAACCATAAACGTACTCTATAACTACAAATCTAACAAGATTAGAATATCAGAAACAGCAAATAAATATATTAAAATCGCACAGCTTTGGCAGTGATGCCGGGGCTGTGTTGCATTTAAAATCACAATAACTGCGCAAAAAAGTTTTCATACCAAACTTTGATTAAAGAAACCTCTACTACTCCCTAATAATACTTATCCAAGTGTACAGAATTAATTTTACCTATATTCCCATTGAACTGACGAAGCATGTATGGCGTTACACTACTATGAAGATTCTTATAATACTGTTTCTTGTGCTTGCCATTCTCGCTTTAATTAAGCGGAGAAGACGCTATGGGCATACACAGTCATACAAGGCAGGAGATTATACGAGTCGTAAAAGTAATTACAGTAAGATGTCTGTAAAGGAAATGGGCACCATTTTCGAGGATTTTGTCGTGGATTTACTGGCTGACAAAAGATTGACATTGTTGGATCGAACCCAGGACCGCATATCGTCACGTGGTGTTTATGCGGAATCATGCAAGAATCCTGATTTGCACATAAAACAACTTTACGGGAACGGATATATCGATTATCATCTTGAATGCAAGTACAAATCACATAGGGACAGTGATGGCAATATCATATTTGATGCTTATAAAATAGCACGATACAAGAAATTTCAGCATGAAAACCATCGCAAAGTCTTTCTTGCTGTTGGTATTGGTCGGACACCATTCGCTCCTGAGGAATTCTTGATTGTACCCCTTGATTCTCTTTGTGGCAACGCATTGCCTAAAGAGGCGACGGAATTCAGAGTATCCCCTACTCCAGAAGATCTTGTATGCTACATCAACCGTTATTTCAACACGCTGTTCTCCAAATATAAATAGCACAATTTTTTCGCACACGAACCAACAACAGTTACTCAATGCAAAGACAATGATAACAGTCCGATTACCAAATGAATATTGCGACATTTGACTTTCCGTAACATACAGAGGAGCGTACAAATAGATACTTTATCTCATATCTTTTTTGCTTATTGAATCATTAGTGTCCACTAAAAAATCATAAGAGTACTTTGAAATTATTGAAATTCAATTTGTTGTGAAGAAATTTGGAGTCAACGGATCTGATTTTATATTTGCGGTCTGAATCAGACCGTTATGAATAAAGACAGATACGTTTTCGCCCAATTAGTCCAGTTTATGGACCGCAATCACTTCAATTATCTCGTACGCAAGTATGATGGAGACAAGTATGTAAAGAGTTATACATATTGGAATCAGCTGCTTACATTGATGCTTGGGCAGTTGTCTAACCGTGAGAGCCTGCGCGATCTCATCGTAGCTATGGAAGCCCATGCAGGAAAGCTTTACCATCTCGGAATCGGCAAATCCGTGACACGTAGCAATCTTAGCAAGGCTAACGAGCAGCGCGATTACCGCATCTTCAAGGAGTTTGCGTTCTATATGATTGCGGAGGCCCGCAAACGTAGGATACAGAAAATCTTCGAGATTGACGGTCATGTATATGCCTTTGACTCCACAAGCATAGACCTCTGTCTGTCGGTGTTCGAGTGGGCAAAATTCCGTAAGCATAAAGGTGGAATCAAGATGCACACGCTTTACGATGTGGAGGCTCAAGTTCCTGCATTCGTGCATATTACTGAAGTAAAAGTCCACGATTCAAAGGCCATGCCGGAGATTCCGTATGAGCAGGGAGCGCATTACATCTTCGATCGTGGTTACAACGATTTCGGCAACCTTTACACGATAAACCGTATCGGTGCGTTCTTTGTCGTCAGGGCGAAAACCAATGTCCGGTTCAAGCCTGAGACATGGAAACGAAGGCTTCCCGAGAACGTCGTCTCGGATGCTGTCGGCTACTTCACGGTTTATAAAAGTGCGAAGGATTACCCCGAAAAACTCTGAAAGGATGTCTGCATAGACCCCGAAGACGGTACCAGATACATATTCCTGACCAACAAACTGACGGCATCCGCCGAGACAATCGCCGAATTATACCGCAACCGCTGGAGTGTGGAACTGTTCTTCAAATGGATCAAGCAGCATCTGCGCATCAAGAAGTTCTGGGGGACATCAGAGAATGCGGTGCGTATCCAAATCTACTGTGCCATAATTACTTATTGCCTTGTGGCAATCATACAGCACGATATGAAACTGGAGCGAAGCATCTATGAAGTACTTCAGATTCTTGGAATCTCGCTGACTGACAAGACACATCTGAGAGACCTCTTCGACAAATCGAATTTCAAAAATGTCAATGTTCTCTATGATTCAAGTGAACCGAATTTATTTAATTTTTAACCACGTCCATTTTTAGTGGACAGTAGTGATTTTCACCATCCAAATAATTTCGGATTTTGGAGTCTCTTTTTCAGTGGGTTAACACTTGCCATACGGTTATTTTGAGGTAGTGGGAATGGTTAAGTTGATAACCCCCAACTCACTCTTTTACTTTGCGTTAGAATTTCAAACGAACTTCAAAAACAAAGTAAGTATGGAAACATCCAAAATCACTTTCAACCAGCTGCCATATGTGGTAAGCGGTCTCTCCGAGAAACTAGACCGAGTGCTTGACCTGCTTGAAAAAGCAGGCATCGCCAGCCACTCCAAACAGTCCTGGTACTCACGCAGACTCGTGCATGCGAAAGAGGCTTGACAGATAATCGGCAAGTCACTTTTGACCATTTACTGCGCGGTCAAAGCTCCGAATGACCCATTCCGGGCTACAAGCGCGGCAAGCTCCTCTATTTCTATGAGGACAAATCTACGCATGGATCAAGGGCGGTCGTAAACAACTCCGCAGCACCTTCTCGTCGAAACCGCAGCGACCATCACTACCGGTATGAAACGCCGTCCCCGTGGAGGCTATAATTTCTGAGCCTATGGGAAAAGAATATTACCCCCCGACTCAGTAATCAGCGCACTGATGAATCTCGCAAAGCCTGCTGACAGAAATTTTCCTGTTCATGTATTTTCGGCAAAGATACAACGTAATCCGGCACTGCGACAACTCGTTGACGCACTACAGTTGGAACTCGTAGGCATCGAAGAATACAAACCCTGCGAAAGCTTACAAAAATTTGAATAAAATGGCACAATCAAAACCGAATAATCCGCACCCTCAAAGAAAAAGGATTGCTCACAAGTACTGGCGCAAAGAACAATGCGACTTGGGTAATCAATAGCCCTAAGATGTGATTATGGAAAACGCAAAAAGAATGAGGCGTTAACTGCTGTAAGGTGTGCTTGTAAACAAAGCCGCCTGTATATCGTTTAAAAAAGTATGATGCGCAATATTGTACACTATAAATCAAATGAATAAAGTTAAGATTACTGTTCTGAAAAGGACTTTTCATGAGGACCTCGCTGAGGTGTATGCCGTCGAAGGATTTGGCAAATGTCCGGCATTTCGAGAGGGTGACATGTTTTATACTTATATTGGGAAGCCGAAGAACTTCTGTGACGAGGGCTGGAAGGCTATCTATCAATATGTATTTGCACTTGCACACGGCGGTGACAAAGTATCTAATTGATGATTTTCATAAATTTGACGGAATATGGACAATGTGTATTTTCTGAGCCGTAGGATGGATATGAGGATGCGGGACAATAACGGGAGAATGGAGCGTGAGGAATTCTGCGAAGCGGAGACAATGACTCTTTTTAATCCGGATTATGCCATAGATGTCAATTTCGCCGGCAAGTTTTTTCCTTCGTTGTCAGTAGATGTGCGTGTCGGCGATGAACCGTTTGTTACCCCGGAATCCACTGTACTGAATAAGGTGTTGCCTGTGTCGCAGTCAGAGTTTGACAAGCAGTTCGACAAGGTATTTAAGTTGCTGAGAAAAGCGTTTCGCAAGCAGAGTGAATTCTATCAAGTTCTTCATAGCGACAATTTTATAGAACTCTTTTCATTCTGTAATGATAAGATTCATCATGAATCTGTACGCATCGATTTCAGAAAAATGTCATGCGAGAATTCAATAAGCGTCAGCAGGACAAATACCAATTATGGCAGGGCTTTGGCGAAGAGGAAGGGGAAAGGAATCGAGGCTCCCATATTTAAAAATATATTGAAGTTATGTTTAACTTATATTTCTCGTACAGATAGGTTAGTGACAGAGAATGAAAGATTCGTTAAGGAATTTGAGGCCGTATTGAGTGGTAATGAATATCAATTATCCATTGATGAGTCGGATGAGTCTGGCATTGTTGAGGATGAAAATCAGGTATTAAGATCCGCTGACCAAGTGAGTGCTGTAGTGGATCCTGTTGTCGAGTATGGCAGGCGGTCAATTGATAATCTAACGGTTGTACTTGAAGCGAGAATAAACAGCATCAAGAACCGGTTGTGCAATTGCGATGATGACACCAAAGAGGTCAGAGAAAGTCTCAGAGGAGAAATCCGCGGGCTACAATTCGCCATAAAGAAGATTCTGGAGAAATAGGGTTAACAAATACCGTGTCTTTCAACTGTATGTCATTGCTAAGAATAATTAATTGTTGAGACGCTAAATAAAGTAACGAATTACAAGATAGTAAGTTAAATTTTCGCATAAAGTTTTGCGATGTCTGATACTTAGCTGTTTATAGGAGTATGACAGAACGAAAACGCATCAAACACAGTAAGCATGTTTGATGCGTTTGCCGTTGATTTATTATTCTTCGATATCTAATATAGACCAATCTTTCACCTGGAATTCCGCTTCAAAAGCTTGAAGTTCTTTTTGAAGCCGTTTTTGTAATGTCTCCTCAGAGTCATCGCCACTCATCATCCAGTCTATCCGATGTGCATAAATTTCTGCGATGCGAAGCTGACGGTATGCTTGCTTCATCGTTTCCAATGTCGAGTCTTCAAGTTCTAAAACATCGGCACCATAAGGATAGCTGTCATAGACACAATGATGGATTGCAAAAAGTACAGGAATTGTTTCATCCTCTTTAGTACCGTTCATATATTCCAATTTCGATTGGAAAGTAACGTCATTTTTGAAAAAGCGTTCAGCGTATTTCGCTTCTGCTCTTTCAACTTCTTCTCGCTGCGTAAGATATGTCTCAGCCTCTTCGTAAGATACAAATTCCATGCTATATCTTGGGTAGATATAATAAGAACAGATGCTATCCATCTTATCGATAACCCAGTAATCTTCATGTACCTTTGCAGGTCTGGGACGTAATGCCCGTGCGATATCCCTCTCGATAGTATCCGAAATTTCTCTGATCCAAAATTGTTTATAGTCAAAATGTCCTCCACTCATAGTTTGTCAATTTATTTGTTTTGCCGCTCAATCTGCCTTTGAATCTTGTTTTGAACTTCATCGAAAGACATAGGAGCGAAGTTATTGTTGTCTACGCCGACGTCGAGTTGTGTCGGGTAAAGATATTGAAGTCGGGTGGCATCTATCCCGGTATTTGATGGGCGTGTATGGACGTGCCCGAACAGTTGCCAGACGTCGTTGTGATAGCCTCCCTCATAGCACAGATAGGGAAAGTGATTCAGGTAGATTTTATTCTTCCCTATCTGTATGCACATCGACATTGCAACGTGTTCAAACAAATCTATGAACCCCTGCCTGATATTCTTTAGGTCATGGTTGCCGAGAATGAGATAGATTCTGCCGTTTAGACGGTCAAGAATCCGGTTCCACTCATCGGCACCTCCAAGACAAAAGTCGCCGAGATGAAAAACTATATCATCCCGGGCTACCATGTTTTTCCAATTCGCTATGATTGTCTCGTTCATTTCGTGAACGTCACGAAACGGACGCTGACAGTATTTGATTATATTCGTATGGTTGAAGTGGGTATCGGATGTGAAGAATACCCGACTTGCGTCAAATTTGAAGTTCATTGTCATTGATTTCTATTATGGCATCCCGATGATAGCCCTTTTGCTCGCCTTGGAAAATATAACCGAGCTGGTTGCAGATGCAACGGATGTTGCCGATTGTTTTGTTTATGTTACGGTGCGAATGACCGTAAATCCAGTAGTCGATACGGCTGCCGGCTATGAAGTCGTCAAGCTCAGAGGTGAATGCCCCGTTGATGGGACTACCTTTGAACTCGTCAGACATCAGTTCAAAAGATGGCACATGGTGAGTGGCCACGATAATATGTTTGGCTCTACTTGCCGCCACGCTTCTTTCGATGAACTCGCGGCACCGTTCATGTTCCTCATTGAACCGTTGTGCCGAAAGCCGGAACTGTCCGTTTCTGATACGGGGAAAGTCAGTCACACCACGTTCAGTCTGATATTCATCCCAAGGGTGAATCTTCACCCAAAGCGTCGAAGCTATGATGTCTATGTCAGGGTATAATGGAATCACACAGTTATAGCAGGCTTTGACGTTTGGTCTGATTTCAAGCTGCCACCCTTCATGAAGCTCGTTTATGTCGAAGCTCTTGTATAGCTCATGATTTCCGGGAATGATGATAGTCTGACGGAACGATTCCGCACACCAGTCCCAAAACGGATGTCGCCCGTAGTTGTCATCACCGAGATAGCCGATGTCACCGGCTAATATCAGAACATCGCCCACTGCTATCAGTGGATTATCTTTCATCCAGCGGCTGTTTTCATGAAACTCCAGATGGAGGTCAGATGCATATTGAATTTTCATAACTTTTCTAATTTATAAGTTGTTAAGCGAGAGGGCTTACACTCTCAATCTTATTCCACTTAGCGTTTGCAATTATTTTCTTGATAACATCCTTGTCGACTTCGTCAGCATAAGGAAGCATCGTCTGACTACCGATGTCATCGCCCTGCATATATCTGTATGCATAAGGAGTAATCTCAACATAGTCAGTCTCATTCAAGATTCCGAGTATATGTTCGACTTCTCCTAATTCAACCGAGATTCCAGCATCAGACAATCCTAAGACCGCCTTAAAGCAATCATCAAGATTCCAATAGCTGCGGGTACCGATATAGAAATGCCATTGCCCATTGGCAAATTCGGGGCACAAGGGAACTCTGGCATACACCACATCAAAACCATGATAGGGAGAGACATCTGTCTTCCATCTCCTGAAATCATTATCAGAGTCGAGATTATATTCTTTAATCTCATATCCTTTGCTTGAGTGACGGAAGACTTCTATATCATCTCCATGCTTCTTGTCATATACAGCTTCGTATGCGATACGCCAGTAGTGCATATAGCGTCTGAGAGTCATCTCGGAGAACTGAGTAGGCTCGACCTGATTCTCATAGATGTTGATTACCCGAGGTATATCAATCCCATCATAGCGATTGTCAGCAATCAATGAGTTCAGGATCGACCTCTTTATCAACCCTTCTCTCCGATAGTAACTCAAATATTTCTCAACATACGCATTATACTGTTCGGGCGCAGACAGAATGTTATCAACAAGCCCGACAACATATTTCTCTATTTTTGAGAATATTCCAATTAGCATATCTTCGAAGAACCAGCGATGAGAATTACAATCTTCCTTATCACAGAATATATGATGGTCATGTGGATCTCCGGTGATGTAAAGATAATGACGGTTCTTATAGGTAGATACCGACAAGCGGTACCACTCCCACCTCTTGCCCTTGACCTCAAACCAAAGACTTCTTCTACAATCATCACCCATAGGAGCAAGACGCTCCATTGCCTTATGTATATGACAGATGATTTCAGCACATTCATCGGGAACTAAAATAACATCAAGGCCACTACTATCGGGGAGGCTGCATATGTCCGACTGAATCAGAGCATTTTGACGATATAATTTCTTTTGTTCATTAAACTTCATTTTTTTGCGAATTATGCGTCATAAGGCGCAATTATTGAAATGTGTGTCCGGTGCTAATCACGATGGAGAAGGTTATATCGGTATGGACACAAAAAAACGACTATTGGGAAGTTTGGTAAGGACTTTCCGACAGTCGTTATATCTCAGCAGTCTATATTTGTAGACTAACTTATGTCAGTTGAGGTACTGAAACAAACCGGTCGGACAGTTCTGCAATATGTTGTGCCGATTGATGACGGCATAAGCACATACGCATTGCGCTCAAAGCCTTTTAAGCCCTGAATGCCTTTGCTGATTAGTATGTTACAATGCTGTCTTGCCATTTGTTTCGTTTTAATTGGCCGCAAAGTTAATATTTTTTCACAAATCCACAAAATAATTTTTCACGAGCATTAAAAAGTACGATATATCAACATTGCCAACCAGAATCCTAACAGCAATGATGTAATTTGTTGCATAGTCCAATATATCAGACTTCCGAAACTGCGGAATCATTAAAATTGGAGTGTACGCCACAAAAGACGTAACCGAGGGTATTGCTGACAAGGTGGGTATGGCCAATCATCAGGGCGGTGTTGTGATGGGAATGTCCGTAGATCCATGCTGTGATTCGGCTGTCGGCAATATAATTGCCAAGTTCGGTGGCATAGGCAGAATTCAGTACATTTCCTTTATGCCTATCCTCAATAGCTGCGAATGTTGGAAGATGGTGCGTGACTACAACAAATTTTTCAGCATCGCTTTCACTTACTGACTGCTTGATAAACGCGAGGTTTCCATCAAACTCATCATTGATGTTCTGAGGAATGAGGCGACGTGTGTTGTATAGATTCTGGGCGCAGTCGTTCATTTCATTCTGAATGGCTAATTCATCAACACAGGTGGTATACTTGACCATAATGCTGGTAGTATGAAATCAACATTATCTATCCTCACAACTTTATTGTGTTAATAACCTACATTTGGATGGAACATCTTGTGCCAACTCTCGCCTTGCGCTACAATATCTCCGTTGTTGTAATATTCATGATTACCAGCAACCATCAATACCTGACGGTAGTTTTCAGAAGCCAATTCCCAAAATCTCAGTTGCGGGATTGTCGTGTTTACGAAAAACAGATACATATAATCATCCTTAAAATGAAGTCCGGATATTCATACTCTATTTCAGGCAAAAGAAACTCCACCTCTATTTCGCAATCAAGTTCTTCTCGAATTTTACGCCTTATAGCAACCTCTTTAGTTTCTCCATTTTCAATCTTACCTTCTGGAAACTTCCTTCAGCAATTTGTAGGCTTTGTCGGACATCGGTCATTGTGCGACTAATATCTTTCCGTAATCTACTATAGCAGCCACTATAACTTTTATTGTCCTTTTTATCATACTTATACATTAAACGGCTTTTGCTGATTCGAGAATAGAATCCGGGGATAGGTTCATGCATATCCCACACAACATTCATTGGGCATTCTCCATGACTGGAATTAAAGTCCATCATACCCAAACAATAGTAACCATTAGTATTGCCAAATTCGTCAGTCTTTGAGTCTCGAACGAAAAGAACATATTTCCAACCATTCTCTTTCTGATTGATTATACGTTGTCCTTCCTCGCTCTGCTCTTGTGTTTTATTCATCGATTGCCAATGGAACTGAGACTGAGAAATTGCATAATCCTCATATAAAGTAGAAGGAGAGTATTCTTTATCCGACTTATTAAGAGTCACGAACACCATTGCAAACTTCTTATACTTATTGTATTGTGTGCCCAATACTTGCCATCTGCTGGGTTTATCTTCTAATCTCATCAGCAGAATAACAGCCATAACGTTCTATTTCTGAACCATCAGCTACATCAAACCATCTTATTGTCTTGCTAAGCGATTCTATTTTAATATCTATAAGCGTCTGTAAGTCTTCTACTATCCAAGACTGATCTTTAAGAGAAGCAATTGCATCGTCAATAGAGTCAAAGGATTTCTTATATACCTTATTAACTTTATCAACGTCGTTAAGCCAGATAATATAATAGAACATTTTAGTAAATTTTCGTTCTCTATCGTTTCTCGAAGAAACACTGAAATTATTGTTCAATAGTGTCTTCAAGAAATTCAGATAGTCATAACTATTGATATGGTAAAGTCGGGCATATGCCGTTCTACCATATCCGCCTAAAGGCATACGTTGTGGTCGAACTGAAAGTAAAGCCCTCCGATCCTGAGTATGCCGGAAAACTCAACTACTATGTCAATGCTGTTGATGAGCTACTTAAAGAAACTGATGACAATCCCACAATAGGACTGTTGATTTGCAGCGATAAAGATGAAACCGATGTACGTTGGGCTTTCAAAGGAATACAAACCCTAATGGGAGTGGCTTAGTACGATAATGTCCAGATTGCTTTTCCCTCAAATCTGCTTCCCTCGGCTGAGGAACTGCAAGCAAGAGTAAGATTGGTCGAAGAAGAATTAAACAAGTCGAATGACTAAATTATATACCGCCATTTAATCAGTCATAATTTGACTGAATATATGACGGTATACTTTGACTGTCAGAGGGAGTGGTAGTGTTTTGTCGATCCACTTCTTTTGCTCAGCCATATCTATATATTGGTTTGGTTTAGTCGGGCATATATATGCCTAACCAAACCAAACTGTAGAGGATGTGTATAGCCTGCGGATGCTCAGAGGGAGCGGAGCATCTTGTCGATGCACTTCTTCTTTTGCTCCGCTCCGGGATGGACGTAGAGATTGAGAGTCGTGGATATGTCGGAATGGCCGAGGATGACACTGACGGTCTTGTAGTCGCAGTTGCTTTCGATACAGCGTGTGGCGAAACTATGTCGGAGCCCGTGGAATTTCAGCGGCGGTATGCCAAGCTGTTTCATCAGCTTCATATAGTAGTTGCGGTAGGTGCGAGGTTCAATGGGCTGAGGTTCGTTACTTATGACGTAGTAGTCGCTGTTGACAACCTTCTTCAAAGGTCGTATCATCATCATAAGAGTCTTGTTGATTGGAATCTCGCGGACGGAGTTGGCGGTCTTGGGTGTGTTGACCACAATCTGAGTGTGCTTGGTGCCGTCATCTTAGAGAACATAAATTCTCTCCACCGTGCGCTGTACTGTCAGCATGGAGCGTTCGGTGTCGAGATCGCTCCACTTCAAGCCGCATACTTCACCGATGCGCAGCCCGGTAGTAAGGCAGATGTATATGCCGAGATTGCGGAATGTGAAGTTCTGACTGATGTAGTCCAGAATCTTGCGGTGGTTTCCAGGGGTCAGAACTTCTATGCCCTGCTTTTCGGGAGCAGTCGGATATTTGATATCCCACTCGCAATGCCGGAGGTAGCCGTGTTTCTCTCCGAAGCGGACTATCATTTTCAGAACAATGATAATGTCCTTGACGTACTTCTGACTCAGACCGGCGTTAAGTCGGTCAATTACAAACGACTGTACATCCGCTTCGGTCACAGCATAAAGACTGCCGAAGGTCGGGATAATTTGGTTTTCTACTATCAGCGCGTAGGCTGAGTATGTGGATTGCTTCACATACTGTCGCTTGTCCTTTTTCCAAAGGATAGCGAGATCTTTGATGGTGATTTTTTCACGATGCAGACTACATAAAAAGCTAATAGACAGCGTTTTAACGCCTTATATTATACAAATGTTACGCCCTTAAATTGCTCATTTTCAATGCATTTACAGAAATTTGAGCAAAATAAATACAAATCGCTCGCAATCAGGGCTTTCGTATATCACACTTGTACCAGTAGGTTCGTGTTTCCGATAACAAAATTAGTAAAAATCCCACAATCGGCAAAAATAAGATTGCAAAAGTCGGCAATTCACTCTAAATGAAGTCTTAATTGTTACATTGGCCAATATTATTTACTAGTCAGTAATAATTATAAGAACCTTATAGCTCTCTTGTTCATCAGTCGAAAAACGATCATTGAGTACATCATTGCATTCGCTTACATCGATTGCCATAAATTGACACTCAAATCTAAACGGTTGCTGTTTAATCCACAATAATCTGGAGAACATGCCCCTCGAAAAAATACCCGCACGATGAGTAGTGGAAAATTTCAGAAAATGTCAACTCAACCAGTTATCCATTATAAAGGCAATTATCTTATCGCGTCGTTCATCAATCTCGGATTCTTTCCATTGCTTTCTCTCCCTCAATATTTCATATATCTCCTTTTGAGAATAGAAAATGCTATTATAAATTTCCATTACATCATCATTTGCAGGATTATGATTTTTCTTGGCCGAGTTGTTGCCCCAAGTAAGAAGCGAGAGATTGCCAATATTACTAAGGTAGTCTCTGCTAAAATCTTCGGTATATTCTGTAAAATCAGGCATTTGCGGAGTGATGTGGTCTAACGTATTTGAAACTGAGACCTCTCTGAACACATTTGTGCATTCATCTGGTGACAACAGTGGTTGCCGAGCTTTGGATCGTAAATGATTCTCATACTTATAGAGCACATATCTTAGCTCTCGACGATAATGATTTTTATTGGCGGTAAAATAGCGCAGACAATCTCCATTAAAATCCCAATACCATTTGAACCCGTGATTACATTTGTCGTTGAGATCGGCAATGAGTTTGTCATACTCATCCTCTTTATAATTTTTAGCTATCGCGATTAGGTTGTTGGTTCTATAACCACCCAACGTATAGGTCATTTTAAACAATATCTTTTCAACCAATCTCAATGCGTTATCAATAGCCGGAATGTTCTTGACCTCAACTCCAACGCTGTTGAAATGACATAGCTTCATCACCAATGGCATAGCGTTTGACTTGTCGAGAATACAAACATCTGAGATGGGGCTATTAAATAGATGCCAAGTATTTTCTATTTCGCACATTAAGGAGAATGAGCGACATAACTCGCTGGTAAACGTATTTATCCAATGTGATTTATCTTTTGATCGGCGCAAACTATCCTTAATGGCATCCAGGGGTGAATCATAACTTGGAAGGAATGCCGAACAGTGGTATCCTAACACCGTATCTTCACTCGTATCAAGTCTTTCGATATAGTTATATATAGAAGCAAATTTTGCTTCTATCGAGTGTATATTGCTGATGGCATTATTAGCATTATTACTATATATCTGATGCATTAGAAAAGCCTTCAATTTCTCTAACGTCGTCAGTCCCAACCCTCGGTCATTCTGAAACGCAAAAATTTGGGTAGCAGTCAGTTTTGCGGATTCACCACTCAACACGAAGGTCGTTATGATGGCATGGTCAAGCAAATAAAACCATTTATAAAGAGTTTGTAGGTCGGTTTGCGCAGCCATTTTATCCTCGAAATAGGCAGCCGCTTGCCGTATGCGCCGTTCTGATTGTCTGCATGTTCTTACTTTGCTGTTACTATCGCATTGAATAATGAATTCATTGAAAAAGGACGAATCTTCCGGAACAGTTTCAAATTTCTGACATCCATAACGCGGTTGAAGGTAGCGCTCATAGATTTGTTCGGTGGCGTAAGTAGTCTTATTGTACTCAAAGGTTGTAATCTCACGTTTACGCAATTCTTTCACTAAACAACTCATAAAAATGACCGTGGTCGTTAATCTCTGTTGGCCGTCTATCAGTTCATATCTATTACTTTGTGTCTTCTCAAAAAGATAGTGCCCAAGAAAATAGCTCGAATTGTCAGGCTGGTCAATTATATCGTTGAGGTATGTATCGACTTGTCCGACGCGCCCCTCTTTACCGACTCTCCACGAATAGGCTCGTTGATAGCTCGGTATCACGAAGGAAATCATATCTTCGCCAAATAGGCGTCCTATTGTCGTTTGATTATCCATCTTTATTTTTTACAAATATTAAAATATAAAATTTAGAGAAGTTCAACGCAATATTTCTCAATCTGCTTACAAAAATATTGATTTTTAATGACATTACAATATATCAACGATCTCGCCGACCTCAAGTACTTGTATCGATTTATTCCAAAGGGAACAAAGGGAAGAGAGTTTCTACTAATCGGATTTTCTCTTGGATTGGAAGATTGAAAATATCTTGATTCATCAGTTCGGAATAGATTTCCATATTCGGTCGAATGAATTTTCGGTGACGCATTCCATTGATAAATGCAGACACATCAATATGCCCCTTGTAATTAACAGAGAGGGAAAGATTATCAACGGTTCTTCCAAACGTGTCGCTGAACGATGAATTGGCATCATCCTCTTTATCTTGATAACCGAATGTAATGAGGTTTTCAGTTAGGGTTTTCTGGATGATGCTGCGCCACGGTTGGCTGATACCATATTCGGATGCGTATCGGTTGAAATCTTTGATGGCATCTGCAACCCGGTTTATCATCGCGTTGGCATTCTTAATATCGTTTTGTTTTGCGAAATCGAATAAGTCTGCTTTTGTAATCTCGCTTGTTTTGCCTCCGATACTCAATCTTCTCTCGATATTAGGGCCGGTTCCGCTTGTATTGAAAATAAAAGTCATATCGTATGCCGGAGCCATTCGCCACTTACCATTTTCTTCAAGAAGGAACGCGAAGTTCTTGTTATGATCGTCAGTGTTGTTGGTCATAACATTAAAAGCCATTCGGCAGAAAAGCTGCTCGATCTCTGACTCCGAAATTGAAAGTTCTCGACATGTTGCCACGAGGTCTTCGTAACTGCGGGCTTCGGGATTCATCGCTGCCAAAGTCTGCATGTGTACTTTCTTTCCGTGAGTTCTGTCAAATCGTTTCGTAAGAAAATGGTTTATACCGTCAACCGGGAATAACCGACATTCTTCCATAACGATTCCGGCAGCGATAGCCATATTGTAATAAGCAGTCTCAATTTCAGCAATCGGCATGGACTTATCACCGAATTTCAGGATATAGTAGTCGAAGCCATCAAGTCCATCCGTTTGTCCTGAGCGGATTTCCCCGGTTTCCTCATTTATGGCAATAATAGCTTTCATCTGCCTTCCACCGGCAGATGTGCCAACCGCGAGAAGTGCCTGCAAAGTCAGCTCATCATTAGTATTCAGAACTATATTATCCCTGTCTTCAAGAATTTTCAGAGATATATCGTATAGAGATTTGATGTCGATTTTTCGATTATGGGTAAGATCATCAGCACATGGTTCATATTCCAAAGCGCCCATTCCTCGTGTGCCTAGAAACATAAGCTTATAAAGCGGAGTAACTTTATTGCGAGGAATCTTATTATCCTTCACCCATTTATCAAAAAGAGTATTACCCCACGAATCAGGCAATGAGTCTGCGATAAATGGTGGCAAACCCTGATACAGCGGTCGCTCATCACCATAAATCGGTAAAAGAGCATTACGGTTCTTTGCAGATGACAGCAAAGGAGCAATATCAGGAATATTGTTTAGATCAGGGTTATACATAAAGTATATCCGTCTCGTCGCTGAGTTCCAAACGAGCCGTCCGATTTCTTCTCCCCATAATTTTACCTTCAGATGCTTCATAACTCACTTTTTAGAAGAGTGTCTTACTCGCTGAATTTTCTTGTCATTGTCATCATACATATACGGCGATTCCGGCAACTCCGGCAGCAATGACTCCCAATTATCGCTAAGACCTATCACCCTCATTAATCTCAGTAGGGTGCTGAAAGAAATGTCAGTCATATTGCCGGACTCAAACTTATAGAGAGTAGTCATACCGATTGAGGCAGCCTCGGAGACCTCTTTACGGGTCATCCTCAACCGCAACCTGTAATCGCGGAACCTTAATCCAAGATTCCGGATTACATCGGGAGTAGTCAGAGACTTATTTGATAATATCATTATAATGATAATTAAAACTAAATATACGCTATAATATTCTGTAGAATGATATTTACAAAATTATTCAAAAATCTCCAACCTGCAAAATATTCTACCCAAAGAACTGTAGAATTAACTTATACACTTTATCACCACGGTAATAATTACGGCGGTAATAAAATTTGCGACTAGCTCTAAGGGAATTTCATTGCAAAAATGCTCGGCAGATTCAAATATATGCTGTAACTTTATGTTATATAAGAAATCCGTTTAATTGATGAAGATACAGTATTGCTCCGATCTGCACATGGAGTTTCATGATAATATGCGCTTCATGAAATCACTGCCACTGGAGGTGGTCGGCGATGTGCTTGTCATTGCTGGAGATGTTGGTTATCTCGTTGACACGACAATCCCGCACTTAAGATTCTGGAAATGGGCTTCTGAAAACTACCGTCAGGTGCTTATGGTTGCTGGAAATCATGAATACTATAACAACGGAGATATTGCAGTACAAGGCGAGAGCTGGCAAAAGATGTTCTTACCAAATGTCGTTTACTATCACAACAAAGTAGCAAGGATTGATAACGTAGATTTAATTCTATCAACATTATGGTCAAGAATACCACCTGTTGATGAATTCGCCATTCAGAATGGAATGAACGACTACACCTAGATTCTTTATAACAAGCGACGTCTCATTCCTCAGAACATCAATGATGAGTTTGAGAGAAACCTCGCGTTTATCAAGCAGTCGGTAAGCGAAAACGATGCCGAAAAGATTGTTGTAGTTACGCACCATCTACCAACATTCGCAGCTATCGAAGATAGACACAAAGGAAGTGTACTGAATGCCGCCTACGCCACTGAACTCGGCAACTACATTGCAGACAGCCGAATCTCCGCATGGATTTATGGCCACTCCCATCATCGTACCGACCTGATGATTGGCAACACCCACCTTGTCAGCAACCCCCTCGGCTACCTCTTATGTGGCAAAAACACCAACTTTGACGATTCCGCAGTCATAGAAGTTTGATTTAATAAACTTTTGCAATAATGATATGCCACATAATAGACTCTACAACCATTCAAAGTATAGGAGAATTTTTTAAGGATTCTTCCTTTCCTGCATATTCAACTTATATATCAATCTTTTATCCGAACTAACATTTTGTAATACAGAATCTGGAGGGTTCGAATTATCATGTATTCATCCTGCTGAGTGTTGTCCTCAATAAACATAATCTTACTTGTGACTAATTCTATCTATAAAAAAAATCCTTTGAATATTTTTTACACCATAATTCTATTGCTTCGAATAATTTTGATTGTTTTAGCAAGTCTACATTATAAGCGGAGCTTACCGCTATGTCAACCACATCTGAAGTTATATAATTTTCGCTCAATTTATATTTCCTTCGAAGAATATAAACCATTACATAAGTTATATCGTGACCATTTGAAAGATGCTCGGAAGGCAATTCTTCTTTGCTTATATTAATAAATTCATCAGAAATATCTTCTATTTTAGGCATAGGTTTTGAACTATTCGAAGTTGAAAAACGATGTATGTATTGAATTAATTTTTCATCTCCTTCATAATTGCCTGAAGTATTGATTATTCTCTCATATTTTGGCAACTCAATATCATGATTTTTATTATATTTTTTAAATACTAATCCCCAATTATTTTTATGCGAAGCAAGTTTTAAATAACCGATTCTGTTTGTTATATCCAAGGCGGATACCAATACATCTTTTGAAGATATTTTAATACGATTTCTTTTATCAATAGTTTTAAGAGCAAAATCCCATGCCGGACTCATATACATCATCATCTCAATGTCATGAAAGTCGGTAAAAAAAATATTTTCTTCAGTTATTGATTTATACGGATATAATTCTTCGAAATCTCGATCAATTACGCCAATACAATTAGTCGATAGCTCTGCGTCATTAAACTTTCGGACGCAATTAACTACATTTTCCCATCCATTTAGCTGTTGAATTTGAATCAAATCCCTATTGATATATTTTTTCCAGAAATTTTCATCTGATACACCTTCTACAAAGAAGTAGTTTTTTCCAGACATACGGCTGGCGGTAACCCATGCGGCAATATCTCTTCCCTCAGCCATTGTTATTCTTCTCCTGATAATGTTTGTACAAGACTCCAATTATCTCCAATAATATCTGGAGAATGAGTTGAGATAACCAATGAGATCCCAGATTCCCTGGCTATTTCTTTTAAATCATCAATTAATCGTTGTTGCCATGCAATATGTAACGATATCTCTGGTTCATCAATTAAAACTATATCATTTTGATTAGTCTTAAATAATAAATTATAGAATATGATTAATTCGTTTTGTTCTCCTGACGAGAGGTTTATAAGATTGATTTTTCTACCGCTGTTATTAGACTTGATAATAAATCCCTCTTTTTTATCTATATAAAGTTTTTTATATTTAAATCTCTTATTTATGATATTTAATAATATCTCCAGTTTTCTTGCTGTATCTTTAAAAATATCTAGTTTCTTCTTATTGTCGGTTATATAGAGATTTAAGATAGACAATGCATTGGGGTCACTAAGAGTCTCAAAAGACTTGTTAATAACCTCGTCGTCCTGTTTGTCAATTATACCAACTGAATTCAATAAGCTTCTATATTGATTTAATTTAGTAATCTCATCAATAATATCACTTATATTATTTAATGTATCTTTGGGTTTCTGACTTTTGAGAGCTTTGATAAGTCGAATCGGGAAGGTACTATCTAACTGTATTGACTGTGCTGTGAAAAGAGCATTATTATCTTGTAATATTTTCACTAACTCATCAGAATAGGTTTTTACCATATATTCCAATGACTTTCCGTCACGTTCTTTCTCGTAATCTGTTCGATACAATCTTTGTGTTTGTACGAATATTACATGATTATCAGCTATAACGTTATTGAACCAATCAGGATGGTTATCAGATTTATCGAGTGGATCGATACCGTATCTATGAATTATGTCTTCTCTGGATACGGGTCTACCTATTCGTCTGTCGAACCATTCATTCTCAGATGTTTGAATAATAAATTTTCGATAAAAGAAGGAAGGATTGTCTTTCGACGGCTTAATCTCAAATTCCTCATTAAGAGTTTGATTTTTAATGATTATAGAATTTTCATCTTTCTTATACAGGATCCATTTGGTTCTTGAGAATGAAAGTTCTATTGAATCGAAATCAATGGTAAACAGGTAATCAAATTTTTTAGAAAAAATAGAATCAATTATTTTTAATATTGTAGTTTTACCAATCCCATTTTCTCCGATTACTATAACAACTCCGTCATTATTTAATCGTATTTCATGATTAAAAGTATGAAATAGACCATTGACCGAAATTTTGGATATTTTTACGTTCTTATTTACCATGACTAAATGTTGTTTTTTTGCAAAATTAGTAAAATTTTTATCAATTAATGATATTATCTCATATATTTTGGATTATTAGATTCAGTTAAATAGAGTAATTATAATTCATTTTCCTCGGTCATAGGCGCCGTTTTTGTAGAACTGATTTCCCACCAGCCATTACGACGGCCGTTTCGGCGGATAATGATTCCTTTCTCTACGGGAGCAGAAGTGATGGTCTTTACTGTGCGTTCTGATTTACGGATTGTTGATGCCATTTCTTTTTGAGTCATCTTGGGATTAGCCTCGATGCACCGAAGCACAGCTGTTTCTTCCAAAGTGCAATTCAAAGTGCAAATATTGCTCTTTGGGCTATCTTCTGTTGCACTTTGAGCGGTTGTTTTTGGAAGGGATGAACCGACAAGCATATCACGGTTGCGGAGTTCATTCTTCTCGCCGAGGATAACGTTACGCAGGAATAATTCGATAAATTCGGTTGTTGGTGAGATATTCAATCCTTTGTATGATGCCCTGACGAGTGCATTACGGAAATACCATGAATGTTCTTTGAACATATCATTGGTCGCCGGAATACCCATTGAGCGGAGATACTTTATCAGAAATACCGCAGTTGTTCGGGTATTCCCCTCACGGAAAGGGTGGATTTGCCATAGATCCGCTACAAACTGAGACAAATGCTTGATAACCTCAGTCATTGGTCGATTTGAATAATCAAATTCTTTCTCCCGTGATAGGTCATATCGATGGCTTCGCGTAAGTCAACAGCCGGTTGGTAGCTTACTGAGGCATTTCCTCCAAGTACCCATTCCTTTTTGCTAAGTTCTACCATTCGCAACTGTCCGGCAAACTTGAATATTCCTTCAAAGATACGTCGATGAATTGAGGTCAATCCAACTAATGAGAATGCAAACGACGGCTCACTGAGAATCTTAGCGATGTTGACTGACGCTTTGTCTCCCTCTTCATCAACTTCATCATGTCCTGATTTAGTCTCATAATAAACCTTGATGCGTTCACGAGCCTCATCAATGGTAATGTCTCCTTCGATGTGTTGACGCGCAGTGTTGAGTAGATATGTTGAAACTTTCAACCCATCTACATCTTGAAGACCGATTGCCGTTTGCCAAGCATCAGCCTTCTCCTTCTGTCCCGGCTCACCGTGAACTATATACTCGTCAAATTCGCTCATAACTTTTATTTAAGGATAACCCATCGACCGGTTTTGTCTGAACCTTCCCTTTCTATGTAACCTAATTTCTTAAGATCTCTGGTTGCTCGCTTGGCAGTTGATTCGGAGATGTTGATGATTTCCATAAGTTGTGAATGGGTAATTTCCGGATTTTTTTGAATGGCTATGTAGATCCTCTTCAAACCTTCCTTCATTTCATTTACAGTGTCATTCTGCGAATTTACAGTGTCACTTACAGTATCAGGTTGCAGATTTACAGTGTCATTTTCTTGATACTGTATAACTCGGCGGTTGAGGTTTGCGATGTGATGACATAGCATAACATCCTGAGCTATGGTAGAATCTTCATTCTCACGGCTGTCAACCAAAGATTGGATATATTCTCCCTTGTCTTCTTTTCTTACGATGGAGGGAATGAGACCCAACTGACATTGAATCATATTCATTACTAATCTGGTAGTGCGTCCATTGCCATCAACCCAAGGGTGAATAGTTGCGAGTCGAAAGTGAGCCTCAAAACTCAGACGATAGCAAGCTGCTATATCTGTCTTGTCTATATTGGCAATTTCATCGTTAAGCCATTTGCAGAAGTCCTCCACGGCGCGTGGAACTTTGTTATAGGCAAGATAGCTTCTCCCTCCTATACCAGCACTGACATTGCACAGGCGGAACTCGCCCTTGGATGAATCAAATTGTCCGGCAATAGTGGAGTATTCGCTTCCTGTCCGACGCATTACAAGTGCCGATAGCTGTTGCAATTGCTGCGGAGTGTATGTCGGATTTTCAGAGGCAATTCTGAAAGCATGAAGATACGCGTCTTTTAGATCGACATTCATCATCTGTTCAGTCAGAGAACGTCCTTTTGCGGCAATGCCCTCATCGAAAAGAAGTTGATTCTCGATCTCAGTAACAGTAGAACCCTCAATAGCCGTTGAATGTGTCACGATGGAATAGAGGTAGAACTTCTGATAGTCCACCTGATCTTCAACTCCCGAAGCCAAATAAGCCTTCAGAGCCTTCTCAATCTGTATGTCATGATCTTTATCCATTATTCTTTAACTATTATACTTCTTAATGAGGTTTACTTTTTAAACATCAATGGTAATGTCTCCTTCAATGTGTTGATGCGCGGTATCAAGCAGATAGGTTGAAACCTTCAACCCATCTACATCCTGAAGACCGATTGCAGCTTGCCAAGCATGAGCCTTCTCCCTCTTTCCCGGTTCGCCGTGAACTATGTACTCGTCAAATTCGCTCATATCTCTTTAATCAATGCGTTGGCATCTTACAATTCTATTGTTATCTACTAATTGCGAGCGCGTTACTCTACTCCCGGTTCCCCAGAAGTAAGATACTGTTCAAATTTCTTATACCGATCTTCTTCCTTATACCGATCTTCGTATGCCATACTTTTGTCCTAATTTTGTTCAATTGGCAAATATGATAGATCCGATCTAAGATAACCATCAATATTAAAGAATTGTGTTGATGTATACCATTCAAATATTCTAGGTTCAAAATGGCATATTCCATCTGAGATATTATCTCTAACATGATATTCAGTCATTGGAAGCCCCATACAACTCACACCTCCAATATTGGGGCTATGTATAAGAGTAGAACATGGCTGAGGATAGGTAAGTAAGAATGAAGTGGCTAATTCATCATCATATTCGTCGTTATTATCTAATGCGGGCAACACTATATTAGATGCCATCCATGAAAATTCGGGTTTATAGTTATTTATCTTTGTGCTAAAATATCTTATACCCTTTAAATGGGTATTATTAATGATTGATTGAAGGATAATATTTGATATAATATATTCTTCTTTGAAAGGGCTTTGTGGATATTTTGTTGTGTAAGAAGTTGCTAACACAAAGGGATAAAATAGAAGCTTTCCAATATTATTATGTTCTTCTAAAATAGAATCAAGTCGAATGGCTAAATCAAGAACTTTTATCTCTTTGTTAGCTCTAAAGGATGCACACCAAAGATTAGAAAAATTAGGCTTATTTAATTCGAGCCATGCGGTAAAGGCACACCCTGATAAATATAAACATGGAACACCTGTGATGGAAAATCTTTGTTGTTCAACTTTATGTCTGAGAGAATAAGGTATATGAAAAATATCACGACGATAAACCAAATCCAATTCAGAATAGCGTAATCTCACTAGCGGAGTATTGTAATTAAGAATATAAGAGGGTAAATCAATACTATCTTTCTCATCAATTATTAATTTGCTAATACGATTGTACGCATCCTGGGAATTAGCACGTTTGATATCCATTATGGCGGATAATATTGATTTATTAGTATTTTCTATCTTTCGTATAATATATTTATCAGACGTAATATTACTCTTTACAAACTCCACATATTCATCTAATCGCTTATTTAGCGAATCAAAGTATGACGAATTTCCGCTATTAAATGGAGGTATAAGGTTATTGACTGAAGAGATTAACATTATAAAATTATTTTTGGAGATTTCGAGTAAACAATAAAGTCAATTTTTTATTTAATTTGATTAATACTTCTGTTTATTTGGAATGACACCTCTAATTCCCCCTTTGGGATTTTCTACATCACCTTTGTAACGGGGAATAAGGTGCATGTGAACGTGAAAGACGGATTGTCCGGCAGCCTCGTTTACATTAATGCCAATATTATAACCGTCAGGATGGAATCGCTCATCAACTTTATACTTCACATATTGAAGCATAACATTCATAGCCTCTCGTTCATGATTCGTAAGGTCAAAGTATGATGCTACATGTCGTTTGGGAATAATCAGGGCGTGCCCCGGAGATACAGGATAACCATCATAAAACGCAACGCAGGTTGCTGTTTCACATATTATTTCCACACGTCGTGAGAGACGGCAAAATGGGCATCGTTCACCTTCAATCCGAGGAAGTTTGTTGAAATGGTTGTATTGGTATAACTCATAACTCTTATTGCAAACCAAACTCTTAAAGGGTAGTTTGACATTGCATTGATAAGTATATTGCTTGTGAATAGCGTGCAGTCGGAATCCTTCTTCTGCTAAATCTCGACGCACAGCAAAATAAGCGGTACCTTTTGGATGCAATAGATTGGTTACATTCATCATTGCCTCTGCCTGTGCATAAGGCTCTAACACATTCAGAACATAGTTGCAAATGATGGTGTCAAACTTTCCTTCTGGGTAGTCGGGACGATAATAATAGTCATATCCTATAATATCGTGTCCTTGCTTGTTCAGTTCGTCTGTATCATAACCAAACCCACATCCAAAGTCAAGAATACGCCCCTTGAGCAAACCATGTTGCACAAGATACCTTGTAGGCACAGAAAGATCTGTACGTTTAATTGCAGTAAGATATGGGTGATTTATCTTCTCTATTTCCATCGTCCATCAAATTTCCATGTTTCATAACCCATATTTAGGGCAATCTGATTCATGGGATTAAAAGTCCTTTCATATAACTCTCTAAATTGATTGTCATTCATCTCCATCAATTCGCGCGGAGTATAACCTAAAGACAAATAATCCTCAAGAATTTTAGGTTCTTTATTTGCGTTGAGGCATAGACTCAGTGATTTATGCTGTATATCTGCTAATTTGCACAGATATAGAGATAAATCCGGCAACTTATTACTTTTTGAAGAATTGATACTCCCATTGGATGGGATTAAGTTCCAATTCAAATTATGAGAAACAAAGCTCCATGGCAAAAAATGATCTAATTCATAATCAAAGCTATACAAGTTCTTCCCGGTATAAATACATTGTATTGGTCCACCAATCTCTATAATCATATCCCAATAACGGTGTTGATTAGCTAAAGAATCCCGTTTTATAGGTTTAATTAATTTATTGGAGATTGCAGGTACATTCGGATTTCTCACCTGTAAGAACTGAGTCAAATTCCAATAGGTAAAATCTATTAAAATATTGTAGTGATTATGAATATAAGCGTCCCAGTTAGAATTGATTTCTATGTAGAAACTAGAGTTATCTTTTAGAATAGAGTACAAGCATCCGTTTTCAAAAAGTTTGGAACGCCTTACAACATCTTTATCGTCAGATGTATCTATCCACGGGTGAAGGAAACGGAATGGAACATTCAAAGTAAGTATCTTTAATCGACTTTTAATCTCAGAGTTTCTTATGTTGTCTTTAAGTTCTCTAATGATTGTCTCTATATCTGAATCAACTGTTAGATTGGTAATTTTTTGCAAATCTATCACTATATCAAACAGAGAATCACTTTTACCAAACGATAGCCGAAAATAATGTATAGGATACCATGCATTAGCAACCATACGAACCACAATATCCCACACGTCAATTCTAAGATTTCCTGTTTTGGCATAAATTTGCAAAATCGAGAGAAACCAAAAATATTTATAAGTTGCCACCGTCTTAGCAAATATTTTGCCAAGACGAACAGTCGTTAGGGTATCAGATGGAGAGATAGACATATGTCAAATATAATCATTTACAAAATTCTGACGAGATTCTTTTTAATATCAGACATATCTGATAAAACTATCGGAATGCATTGTCCCAATTGGATTTATCATCAATATCAAAATCATTAGTCTCAAAGAATCTTGCAGCTTTAGAAGCTTCTTTCCATTCTATTTTGCTATTTAGCAAGTTTTCGATTTCTAGTTTATGTTCATTAAATACCGAATATAATTCTTTATTATTGTCAATATAAATGCCGGCTGTTATTATCTTTTTCTGACGGCTAACTGTCAAACAAATATGTAAACTTGAAGACCCTACGCTTATATCATACCAATGTTGAGGATAGGCTTTCCTCAGTTTGAAATTCCTATAAAAATCTGCATTTTGATAAGATTTTTTATTAAATTCAGTCCAGAATTGTAATTGTAAGGTCCCAGTATCTGTATTTTGAGAGTTTGGAAGTAGAGTTATTTTATCAGTTTCAGGGTCTATGGGGGAATTATCTTCATATTCAATAATTTCAGCATCTTCCACAGCCAAAGCTATATCCCGGAATATTTCAAGTGCCATTTGGGGTGACACATTAAAAAATTCACGATTCTGACGTATGCGTAAATCTGTCAAACGATCGATGGTCTTATGAACCAATTTCTCAACTTCGTTATATTTGCAGGTCTTCATCGTTGCAAATATTTCAAATGGGAGCGGCACCGCAGTATTATCCAACTCCTTTGACCTAACATCTACGGGGCGAGAACTTTTACCAATGTTTACCCAATCTTCTTTGAAACTGGGGTTGGTAAGAATATAAACGTAGCCTTGTTCTATACTCTTCATCAGAATCAGACTTTTACGGATTCAACGTATCGTTTATTTAATAAATCTTCCATCTCGACATTCAATAGTTTAGATATTTTTATAAGCGTTTCAATGTCCGGTTGCGAAGAATTAGTACACCACTTCGAAACGGTTGACGGATTAACATTAAGTTGTTCACATAACCATTTGTTTGTTTTTTTCTTTTCAACCAAAACTACTTTTATGCGATTTATATCCGTTTCCATTCAATTCAAATTTGTTGTTTGGTTGCAAATTTAGTGAAAATATTTCACATGGCAATATATTATGGTATGTTATTAAGCATATCTCGCCCCGACAAGGTTATTTACTTGTCGAGGCAAGTGAGTTGTTTGGGGGTTAGAATTTATTTAGAATTCGAATGTTGGGAGGCTGGTTTTGTCGATTTTGCAGAGGCAGAGGGTGTAGGGGGTGAATCCTTTACGTCCTTCGATTTTTATGAAGTCTTCGTCCCATTGTCAGCAGTAGTAGAGGGCGAGACGAATGGCGTCCTTGTCGTTGTAGGCTTCAAATTCTTTGCAAGCAAAGCGACAAGTCGATGACCCATTTGCTACGATCAGTGTAACAGGTATATAGTTTCATCATATTTTATGAGTTTTAATGTTTAGATAGATACCAAAATAATCCGGCAAAAGAAGCGATAAAAAGAAATACGATAACCGGAAGACAACCATGGAATTGAGTTCTTTTCAGATTCAAAACCATATAATTATCAAAAATTCTTTTATATCCTTCAGGTTTCTTACCATAATAGCGGTTTATAGCCATGAGAGATATTCCTTGTCTGGCTTTTTCTTCGACCGCCTTCAGTCGAGTATCTAATTCTTCCTGATATTTGGTGAAAGCTTCGGAAGATAGAAATTTCTCATCAGTTGATTTCCGGAACTTTTCAAAGTCCGGTTTTCCAACAAAGCGGTCAGGGAGAAGTGCATCACGCTGCTGAATCCTATAGTCGCACACGTCAGATACTCTCTGCATGAACTTTTTAATTTCATCGGACTCATAGTAGACGCGTTTGGGCTGTGGAGTCGGAGCGGGCTCCGGGGTCTCCGCAATACTCTCTTTCAGCGAAGTAAGCTCTTTGCGCATATCTGCGAGAGCTGTTTTCAGCGATGTGATTTCAGCCTACTGCGAGGCTAAAATCTTCTGATAGTATTCGTCTTTGGTTGCCATGAGCGTTACATTTTGAATTTGTAAGAAGTGGTTTCTTCCTCAATGTGGTCATCGATGCGTTCCCAACTTTTGCCACGACACCCGACTTCATGCTTGCGGTTGGCGCTCTGTGAACCGCTTGATTGGCTGACGAGTAAATGAGTCAGTATTTCCACGTATTTGACAATTGGGATAAAGACAATCTTCCTTTCGCGGATGAACTCAGGACGGGCGGCTATCTCAGGCTTTTCATCCATGCGATCAAATTTCTTGCAAAGTGTACCGTAGGTGTATTTACCATGTTGACCGAGTTTTGAACCGGATATACGGAAGCCGTTGCGGTCGTATGAGATGCCACGAATTTTACTGGACTTTTCATCCGCTGAGAAAGTTATGATGATACCATCCTGTTCTAGCTGTTTGGCAAATGTTTCCCAGTCACCGGACGATGAGATGCAATCTTGCACGATTTGACGGATAAGTAGCTTTTCAGCATCATATTTCCGCAGACGGTCGGGGTTGATTTTTCGTGACTGGCTATTGCCGAAAGTCAAGCCGTGACGTTGCTTTATCCTACGGCAAGCAGCCTCGTTGCGTCTGCACTCGTTGCTGTCGGAGATTACAGAACCGTCATTGGCGATGCGGTTGAAGACGAGATGGCAATGTGGATGCTTCTTGTCAAAGTGCCGGGCGATCACATATTGTGTGTTCTCGGGATCTATCCCCATTTCCTTCATCCATTCTTCGACGAGCTGCGTCATGAAGCGGTCGCCATCCTCGCTGTCGGGAAAACGGTCTGCATCTTCCGGGGAGAACGCGATTGAGACATGTTTCACCGGTTTGCTCAGATGATGCAGTTTACCGTTGGCATCCGGTATGCGGAGCTGCGCCTGAAAACTGTCGGCGATTGTGGAATTGTCGATTAGCAGCACTCCATTGTTACAGATTATTAGCGCCGACTTTTCCGTGACATTATTTGCGTAGTTGACGATGCCGGAGAAATAGGTTCGGGTTGTTATCTTTGCAATCATAGTTATTGGGTTACTTAGTTACTCGGTTATTTGGTCATTGGAGCATTAAGATATTAGGTTAATCGGATATTAGAGTCTTTGAGCATTAGAGCATTTGATAATTTGGTAAATGTAACTTTGGTATATTTAACCAATGTATCAAGAGTGTAGTAACCCAATTACTGAATTACCTATTTACCTGGTTACTCAATGTTTTAAGAATCTATTTACCTAATGTTCCATTTACCGAAATAACTTGGTTACATTATCTGACTTTCCGAAGTATCCCGGTTATGAACGATATGATGTCTCGAATATCCTGTTCAACTTGTCCGCCGAGATGCATAGCTCTCGTAATCTGATTAAGGTTGTTTCCGATATTCCGAAGTTCATTTACTACGGTTCGTTCATCCGCGGTCAGCAGAACTGTGGTCTCCTGATTCATTGCTGCGCGGTAAACATACTCTGCCGGTCGCAAACCGCACTCGCTGGCGCAAGACCTGAGATATATCATATCGACCGGACTGAACATCACCTTTACGGATTGGCTCTTTTTCTTGTAGTCGGGAAGCGCCGGTCTGCCTCCCTTATTCTGGGTAGATTTTTCCATTGATTCATTCGTTTTAAGCTGCCGGGGGCGGCCCTGTAAGGCGTTTTGAGATACTCAAAACACAACCTTGCAACACAATTTTCACCACCGATTTCACGGTAGCCCATAGGTTCATAAAAATTGGTTACGTTACACTTGTACTCCAAAATTGTCGAATTGTTGAGCAATGCACATAATAGGCTTATAGCTTGTGGTTTATCCTCTCAACAGTTCTTCAACATTTTCTCAATAAACTCAGGCTTAAAGGGAGATAGGTTTAGCCATTTTTCTCCCTTTTGGCTCACGTTTTAGATAAAAGCCGTTGAGAGGTTGTTGAGGCGATAAGTAATTGACTTATAATTACTATTGCTCCTTTCTCAACAATTCATCATAACCCGAGTGTATCAAGGAACGATTTAGTGACAGTATAGAAACGCCCGGTATGACTGGTTGACGAATAACCGCCGGGCTGCATCACGTTGAGTTCCCATCTCTGATACGTCAGGGCATTGTTGACAGGATATATTTTCCAATATTCCTGTAGAATGGTTCTGATCTGAGATCTTTCGGCTTTTACGTTGGAATATGTCAATAAGGTAAGAATATCATTGAGACAAAAACTCACACTCTCGTTTCCGGTTGACAGTATTATGTCACGCAGTTGTTC
Source organism: uncultured Duncaniella sp. (assembly GCA_958352885.1). GTDB lineage: Bacteria > Bacteroidota > Bacteroidia > Bacteroidales > Muribaculaceae > Duncaniella. Next base: position 32,338 of record CATWQI010000015.1, read on the forward strand.
AACCAACTCAAGTTCCAAACGATTTCGGTTGGAGCGAATGATGCGCCGAAGTGCCGGGGTTTCCAGATGCTCGGGTTTAAACCACATTCGACTGAGTTGCCGGGTATACAAGGTTCGTCGGTTTAAGTAACCGAGGAATGCCGGTATCTTGGTTCGCAGGTGTTTGAGAAACTCGGTATCATCATTCCTCAGTGGTTCGATCTTTCTAACCCAGTATCTCGTTTCACCCGGATCAATGAGCACCGGAGTCCGCTCGTTATTGGAACACATCACAAACTTGGCAAAGAAGTTGATTTCGTCACGGTCTTTACCTTTCGCCTCAGCCTTGTAAGTCTTGGCTGTGCTAAGGTTCTTTAACCTCTCCGAATCCTCACGCCGGGTCAGCAAAGCCTCGTCAACCATCACAAGCAGTTTACCCGCCAAGTCGGAATTGAATTTGCTGCGGAAGTCCTCGTTGGTGTTGAACGTAGAATTATCCTCGAATACGGATTTTAAGAAATTCAGGAAGGTAGTCTTTCCGGTATTTCGTTCCTCCGATACCAGAAGAAGGATTGGCAACTTCTGTGTCGGTCGAAGATATAGTAACTGGAGGTAGTCAAGTCCATATTCGTACTGTTCGCCGAATATATGCTCAACAAGCATCTGAATATTCCGCCACGGGCCCATTGACGGCTCATGCGAAATTGGCTCATAGATATTATAGAACCCATTGATGTCGCGGCGGTAGCCGATATGCACAGGAACGGTACAGAAGCCATTGTAGCGTGGTATCTGACGCAGATACTCTTTACCAAAATCAAAACTGATGGTATTCTTCTCCCAGCGCAGCCGCTTGACTCTTCTCGAACCATCCGGCTGAGGCTGCGAGGCAATTTTGTAGTAGGTTGTCCCAACCCTGATGAACGGTGTCAATTCCTGATCACCGTCCATCATTACGTCAGTATCTTCCATATTACCATCCGGATTTAGGCTGTCGGCGCATACCCAATTTCATCTCGTTAAGGATCTCGTCGGTTGATTTTGTTCCCTCGCTCGCGTGTTGTTCCTGCCATGCTATAAGTTCCGAAGGACGGAACTCAAGCATTTTGCCCACTTTATAGTGGGGCAGAATACCGTCGCGTACCATGTGGTAGATTGTAGATTTCTTACGGCGTAGGATTTTGCAAGCCTCGTCGATACCTACAAGACGGTTGTCCGGCTCACTGGTTTTCTTGCCAAGAGCCTCCTTCACGAGAGTCTTAAGACCCTCGATTTCGCTGGCAAGACTGCTTACCAGTTCAGGCAGCGATTCAAATGAAATTTTGGATTGTTCCATAAATTTTACGTGTTAGAATTTGCAGCAAAATTATGGGTATCGGCAACGGTGAGCCAGTGAGTGAAAAAGTTATTTGTCTGATTGGTAAAGTTTCACCACTTTTTAACATACGCCTAACTCCTTGGCAAGAGGAAAGGGTAAAAGGGATTCCTTTGGGTCGACTTTCGGTATGGTGAACTTCCCAATCTCATAAGACAATTTCTTGCTGATGGTGCTAAGCGCAGAGTCGTCAAGATGCCAGACGAACTGAGATTTTAGGAAGACAGCCATGTCATCATTGCTGATTTTGAGACGTCTCGCAATGTTCCAGCCGAAATGATAAATGTCGTTTGTCCTCAGATGAGAAATTCTGCGATTCAAGGCTGCCGGAAGCTCTCTTTCCCCAAGAATGAACGTTTTCAGATTCTTGTCAAGAGCCATCAGCTCCTCGTTGGTAAGTACCCCGGCAAAAGTCCCGAGAGTATAGGCGATCACCTCCTTTGCTTTGGGCGTTTCAAGCGGAGAGACAGGTTTGACCGGCTCCGGTTCTTCGGCTTTTGCTACTGCCGTTTTCTTATTTTTTCGAAATACGGCGATTGCGTGGATGCTGCGTGTCTGCGGCCAGATAAAGAATCGCACTGCAAACTCTACTGAGAAATACAGCAGGGTCAACAGCAGAAAATTGATAAGAAGTGAGTTGATTGTTGCCGAGAGGGGAAGACCGTCTTCCGCACCGGCAAAACTGACTGAGACGGCCTTACCTGCGAAGCATATAAGCACCACCGTTCGGATTGCATTTAAGTGTTTTTGCATACGGATAATATTTAGTGTTCATTTTATCCTGCAAAAGTATAATGAGGCGATTGCTAAAAACGAAATGCACAACACTATTTTTATCTGAAAGTGTGCTTTTTTAATAGTTTGATTAATAATGAACGACCGTGAAAGGTAATGAATATACTATTTTGTGCTATTTTATCCCATTCGGCAAAAATGGCAGAGTGAGAACGTTTCACTCCGCCATCAACTATGCCATAGAAATCTATTTTGGCAATATTATTCTTTTATATCATATCGGGACAATTCCATGCAGCCGGATCGGACTTCCTCTATTAATTCCCGGCATCTATCCTCTGAAAGTTTGATTTTCTTGCCGACAGCGATGAAATCAGACAATCGGGGATGCCCGGTACCGTTGACAGAAGTGGCGTGTTCTCCATTATAGCCCTCTGTGCAAAGGGTAAGGTCGTATGCAGGAGCAAGTCGCCACCTCCAAGTCTTCAGATTATTATCCCTGACAACATAGAAACTGAAATTCTTGCAATGGTCATCTTTGTTATCAGTGAGGTAATTGAACAGCATTCTACGATACATCTGCTCGACATCTTCACGACTTTGGGTTATGTAGCCCGTCAATGCGAGTAGATTTGAATAATCCATAAACGGCTCACGGATAGAAATGCACATCAATCCTCCGGCAGTGGCAGTATGAATTCGGTTACCATTGTTGTCAATATCGAACCGTCGGGAGGCGAAATATCGTCCATTGATAAGCCGGAAGTCGGGCGCAATAATACCACATTGTCGTGCAACCTCATTATATTGGGCTTCTTGTATTCCTATATCCTTCGGATCGTAAGTATGACGGAATTTGACTATCCAGTGTCCCTCATCATCTGAGAATACAGCTTTTGGTCTTGCTCCTCCACTATTGCCACTATTATACAAGAGTAGTCCGGCATCTTTATCCTGCTGTTCCTTAAGCACTTCAAGTGCAATTTCCTGAAGCCTATCGAAGTCTGTTACTGCTTCTTCTTGCTCAAGGAATACGGCAGGGGAATAAGTCAAGGCTCCCATACCATTGTCGCCAACTAATGCAAGCCTGTCAAGAGAAGATAAGTCAGAATCGTTTATTCCATTACGAAGTAATGCTTTATGGAGAAGGTATCTTCCGTAGCCATCGGGGAGACTATCTTCAAAGACACCGAAATTTCCATAAAACGGTTGTGGCTTGGCAATGAATATCCCGGGCTTCAATGGCAGTTCAAGCGGCGAAATACTGAAACCGTCGGCAAGCCACGATTTATCGTACTCAAAGACATTAAGGCGATTATCTGGAGTTAGTGATAGCACTCCGACAGGTCGCCCATGAAACATAACCTTAAGCTTTTCAGTCTTTTTCATACTTTATTTCGTTTTATGTAAGCCCTTTTGTCATTACTTTTCTGACGAATCAGGTCGAGTTCTTCCATTGTGTCAAACTTGGGAGCAGAAAACAGATCCTTTATCTCAGAAGTATATCCCAGTGCCATAGCAAGCTTAATAAGCGATTCAAATGCAATGAGACCTTTCTGCTCAAAGCGTGCAACAGTAGATAGCGGCACTCCAGACAGTTCGGCAATGCGCTGTCGGGTAATATTTTTCTCAACTCTACGCTTGCGGAAATTCTCCGCAACCTGCATCATAATATCATCAGGATTATCAAGCGTAAAGTTGTTTAATACGGATAATATATTATTACTATTGTTGGTGATATTCATAATACTGCTAATATTATACTACAAAGATAGCAAAATAATCTGATATAACAAAGCGTTCAGAACCATATAAATCCCCTTCACATAATTTTTTATAATAAAAAACCGAGGCAGAGTTATCCGCCTCGATTCTTGGGTAAAGTCAGGTTATTATGTCAGCTTGATACGGTCCACGGTGTCGCGCTTAGTGCTATCGACTAATTTTGCGTAGATTTGCGTTGTAGTTACGTTGGCGTGGTCGAGCATCTTGCTGACGGTGTAGATGTCGGTTCCTGCGGCGAGCTGCAATGTCGCAAAAGTATCTCGAAAACGGTGGAACGTGATGCGTTTAGTTATACCTGCGGCTTTAAGCCATTTTTTCAGATCTCCTTGTGTCATCGATCGGTTGAACCCCTTGAACACAATCCCTTTTCCTCGTTCACCACACAGCGCAAGCATTTCCGGACTGAGAGGATGGACAGACTCTTTCTGCGTCTTTTGAATACGCACAAACATAGCCATTTCACCAGTTGACTCGGGACGGATGTCTTCCCATCGTAACTTTAGAATATCACTTATACGAAGTCCGGTAAGGATAGAGAATAGTGATGCTTGCTTAAGCACAGGCTTGTCGCATGGAGTGGCTGCAAGTTGCTTTACCTCTTCAGCTGTCAGGAAGTTCTTCTTGACTTCCTCATATTCAATTTCCTCGATAAAGTCATTCAAATTCTCTTTGAGCAATCGTTCTTTATACGCCGCTTTCAGCAATGCGCGGAAAGTGGAGAAATATCCAGCTGCAGAATTCCGAGAAATGTTCATTTTCGGATGTCTTAGCTGTTTGGCTTTCAGAAGATAGTCACGGAACTTGTTGCATAGTTCCACAGTCACCTCGCCAAAGGTGCATTTACCTTTTATGAAATGCTGAAAGTGACGATATGTAATCGTCCACTTTTCATAATGTTCCTTTGCCTTCTCCTCAAAGTATTCGAGGAAGTCTGCTTTCGGTTGATCACGATCCATGAAACCGAACTCTTGATTTATAACGGCCTCTTGGCGACGGCAACGGATGAGTTCGGCACGCATCAGAATAGAATCGTTGTACTCCTTTTGATACTTGCTGCGAGGATTGGCGAAGATGTAAAACCCGAGCGATTCTCTGCGTGACATCTTCATTGTTTTAGGATGGCGGACTGGTGGGTAGTAGTCCAGATAGAGCGACAGCCTGTCATTGCTGATCGGACGCTGGCGCAAGGTTACTTTAGAACATGTTGATGGTAACATATCTGTGTGCTTTTGATTTATTGATTGTTTTTTCTGCAAAACTATATAAGTGGTTGACGGTGAACAAGTGAATATCAACTCACCTGTATCATTCACCGGTTTTTAACTTATCTTGGGCGGCGCAAACAGCGTGTCAAGAGCCTTTCGGTCTATTCTAACATATCGACCTTCGTATGTGCGCGGAATATTATGTGTGCGGACATAATGCGAAATCTGATCGCGTGTCATATTATATCGAGCCATTGCTTCCGGCATAGTGTAATATTCCGGCTCCAACTCTGACTCAACACCCATAGCCTTATCGAACTGGCGACGCGAATAGAATACCTTGCATTTATCCTTACGCTTGCCAATCTTTCGCTCCGATACGAAACGATAGACAGCCTCCTTAGACATATTAAACTTTGCGCAAACTTCCTCGACCGAATACCATTCCCCCTCGGCAACTTCTGTAGGCTGTTTATCGGCAAGAGCCTTATCAATATGCTTCCGGCTCCAGAGCGTTTTTCCTCTGACTACAGTTTTCGGAATGTTCCGCTCCTTAGCCATCTTGAATAGCCACGAATTACTGATACCGAATTTCTCCAAAATCTCTTTCGTAGTGTAGAACTCTTCAATGGGTTCTGCCTCCTTTCTCTCCCTCTTTATATATTCAGGAGGGTTCTCAAACATCTTATCAATGCTTGCCCGGCTGATAAGGGTCTTTCCCTTCAGACGTATGCAAGGAATTAATCCTTCTGCAAGACAGCGATAGACAGAGGACTTTCCAATCCCAAGTAAAACGGCGCATTGCCGAGGGGTAAAGTAATTTCGAGAGGTTTCTTTTTATCTTCTTTCTTCTCTTGTGTAATTAGATTCTCTTTCTTTACATGGGCTTCTCGCCTTAATGACTTATAAGCGTGTTCACTACATCGCTTTGAACAATAGCGAGTAGAACACTTGTGGGCTATAAACTCTTTGCCACACCACTCGCAAATCTTGTTGATGTCAATTGTACTGCTCATCGATTATTTCTGTTAAAAGTTACACAAAAGTGTCCCAGCGCGTCCCAATGTGTCCCAGAGCGTCCCAACACTCCACGACCTCGAAAGGCCGAGACGAGAAACCACGAATACGGTACAATCGCGATACAAGAAAGCGTTAAAATCGGCCAAAATGCGCAAAAATCGGACATTTTGACCAACAAAAAACACCCCTGAAAAGAGGCGTTTCGTGTTATTTATTAGCTAATTATGCGATTTTCAATCGGTTATCTATTTGCCCGATGCAATTATAGCATATTTCTGATAGTGAGCATGTTGCGCATATGATCTACAAAATGGAATTTTGTGGGGTTCACACCTCCAAATTTTAACAATTCCGGCTCGTATATGCGCCCATTCCTTACTGGCTGCAAAAATAGAGATTTCCAGTGACTTGTACAAGTCTAAAATCGACTTTAGTCTTGTGTGTCTCAGGATTTTTGCGTAATTTTGCATTATGACAGAATTCCAATTTAATGTTAAATCTCTTTTGGCAGCATATGATGCAATTATTAGATAACGTATGGTCATTTCTTACAGTAAATCCTTTTGGATTGGTTGTACTTTCTATTATTGCAAGTATTATAGGGAGCATTATTTTTGAATCAATCAAGAGACTCCTCAAGTTTTCTCTGAGAAAATACAAACATAGAAAGTTTATCAAGTTCCTTGTAAAAACGGCTACTGCACATGTGCATGGTCAAAGAGCAGCCCTAATCAGTATGGGAGGTGGTGCTAAAGCATCGTTTTGGGCTGCCGATTATATTATTTCATTTATAAAGGCTTCTGTCATAATATTGGCTGTCCTATTAGTTACGATTATAATCATGATGATTATTCCTCCTTTGTTTTACTGGTTACCCATATGTGCTGCAAGTATTTATATTACCATAGAAATTCGTCTAATAAGACGTAACTTAAAGTATTTTGATATGACTCTTGATATGCTTTTTGGGGAAGAATATCTTAAAAAAGAAAAGGAGGGATATATCCAATATTGGGATGAACTAACGAAGTAAAAACAAAGAGCTGCATTCAGAGGAAAATAAGAAAGAATAATTACAACTTAACTTGTGGAAGTCAGGATTTTGGAGTAATTTTGCATTAAGATGACTGATATTATTCCAAACAACGAACCCCATATTGTCAGGGCCAAGGATTTTAGGATTGACGCTGACTATGCCGCTTGGTTCTCTGAAATCAAGCGACGTTATCACTCTGCCCAAATAAAGGCGGCGGTTAAGGTCAATACGGAAAAGCTGGCATTTAACTGGAGTGTTGGGCGCGACTTGGTGATGCGCAAGGCAGAAGAAACATGGGGCAGCGGAGTTGTAGAACAGCTTAGCTTAGATTTGCAGGAGGCTTTTCCTCATGATAGAGGATTTAGCACTACAAATCTTTGGGCTATGAAGAAATGGTATTTGTTCTTTTCTTCATCAGAGGCAACAGAAAAACTCCACCAACTTGGTGGAGAATTACAACACGCAAATTCTCAAAGGATTATAAAACTCCACCAAGTTGGTGCAGAAATTGATACTGACTTTCCGCTGATTCTCGGTCTGGTGCCATGGCGTCATCAAGTTAACATTATTACAAAGTGCATGTCGGTTGATGAGGCTGTTTTCTATTTGAAAGAGTGCATATTGAATGGTTGGAGTCGTCAAACTCTAGATAACTCGCTGAAAGCTAATCTATACAAGACCCACGGCAACGCTATCAGCAATTTCCCTCAATATCTGCCGGAAGCACAAAGTCGTATGGCACAAGAAATCACGAAGGACAACTATGATTTCGGTTTTGTAACTGTTCCAGCAGACTATAAGGAGGAACAGCTTGAAGCGGCATTGGAGCAGAATATAACCCGTTTCCTGCTTGAACTTGGAACAGGATTCGCTTTCGTAGGACGACAAAAGGAACTGATTGTCGGGGGACGTACCCGCCGGATTGATATGCTGTTCTACCATATCCGCCTAAAGGCATACGTTGTGGTCGAATTAAAAGTAAAGCCATTCGATCCTGAGTATGCAGGAAAACTCAACTACTATGTCAATGCTGTAGATGAACTGCTAAAAGGAGCTGATGACAATCCCACTATAGGACTGTTGATTTGCAGCGATAAAGATGAAACCGATGTACGTTGGGCATTCAAAGGGATACAAACCCCAATGGGAGTGGCTTCGTACGATAATGTCCAGATTGCTTCTCCCTCAAATCTGCTTCCCTCGGCTGAGGAACTGCAAGCAAGAGTTAGATTAGTAGAGGAAGAACTCAGCAGCAAGATATAGAAACCTGATTGAATTATTACTCATGGATAAAGTTGATATTTCTACATTTGATGCAACCAAGATAACAAATGTTGGCACAGTTAACACTCTTATCAATAACTTACGCAACATCCAAGATCAATTGAAGGATAAGTTAGACGGTGTTTCGTTGTTCTTCAGAGGACATGCCAATAAGGAATGGGGTCTAATACCTGGTATATATAGAACGGAATCTGCAATCAAAAAAGAAGATTATCTTGTTCACAATCTGATTAGGCATTGTCCAATTGATTTCCAAAATTGTGAGTCGTCCTTTGAAAAATTGGTTAAAATGCAACATTATGAGTTACCAACCAGATTATTGGATATATCCATGAATCCTTTGGTGGCATTGTATTTTGCTGCGGCTGGAGAAAAAGAAAAGGATGGAGAGTTACTTATATTCTTAATCAAAAACGAAGATTTAAGTAATTTTGATGATAGTTGGGTGAATATTTTATCTCGCTTAAGCTTTATGCCAAGTGAAATTGTAAATGTTGAAGCTGATCGCACCAAATGGAAAGTATTGGTGAATAATCTGCGAAATCTTCAAGATCCAATACCATACTTAAATAATGCAGATGATTTGTCAAAAGTACTTTGTGTATTACCCAAACTTGATAACCCGAGGATTATTCGTCAGCATGGAGCTTTTTTCTTATTTGGTATTTCAGATGGCAAGAAAGAGAATATGGCTTCATTAGATGTGGCTACTATTAAGATGCGGATACCTTCAACAAAAAAAGATGAAGTATTAAAGCAATTAGATCAATTAGGTATAAATGAGAAATTTTGTTTCCCTGAAATTGATAAAGTTGCACATTATTTGAAAGAGAATATATAGGGTTTATTCTGTTTACTCATTCGCGTTCTGCATTATCCGCATTTTGTCAGTTGCGGATTGCAAGCATATAGCCGAAGCCACGCTGGTTGATGATAGAAATTGTGGGGTCGTGACGCAGGGCTCGGCGTAGTTTGTGGATGTAGCCATGCAGGGAGTTGCGGTTGCTTTGTTCATCGCGCTGCCACACGGCAATCATCAGTTCTGAGGCATCGACAGTCTTTCCGATATTTGTGGCCAAACGTTCAAGAATCTTGGCTTCAAAGTGAGACAGCTCTGTCTCTTTGTTGCCAAATGACAATGTCTGGGTCGTTACGTTAAAAGTATAGGCTCCAATTGCAAACCGGATATCCTCGGTGCGATTGTTACCATATCGTCTTAATAGTGCCTTAATCCGCACTATCAGTTCGCGGAGTTCAAAGGGCTTTTTAAGATAGTCGTTGGCTCCGATTTCAAAACCTTGCTCAACATCATCGATTGTGCTTTTTGCGGTGAGAAAAAGCAATGGTACTGTCGGCGACAACTTCCTTATCTCCTTCGCCATTGTGAACCCATCCATTTTGGGCATCATGACATCAGCCACGACTATATCGGCAGCTTCGGTCTTGAATTTCTCAAGTCCGACTACGCCATCAACAGCAGTGACAACTTCATAGCCTTGTCCGCGCAGAGTGTCGGCGACAATCAGCGTCAGGTCTTCCTCATCTTCTACAAACAGTATCTTATTGCTCATCTTTGCTGAATTTAATAGTGAACACCGAGCCTTCACCTTCTGTACTCTTGGCCTCAATATCCCAGCCCATTTTGTCGAGAATACTCTTTACATAATATAGTCCTATGCCATAGCCACGGACATCCTGACGGTTGCCATGCGGAACGCGGTAGAACTTATTGAACAGGTAGGGAATGGATTTTGACGGAATGCCGATGCCGTTATCTCTTACCGAAAGATCATGGCTGTCGTCGGTTATCGTTATCTCAACGCTATCTCTGGAGTATTTGATAGCATTGTCAATCAGATTGTTCAGCACATTTGCCAAGTGCGCCCTGTCTGCCTCAATGGTGGTATTTTCGGGAATATTAACATTGATGGTTATATCCTTATCGCCTCTCATACGCTGGGCTGCGGCGATTTCTTCTACAAACTCGCGTAACTGTATATCTTCAGGTCTGAGTTCCATAGTTTTTCGACGTTCCATACTCATTGCAAGGATATTTTCCACAAGTTCGCCAAGTCGTTTCAGTTGCTTGTTTGCAATCGTCAGATACTTTGTCTTTTTGTCGGGGTCGTTGGTTGTGTTATAATTGAGCAGAGCGTCATTGGCTGAATATGCTATGGCAATAGGCGTTTTCAATTCATGGGTCATATTGCTGACAAAATCATCTTTCATCTCCTCAATGGTGCGCAGTCGCGAGACTGTGCGGAACAGATACCAAAACGCCAGAGAGAATGCAACCATCAGAAGAAATACCGTAATAATGATTCCAAACATCTGCGAAAGGATATGGCGGGTCAGTGGTGTCATATATGCCTTGTAATATATTCCCTCGTCAGGATTGATATTGAAGCTGAATGAATCCAATCCTGATTCTCCGTTGAATTTGGGATTGCCGCAAATCACGGAATCGTTACTGTTGACAACTTCCACACATAGGAAATCCGGATATATGAACCTATTGGAAAGTTGATTATATAAGACGTTATCCATAACCTCCATATCGTAAGGGATGTATCTATCCATTATAGCGTGAAATTGCCGGCTCATAGCATCAACCATCTGATTGGAATAGGACGCGTTTTCAGATAACATCGCGCGCTCTTCAATAACAGTTCCGTCAGCTTCAGTCCGGACTGATATGAGTTGACCGTTTTCATCTCTATATGTTGTTGCCTCCGCTTTTCTTGGAGCCTGTTTCTCTTCAACTTCTTCCTGCATTTGTACATTTGATGCCAATGCCTGCGCCCTCCCTGCCCGAAACATTAGGTCGTCAATATCTGCATCGGCCAAAGCAGTCATTACATCGCGTTCGACATTACTTCTTATAGAATTATACAGACTTACGAGATAATAGACATTGCAGCTGAAAATAACTGCAATGACAACAATAAACGTAGTCGAGATAGTCTTAAAGCGTTTCATAATGCGAAGTTACTAATAATCCGTCACACAATGGTTTAGGAATACTTCAATTTAAGACTAAATAAGGGAGCATTTAAGACTAAATAAGGTTGAGAATTATCTGCCAAAGACCATATGCCTGTAATTTTGCATCAAACAAAAACGAAACAGCTATGAGGAAAGGTATATTATTCGCTTCATTCATTACGTTCATATCGGCTGTGGCTCAGACGGAAGCAACCGATACAATTTTTACCAGACAGCTCGATGAAGTTGTTGTAAAGGGAGAGAAACCACAGGTCAAAGGCGAGGACGGAATTATGGTAGTCGACCTCCCCGGAATAGTCAAGGACAAACCGGTTAACAATATTCTTGAAGCCCTTGGCTATATGCCCGGCGTCACAAACAATAACGGTATGATATGGCTCACGGGAGCTTCAAATGTCACGATTATTCTCAATGGCGAGCTTACCAATATGCCGCTCCAGAATCTTTATCAACTTCTCTACAACACTCCGGTTGACAGGCTGAAAAACGTGGAGATTATGTATTCCGCCCCGGCTAAGTATCATGTTAATGGTGCCGTAATCAACGTGGTTCTGAAAACTCCGACGCCTCTCGACGGCTTGCAGGGACAGGTCAGAGCCGGATACAATCAGGCTCATTATGGTTCGTATGGCGGTGTACTTGCAGCCACATACGCTATAAAGGACTGGACTTTTGACTTGAACTACGGACTGACGCGCAGTAAATCGTGGAACCGCGAGGAAACATGGTCGAATCATCTTTATGATGACAGACGAACTATGATTGAGGACGACATGCGGCGTATTGGTCAGAACTGGAGCAATACAATATTTGCCTCCGCTTCTTGGAAAACACTCAAACTCACTTACAACGGTCAGATAATCTCCGATTCAAAGAGTTGGAGTCTCTCATCAGGCACTTTTGGCAACTATACAAATGCCTACAACATGCTGTCGCCTGTCGGCTATCACAATATCGCCATGCGCTACACCGCGCCATTTGGCATGACAATAGGCGGCGACTACACACATTATTCTGAAAACCGTTCACAGTCATTGTTTAAGGACACAGACTACCTTCTTGGCTCTGAAAACCGTCAGGATATTAACCGTTGGCATGCATATATTGACCAACAGCATCAGTTTGGACAGTGGCAACTGAACTATGGCGCAGAATATCAACACTCAAAAGATTGCAGTTCACAACACTACGCAATGTCCGACAATCCTGATTTCGATGATATTCTCAACGAAGATGTGGCGAGTTTTTACGTCGGCACACAACGGTCTTTCGACTGGGGACTGTCGTTCAACCTATCGGCAAAAGGTGAATATTATCACAACAAATATCAACACAACTGGAATTTCATTCCTCAGTTCGGGGCGACTTACTACAAAACACCCAAAAGCATATTTCAACTGAACTTCAACACCCAACGCATATATCCCTCATATTGGGAACTACATGGCGGCACGAGCCACATTAACGACTACTCGACAATTGTCGGTAATCTCCAGTTGCAACCCTATATTCAATATGATGCCCAGTTCAACTATATCCTCAGGCAAAAATATGTAGCGACCTTCTATTTCCAATATGGCGACAAGACCACGGTGCAGCTTCCTTACCAATCGCCGGATGCCATGAATCTCATCTATCAGACCATCAACATGAACTATAAGCGCGTTGTCGGGCTTAATCTTTATGCGCCTTTTGGTGTAGGATATATCTGGAATGCCACGGCCACAGCCAATGTTTTCAATCAGCGGGAGAAAGCCGACCATTTTCATGACATCGGCTTTGACAACAGCAAGTGGATATTCTATGGTGAATTTAGCAATTCTTTTAAGTTCAGTCAGAACTGCCCGGTATCACTGACCGTTGATTTCAGCTACATCTCGCCCTCATTGCAGGGTATAGCCGATCTGTCGGGTATGTGGAAAGTCGATGCCGGTGTAAAATGGCAATTCGGAAAGAAACGATGCTGTGAACTTGATTTGAAAGCCGATGACATATTCAACAAATGGTCGCCGACCATGACTATCAGCCATGCCGGTCAGGATTACCGGATGAAAGTGCGCGATATGTCTCACAATCTCAAACTGACATTCATCTGGCGGTTCAACGGCTTCAAACCCAAAGAAACAAACATTGACACATCGCGTTTTGGCACAGGGAATTAGCATTAAACTAAGATTTATGAGAAATTTATTACTACTAATAACATTGATGGCTTTTTGCTCTTGTAGCTTAGAGAAAAAAGTTATTGTTACAACACGAGGATATGAACCATATCGTCAAGCAGGAATGTCTGATGCCCAAATTAAAGGGCTGCAACGATCAGATGCTGCACGTGCGGATACGCTCTTTCTATACAAGTTCAAATAATATCAGCTTAATCATACAATAGACAAAGACAGGCAACCTCGGCAGAAATGTTGGGGTTGCCTGTCTTACGATTAGAGTAATGCTATTTCTCCGTCGGGTTGAAATAGAGGAAGGTTTCTTCTATGCGTCGGGATTTTTCAAGCTGGCGGATGCGGTTCTTAATTGAATCCTGCTCATGTTGTGTGCCGATAGCAAAGATTTTTTCTCGTCGCAGTAAATCTTCCTGCTGCTTGTCTTCCCACCAGAGCCTTTCGTATCGGTAGAGCCATTCTACATCTTTTAGCTTTGAGTTTTCGTTGAGCTGATAGAAGAATCCATAACCGAAACCTCCGGCGGCGATAAGTAGAACAGCAAAGATGGTATAGACCCAATGTGGGGTAGCACGCCACCATTGCCCCCAGATTATCGACTGGGCTTTGTAGCGCATGTCGTTCACTACGTCATAGAGCTTTCTTCGCTCATCCGCAAACTCCCTGCGGAATCCTTCATAAAGAGCGTCCTTGACCTTGTCTCCAAAATTGTCGGACAGCACATCCGCAACTCCTTTCGACAGGCTACCCGGCAGTTGCTCCATGACTTTTTTGAGTGTGCCGTCGGTTGAAGTTGCCAGTAGCTTCTCATCAAGCAGTTTGCCGATGCTTTCATTGGTCGCTATGTTGTCGGGCAATTTCACCGTTATCGGCCCTTGATTGACTGCTTGTGGCGGCGGCGTTGCCTTTGCCTTGGTTTCGAGGGTCTCGATGCGAGTGCCGTGGTTGGTAACTGTCTTTTGCAGGTCGTCAATCTGCTCACCTTGTTTCTTGACGTCATCATAGAGTTTCGACATATTCAGATTCTTCTTGATTTGCGTTTACGTTTGGCTTCTTCTTTCTTGATGGCGTTTTGAAACGCCCGTTCCTCCGGGTCGAAGCCGGGGCCGAGAGTGAATAGATTTCCGATTGCCCCGACGGTGGCTTCAATCACATCTTCTACAAGTGAGGGCTTTTGCGTCGGGGTATATTCGACCGTTACTTTGGGGTGTGCCGGAGCATGATCAGACTGTTGTTGCCCATGCTTGCGGTTAAACTCAAAGAGGTTGTTCAGGCGGCGATATGTGAAAGCGCGGTCGATTTTAGACCCGTTGACCGTTATGTCTCCGTCTGTAAATTTCACGCCGATGTGTTTGCCGGTGTTGTGATCGTCATGGAATTTCATCTCAATTCCTGCACAGGCGAGGCGGCGCGAGAACTCATCCCACGACTTACAGCCATAAATCGCCTGACTGATCCGCTCCTTAAATACCGGAATTTTGTCCTCGTATTTCTGTTTCAGCGGCGAGTATGTGAGTCCGTATTTGTCCTTGATAGCCTTTACAACACGGTCGCTGCGCCTGAAATTGTTGCGCTCGTCGACTGCCTTGCCTGACATATCCACACGGTTATAGACGATATGAAAATGCGGATGTCCGGTTTCCAGATGGCGCACGATAAGATATTGTGTGTCCTTGATACCCATACCTTCCATATACTCTTTTGCGAGCTGAGCCATGAATTCATCGGTCAGGCGAGGCACATCGGCGTTGTCAAAACTGATGGAAATATGTCCTGCCGGATTCTCCTTGCCGGGCATAAATCCATGTATCGCTTCAAACGATTGCACCATTTTCGCATAGTCGGTAGTGAAAATATTTTCACTACCGATGATGCGCCATGTGTCGGGTGTGTACTCTTTGGGGTCGTGGAACTGGCGCGTCACATACCCCACGACATCGTGAAACGTGCCGCTTTTAAGTATTCTTGCAAACATAGTCAGTCTCTTTATTGGGTCTTAATTTTTTGAGAATGTCAAACATCTTATCGACAACAGCCGCTAATTTATTGGCCGCACTACGGAGTTTGAGCTGATGAAAACAGGTCATTGCCTGATTGAAATCGGAGCTGAGATTTAGTATTCCTTTGGCAATCTCCTTTTCAATCTCGCTCAGGCGACTGACGATAGTGAGACGGAACGCGCCATGCCTGACATACTCCGCCATCTTTACTCCGGCGGCTTTTGACCGCTCCAGAAGGTCGGAGTACTCGGCATCGTTCAGTTTGATTGTCACCACATGGGTGCGCTTCTCATCGGTCGGTTTAGAGGGACGACCACCCTTTCCGATAGTTGATTTACTCATAGTAGACATTGTTGTGGTTTATGTGGATTGGGGAGGCAAAGAGCGGCTTATGCTGCGCAGTTTTGGGAGTCGTTTTCGGAGAAAAAGAAATCCCGAAACATATCCTTGCCTTCCCAATTCACTACGTTCATCGGGAAGCTGCCCCACGGTGTACCGGGTGCAGTGGTATCTCGACATTATCATCTCAGAGTTTGCGCCATATTTCGATGTCGTCGGCATAGAGATTGAGATGCTCCAAAAGGACAGCATTGATGTAGCTGCCGACGGTGGTGTCACGGTCGCCGAGGATACGGGCGATGCGTTCCAGCTTCTCCCATACGCTGTCCTCGATGTTGACAGGGTGACGCTTCATCAGCTTTGCCGGCGTGAGATAGGTAGCCTTGAAATCGGCGTAATCCGATTTGCGCTGTTGCTTGCCCACGCGCTGTTGCTTCGGTGGCTCGGTAGTGTCGGTTACGGCTGTTGCCTCCGTTGCCGTCTGTTCGTTGCCAAACAGATTGTCTGTGTTAGCAGGAGAAGTGCTGTTGACAGCGTTGTCACTGTTTACAGCATTGATAGTGGGAGTTGAGTTGATTGAATTATCCGGTTGCATAATAATTTGCGGTTTGATGGTTGATACTGTGGTTTGGGGTGCATCGGTCAATTGAGTTGACTTGGATGCGGTTGCTGACGGAGATTTCTTTGCTGTCATGATTTATCAGTTTTTGAGGGTTTGTGAATCGTATCAGTATCCGGGTTGTACCGTTCAACTGACACAAGAGTGAGTTGCAGATCATCTATGAGTTTCTGCAAAATCGGATTACAGCGTATCATTGATTGCAGTATCGCTTGGTCAGGCTCGATTTGCAGCAGATAATCTGCTATGTCGAGTCCGGCTGTTCGCTCGTCATCGGTGGCAACTTCTTCAAGGAAGTTGAAGATGCTTGCCTCGATACCGAGACTACGTAGCAATATCAGTTTCTGCCGCCACTGGTCTGTCGCGCCAATATCGGGATACAGGATAACCTGACAGCCACGGAGAACACGAAGTGCGTCGGCATTGAAGCAACCGTTTTTACCACCTGTCGCCAGCCACACATATTCCGGCAGATAATACGCCGCCACAAGAGCGGTCTTCTCGCTCTCGACAATGGCAACCGGTTTGTCTCGGTTCATCGGCAAGAGGTGTTCGCCGAAAAAGCACTGACGCAGATTGAAGTCGGGCATCTTTAACAGCGAGTGAACCCATGTCACATGATTGAATGGCTCCTTGACACGCTTGCCGCAGTCAGCGTTATAGAGCATGACCTTTCCTGTGCGGGTGTCTCCATTGGCATCGGTCTGCCAGAACACGCATGACCCCGGCCAGTGTTTCGATGTGCCTACGCGATAATCCTTCATTAGTCGGAGCGCGTCCTCTGCTCCAAACTTGGAGCGGAGGAACAGATAGAGATTGTTCTTCTCATATCCGTGCAGAGTCTGTGAAACAGTCTCTGTCGCAATAAAGGATGTCAGCTTTCGCTGCTCGGTCGGTTTGGCTCGCCATGCTGACGGAGTTGCGAAATCGCAGTGCAAGGGCATCGCCTGAGGATTACAGTCGAAATATTCCTTCGGCGTAAGATGATAGCCGCAGCTCTGTTCGTGGTCACACCTGCCGACATCGTCGGGAAACGAGATTTGTTTCTCGGTGTCGATATACCAGCTAAAGCAACGCTTCTTGTGGCAGGCGGGGCAAGTATGCCGTGTAGCCACTCCT
>CATWQI010000016.1 GCA_958352885.1 uncultured Duncaniella sp.
TCGGTGCGTAGTATCTGTGACGGGGCGTCCACCTGTCCGTACTTTATGTCACGTTTGTACCCAGAAGGGAACATCAGCACATTCTCTTCTCCGAGGATGCGTGAGAGATCATGGTAGATATATCCGGCATCGTCGAGCGAGTCGCCCACCACCACGGTGGGGACCTTGTGTCCGGGCATTGCCCCGAGCATCATCGCCGGGGCTGAACCGGCAAGATTATACACGGATATTACTGCAGTTTTGCCGCCGAGAGCCTTGGTGAGGGCTTCGCGGCGGCTTGCTGATAAAAATTCGTGACTTAGTTCCTGAATAGTCATCTGCGGGATATGTATATCTTATGTCTACTTGCTCTTTCGGGGCGAGAGGATTTCGGTGTAACGCGGAGAGGTAAGTACGTTTACGGCAGAGTCGACTGTCTCGTCACTGCGCAGGCTGTAAATTATTTCACCCTTGTTGGAATAATATCTGTTGAGGATTTCCCCCGCCAGGTACGGTGTGATGTTCTTGCGGTTGATGTCGAGGTCATGGTCAAGGTTGTGCTTGAGCATTCCGGAGAGTATGTCAAACTGTGTTGCGGTCGAGTCATTCATATATCCTTCCGCTTTTGCCAAATCACGCAGTTGCTCTATGGCTATCTCACACACCTTGTCGTAGTTGAATCTCTTCGGGTCGATGAATCCCTTGAAGTCACCGTAGATTTCGTCTGTTATTTCAAATTCCTCCGGCGACGGGATAGACTCATGCTGTGCCGCATATTTGGTTGCGTAGTCAAATGCCCAGTTGTCACGTACGACGTTGTAGGTTAGGCGATTCACATCTGGATACTCTACTTTTATGTCAGGTGTGATTCCGCCGCCGTCGCGCACTTCACGTCCGTTTGCAGTTTTGAACACATTGGTGAGGCTGTCAGGTATACGTGCCACTGTGCCGTCGGGATTGCGGTGCGAATAGTCGATAGCCTGTATCAGACGACCTGAGGGGATATAATATTTTGCCACGGTGACTTTGAGCAGTCCGTCATAAGGGAGCTGGCGGGTGCTCTGTACAAGACCCTTGCCGAAGGAACGGTTGCCCAGTACCACGGCGCGGTCCAAATCCTGGAGAGCGCCGGTGACTATTTCCGAAGCTGATGCTGAGGCGCCGTCCACGAGGACTGCAAGCGGTATCTTGGTGTCAACGGGGTTGACGCTTGTCTTGTAGACCTTCTCGTTAAGCACGCCTTTGCCCCGTGTGGTCAGCACAGTGGTTCCCTTGGGAAGAAATATGCCGAGAATCTGCACAGCGCTTTCCACCAATCCTCCGCCATTGCCGCGCAAATCGAGGATAATGCCTTTGGCTCCGTCGTTCACGAGGTCTTCTACACCTTTGCGCACCTCCTGGTAGCTTTTTTCGGAGAATGTGTTGAGTGCCACATACCCAATGTTATCCTTTAGCATGCCGAAGTAGGGTACCGACGGGATTTGGATTTTTGCACGCTTGATATTGAAGTCAAGTATTGAATCCTGAGCCCACGGGCGTTTTACCTTCACCGTAAGGCTTGTGCCGTTCTGTCCTTTCAGATGCTGGCTTACCTTGTCGGTAGGCCATCCCGCCACAGAGTCGTTGTCAATCATAAGTATGAGGTCGCCGGGGCGCAGACCGGCATTGCGGGCAGGGCTTCCTTCGTAGGGATCGGCTATTATCACCCCATTGGCTGTCTGCTGTATGGTAGAGCCTATGCCTCCGTATTCGCCGGTGGTGATGTTGCGGAAGTCATCCTTTGCCTTTGAAGGGATATATTCTGTGTAGGGGTCTATATCATTGAGCATGGCAGCTATAGCGGTGTTTATTGACTTCTCGGCGTCAATAGAATCCACGTAAAATGTCTGGAGCTCTTTGTAGAGGGCGTTGAATATGTCCAGATTGCGGGAAATTTCGTTTTTCTTGCTGCGGGTAGCTGCCGACGATAGCAGGGTAAGCACTACGAGGGCTGCGGCTATTAGCGTAAGTTTTTTCATATTCGGTGGAATTGAATGATTGAAACGTTGTGGAGAGGTCAATTCATTGATGATTTTGAAAGACCAAAGTTACTTAAATTATATAACAATCAAACTATCAAATAGTCTAATTTTTATGAAAAATATCATTAAAAATGCTTTCGGCTGCAATTTTTTTACATAAAAGGTTGCACAATTCAAAAAAACGGCGTAATTTTGCATCGCAAAAAACGATAAATACCGTCCGTTTGAGGCGATAACAGATTGATTTTATTGCGTTAATGCTTCAGTAGCTCAGTTGGTTAGAGCACCTGACTGTTAATCAGGGGGTCGTTGGTTCAAGCCCATCCTGAAGCGCCAAGAGGAAAGCGAAAGTTTCTCCTTACATATTAAAAAGCACTAATGCTTCAGTAGCTCAGTTGGTTAGAGCACCTGACTGTTAATCAGGGGGTCGTTGGTTCAAGCCCATCCTGAAGCGCCAAAAGAAAAAGCCGAGTTCCGGAATCACTCCGGGACTCGATTTTTTTATTCATCAGATGTTTCCATAAACAGTCGGGTCAGCGGACCATGAATTTCAGCACATTCAGGGAAAATCCGCTGCCCCGTCTATACTATGATATTATCTGTAATCTGTTTCGAGTAAATCGAAACCTTCTTTGCCGCTTTCGTAATCAATCAATTCCTGGGAAACTGTTGGTGCATTTGCTCCGAAATGAAGCTCTCTCATCCCAAGAAAATTATCATATCTGAATCTGCAAAGTTTAAGAAACTCTTTTCGAGTCGTTTTTTCATATTCATAGGGTTCATACACCTTTGCGATATTAATATTGACAGACTGAATACCATTGGCTGAGAAATGATGCTGTCCGGTACTGTCAATTGCTTCCAATATCAGTCCTGGCAATCCGAGCAGTTTCCATGGACCTGTACTCATGGGAATTTCCGGAGTGAACCAGACAGTCCACTTTCGTCCATGATAATCGGCAGTAGCCATTATGCACTCATACTCCAATACGGTCTTTGTGGAATCATCGATAATAGTCCAATCGATATTGTCGATAGGTTCTGTATATTTCCGATATTCACTGTAAACCATATCCCATACCTTGAATTTATCGTTCTCACGGACGATATATAAGTTAACGGGATGACCGACAGGTGAACTGTTCAGTATCGCTTCTCTTTCCTCTCTGGTCTTACTCAGAAGTTCTCCCATCATAATCAATCCCTGCTGGGTATACCATTGGTTGCCATCTTTGGTACAACGCAGGGAATCGAGCCATTGAGAATGACTATTATAGA
This sequence comes from uncultured Duncaniella sp., assembly GCA_958352885.1. Taxonomy (GTDB): domain Bacteria; phylum Bacteroidota; class Bacteroidia; order Bacteroidales; family Muribaculaceae; genus Duncaniella. The sequence goes on from CATWQI010000016.1 coordinate 3,279, forward strand.
ATTTTGAGCCTTTTTGCCCGGCAAGCAGTATGAAATCTTCATTTTTCTCAATACCGCGTGGGTCGAAATAATGATAGTTATAGCCTACACGAATCTGTGCTTTCTGCGCATATGTCGTAATAGCCATTGCTAAGAAGAGAACAATTGAAAATATTTTATTCATATTCTTATGGATGTTTGGATTAGACGTTAGTTGTTATGTAGCATAGCCGGTTGTAGTGTCCCATTAACAATGCAATATTAATTAAATATTCTGAACAATCCAAATTCACAAGAGGAAAAACTCATAAGAGCTCAGCTATGGCAGCACGCATATAGCCTATGCAAACGGCATCTTCGGAATTGTTACTCCCCATGAACCTCTGTCGAGATTGCGGTAGGATATAGCTTCCCGGAGATGGTGGGGGAGTATTTCGGCGGATGCGTCAAGGTCAGCTATGGTGCGTGCCACTTTCAGTATTCGGTCATAGGCGCGTGCGCTCATGTCAAGACGTTCCATTGAGTCACGGAGTATACCCATGCACTCCGATGATAGCACGGCGTAGGTGTTGAGCAGCCGGGTGTTCATCTGGGCATTGCAGTGTATGCCCTTCTCCCCGGCGAATCTGCGCTCCTGTATGGTTCGTGCCGCTATCACCCTTGAGCGTATGGCGTCGCTGCTTTCCCCTTCGCTCCTTGCCGCAAGTTCCTCGAACGGTACAGAATAAATCTCCACCTGAAGGTCAATTCTGTCGAGCAGCGGTCCGGAGATGCGGTTGAGATACTTCTGTACGGTCCCCGGAGCGCACATGCACTCCTTAGTAGGATGGTTATAATAGCCGCACGGACACGGATTCATACTTGCCACCAGCATGAACCCGGTGGGATAATCTATGGTATACCGGGCGCGTGATATGGTGATATGCCTGTCCTCAAGCGGCTGACGCATCACTTCGAGGACCTGCCTTGAAAACTCCGGGAATTCGTCAAGAAACAGTACCCCGTTATGGGCGAGTGAAATCTCACCCGGGGCGGGATTGGCTCCTCCACCCACCAGTGCCACCGGTGATATGGTGTGATGGGGCGAGCGGTATGGCCGTGTGGTCATGAGCCTTGAGCCAGATTTCAGTTTCCCTGCCACGGAGTGGATTTTGGTGGTCTCTAACGCTTCTGCCAGTGTCAGAGGTGGTAGGATGGTAGGGAGACGCTTTGCCATCATTGACTTTCCGGCTCCGGGTGGTCCGACCATGAGCAGGTTGTGCCCCCCGGCGCAGGCTACCTCAAATGCTCGTTTCACCTCTTCCTGCCCTTTGACTTCCGAGAAATCACAGTCAAACACCGTGCCGGCGCGGGCAAACTCCTCGCGTGTGTTGACTGCCATCGGCTTAAGCTCTGTTTTTCCGGTGATAAAGTCTATTACCTGGCGCAGATTGTCTACTCCATAGACCTCTAAGTTGTTCACCACGGCGGCTTCCGATACATTTGCCTGTGGCACTATCATCCCCTTGAATCCCATTTCACGGGCTTTGATTGCCATCGGGAGTGCCCCACGGATAGGCAGCACCGAACCGTCAAGTGACAGTTCGCCCATTATCATGTAACAGTCAAGCGGAAGCCGGCTTTCTATCTGCTCGGCTGCTGCGAGCACTCCTATGGCGATTGGAAGGTCGTAAGCGGTTCCCTCCTTTCGCACATCGGCGGGTGAGAGATTTATTACCACACGTCTTCTGGGCCATCGGTATCCACACTGAATCATGGCGGAGAGCACTCGCTGGTGGCTCTCCTTGACGGCGGTGTCTGCCATCCCTACAAGTGAGAATGACAGACCGGTGTCCGATACCACCTCGATGGTTACGACTATTGCGTCGATGCCTTGCACTGAGGCTCCGTAGGTTTTTACTAACATGTCAAGTTGTTGTTTTATAGATTCATGAAATGGGGATTCATCCCTTATGGCTACAGCCCGAGCAGAGCCGGTATTTCGTCAGGACTGAGTCCTCGCCGGGTCGCATAATCGTCCATCTGGTCCTTGCCGATATCACCTATCATGAAGTAACGAGAGTCGGGATGGAAGATATATAGCCCGCTAACCGTCGACGATGGGTGCATTGCTCCGTTTTCAGTCATGGTTATCCCGATTTCGGAGGTGTCGAGCAGACGGTCGAGGATATGGTTCAGTTTCTGGTCGGGAAGTGACGGATAACCCACAGCCGGGCGTATGCCGGGATAGTTTCTGTGGAGATATTCGTTGGCGGCTTCTGCGAGCCGGTGGGTGAGGGTCTGGAGTATGAGAGACCGATAGCTTTCGCCATCCTCTTCAAGTCTGCGTATAGCCTCTTCTGCATCGACAGTCACGGCAAATGCCCCTGCATAATCTGTGGTCGGTGATATGTAATCGGCGAGTGACAGATAGGTGTCACTGTCGTTTTTTACCTGCTGTCGCAGCGTGGGTATCCTTGTCTCCCCAATAACTATGTCGTCACCATCCGAGTGTGCCGCGCTGAAGTTGAGCACGGCTCTCACAGGTAAGTGTCCGGTATTAGTGCTCTCTCTGTCAAGCATTGCGAGAAGTTTCAGGGCTTCGTCATAGAGCTCCATGGCTTGCTCTGCTTTGGCTTTCGACTCCTCAGCCGTGAGATTGCCGGTGGGTGCGCCATGCTTCCCGAGCCACTCGTTACGGCACGCCGGACAGTCATGCAGATGAGCCAGAGACGCAAACTCGGCAGGGAGCTTCCATGCGTTGAAAAATTGTCGCCAGTTGATGAGAGGGATGACCTCGGTGACAGGGAGTTCGATGATTCTTCGACCCATGAACGGTGGCACGTACGGGGTATGCTCCCCGTGGTCAGCGGTTTTCTTTTTGGAGCGGGCTTCGGCGAGAGGCACGAGGGTCACACGCTTGTTTTTCTCAGCCATGCGCAGTGCGGCATATTCGGCATTGAGAGCGTCTATGAATCCCTGCCGGGTTGCCGGGTTGAGAAGCTGGGCGGCAATGAGGGGATTCTGCGAGGCATCACGCACATGTATGACGGGTTGCGAATAGTGGGGAGCTATCTTTATTGCGGTGTGTATGCGCGATGTCGTTGCGCCACCCACCATTATCGGGATTTCCAGCCCTGCTTTCTGCATCTCCTCGGTCACATGCACCATCTCTTCAAGCGAGGGTGTTATAAGTCCTGACAGGCATACGAAGTCCGGCTTTTCCCGCAGTGCGGTACGTACTATTTCCTCTGCCGGCACCATCACCCCGAGGTCAATCACCTCATAATTATTGCAGGCAAGCACTATGGAGACTATATTCTTGCCAATGTCGTGAACGTCCCCTTTGACTGTGGCGAATATCACTTTGCCCGCTTTGCCTGCCGACGATTCCGAACGCTGTGACTCGATGGCAGGCTGGAGTATGGTGACGGCTTTCTTCATTGTACGTGCTGTCTTTACCACCTGGGGGAGAAACATTTTTCCCTCGCCGAACAGCACTCCCACACGGTTCATGCCGTCCATCAGCGGTCCGTCTATTATTCCGACCGGCGAGTCATACTTGTCAAGTGCTTCAGCCAAATCCTCCTCGAGATGGTCGGATATCCCTTTTATCAGAGCGTGGCTGAGTCGCTCGCCGAGAGGGAGCAGACGCCATTCGTCCACGGTAGTATTCTTCTTTCCGGTTTCCCCTTCCGCCGCTTTCTTCTCAGCCTCGGACTGTGCATAGGCTATGAGGTCGTCAGCTGCATCCTCACGGCGGTACAGCACCACATCCTCAAGCAGGGAGCGAAGTTCCGGCTCTATATCCTCATATGTGACAGATGTCGACGGATTCACAATGCCCATGTCCATCCCCTTGGCTATGGCATGGTAGAGGAACACGGCATGCATAGCCTCACGCAGGTAATTGTTGCCCCTGAAGGAGAAGGATAGATTACTCACACCGCCGCTGACTTTGGCTCCGGGCAGATTGGTCTTAATCCATTCCACTGCGCGGATAAAGTCAAGTCCGTAGCGGTTGTGTTCCTCTATGCCCGTAGCTATGGCAAGTATGTTTGGGTCAAAAATTATGTTTTCCGGGTCAAATCCACCTTTTTCGGTGAGCAGTCGGTAAGCACGTTCACACACCTCAATCTTGCGTTCGAAAGTGTCAGCCTGTCCCTTCTCGTCGAATGCCATCACTATCACTGCCGCTCCCAGTGCGGCTATGCGCCGGGCATGCTCGAGGAATTTCTCTTCACCCTCTTTGAGTGAGATGGAGTTGACCACCGATTTGCCTTGCACGCATTTCAGACCGGCTTCTATAACCTCCCATTTCGAGGAGTCAATCATTATGGGCACACGTGCTATCTCGGGCTCGGCTGCTATCAGATTGAGGAATGTGGTGACCTCTTTGGCGGCATCGAGCATCCCGTCGTCCATATTGATATCTATAATCTGTGCGCCGTCCTCTACCTGTTTGCGTGCTATGGTGAGAGCTTCCTCGTATGCGCCCTCCTTGATAAGCCGCAGGAACTTACGTGAGCCAGCCACATTGCACCTTTCACCAACATTGACGAAGTTATTCCTGGGGGTCATTTCAAGCAATTCCAGCCCTGAAAGCCATAACCCCTCATGACGGGGAGAGGGTACATGTGGTGCTTTCCCTCGCACTATTTCAGGATAGAGTGCTATGTGCTCCGGTGTGGTGCCGCAGCATCCGCCTATTATATTGACCAGGCCCTCGTCGACAAATTCGGCTATCTGCCCTGCCATCTTCTCCGGAGTCTCGTCGTAGAGCCCCATGGCATTTGGCAGACCGGCGTTAGGATGAGCCGATATAGGGTAAGGTGCGTGCTTGGCAAGTTCTGACAGGTAACATTTCATTTCCGAGGCTCCGAACGAGCAGTTCAAACCGATAGATGCGATTGGGGCATGCTCGACCGATGCGAGGAAAGCTTCAAGTGTCTGTCCTGAGAATGTCCTGCCCCCCTGTCCCGAAAGGGTCAGCGACAGCATGAGCGGTCTTGTGGTTCCGGCACGTTTCATCGCTTCGACGGCTGCGTCTATCCCGGCTTTGACGTTAAGGGAGTCAAATATGGTCTCGAACAGGAGCAAATCCACCCCTCCCTCCATCAGTGCGGTGACCTGTTCGAGATAGGCGGCGTAGAGGTCGTCGTAAGTGACGGCACGGTAGCCGGGATCACTGACATCAGGGCTCATAGATGCTGTCTTGTTGGTCGGACCCATGGAGCCTGCCACCAGAATTTTCCTCGGTGTGGAGTCCGCCAGTCGCCGCAGTAGTCGTGCGCCTTCACGGTTGATTTCCGGCACCATTTCTACCATATCGTAGTCAGCCATCGATATGGCGTTGGCGTTGAATGTGTTGGTGGTTATTATATCGGCTCCGGCTGCGATGTATTGCGAGCTAATCTCGCTTATTACATCCGGTCGGGTAATATTCAGTAGGTCGTTGTTTCCTCTCAGGTCGCAATGCCAGTCAGCGAAGCGCTCTCCACGGAAGTCAGCTTCCGTGAGTTTGTATCGCTGTATCATGGTGCCTGTTGCACCGTCAAGTACTAATATGCGCTCCCGCAGGAGTTTCTGAAATTCATCCACAGTTGTAAAAATTTTGTTTAACAGCCTCGATGATGCTGTATGGGTGATTTGTCTGTTTTGAGATAGTTGTGGAGAGATGGCGTCACAGTGTGCGCAGGAAACCGGTCAGTTCGTCAGCCATCTTTTTTGCCTGACGGCTTGATGGATGGTAATTGGCTCCGTAGCCTAATTCCCCGGTCTGTGGCGACATGTCAAACCGGTAGATATTCTCATCCTCCGAGGCAAGCCGGTCAAGTGCGCCCTTCACATCCTCCAGAGGTTTCCCGTTCATCATGGAGCCGGTGAGGAGCACTATTTTGGCAGAGGGATATACCTCACGCAGATGAGCGAGAAAAGTGCGGTATTTTGCTTCATACAGGGCTATGTCATAGTTGTCAACCGAAGTGTCGTTGGTGCCGAGGTTGATGCACAGTATGTCCGGCTGGAACTTTGAGAAGTCCCATTTGTATTCCGGGACATAGAGCATGGTGTTGTCGTATTCGTCCGGCATGGTCATCTCGTCACCCTCGCGCGGTCCGTTATAGTTGCGGTATATGCCTATGCCGGAGCGTGCCACCACGTTGAAATCGGCGTTGAGGTTCCGGGCTGTAAGGTAGGCGTAGGATAGGGTATGGTTCTCGGTATCGTATGAAAATCCCTTTTCCGGGTCATCCTCCTCGGTGCCGTATCCGCAGGTGATGGAGTTGCCTATGAATTCCAGTTTGAGTTCCGGTCTTTGCGGTGCGTCAAGAGTTTTTCCCTTGATGCGGAATCCATGGAATTCGGGATGGTGCTCATATCCTTCTATGGCGTAAGTCACACGTACTGAGTGCCGTGTGTCGGGCAGAGAGTCCGCCAGGGTTATGATTGAATCGGATTCCGAGAAATTTATTTTTACCGGTTCACGGTCATCTATTTCCACCATGAACTGCCCACTACCGGGACGTGCTCCCATGCTTATGGCGGTCCCCTCGAAATTTATCATGGCGGTAGTGCCGGGATATGTGAAGCCTGGCGCAAGCGAGTCGCCCCAGTGTATGCGTCCCATATAGAGTATTGCGGGGTCGTTTGCCGGGACTTCTGTCTCACGGTTACCCGTGCAGGCTACAGCTGCCAGGGCAAGCACCGATGCTAAAATGTATTTCATAATGTCAGGGATTATTATCTTTCCGCAAAGATAACTCATTCATTTTCCAATGGCAAAAATTATCGGGAAAAAATAATCGGCTGAATCATGGTTCCGGTGGATTCGGGGACGGTCCTTGCCAGTCTGCTGTGCAGAGTAATCACCGGTGCCTGTTGAGCAGGACAGGCGAGGGGGATTCAAAATTTGTAATCCCGAGGTCGACAGCGCGCATGTCGGAGAGTGTATGGACAGGTGGTGCCACTTCGGCTGGAACAGGCATCCCTGAGAACTCCTGAAAATATAGGATGCAGGCATCTTTCCACCACTGTGCGTCGCGCGCCTGAGTCATCAGCCGCCGCTCTACGTCGGCAAATATCCCGGGGGCAATGTACGGCTTGCTTTGCTGCCACGTTTTCTGATACTCAACCACACGGTCGGTACCACGCTGGTAGGCTATGCAGAGTTCGTCCCAGAGGGTCCGTCCTGACTTCATTTTATGGGACCAGGGTACATGGTGGAACCACAGCAGGAATTCCTCGGGGCAACTGTCAATATCTCCAAACTGTGAGCGCAGAGGTTCGGGATATTGCTCCACGGCATTGCTGCCTGAGGGGGAGCGGTCAAATCCAAGTCCTGCGGAATCAGCATTGTGGTAATACTTCGGGAGCCAGTCGGGGCGTGCGCCGGGCACATCGCACCAAGGTTCGGGACCATAGTGGTGACCGAATGCGAATATGTGGTGCAGTCCGAGAGGCATCATGTAATCGACCACAGCCTCCCTGCTTCCGAGCAGCATCTCTGTGAGTGAACGGCGTATGCTGTCGGGGGCTGAACCGGGGGCGATGAGTGTCCGGGCAATCCATTCGTCAGCTATCTGCCCGGATGTGAGTTTGGGATTCCATGCAAGCCTGCCGAAGGCATACCAGTTTGCCTGGGCTACCGGATGTCCGGTCCAGTTGCTGTTGTCACCGATATTTGCCACTCCGGCTGCTGCCTTGAGCGATGCGGGTGAGACATATTCATAGAACTCCTTCCACATCGGTGCGAGAAAGGCTATGTGGTTGGAGTGACCGAGATATTCCTGTGTAATCTGGAACTCTACCATCTCGGGAGTTTCCGGCATTGCGCCGAATAGCGGGCTGTAAGGCTCGCGTGGCTGGAAGTCTATGGGACCGTTCTTGATTTGTATGATTACGTTGGAGTCAAATTTGCCGTCAAGAGGCTGGAATTCCATATAAGCCTGTTTTGCCCTGTCGGCATCGATAGGTGAGTAGACGAATGAACGCCACATCACTATCCCGCCGTGAGGACGGAGTGCGCGGGCAAGCATATTGGCTCCGTCGGCATGTGTGCGTCCGAAATCCATCGGTCCAGGCTGTCCCTCGGAATTGGCTTTCACAAGGAAGCCGCCGAAGTCGGGGATGATGCGATAGATTTCGTCAGCCTTCTCCTTCCACCATTTCTGTACCTGTGTGTCAAGAGGGTCGGCTGTGGGAAGTGAGTCGAGAGCCATCGGTGAGGCAAAGTTGACCGACAGGTATACTTTCAAACCGTATGGACGGAATATGTCAGCCAGTGTCTTGATTTTGGCGAGGTATTCTGCTGAAAGAATACTCGGTGAGGCGTTGACGTTATTAAGCACTGTGCCGTTTATGCCGATTGAAGCGTTGGCGCGTGCGTATGCTTCGTAACGCGGTGACACGGAGTCGGGCAGCTCGTCCCATTTCCAGAGTGAGCTGCCGGCATATCCGCGTTCGACTGTGCCATCGAGGTTGTCCCAGTGGTTGAGGATTCTCAGGTCATAAGCCGGTTTGTCCACAAGTGTCTCCGGTATTTCAACGCCCGAATCGACCATGCGCAGCAGGGAGTATGCCCCGTACAGCGCCCCAATTTCGGTATTGGCGATAATCTGGACTCTGCCTCCGTTGTTACGGAGTTCATAACCCTCTTTGCCGAGAGTTTTTTTCCCTTTCAGAGATACTTTTATATCGTAATTCCGCAGTGGAGCTGATTCCAGTACCCTGGCGGCTTCGGCGAGAGTCGGCGAGAGCTTCTTGCGGTCAAACGTCACGTTGGTGCTTACGCCGGAGCCGGTCTCAGCCGACAATGAACGTAGCCACAGCTCACTGCCGTCGGCGGCATGATTCGTGAGGACAGAGAGGAGAGATACTAATATTGAAAGGAAATATCTTGTCATGGTTTCAGTTCATCGTTAATTTGTTCCGGACATTCAGCTGCCGGAGCTGTCAGGGATTGAGGGTGTAATTACTGGTATTATTCGTCGTATGGGTCACCACCGCCGTCTATCGGCAGTATGTGGCCGTCGGCATCGTAGGTCAGTTCGCAGACTTTAAGGCTGCGGAGCCATGATTTTCCTCCCGAGGGTACACTGTCGTGGTGGAAGAGGTACCATTTGCCTTTGTATTCCACTATGCAGTGGTGTGTGGTCCAGCCTACTACCGGAGTCAGAATGACACCTTGGTATACGAATGGTCCGTATGGATTGTCGCCTATGGCGTAGCATAGCAGGTGGCTGTCGCCCGTTGAGTAGGAAAAGTAGTACTTGCCGTTATATTTATGTACCCAGGATGCCTCGAAGAAGCGGTGCGGGTCATTAGCCTTGAGAGGATTGCCGTAGGCATCCACCACCTGCACCGGACGTGGTTCCTCGGCGAACTGTAGCATATCCTTGGTCAGGCGTACGCAGCGGCTCGGGAGCGACGGTTCGTCACCCTCGGGAAGTTCGGCTGATTCCAGCGCCTTGTTGTCACGGTAACGCTGGAGCTGTCCGCCCCACAGGCCTCCGAAGTAAAGATAATATTCGCCATCCTCGGGAAGTACGCATATATCCATGGAGTAACTTCCACGGATGGGGTCAGGCTGGGGGATGAACGGTCCTTCCGGGCGGTCGGCTACCGCTACGCCTATACGGAAAATGTCATTCTTGTCCTTGAGGGGGAAGTATAGATAATATTTCCCATCCTTTTCAGCGCAGTCACAGTCCCAGAGCTGGCGTCCTGCCCAGGGTATATCGGCTATATCGAGTGCTTTGCCGTGGTCAGTGACCTCACCGTGCATAGGGTCGTCAGTCGACAGGACATGCATATCCTTCATGACATACTGGTCGCCGTTGTCGTTCTCCACATTCTCACACTCCCAGTCATGTGACGGATATATATATATTTTGCCGTTGAATACATGCACGCTTGGGTCGGCCATATAATCGGCAGGAAAGAGATAGCGTTTTTCAGGATTTGTAAGTTTCATGATTATAAGTTTTTTTGACTTGCGGATTAACAATAAATTTTACAACCTCTTACTTGTCTTTGTCTGTTTCAAGTTCAGCCTTAAGAAACGGCTTCATCTCGTAGTTGCGGTCGAAAAGGAGAGGATACTCTACCCGTCCTTTCATAGGGAAGTCGTTTTTCCAGGACATGCCGTCCTGTGTGCCCCATGCAGTCACACGGGTTATCACGTCGGAGTGCCTCTTGAATATGTCAAGTGCTGATGCCATGCGGCTGTTCCACTCTGCGGATACCTGTTCGGGGAGACCGTCGGGGTACGGATTGAACTGAGTATTGTAGACCACACTGTCTGAGATGTTGGCGCTGTGGCTTATGGTAGGAAGTGCGCTCATGTCCCATTCGGTAATCATGACATTGGCGCCTGTCGAGGCGAATGCTTCGATTGATTTCTCAAATTCCGTGAAGTCGGGATAATCCATTCCCATGTGTCCCTGCATGCCGATAGCGTCAATGCGGATACCTTTGGTTTTCATGTCATTCACCAGCTTGACGTATGCGTCGCGCTTTGCCGGAACATTCATGGCGTAGTCGTTGATGTAAAGTTCGGCTTCGGGGTCGGCTTCGTGGGCGTATTGGAAAGCGAGTGGGATGAACTCCTCACCGAGTATTTCATAGAAGGGAGATTTGCGGTATGAACCGTCTTCCAGTATCGCTTCGTTTACTACATCCCATCCCTTGATGCGACCTTTGTAACGTGTCACTATGGTGGTTATATGGTCACGCATGCGCTCCTTGAGCACTTCGGGAGTGACATAATTGCCCGCTGAGTCAAGCGGAAACCATGGGGCAAGCTGCGAGTGCCATATAAGGGTATGTCCGATTATTGCCATGTCACGGTCTTCGCCATACTTGACGAAAGCGTCGGAATCGTCCCAGTGATATACACCCTCTTCAGGATGAATCTCTTCGCTTTTCATGCAGTTTTCAGCCACGATGGAATTGAAGTGCATCCCTACGATTGAATCGGCTTTGGCATCCTTGCCGTTCACATGGTCGACATTAATGGCTGCTCCAATCAGGAAATCATCCTTGAAATGCTCTTTAAGCGTGACAGGGGCAGGTGACTGGCATGATGCCGCAGCGAGACCTGCGATGATAAGTGGAAAGTATAATTTCATAATCAGTTGTCGTGTTTCGGAATTATTGATCATTATGGTTACATGCTACCGGAGTCATAGACAGGTTTCCCGATGTCAATTACCGTGTCTTGCCTCGATCTCACGGTTGATGTTGTCAATCACATCGTCGTCAAGTTCATAGCGGGATATGATGAACATGGCGAGCATCAGAAGTATGGCGGGGATTACAGCCACGAGCCAGAGTATGCCCTGCTCTGCAAACGGGGTCTGGGTAGCGGCATCCTTGTTGAAACCCACGAATGCGAGCACCAGGCCCGGCACCACGCCGCCCAATGCCATGCCGGCTTTATAGAAGATGCCGGTAAGGGCGTTGACAATGCCTGAGATACGGCGTCCGTGAGTGTACTCGCCGAACGAGATTACCTCAGGCACGAGAGCCCACATATAGCCGGTGGCGACGATTACTCCGGTTGATTTCACGAACTGAGCCACGTATACGAGCCACATCTGAGCCTTGAGTGCCGGAATCATTGAAATTGCATAGAGCATTGCCATGCCTATGATGGCTGTGACGAGGAAGATGTAGAACATTCCCTTCTTTCCTACCATCTTCTTGATGGCAGGTATCATGGGCATGAATATGAATGCCGGTATGGAGCCAAGTCCCATGAAAATTGAGAGCTCTCCGGCAGTTCCACCAAGATTGTAGTTGATGTAATAGGCTCCGGCTGCGTTGCCTACCGCCATCATGGCAAATGCGGTTACAAAGAAGAAGGCGAGGATACGGAGGGGACGGTTGTGTACGAATTCCATCCACAGGTCGGATACCTTGACATTCTCTGTCTCTTTCTTGTCCATCACCACGCGCTCGCGGCACTGTGAGAAGCAGAAGAAGAGAAGGGCGAGACCTATGCAGCCGTATATCGCCATTGTGGCAAACCATGCGCTGTCGCTCATTGACATGTCGGTGGTCTCCGAGGGGTCAAACATTTTCAGTACGATGGGTATGCCCATACCCACTGCCAGACCGCCTACGTTTGCCATGAACATTCGCACGGAGGTTAGCTTTGTTATCTCGGCTGTGTCACGGGTCAGCGAGGCGTTGAGTGCGCCGTAAGGGACATTGACGAGTGTGTAGCACATCGACAGTCCCACGTATGTGACGTACGCGTAGAGGAGCGAGCCTGAGAATCCGTTCCAGAAACAGAGTATGGCAAATGCCGTCAGAGGTATTCCTCCAAGCACCAGATAGGCTCGGTACTTGCCGAGTCTGGGGTCATGCTTGTCGACAAATGTTCCCACAAGGGGGTCCCAGATTACGTCCACTATACGTACTATCAGGAACATCACGGCTGCCACAGCCGGGTCAAGACCGTAGACGTTAGTATAGAAGAACAGCAGATACATGCTGATGGTCTGGTAGATGAGGTTCTGGGCGAGGTCGCCTGAGCCGAATCCGATGCATTGCAGCATCGACAGCTTGTGGAATCCTTTGGCTTTCTGGATTTGTCCGGATGTTATGGTTGCTTCCATTTGGTGTTGGTTTATTGAGTCGGGATTATGATTCATTTAGAAGATTTTGATTCAGCTATCTTGTCGGCTACTCGTATGCCGAGTGTCTTTTTGTCAAGCGGGTGGATGTCATTCCATTCTCCGAGGTCGGAGTTGCGTATCAGGTATACGCCGGGAGTCTCCTCAGCCACCTGAGCCTGGCGCTCACGCATCTCCTGCCATGCAGCTCTTCCGCCCTTGTCGCTCTGATGGAGGAAGTCGGCGAGCTCTACGATGTAGAAGGGCATTTCCGGATTTCCGGATGTGTCACGCCAGTTGCGTATCATGGTCTTGAGCAGTGCCGGATACTGGTTGCGTCTGCCCACGTTTGATTCACCCTGGTACCATACGGCACCTGCCGCCGGATATTTGATTACTGGGGCAATCATGGAGTTGTAGAGCACTGCGGGGAGATAGCAGTAGAACATCATGTCCGGACCCTTGGGCATCGGTGCGCCTTGAGTGTATTTCCAGGTCCCGTCAAGGGTTATTTCATCCTCGTTTGCAACGCCGTAACGAGCGTAAGGACGTTCGCCGAACACGATTTTATAAGGTTTCTCCGGCACGAAGTGCGGTGCTCCGTTCTGCGATATGAGTCGGACTGTGATTACATTCTCACCCTCATGCAGCAGCCCTTCAGGTATCGGGTAGATGCGTGGCGGATATTGGTAGGTGGTATAGCCGACCAGTTTGCCGTTGACCCATACGGAATCGGCGTCAACCACACAGCCGAGCCGCAGTGTGGCGGTCTTGCCGGCATGGTCGGCATCGATATTCACATGGCGGCGGAACCAGTGTGAGCCGTTGATGGGATTTAGTCCGTCGGTACCCCACGAGGTGGATAGCAAATCCACTTCCTGCCAGCCGGAATCGTCAAGGTCCGGTGCGTAATATTTCTTCTGACCGGTGAGTCCGGGGTCGGATGAGTCGATTGTGGCGTTCCAAGCCGCATAGTTGCGCCCTTCCTGGGCTTTTATCTCCTCACGGTAGGCATCGTTGTCATAGATATGCTTCTGATTGAGATAGTAGGGATAATCGGCGAGATATTCCTCCGAAATCCATGATTCCACAGGAGTACCTCCCCATGATGCGTTTATTATGCCGACCGGGAGTCCGGTACGCTCATTGAGGGACTTGGCGGTGAAGTAGGCGAGGGCTGAGAAGTTCATCACATCCTCGTCGACCGATTTCCACCCGGTTGGGCTGACATCCTGACGTATAGTATGAAATTCCACCTCCTTCGGTACGACAAAGTGGCGTATGTCCGGGTTGCGGTAGGCTGCCACTTCGTCGGCAAACATGTCGGTCACACGGTTGACCGGCAGTTCCATGTTGGATTGTCCTGAGCATAGCAGCACGTCGCCGACAGCGATATCTCCGATGGTGATGTCGTTGACGGTCACGGTGTATTTCTTTCCTGTCTGAAGTGCGGGCAGTTCAGCTCGCCAGTATCCGAGTGAGTCGGCAGTGACTGTGGCGGAGCCTTTCCTGACTTTCAAAGCCTTTACGGTCACAGTTTCGCCCGGGTCTGCGTGTCCCCATATAGTGAGGGGTTTGTCGCGTTGTACCACCATTCCGTCCGAGAAGATGTGGGGCAGAGTGACCTTTGCCTCTGTAATCTGCGGGAGTATGGCGGCGGCGAGAGCGGCAGCAAGTATGCGGTTAAGTTTCATGGTAGCTTATAGTGTTTACTTATATTCGTAGAGTTTGACATGGAGTATCTTGAAATCGTCCACACCTATGCGCACGTGGCGTCCCTGGTGTGTTTCGTCGCCGTTGAATGTGCGCAGGCGGGTGAGTGTGCCGTCGGGGCTGACAGCTACTTCGTTGACCTGCCCGAGCCCTATGCGTGAGGCGGTGGCTGACTTGCCGGCTATGGCTGATGTGCCGGTATTTCCTGAACCGGTAAGGAGGAAACCGTCCTCGCCAAGCAGCGGGGCTTCTCCTGAGTGGCTATCACCGGGGGCTGTCACAGGATTGAATGTGAGCACTATGCCGGTTCCTGCCACTATGTATTCCATAGGAGCAATCCGGATGACGATACCGCCGACGGAAGGCCATTCGGAGCCGTCGGTGGCACGCGGGTCCCAGGGGAGGGTGAAATAGTGTGACGCTTTTATGGCTATGCCGTCACGCTCTATGGTGCGGGTAGTGGAGTCGGAATCGAAGTAGAGCCCGTTCATGGTGTTTTTGCCCAAATGCTGTGATATGACGGGTATGAGTGACGAGAGTTTGTCGTTTCCTGATTTCTGGCGCGCTATGGCTGCCCGGTCGCCACGCAGATTGTATGCGAACGGACACATCCCGATGGCGTTGTGCTCGCCCACCACATAATATGCCTGTGCGCTGTTGGCGTCAGTGGTTTTTATTTCGGGTATAAAGAGGGGATTGTCGTGGAGGGCATATGCGGCTACCCAGTCGACGAATCCCTTGTCATACAGGTCGGGAGAGAGGAAGTCGACAGTCGGTGCTCCGGCATGCCATATATCTTTGAGATGCGCAAGCGGTCCGGCGGAGGGATATTCACCCGGGAGCCGTCCGCGTGAGTTCATCGCTGCGTTGACGTAAAGCGGCATTGTGGGGAAGACGGAGCGGGCTATCTGTGCGAGACCTTCCACATATGAGGCATAGTGGTACGCCATGAAAATCTCGTCAGTATAAATGTCGTCACCGAAAATCTCGGTCCAGCTTCCCGATTGCTTCATGCCGGCATCCTGCCACTTTGAGAGAAGCGCCGGATGAAGTGATTTCTTATTTTTTCTGAGATGTTTTATAAGCTCGGCGGGCACGCCTTTGCCATAGGCAGCGTCAGCGAGAGCCGAATGGTCACGGGCATCCTCAAGCATCCCGATTTCATTTTCAATCTGGAGCATTATCACGGTGCCTGTGGTGTCGGTTTCTTTGATGTGCCGGAGCAGACCTGTGAATGCGGCGGCATCGGCATCAAAGACGTTTTGCGAGAATGCCGAGGCAATCTCGAGCGGTTTGCCCGAACGTGTCCGGGCGCGGGGATAGGATTCGGTATCTTTCTTGAACCACAATGGGGTGTAGCAGCTCATGGAGTTTTTCCAGGCGCCAAACCATAGGAATACGACTTTGATGTCCTCCTTTGCGGCACGGCTGATTATGTCATCCACGCTTGTGAAGTCAAACAGACCTTTCTGCGGCTCTATCAGCTCCCAGGACACCGGGAAAAGCACGGTGTTGTAACCGTGAGCTTTGGCTATGCCGATACACTCGTCCACATCCTCGGGGGATGAGCCCATGGAGTTACCGGTCTCGCCTCCGATTATTATAAATGGTTTGCCGTCGACAATTAGCCTTGTAGCCGAGCCTTGTCTCTCAAGGCGTGACCCGGCGGTGACGGAGAGTGCGAGAAGCAGTGCGAGTGCTGGTAAGAGTATCCTGTGCATGGCAGAGATGTGTTAGCGGTAATATGATTGGTCGGATAGAGACTTGATAGATTGTAAAAAAATCTCCGCAGTCACGCAGCCTTCAGGCTCGGACTGCGGAGTTTGTTATGAGGAAAAGACTGTTGACAAGTCTTTTCGGGAATCCTTAGGGATGTTTACTTGGCTGACTGAGACCAGTCGTGGCTTGTGAATTCGGCACCTATATCCTTGCCTGCGATAGCGTCGCACACACCCTTGTAGGCGATTTTTCTGCCATACTTGGAGTCGAATATATTGGGTGACTCATCCTTGAGCCAGTACTCGTGCTCCTTGGAGTTGTCGCTGAGGGTCCACAGGGTGATGGCGCTCTGCTGTGACTCGGGGATATTTTCGAAGTACGAGGTGAGAATCATCTGGTAAACGTCGCTCTGAGCCTGGAGTTCCTCGGCTGAGGGTGATGCAGTGCCGAGTGCCACGTCAAGCTCGGTGATACGGATAAGCTTGCCGGTGGCGGCGAGAGTCTGGAACATAGCGTCGACCTGCTCCTTGGTGATAGACTTGCTTACGTGCATCTGGGTGCCGATACCGTCCACATGTGCGCCGTTGTTGTCAATGTACTCGACAAATTCTATCAGCTTGGCGAGCTTGCTGGGGTTGGTCTCGAGGTTGTAGTCGTTCACGAAGAGCTTGGCTCCGTTGGGCGAGTATTTGGCTGCGTATTCAAATGCCTTGACAGCATAATCCATACCGCAGTAGTAGCCCCAGTAGAAGTGACCGTTGCCTGTTTCGTTGCTCCAGTTGAGGTTCAGACCGTCCTCGGTGCTTTCGGTGGGCTCGGAGTCGCCTTCCATCCATCCGCCGTCGATGCCGCGGAAACGGCAGTCGTCACCGATAGGCTCGTTGATTACGTCCCATGATGTGCATGCGTTGCCGACATGAGTCATGGCTTCCTTAATCCATTCTTCCATGGCGTTGAGGAGGATGGCTTTCTTCTCTGCGTCTGTTTTTGGTACGTAGGAGATTGAGGTGGCGCGGCTGCCGCGTGAAGCTGCCGAAGCTGCTGCGGGCTCATCTTCTACCACTGTTACCATCACATTGTCGATATAGTAGGTCATGTCTGCCACATAGCCGAAATCGAGGTTCAGCTTCCAGGTCTGTTCTCCATCGGCGAAGTCGGTGCTGAACTTCTGGAGGATGACTTTAATCTGAGTCCATGAGGTTGATGTTTCAAACGCTTCTGTCCAGCTGCTCTGTGAGCCTGTCCAGTTCATCCACGGGTAACCGTTGGTGAGACCGTTGAACGATACACGGCCCTTGCCTGCGCCTTCGCTCTTGACGAAGAATGAGAGCTCTACCTGCTTACCGTGCTGTGCGGGGATGTCGCTTGAAGTTACCTGGAGATCCCATGCGTTGGCTGACGATGACGAAGCGGTCATCTTGAGGACATTCTTGTTGCCTGAGGGGGCGTCACCTATTTCCACAACCTCTACTCCGGCGCCGGGGTTATTTGCGCTCCAGCCGTCGAGACCGTTAGCGAAGTTGCCGTTGGGGCAGAGGCTTGAGGGAACATCCTGCTTAAGACCGAACTCGATGTCGTCAATGTAGTACTTTGCGCCTACCTCACCGAAGTTCAGGATGATACGGTTCACATCATCGAAAGTCAGTTCAAATTCATGCTCGCAGAGTACCCAGTTGGTGCCGACGTTAAATGTATTGTAACCATCCTGGCTACCGTATGTTTCGCTGTTCTGATATTGGAACTGGAGTTTGCCGGCAGCGCTTGATGACTTTGCGTAGAAGCGGATTTTGTACACACCGGGTTCAAGGAAAGTGTCAAATGTATAAGCACACTGAGCGCTCCAGGAACTTGCATCCGATGGGTTGTCAAGTACCATACAATACTCGCTGTCATGACCCGGAGACTCCACGCCGCTTGACGAGCTGTTGCCCCATGAGCCCCAGCCGCCCTTGTTGCCGTTTTCGAAGGTCGAGTTGTCTTCCGAGAGGACATTGGCGATGTCGTTGGTCGGGTCGGACTCAACTACGAGTTCCGGTGCGATGAGCGACTTCATGTAGGTCTGCTGCTGCTGGGTGTGCCAGATGAGGTTATGACCGTGAAGTTTCAGACCGGTGTTCATGGCTATGAAGCGGTCCACCTTGTCCCAGTTGAAAGCGCCTGACGATGATACGATTGACTGGTGTTTCATCGCATTGCCGAATGTCACGCCCTGGAAATTGTCAAGCACTGTCTGCGCATATGCCGGATTTTCTTCATCAAGGAAGTCGTCCAGTCCCATGCCGAGAGTTATGTCTACGTTGGGATGGTACTGCGCCATGTAGTTCTTGATATAGTCGTATTGTGAGATTTTCTCAGCCAGCTCCATGGGGATTTCAGAACCGGTGACTGTGCGGTCAGGCTCTTTCCATTCCATTACCTGGTCGTCGCAGGATGCGAAAACCATTGAAACGGCTGCCAGTGGGAATAATATCTTGTTTACTTTCATGATTAGTTACGATTTAAGAGTTATTCTTCATCCTCGGGTTCTTCGTAGTCTGACGGTTCGAAATGCTTGTAGGGTACGATACGCCAGTTGTCGAGATAAATCTTCGGACCGGTGAAAGTGGTGGATTTGAGAGTCACCTTGTCGCCGGCTGCGTTTACGTAGTCGAAGTCGGTGTTCACGAATCCGATGCCGAA
Organism: uncultured Duncaniella sp.; assembly: GCA_958352885.1. Taxonomy (GTDB): domain Bacteria; phylum Bacteroidota; class Bacteroidia; order Bacteroidales; family Muribaculaceae; genus Duncaniella. Next base: position 21,968 of record CATWQI010000016.1, read on the forward strand.
GTTGGGATAGGTGGCTGCCATACGGTCGTCAATCACCATCTGGAAGGTCGGGGTCGAGCTTTCGGGGTCGGCGATGAGAGTGGCATACTTGTTGATTGAGCTTAGAGGCACAGTGATGGTGGTCCATCCGGCAGGCTGGAACGGTACTATGTCACCGCAGTTCCAGCCGTCGAGCCATGGTGCGAAGCAGTACACGAGGTTGTTCTTGCCGTCGTCGTCGCTGCCGAATCCTGCGAAGTTATAGTTGTTGATGAGCTGAAGCTGGAAGAAGCCTGTGCCGCTCCAAGGTTCCGAGCAGTAGATTTCGCACTGGAATGCAACTTCTGTAACGGGAGTCTCGGCGGGGATGAGGTCAGCCATGCGTGACCAGTTCTCCCAGTCCTTGTTGCCGTCGCCAACGGAGTGGCACTCTGTTGCGCGTGGTTTGCCTGAGGAGATGCCTCCGGCATTGAGCAGACGGTCGGGGACAATCTGCACGCAGTATCCGCGTCCGGTGCCGAGAGGGTCAGCCACGAGGTCACCGTCCTCAACCTTGTTGGAAATCATCGAGCCGTTTTCTTTCCAGCTCCATGCGCCCTGCAGACCGTCGGTGTCAAAGTCCATGAGGAGACCGCGACGCTCGTTGAAGTAGGCGGGTGACTGAGTCACACCGTTGGGGCTCTCGGAGATGAGTGCGCCGCCTTCGGTGACACCTGCGGGCATGATGAATGTGAACCATTCGCCGTCGGGGTCATTTTCGATACCATTGGTCACCTCCACGCCGCCGGGTAAGGTGACTTTTGAGGTTTCGTGGAGATATGAGCCCTTGACAGTCACTTTTTCTCCCGGCTGTGGAAGGGTGGGGTTGACTGACTCGACAATCGAGTAACCGTTACGGATCAGGAACGAGTAGACGAGTTCTGTCTTGTCCTTGACGAGGCGGATGGTATTGCGTACCTCGGGGTCGCAGTCGGTCACAGGGGTGTCGCGGTTAATGGAGATGATGAGGGAGTTGTCAGTGACGTAAGCTCGGTTGAAGTAGGTGTCATAACCGTTTATGTACACCTTCTTCACCCCGAACAGACCTTCGCCTTCGAGGCGAATCATCTGGCTCAGGCGGGCGAATTCCACGGGGCGGTCGGGAACTGACGACTTGTAGTCCTCGAGATAGACCTGGGTAATCTTTATCGGTTTGTCCTGGTACTTGTCCTCGAAGTATTCGTCGTCATCGTTACATGACACGAAGCCGAGGGAGAGCAGAGCCACAACCGGAAGTATATAATTTTTGAAATTTTTCATAATCAGTTTTCCTTTAGGCGATTAATCAATTGTAGAGGTCAGCTGCGGTAACTTCGCGAGCGTCAAATTCGTAAACCACAGGTGTTTCCGAGAGGCGTGGGTTACGGATGAGATCGACATCGCTGAAGGGGAGAAGCAGATGAGCGTTGGTGGCTGTGGCTACTGAGGTTCCGTCGCTGGTCTTGACATACTGGCAAGGCTCGCTTTCGTCCCATTCGTATCCGGCGTTACGCTCCTGGTTGTTGATGTAGTTCACCACTTCCTGCTGCTGATAGTAGGAGCGGCGGAGGAGGTCATACCAGTACTGGCCTTCGTAGGCAAGTTCTATGCGGCGCTCATAATGGATATCCTGATAGGAAATTGAATTCTTTGCAGGCATTCCGGCACGGCTGCGCACACGGTTGAAGTATTCCAGTGCTGTTGCGTCGGATGTAGAGCCCTGGTTGCCGAGGATGGCTTCGGCAAGGTTGAGATACACTTCGGCGAGACGCATCATGTAGGTGTTTACGCCTGATGACTGCTGGTAGCTCTGTCCGTTGTCGTCGATTTTGCCGATTACATGCTTCACCACGTTGCACTTGTTGTCGTAGCCGGTCTCGGTGACGTTGTAGGTGTATCCGCCGTTCTTGGAATTGAGCTGCGGGTAGAATTCGCCTACTGTGGCTATGGTGGCGTGACGGCGGATGCGGTCGGCGGGGTCGTAAGTGCGTACGATGTCGTAGGAAGCGTAAGTGGCGTTGCCCCAGTTGGTCTCACCTACCATGGTTGACCAGCTGAAGAATGCGGAGATGGAGTTGGTGCCACCCCAGCCCACTGCGTCGGTCGAGCCTGCGAGCCACTGGAGCTGGAATATGGACTCGGCATTGTTGTTCCAGGTTTTCACCGCAAAGAGGTCGTCGTAATTGGGAAGGAGCGAGTACGGACCTTCGATACACTTGAGGGCTGCCTTGCGGGCGAGGTCGAGATAGTAGGGGTTACGTGTTCCGCGGTTGAAATCAGTGGCGATGTTGTTGCCGTCATATTCACCGTCGGTGGTGATACCTGCCATGGAGAGGTATACACGTGAGAGGATGCCGTAGGCGCTGTAGCAGGTCACACGTCCTGGATTTGCCTGGGTCTTTGACAGGTTGGCTGCAGCATATTCGAGGTCGCGGATTGCGAACTCAATCACGTCTGCCTGACGGTGCGCGGGAGTCACAGGTGTTTTCTGCTGCTCCTTGGTGTCAGTGTAGATGATACCGCGTCCCCAGATTGAGCCTATGTACCAGTATGCGAGACCGCGCATGAAGCGTGCTTCGGCTGTGCCCTGGATTTTAGCCTGTTCCGTTACGGCGGGACCGCATTTGTCGCGAAGGTTGTTAATCAGGTTGTTTGACTGTGCTACTACTGAGTAGAATGAACCCCAAGCGTCCTCCAGACCCGGTGAAAGTGAATTCTCGGTGAAGTTGGTATAAGGGTAGATATAGTCACTCCAGCGGGCAGTGAGGTTGTTGCTTCGTCCGTCGCCCACGCTGTAGTAGAACTTGCCGTTGAAGGAGTTCCACACATAGTTGTAGAGCGGAGAGGTGCCCTGCGACACTGCGTCGTTGCTGTCAAAGAACGCGTCTTCATTCGCCTGGTAGGTGTTCTTCTGTTCGAGGAAATCGGAGCATGATGACATCGATATCAGACCAGCCAAGGCTGTAAAGATTAATATCTTGTGTTTCATTATGATATCTTAATTAAGGGTTAGAAGGAAACGTTAAGACCGAAGGTATAGATACGGGGTGAAGGATAACGTCCGTAGTCAAGACCTGTCATGAGAGCGTCGCCATACATAGCGCCGACTTCGGGGTCAAGACCTTTGTACTTGGTCCATGTGTGAACATTCTGTACGTTCATGTAGATGCGTACATTCTCAAGGAAGCATTTGCGCACCCAGGGTTTCGGCAGAGTGTAGCCGAGAGAGATGTTCTGGAGGCGGATATATGAAGCGTCCTCGATGAAGCGGTCAGAGATACGGCTGTAATTGGAGTTGGCATCCGAACGCTGTACGGCAGGCATCTTGGTGTCAGATGCGTTGATGACATGGAGGTTGCGGTAGTCATCGTCCGGACCGTTGGGATCAATCTTGCCTATGATGGCATAGTCAAGAGCGGAGCGGAGGATGTTGCTGTTCTGGCGGGGATCCTCGATGAGGTAACGGTTGAGGTTGAGTGCCTTGTTGCCGTAGCTTCCGGAGAAGAAGATGGTGAGGTCGATACCCTTCCATGAGAAGGTGTTGCCAAGACCGAATGTGAACTTGGGCTCGGGATTGCCGATATAAGTGCAGTCCTCGGCGTTGATAACACCGTCGCCGTTGACATCCTCGAATATGTAGTCGCCAAGCCAGGTAGAGTTCTGACCGATGGTGTTGCCTTCGGGGATTGCCACCTGCTTGAGCTCGCCGTTAGCGTCATGATAGTAGAAGTCGGTGGGCTCGTCGAAGCGTCCGATTACCTTGTAACCCCAGAACTGACCGATGGGCTGACCTACGGCTGTGCGGGTTACGATGAAGTTATTGGAGCTGGGCTGGAATGACTTGTCGAGAGTAGCTGTCTCAGTGTCGAGAGAGCGTACACGGTTGCGGTTGAGACCGAACACAAGGTTTGTGGTCCACTGGAAGTTGCGGTTGGTGATGTTGGTGGTGTTGACGGTGAGTTCGACACCCTTGTTTTCGAGTGAGCCGATGTTTGCCCATGGATTGGAAGCGGCGCCCTGGCCCTGTGAGCCGAGATAGGCGGGATTCTGAATCTGGAGCAGGAGGTTCTTGGTCTTTTTATAGTAGAGGTCTGCCACAACTTCGATTCGGTTGTCAAGGAATCCGAGGTCGAGACCTACGTTCCATGAGTGGGTAGTTTCCCAGGTAAGGTCGACGTTGGGGGTATTGCCGGTCAGGACACCTGTGCCCCACGGAGTTGTCTTGAAGCTGAGGAGTGCGATGGTTGCCCACTGGTCCACGTTCTGGTTACCGGTTGAACCCCATCCTGCGCGGAGTTTGGCATTGTTCATCCAGTTCACATCCTGGAGGAAGCTTTCCTGTGAGGCGCGCCATGCGAGAGCCACTGACGGGAACCAGCCCCAGCGGTTGTTCTTATTGAACTTTGAAGAACCGTCGCGGCGTATGGTGGCTGTGATGAGGTAGCGGTCGTCATAGGAGTAGAACGCGCGTCCGAAGTATGAGAGAAGTGAGTTGGCAAACTTGTAGCCGGTAGTGGTCGAGGTGGTGATGTCGCCGGCTGAGAGGTCGGGAGTGGTGTTGGATAGGAAGCCTGAGGCTGTGCCTACCTGTGTCTCCCAGTTGTAGTGGCTCATTTCCTGACCAATCATGGCGTTGATTGAGTGAACCTTGTTGAAGGTCATGTTATAAGTCAGGATGTTGCGCCATGACCAGTACTTGGTGTTGGTCTTTGTCCACTTTGATGTGCGGGTATCCTGTGTCTTTATGCCGAACTGATAGTCTGGCTGATAGTAGTAATAGTTGTTGTAGTTCCAGTCGCCGGATACCTCGGTCTTGAGTGTAAGCCCTTTGTAAAGTGTTGCTTCGAGGTAAGTGTTGAAGCGGAAGTTGGTCTTGCGATTGTTGTTGGTGATGATTTCTGCGAGACCCACGGGGTTGTCAGGCATCCACACGTCCTCGGGTCCGTCAAAGGTGCCGTCGGGCGATGTAACAGCCACGGTGGGCTGCTGGCGCAGAGCGCTCATGATGGTGTTTTTGTCGGTTCCGACCTGCTGCTTAGTCTCTGAGAATGAGAAGTTTACTCCCCCCCTAAGCCACGATTTGATCTGAGTGTCGATGTTAGAGCGGAGTGACAGACGGCGGAATCCGGAGCCAAGGGCTATACCGTTCTGCTTGAGGTAGCCGCCTGAGAATGCGTAAGTGGTCTTTTCGTTGCCTCCTGACACAGAGATGTTATGGCTTGTCATGAACGCTTTTTTGAAGAGTTCGTCCTGCCAGTCTGTGCCTTTACCGAGTGCGTCGGGATTGACGAATGCGCTTGAGGGGTCGAGTAGATTAAGTTCGTTGGCGCGGTAGTTGTGGTGGCGGGCATACTCCTGGAGGTTGAGCATGTCGTACTTTTTGGGCATCTCCTGCCAGCCGGCATAACCGTCGTAAGTCACGGTGGCGTTGCCTGCCTGACCGCGTTTGGTGGTAATCATGATTACACCGTTTGATGCGCGAGAACCGTAGATGGCTGTAGCTGACGCGTCCTTGAGGATGTCCATTGACACGATGTCTGACGGGTTGATGGCACTAAGTGGGTTGGATGATTCGTCGTCGGTCGCAGAGTCTATTACCACACCGTCAATCACGAAGATAGGCTGGTTGGTGGCATTGAGTGAGTTGATACCGCGGATGCGGATTGAGGTGGATGCGCCCGGCGTACCGGAGTTTGCCTGAATCTGCACACCTGCCGCACGACCCTGAAGTACCTGGTCAATGCTGGTGGGGATTGATTTCTTGATAGCGGCGTCGTTGACAGATACTACCGAACCGGTCATGTCGGAACGTTTCATCTGTCCGTAACCTACCACTACCACCTCGTCGAGCACTTCGGCGTTCTCCTTGAGGGTAATGGTGATGTTGGTTCGCCCTTCTACAGCTACGCTCTGTGAGGTATATCCTACATAGGATACCAGTAGAGTGGCGTTTTTGGGAACACTGAGCTTGAATTTGCCGTCGATATCAGTGGCGATACCGTTGGAAGCTCCTTTCTGTTGCACTGTGGCTCCGATGAGGGGCTCGCCCGCCTCATCAAGCACACTTCCCGTCACTGTGATGTTCTGGGATAATGCCCATAGCGGGGTCATGCAGACCAGGAATAGCACTATGGACCGTAGGTAATGTACTGTGCACTTCATGAAAATGAATGGTTTTTTTGTTTTAAGGTAGAATTATTAGTTCTTAGGTTTGGAAACCGTCATGCACTGCCGACTGCCGGTGTCTCGGACTCCCGTTAGCCTTATTGTTGCGATGACGATAAGGGTTTTTGGTGATAGGATTGCAATGTTTGTCGTTTAATTCATTGGCAAATGTTTGAATCTTAGGGTTAATAGATTTGATTTATTTAGTTTAATTATTGTAAATTTAGCTGTTATCAATATTGTATGAATTACAATATTAACATGGTCTTAGTAAGGTGTGAAATGCTGAAAATTAGGCGTTTCTGTTGCAAATATAAATATAAAATTTTAAATTCCAACAAATATTAACATAAAATTGTAGGTCTGTAAAAGCTAAAATTGTGAATTTGTAATGTAACTGGTCTTGACGGTGTATATATATAGCTGATTAGGCGATATTTTTTGCAAAATATCAGCAAAAAAATACAAATAAAGTGATGTGGTGATAATTTTTAATGTGATTTTATTCTTATTATAGCCTGTAGTATAGTGCGTTAGATGGGTGCTGGACCTGTCCTAACTGACTTTTTGCAGTTTGCCGCTGACAATTTCTAACTTGCCGCTGTCAGCAAGAGTCCGGATTTCGGCTATTACGATGTCTCTCGGGGCGGATAGCTGGTCTATTATATATTCTGCAGTGTGTCCCCCGGGCTGTGATGCCAAGTATAGGATTGATTCTGCCAGGCTCTGATGCTCCTGCGGTGTGGTGGAGTGAGCGTGGCTTTTGCTGCGTGTCCGGCATACGTCGCATTTGCCGCACGGGGTATCAGGTTTTTCTCCGAAGTAGCGTAACATAGTGTTGACACGGCATTCATCAGTTGAGAATGCGAAACGCTTCATGGCGTCGATGCGTCGCTCCATCCGTTCCCGCTGGCGTTCGTAGACCTCGAGGGGGATTATGAGATGGCGGGGTAGTTCGCGTGAGGTGGTATAGATAAGGTAGGGGGTTGTTTTCCGGGGTATGTAGTGTATGGCGTGGATACGTGTGAGGTAGAGCAGTGACTGGTAGACGGTCTCGGACGGGAGTCTGAGGGACTGTGCTATCGTTACCTCGCTGATGTATACATAGTCGGCGAAGAGTCCGGTGTAGTTGCGCAGCACGAACTGGAACACTTCCTCCGTGTCGCTGTCAAGGTCGAGCGAGTACAGCTCGTCCTTCTTCATTATCACCATTAAGCGGGAGCGTGAGGTGGTTTCCTCCACATATTCGATATAGCCGGAGCGTGTGAGGAGCGTAAGTGCGCTTTGTGTGGGCACGGGCGGAAGGTTGAATGTGTGGCAGAAGAGAGAGAAATTAAACTCATAAACCCTGTTGTAGCCTTCCCCAACAGGGACGTTAAGGAAATTGCCTGCCATCTCGTAGACGTGGCGCATGAATTCCTTGTCGGGGAAGCTTTCAGCCACCCGGCGGCTCAGAGTTGCTTTGTCATGGCGGGAGGCGAGCACTACGGCGTATGCCTCGAGACCGTCTCTGCCTGCTCTGCCTGCTTCCTGGTAATATTCCTCGAGCGAGGATGGGAGGTCGTAATGCACCACAAGGCGCACGTCGGGCTTGTCGATTCCCATGCCGAAGGCATTGGTGGCTACCATTACCCGTATTTCATCCGATTTCCATCGGTTCTGTTTCGCGTTTTTGTCCTCAGGCGAGAGTCCGGCGTGGTAATAGTCGGCGGATATACCCTCGCGGATGAGCGTTTCTGCTATTTCGCGTGTGCGCTTGCGCGAGCGAACGTATATGATGGAGCAGCCCCGTGTGGAACGGAGTACTTTCAGTAGCATTGTGTCCTTGAAGTCGGCATAGCGCACCACGTATGACAGATTCTCGCGCGTGAAACTCTTGGCAAACACCTGTCTACCTCTGAATTTGAGCGAGCGCATTATATCCTCTGCAACTTCCGGTGTGGCGGAGGCTGTGAGGGCGAGTACGGGAACATCCTCGCCTGCCAGTTCGCGTAGGTTTGCTATCCTGAGGTAGGATGGACGGAAGTCATAGCCCCACTGTGATATGCAGTGGGCCTCGTCGACTACTATCAGAGAGATGGAAAGTGTGCGCAGTTCGGCGATGAAGTTCTCGTTTTGAAGGCGTTCTGGCGATACGTATGCGAGCTTGGCTTTGCTGAGGCGGCAGCGAGTGAGACCGAGTTCAATCTCGCGCCGTGTGAGTCCTGAGTGGAAGTGTACAGCACGTATGCCCCGGTCTCGCAGGTTGTCTACCTGGTCCTTCATCAGTGATATGAGAGGCGTGATGACTATGGTCAGCCCGGGGAGCATGAGAGCCGGCACCTGGAACGTGAGTGACTTGCCGCCCCCTGTGGGGAGCAGTCCGAGGGTGTCATGTCCGGCGAGGACTGACTCTATTATCTCCTGCTGGAGCGGTCGGAACGAGTCATATCCCCAGTGCTCTCGCAGAACATCAACGGGTGTCATGGTCCTGTTTATTCAAGGTGGATTTCCTTGATGAAGAGCTGTGTGGACGATGACGAGCCTTTGTGCTTGTTTTCCTCTATGGTGTAGCAGATATTGAAGGGCTTGCGTGAGTGGATGTGGTCAAACAGATGTGCGCTGTTGAACACTATGCCGTTCATCACCTTGCCGCAGGTATCGTCCACCAGTTCGAGTTTGATGTGCTCGTTGTGGCGCCCTACAAGCTTGCTTGTGCCGAAATCCATCACACCGCGTGTGCAGAACACGGGCTTGTTGTTGCCCGGACCGAACGGATTGAACTGTCGCAGCAGGCTCAGGAATTCGGGGGTTATCTCGGCAAATGTGAGGTAGGCGTCTATGTCCAGCAGTGGCGTGAGCTGTTCGGGACGTATGTTTTCCGCCACATATTGCTCGAAGCGGCGTGTGAATTCAGGTATGTTCTCCTCCTTGAGCGAGAGACCTACGGCGTAAGTGTGGCCTCCGAAGTTCTCCAGCAGGTCACGTGCGGAGTCAACTGCCTTGTACACGTCGAATCCCTGCACCGAGCGTGACGAGCCGGTGGCAAGACCGTTGGCATAGGTGAGCACCACCGAGGGCTTATAGTAAAGCTCGGTCAGGCGTGATGCCACGATGCCTATGATTCCTTTGTGCCAGTTTTTGTTGTAGATGACTATTGATTTCTTGTCCGATGTCATCTCGCCCCGTTCCTCGAGTATGGCGTTTGCCTCATCTGTGATCTGCTTGTCGAGTTCCTTGCGGTCCTGGTTGTAGCGGTCTATCTCCTTGGCGCGAGCGAATGCGTCGGATGCGTCGCGCGCCACGAGCAGATCCACCGCTTCCTTGCCGCTCTGCATGCGTCCGGAGGCATTGATGCGGGGACCTATTTTGAAGATTACGTCGCTGATGGTGATTTCCCTTCCGCTCAGCCCGCAGATGCGTATGATGGCGCGCAGACCCATGTTGGGGTTGGAGTTGAGGCGCTTCAGTCCGTGATAGGTCATGATGCGGTTCTCGCCCACCATCGGCACGATATCGGCGGCGATGGAAACAGCCACGAGGTCAAGCATCCCTTCCAGATCGGCGGATGTGAGCCCGTTGGATATGGCGAACGCCTGCATGAACTTATAGCCCACGCCGCATCCCGAAAGGTGGGAGCACGGGTAGGTGCTCCCTTCGAGCTTGGGGTTAAGGATTGCCACGGCGGGAGGCAATGTCTCGTCGGGCACATGGTGGTCACAGATGATGAAATCTATGCCCAGCGAGCGGGCATACTCGATTTCCTCGGTAGCCTTGATTCCGCAATCAAGGATGATGATTAGTTTGACCCCTTGACGGGCAGCCATGTCAACCGTAGCTGTGGATATGCCGTAGCCGTCCTCATACCTTGTCGGTATGTAGTACTCTATGTTGGAGTAGTAGTTGAGGAGGTACTTGTAGACCAGTGCCACGGCGGTGGTGCCGTCGACATCGTAGTCTCCATAGACCATAATCCTCTCCTTTGACCCCATGGCACGGTTAAGCCTGTTGACCGCCTTGTCCATATCGGGCATAAGGAACGGGTCGTGCATGTCGCTCAGAGAGGGGCGGAAAAATTTTTCAGCCTCCTCGACTGAGGATATGCCCCGTTGCACCAGCAGCTCGCTAATGGGAGGCACCCCGGCATAGCGTTTCGCCAGCCCGGATTCCAATTCTTGCTCGTCGGATGTAAGGGGACAGTAATTCCATTTACTTGTCATTTATGTTGTTTCTTTTTTATTTCAAAGAAGAGGGGGCTACGCTCTGAGCCTCAGGAGGGAAAGCGTTGCCGTAGATGGAATGTATCTTGTCTGACCGCCGAGGAGCGGAGGTGATGAACAGATGCTTTGCACGGTATTCATGTTGTAAAGTTGCGATGTGAGTGAGAGCACTGGCGGTCGCATAGGTATACATTCATCTGCAAATTTACACAGAATTTTCAGATAAAATGTAATAAAAAATGTTATTTATCATTAATCTGCACGCCTGTGTCGCTGATGTGCACATCGAGCTGCGGGAACGGGAAACTTACGCCTGCGGCTTTCTCAAGCTCGGCGTAGACTCGTTCGTTGAAGTCGAAGTAGACGTTCCAGTATTCGCTGCTCTCCACCCAGGCGCGCACGGTAATCTCTATGGCCGAGTCTGCGAGGTTGGCGAGACGCACCATGGGTTCCTTGACGGGAGTGCCGGGGATGGGCGACTGTATCACCCTGCTGTCGTCGCGGAGCATTCCTGCGAGGGCGCTTTGCGCCTTTTTGAAGTCGTCGCCGTAGGAGATTCCTATGGTCCAGTCCACTCTGCGGTACTGCTGGGTGGAGTAGTTGTTGATGGTGCCGGTCGAGAGTCCGCCGTTGGGTATGATGATTGATTTGTTGTCCGGTGTGCAGATAGTTGTGTTGAACATCTCGATTTTGGTCACTGTGCCTGAGTAGCCCTGTGCCTCGATGTAGTCCCCTATCTTATAGGGTTTGAGCAGCAGAATGAGCACTCCTCCGGCAAAGTTCTGGAGCGTGCCGCTCAGCGCCATACCTATCGCTACGCCTGCGGATGCGAACAGAGCGAGGAATGAGCTGGTCTCTATGCCGAGTATCCCGATTACCGTGACTATGAGAATGAAGTAAAGCACTATCCTTACCAGGCTCAGTGTGAATGTGGTGAGCGATGGCTCTATCTTGCGTTTGCTTAATATGCTTTCCGTAAAGGAGTAGAGCCTGTTGATGATAAATTTGCCGGCATAGAACACCAGTATGGCAACGGCGAGTGAGATGGCGAAGTGGACCACGTCCCGGACTATGGTGTCAACGAGCTGGTCAAACGACATGTTTTTCAGCATGCTTGTCTCTTTTGCCGCTGTGGGGATTGAGTCGGTGGGTATTATGTCAAGTTGGAACATAAGTAAGGAATCTGTGGTGAAAGTACCTGGTTAACAAACTTGCAGGCAGGGAAGTTTTTTCATTCGGATTCTCAGTCCGGAAGCCTGTACAGCGGCGACTCAGCGACGACTTCGCGGTACCAGGCGCAGTTGTTGTACCCGCGGTAGGTCACATCGTCGGCAGAAAGGATTATGTGCGAGCCGAGCCCGTTGTAAGTGCGTATCACAAGCGAGCCTATCCCCATGGATGTGGTATATGCCCCTGCCACGGTGGCGTCAAATGCGGCATTGAATGCTGCGAGTCTCGCATTGTTCCCTTCAGAGGTCATCGTCATGTATTCCTTGAAGTCGTATATATAGCATTTCCCTGCCCCGGAGCGCACATATTTCTGTATGCCTGTGGTTGATGTCGGATAGGAAGTGACATCCGAGAATATGGCGCGCGATGCGTCGGCGAGGTCGGCGAGTCCGTCGGTGTTGATTACTACCATCTGGCAATAGGGGTCTATGGCATCGGGCTCGGAATACCATTCGTAGGTGTTGCGGGCGGCGAGGAGCATGTCGGGGAGCCCATTCACAAAGAATGCGGAGAGGTTTCTGTCGTATGGCATGCCGTCAATGGGCAGTTCTGTGGGCGACGCCACAATCACCGGTGTGAGCTTGCGCATTTCGTAAGCCACCTCCACGGTGCCCATCAGGCAGCAGTCAAAATATATGAATGAGAAGTAGTTGCCGTCAAGTGTCGATGCGAGTGTAGTGAGTTTCATGTGCTTGCCTCTGTCGTCTCCGAAGGCTCTGCCTCCCCGGTAGTTACCCTCGTCGTTTGAGCCCATGTTTTCCAGCCAGCTGTTGGCATGGCTCCACAGCACCAGCCCGTAGTCCTTTGCGGGGGCAAGTTGCTTTGTGTCGGCTATTACCTCCTGCATGCGTTCGGGGTCTACGGAGTATATCATTGGGTCGTCAGGATATTCTTTGAGGGTTACAAGTCCGTTTTTTGTCACTTCGAGAAGCTGTGGAACTTTCCCTCTGGTGGTTCCGGGACGATTGTGGTATACAATGAGCCTTCCGCCGTTTAAGGCGCCCTCCCCGGCGGCTTTCAGCATCTCGTCAAGGTCCGCCTGGTCGCAGCCCCAGGTTGTGCCGAGGGTATTGTCTGCCACCATGTAGACCAGCACTGTGCGGTGGGTGGTCAAATCGTCGGGGTCAGGTGTCGGTCCGTCGTTTTTGCCGCAGGCTGTCAGGACGGCAAGGCATAGCAGGGAGAGTAGGTATTTCATCATCTGGATGTGTCGTTTTGTTGTTGGAAATGTGATTTGTGCGGTTGGAAGAGAGTATCTCTATTGCAAAATTACGAAAAAAATCGGAGTCGGCATCGATGCGTGTGTTGTAAATCTTGCTACTTGAATCAGTTGGCGTTTCCAGGGAATGAAATATCGAGCGGTGTGACAACCAAGCGGCATCTTATTGCGTTGATATATCAGCTCTGATTTGAGTTGGGATGAGTGTGATTGCACGATTGGATGTGATAGGGGCTTCTCCCCGGTCGCCCTTCGGTTTTAACTTAGTTTAACTCATCTTGCCCCTGTTTTTCTTGGCTTTTTCAGGCAATTCAGTCTTTAAAACTTATTATCTTTGTGAAAAAGAGCGGGAAAGGCCGGGAATGGTAGCGTCAATTCTGATGCGGCTTATGTGTGCTTCTGATGAGCGTTGCCTGTAAAATTTTGGAAATAACAAATAAAATATAATTCATCATGTCAAACCAGCTGAAAATATATTGTGTCAATATCGGCGAATATGTGCCGGTCAACGGAGGGGAGACTCTTGCCGTGATATATGAGCGGCTTAAGGAGCGTATCCCTTTCACTCCGATTTGTGCCCGTGTCAACAACAAGACTGAATGCATGGCCTTTCAGGTCTTTACTCCCAAGCAGGTTGAATTCCTTTCGGTAAATTCCTCGTCAGGGCATCGTTGCTACGTGCGTTCGCTTTGCATGATGCTGTATCGTGCGGTGGAGACGGTCTATCCCGGCACCCGTCTGCTTATATGCCACTCTGTTTCGCGAGGGTATTACTGCCGTCTCGTGGGTATGCATCCTGATGCGCATGTGGCTCAGGCTCTCAAGTCAGAGATGGAGAAGCTGGTGGAGCGTGACTTGCCTTTTGAACGGAGGGAGCGTCTCACATCCGATGTCATTGAGATTTTCCGTCGCCAGGGGCTGTCAAACAAGGTGAAACTGCTTGAGTCTCTGCACAATCTATATACTGTGTATTGGCGTCTGGACGGGCTGTGCGATAGCTATTACGGTGAACTGGCTCCATCTACCGGTCTGCTCGGAACGTTTGACCTACGACCTTACGAGGAAGGCCTGCTGCTGCTCGGTCCGGATGCTTCCGGGGCTTGCGACGTGTACGGGAAGTGTGCGCTTGCAGTTCCGCTCCCGCAGCCGAAGCTGTATCGTGCGTTCACTGATTATCTGCGTTTTAATCATATAATCGGCATACAGAACGCCGGAGATGTCAACAGGGTCGTTGCCGAGGGCGGTACCGGCATGATGATAAATGTGGCGGAGGCGCTGCATGCAAAGTATATTGACGAGATAGCCTCTCGTATCACCGAGCGCTATCGTGCCGGCGGCGCAAGGGTGGTGCTGATTGCCGGTCCGTCGTCGTCAGGCAAGACCACATTCACCAAGCGTCTGGCAGTGCAGTTGCTTACCAACCTGCTCCGTCCTGTGATGATTTCGCTTGACGATTATTTTGTGAACAGAGAGTGCACTCCGCTCGACGAGAGTGGCGATTATGATTATGAGTCGCTATTCTCTCTTGACCTTGAGCTTTTTAACGATCATCTCAACCGCCTGATAGCCGGCGAGGAGGTAGAATTGCCGACCTATAATTTTGAGCGTGGTGAGCGTGAGTTCCGTGGTAATCGTATATGTCTCGAAGAGGGCTCGGTGCTGCTTATAGAGGGTATTCACGGTCTTAATCCGGAGTTGACACGCCATGTCGACGCCGATATGAAGTACTGTATATATGTCTCTGCCCTCACAACTCTTGCCATTGATGACCATAATTGGGTGCCGACTACCGACAACCGTTTGCTTCGCCGCATAATACGTGACTATAAGTATCGTGGCACCTCGGCGGTGGAGACTATACGGCGTTGGCCAAGCGTGCGCCGTGGTGAGGAGAAATGGATATTCCCATATCAGGAAAATGCCGACTCGATGTTTAATTCCTCTCTGCTTTTCGAGCTGGGCGTGATGCGTGATGAGGCTGAACGAGTGTTGCGTGATGTTCCCAATGATATCCCGGAGTATGCCGAGGCATACAGGTTGCGCAAATTCCTCGGTTATTTTTCTCCCATATCCGACCGTTTGATACCTCCCATGTCGCTTTTGCGAGAATTTCTCGGGGGCTCATCATTCCACTATTGATATAAAGTGCGGGCAGTGGTGACGCTGCCCGCACTTGTTATGTCTGCTTTTATAAATGTATCTTTGATGAATCTGTTTTCAAGTATAATTTTCTCTCTCTTTAATATAATAATGTGGAAGAGAAAGATTATTGTGTCTATTTGTGGTTGAAGTGTTAAATAAGTGTTAAATGGGTGCTGAAAATTTGGAGGGTTCAACGGAAGTGTCTACCTTTGCACTCGCTTTTCAGGAGCGACGCTCACGGAGGTGAGGGC
>CATWQI010000017.1 GCA_958352885.1 uncultured Duncaniella sp.
TCAATAATCCGGAAAAAGAGTGGGAAATCATCCTTTCTGAGGCATCCGGTGCACCACCGCTTTTTGATTGAGGGGGCTTGTAAAATGAAATAAAAGACTCGAACGCCATAAAATCAGTGTTCGAGCCATCCATTTTTGCCATCTTCAAGTTTTATCGGACAGCAATAATTTGTAATCAAGAATCGTTTTACATACGACTCTTTTCATTATCTCCGGCTCCTGTGCCACGATATTTAGAACGAGTAGCATTGAACTTGTATCTTATAGCCAAACGAATAGATCGGCTTTCAAACTGATTATAGTTATAAGTCATTATATCACCGCTATACATTGTAGTCCTGTCGGAATAATTATTCAACAAGTCTGTTGCATATAACGTGAAGGAGAGATTATTATTAAAAAATGATTTACGCACCATCAAATCAATCTTATTGGTTGGCCTCATAAATGTGTTTTGACCGTTTCCTGCTGTCATGAATTGAAAATCTGCACCCAAAGTCCAATTTTTTGGTAAAGAGAAAAGGTTTTCGAGACTGAAAGAGAAGAATGGCTTTCCAAGGCAAAGCTTCTCTCCTCGATATATGGTGTTATAAAATTGCTTCATCATAGCGATTACTGGTTGAGGCTGCCAGCACCCGATTATCGGTTGTGCGCCAATGGCTACCTGAAACTGTGTATAATGAGGTACGTTTTCAAACGACAGCATCTTTACAGCAGGGTCATCTTTATATGCGCTCGTTTTCCAGAAAATCGCATCGATTTCGTGATTGACGGATACTTGTGCGAAAAAATATTTCCACATACCCATCAATTGGAAGAGATACATCTTTGTCGGTCTTAGCTTCGGATTACCGCATTGATATGAAAAACGATTTATATATTCAATTCCACCATCAAGCTGTTGATATGTCGGTCGCCGAGTCTTGTTGGTGAACGAGAAAGATAGGTTGACTTTATTGATTGGTGCGCTTAATGAGAATGTGGGAAAGAAATTGTTATAGGTTTTCGATTGGTTCTCTTGAAGCTTGTTGCCCTCAAAATACCTATAATTGACATGTTCATATCTTAATCCGGCTGAAATATTTAACACTCCGAATGCCTGCGACAAATTTGCAAAAAAGGCAATATTATCTTCATAAATATCAGTTAATGAATTATCAATAGGTGCTCCATTATAGGAATTCGCATACTCAAGACGGGTGTTTGTGTACTCCTCTCCAACCTCTATATTACCTTTCCATACAGGATAAGAGAGAGATAATTTTTCTGCTAACAGCCGACTTTTCTTCAGTCCTTCCGACACGATATGGCGGTCATTATCAGGGTTATTGACGGGACTCTCAAATTGGTCATCGCTTCTGTCGCCTCTTGATTGCGTGAAGTCTGCATTAAAATCAACATCAAGTTTTCCGAACGATCCATTATAGTATAGGTTTGCTTCCTGAACGGGTCTGACAGTTTCTTTATTTAGCCAATCAAAAGATATTTCATCGGAGGAAGTCAGTTCTGATTGAGTATAAAGACTGACATTTGAGAGCCCAAAAGCATGTGTGTAGCTTTTTTCATGCCCGACACGGTAATAGGCCCCGATTGAATGATTATCTAAGAATTGATAACTGAAACCCACTTTGCCATATAAATCATTAAACTTTCCGATTGATTTGGATGAAATGGATTGGTGCATGGTGTTATCGCCATATGTAAACATCTCGGTCTTGTCTCGATTTAACTTTTTACCTATGTGGAAATATCCATTGCCAAAGATTTCCAATCCATCATGACGATAGCTTAGAGATATATCTGTAGTATTACGTGCAAAATGAGAGGTTGTAATCTGGTCATAGAGATCTGAGCTGAACCCCTCGCCTTTAGGAGGGATGGTCTTGATTCTGATTACTGCTTGAACTTCCGACGAGTATTGAGCACCGGGATTTGTTACAACCTCAACAGAACGGATATTTTCTGAACTTAGTTGCTGCAATTCCGTCAAGCTCCTTACAAGTTTGCCGTTGATGTATATAAGAGGTGTTCCCTTTCCGAATACGGTAAACGATCCGTCTGATTCGCGTACCAATGGAAGATAAGACAACACATCATTAGCGGTCCCCAATTTAGACAGCACACTATTCTCCACATTTGTAACCATAGCGTTTCCTTTGAGGCGCGTTGTCGGAAGATTAGCTCTGACTACTACTTCGTCGAGCATCACGGATGATTCCTTAAGCATTATTGTACCGAAATCACCTGTCGGTGCTATCAGAGCAAAATAATCCTCGTAACCTGTCATAGAGATTTTTATCCTGTTTGCAGATGCAGAATGCTGATCAAAGAGAAACTCACCTCTGTCATCGGTGATAACACCATTGACAAATGTGCTATCTTTGAGAAGAACCACATTGGCAAACGGAAGAGGCTCTTTATCTGCGCCTACAACCTTACCTGTTAATACTTGTGCCGTTAATTGCGTCATTGTTGATAAAGATATGGTCACAAGCATAGATATTAGTGTATAAATTTTCATTTCTTGAAATCTATCTTTGTTAATATATCATTGTTAGCACTCCACTTCAAAAGCCAAACATCTCCCGTTATCGAATCAAATAGAATCCACTCCCAGCTACTATCGGTTGGATACAATTTAAATCGTCCTGTTTGGTTGTCCGAAGCAAGTGGATGTGAGTTAAGTATCCTGCTTTTTTCAGGATTTGCCGGCGCGATACCAATGATTGTCCCATCTCTTGTGTCAAGACGAAGAAATACTCCTGTGGATACCGGATACAAAGCATAGTTCGTATCTTTAGATGTCGGAATAACAACCCTTATATCTTCAGCCCACAAGCAAAATGTAACAATAAATAGTACTATTGATATTATAGTTCTTCTCATAATGATATTTTTGGAGATATTATAATGCAAAATTACAGTGAGCTTCCTATACCTCGTCTTAGTTTTGCCTCCTTTAGTCTTAGTTAGTCTTAGTTGAGAGTATTATCTTATGAAATTTGTGTAAATTTGCATATGAGAAATTTCAAGACCATTACAATTTTATGCCTAAGTGTCATTGCAATTATGGTAATGGCAAATATATGGTTCCTATATGGACTATATGACACATATAAGCTACAATATATTGAGCAAATTGAAAACTGTGTAAGACGGGCAGACATAATATCGTGGATTAGAATAATGCGTTCTTCTTTTGGAGTGAACGACTCCCATCTTACTCTAAACTTGACATTAGACGGAGATTCCACGGATACAGAATGGTATGATTACCCTGATGTAGATAGACGGATGGTAGAAGAACTAATCTCGGCTTTCGCAGCCGAAAGCGAGACAGACTATGTTTTGAAAGAGCAGAACTATTCTATCATTGACGATGTCTTCAAAAAACAGCTCAATAATGCCAATATTCATCCCGACTACGCGGTTATTCTACCAAAAGACTCCACACTATCCAATGATTCGGGCCTTTGGATGATAAAATTCACAATTGGTCAAGGTAATACCCATTTATATAATGTATATGTGACATCTCTTGGAAAAGAAGTTCTTAGTCAGATGTCCGGAATAATCGTTACCTCTGCGATAATTCTTATTCTGATGGGATTTCTTATATGGTATCTGCTTCATTGGGTAGGACGTTTACGCACGATTGAACAGATGAAGGATGACTTTACCCACAACATGACTCATGAGCTGAAAACTCCGGTGGCTGTAGCTTATTCAGCGGCGGATTCAATGCTCCGCTACTATGACCAGAGCGACGAGGCAAGGAATAAACAGTTCCTTAAGATTATTATGCAACGACTGAGTTTCCTTTCCGGCATGATTGAGAATATACTGTCAATGAGTATGGAACGCTTCAAGACGATGAAACTCAGCATTGAGAATGTCGAGGTAAAGCCGATTGTCGAAGAAGTGGCGGGAATGATTGAGCTTAAAGCCGACAAACCGGTGAAGATTGATATTGAAATCCCGGACAACCTGTCAGTTATGGCAGATTCATTACATTTCGGCAATGTCCTGTCAAATCTGATAGACAACGCCGTGAAATATTCCGAAGATACTGTCAACATTAAAATTAAGGCAGCCAACAACTCAATTGTAATTGCAGACAACGGCATAGGAATAGACAAGGACAATCTCCCTTATATATTTGATAAGTTCTATCGTGTCACCTCAGGAGACCGTTATGAGGTTGGAGGTTACGGGCTTGGACTTTTCTATGTAAAGCAGATTGTTGAATTACTTGGCTGGAGCATAGACGTGACAAGCAAACCGGGAGTCGGGACGAAATTCACTATTAAATTCAAAAGCAATGAGGAAAGATAAGATATTGCTCGTAGAAGATGACTCAACTCTTTCATTTATTGTGCAGGATGCGCTGACCCGTGAAGGTTTTGATGTCGTTTGTGCTTCAAACGGAGAGTTCGGGCTTAAACTCTTCAAGGAGTCCGAACCGGATATTATTGTTGCAGACGTGATGATGCCAAAGATGGACGGTTTTGAGATGGTAAGGCTTATCCGTCTTACAGCACCAGCTGTACCCGTGCTGTTCCTGACCGCAAGAACTGCGCTCGATGATGTTGTAAAAGGTTTTGAACTCGGAGCAAACGACTACATTCGCAAGCCATTTCAGATTCTTGAACTCGTAGTACGCATCAAGGCATTGTTGAAGCGGAAGCAACAGGGAATAACCGAAGATACCAACCTCGCAATCTGTGATTGTTCGCTTGATTTTGCATCTCAACGGCTTACAGTAGGTCCGGGAATAATAGAACTGACACATACTGAGGCAGTAATAATTGATGAGTTGTTCCGACATCCAAACGAAGTGGTTGAAGCCAAAACACTGATGTATCGCATCTGGCAGAACGACGATTACAACAACCTTAACCGTCTCCACGGATTTATCTATAAACTCCGCAAACACCTGTCGAAATCCACAGGACTGGAGTTGCTAAATATCAGAGGTATAGGTTACAAGTTGGCAATAAAACAATTGGATAGTATTTGAATACAGACTTTTATCCGTATCTGAACAATAGTCTATTGAGCCTGCTCTATTGATTAGAGCAACTTGTAGTTGATGGCGCAAGAAATAGCCTCGGAGATATTGTTTACCTCCAGTTTCTCAAACAATCTTCGGCGGGCGGATTTCACGGAGTTAACGGCGAGGTGTGCTTTCTCGGCGATGGCGTTGATTGTCAATCCTTGAATGGAAAGCGCCAGTATTGCTTTCTCGGTTTCGTTAAGAACGGGAGCGGCATGTTCCTCCCAGCGGTGTAAAGCAAGGTCATATTCCCAATATCCGGCTCTGTCTCTGCAGTGCATGGTGATTTGTCCTGCTTTGGAGTGGGTGGACAGCGACACCACCGAAAGTCCGAGCCACACGGAACCGTCGGGTTGATAGGCAAGGCCTGTAAGCTTGTGATTGATAAGGAGTTTTTTGTGACCGTTGACTATATGGAAATCATAGAATATGGTGTATTTCTTTCTCTCAGCAGGCGGTATTCTATTGATGAAAGAGAAGCCTGCCTGATTTATCTCCAACAGCATATCGATTTCGTCGGCAGGCACATGATCGAGATAGAACTGATAGCCGAGGGCCTTGACCTTCTTTGGCGACATTCCGCAAAGGAATAGCGGATTGGGCGACACATATAGGAAATTCTTGCGGTAATAGTCTATGATATAAACACTTTGGTAAGTGGTGTTGGCAAATGCCTCGGCTGTGCGCACGAAAGTATCAGCAAGCCCGTAATCTGGGTTACCGCCGGCGGTATTACCTGAATAGAAGAAGTCGTCTGCCTTGTTCATGATGTATAAACGGATATGTGCACAAAGGTAAACAGATATTACGGGATAATGTTACTGATTCATATGGAATTGATAGCTAAGAGGCAAAATGTCAACATAGGTTGATATTCTGAACTTATCCCAATGAGAGAAGCTCCTTGCGGATTCTGCTGAGATGGGTAGGAGTAATCTGAAGATAAGCCGCAATCTCTTTCTGAGGAACATCTTGTTCTATTTGAGAATGACAGTGTATTAGGTCAAGATAACGTTCGGTGGGCGATTTCGAGTATAAGTCAATATGACGTACCCGTAAAGATTTATATGCTTGCTGAATCATAATCCGTCCTTGTCGGCAAGCCTTAGAGTCTTTGTCGTAAATATCTGGTAGTATAGTGGCATCCATAACCATCGCTGTTGATTTCCGTCCCGCTCGTATGCAAAATGGTGAGGGGGCGTTCTCCATGCAATCCGGATAATTACCCACAAGGGCACCGGGAAATGCAAAGCCGCCGATAAGTGCATCTCTATTTTTGTTCTCAAAACCGTCATATCTGAAATAGCCGGATACGACAAAACCGAATACAGATGAAAATTCTCCTAACTCACAAAGTAAATCACCTCGTGATAATGTTATGAGCTTGCCATGATCTTCAATTAAATCATGCCAGAATTTAAGGTCTATGCCCTCGGTATGTGTGTTAAAATGTTGGTTCATCAATACAAAATTACAAAATAATACTGATACTCCATTTGTTAGTCTCCGGAAATCAGAATAAAATTGCTATATTTGCGATAAGTAAAATAATCACCCGTAAGAATGCATTACTGTGCTATAATGTAGATGTGACTACTATGGAAATTAAGAATGGCAAAAAGAATTTAATCACAGGAGAAACGATATGTTTTATTGTGGGTATATTATCTGCGATAGTCTGCTGTTATTGGCTTTTCAGAGCTCTCGTTTATGATGATACCCATATTCCGGAAATATTGCTAAGTATGAACATCGCCTTGTTTCTGGTGCTTTATGCTGCAAAGCGATAAGTGCTGCTTATAAATGGATAGTGCGTACTGCTATAATCTTATTAATGCAGTCCGATTGATATGCCTATCCCGGTGATAATAAATCCTATGAGCATTATTGCCAACCAGATTTTGATAAGTTTTCTCATGTAAGGGCTTGGCGGACCTTGTGTAAAGACGTTGAGTTTCATTGAGCGTGCAAGCCCTCCGATCGAATCTCGAAGTCCTTTATATGCTACGTAGAAACCGAAAATAGAGCCAATCAGCAGAATCCCTAATCCACAGTATATTATAATTGAGTACATTTTCTGATTAATTTTGGAGTTACTTTTTAACGCCTGTCTTTTACCGAATGTTTAATATTGCTGTGAATTGGGATTTCTCGGCACCCTTATTTGGTAGTGTTGGAAAATACCTCTGAACTACGATTGTTGGTATATGGTTTGAATTTAATCCATTCCTCAAGTTTTGCTCCTTTGGTACGGCGGTATATCTGATAGGTTTCTCCACATCCGTTTAAGAGAATCCTGTCGGGGGTATACGATATGAATGACCAGTATATTCCTCCGTCTGGACAAAATGTGCATGCGTCGGCTTTGAATTTGGAATTGTCAATTTCAAGGTCGTGCATGGCTTTAGCCAGATTGTCTTGCATTATCGATGCGGTATATTCCCCGGTATTTTTGTTTTTCATCATACGTATGTTCTGGAAGAATAACGTCCCATTATTGTTATTGCGTGTCGCAGCTGCGCGGATATAGGTCATGTTGGGGAGGACCATATACACAAACAAATGGCGGTTGGTATTTATTTCGCAATAAACTGAATTGCTGTCGTGTTCATAATGCACTCCGAGTCTCCATTCTTGCAGTCGGTCTCCTATATTGAATTTAGAGGTGGCTGAAGGCATATCATAAGGGGTGCAGGTTTCTATCTCTTCGACTTTTGACAGAGTATGATTCCCTATTGACAGCCGGTTTGAATCGATGGAAATGTCAAGTGGCGAGATGTTTGTTGTCGTGACGGAGGAATCGTTAAAAATGGTCTGTCTGGTTATATCTCGTGACGGTATGGCAATATATGCTTGCATGAGGCTACCTTTTTTCTCGAAAAATATACATACAGAGTCGGTTATTACCGCTTCGGCAGAATCAGAAGCCCAGACTCCTTTACAGGTCCTGAATGAGTCTGAAGCATTAATGGCATTTGATATGAACAATAGTAGAAATAATGTGATAATAGCTTTGTAATTCATATTTTATATATTTAATTGTCTAAAAATAGACAAGATGAGTTGGAATGTAATTATATGAATAAGACGGATAAAGATGTAAAATATAACATTAGCAATATGAAAAAGTAATGTTAGACGATTAGAACTCAGTATTTATGAAAAATAGAATATGTCAGGACCCAATGAAGATGGATATAAATTCATAATACTTGGCGGCAGGATGGAACATATTTTGTATCTTTGTAGAGTTATGGCAAAGTTTCAGGTAAACATATTGGGGTGTGGCTCTGCCACTCCCACAATCAGACATCAGCCGTCATGTCAGGTGATAGATTTCCGTGACAAGCTTTTTATGGTTGATTGTGGTGAGGGTGCGCAGCTGCAATTTCGAAAGATGGGATTGAAATTCTCTCGGCTTAACCATATTTTCATATCACATCTGCATGGCGACCACATGTTCGGGTTACCGGGGCTATTGTCTACAATGGCTCTTCACGAAGTGTCGGGCTCAGTTACCATACATATATTCAGAGAGGGAGCTGAGTTGCTTAAGGTGTGGATGGACTACTTCAATCGCAATTCTCCGTTTGAAATAATCTATGATGTGATTGAGGTAGGGGAGAGGCGTGTGGTATACGAGGATTCCGGCATTACTGTAGAAACTTTCCCGCTGTATCACCGCACACCCTGCACAGGTTATATATTTAGGGAAAAGGCTAAACTGCGTCATATAAAAGGAGACATGGTAAAGTTCCATAATGTGCCGGTATGGCAGATGCAAGGGCTTAAAGAAGGCAAGGATTTTGTTAAGGAGGACGGAACGATAATCCCTAATGAATTGTTGACCTCACAGGCTGACCCTTGCGTTAGCTATGCGTATTGCAGCGACACAATGTTTGATATGCGTGTTGCAGAGGATACGAAAGGAATTGATACAATTTACCATGAGGCGACTTACGATGATTCGCTTGAAGTGAAAGCCCGTGAACGTGGACATTCCACAGCTCGTCAGGCAGCGTGTATAGCAAAGGCGGCGGGGGCAAAACATCTTATAATAGGACATTTTTCCAAACGCTATCAAAGTGAGGCGCAGTTGCTTAAAGAAGCTCGTGAGGAATTTGATGATGTGGTTGTGGCTGATGAGGGTTTGCGTGTCGAGTTGTTAAAATAATATAAAATTTTAGTTAACAGTGTAACTTTTTGCTTCCTTATGCGTCATATAAGTGAATACTAAGTTCAGAATAACATATAAACGAATTAATTTAAGAGCTTCCAAAATTTCTAAGGCAAATTAGAACGCCAAGTAAAGAAACAGTAAAGAGGACGAATCGTGATGATTCTGTCCTCTTGATTTTTTGCCTGATTACAAAAGTGATATTATACCTGTATCCGTCTTTTGGCTGGATGCCGATGTCTTATCAGGAATTGGGGGGAAGTTTACTCCTGGTCATCGTCAGGTCGCAGCGTAAGGGTGCGACTTGATATATAGTCGGCGAATACCTGTTTGTAACTTTCAGAGACAGGAATGAATGTTTTCCCGAATACTATGCGGTTTCGTTCAATGATTTTTATCTTAGACAGATTGACAATGTATGATCGGTGTACTCGCATGAATTTGTTTGCAGGCAGTGAACGCTCCAAAGCTTTCATGCTTATAAGTGTCATGATAGACTTTTCGGCTCCTTCGGTATATATTTTCACGTAATCCTTTAGTCCTTCTATGTAAAGTATGTCTTTTATAGGAATCTGGACAAGCTTGTACTCGCTCTTCACTATGATATGGTCTTGCCCGGAAGTTGTTAGCCCCGGTTCTTGCTTGCGGCTGTTTAGTTCCGCCCATTGTAATGCGCGGTTTCCGGCAGCGAGAAATTCGTCATAGCTGATTGGCTTGAGTAGATAATCGAGCGCATTGACACGGAATCCCTCTACCGCATAATTATCATAAGCGGTAGTGAAAATTACACGGACGGATGATGGGATTATCTTGGCAAACTCAATGCCGTTGAGTTGTGGCAT
Organism: uncultured Duncaniella sp.; assembly: GCA_958352885.1. Lineage (GTDB taxonomy): Bacteria > Bacteroidota > Bacteroidia > Bacteroidales > Muribaculaceae > Duncaniella. Next base: position 10,076 of record CATWQI010000017.1, read on the forward strand.
GTTGATGTCAAGAAATACAACATCCACTTCGCCTTCAAGGATAGTCGAGATGGCATCTTTCGGAGAGGAAAACTCGCCGGCGAGTTCCATGAAAGGGGTCTTTGATATATAGGAAGCGATGAGTCCTGATGCTAAAGGCTCGTCATCGACAACGCAGCAACGGAGTGTCATTTGTCTATTTGTGAGTTGAGGTTAATAGATTATCGGTAGTATGTTCTGGGTTTACATGGTCAAGGGGTATTGTGAGGTTGACGCTGTATGTTGTGCCTGAAGCAGAGACATCAAATATGGCGCGGTCTCCGTAGAGCAGTTGAAGGCGACGGCGCAGATTCTGCATCCCTATACCTCCCTGCGTTGCTTTCTCGTGGCTTTCCGCAGTCATGGTATTGGATGTGTGGCATTTTATCATCCCGTCGGCGGCAATGATATCAATCTCTATTTTGTCTTCAGGTGAATTATGTATCCCATGTTTGAACACATTTTCTATTACTGTGATGAAAAGCAGCGGTGCTATCGTCGAATTGGCGCAGTTGCCGGCATCAAGATTTACTGAAATGTCAAGCGATGGTTTTAGCCTTAGCCTCATAAGCTTTACATAGTTGTTTATGAAGTCTATTTCCTGTCTGACAGTGACTGATGTAGGAGTATCATAAAGCACATATCTTAGCAGCCTGCTCAGTTCATGCACTGCATCCTGAGCTTTAGTCGGGGAGATAGCTATTAGGGCGTAGATGCTATTTAGGGTATTGAATAAGAAATGAGGATTGAGTTGACTTTTTAGATTTTTAAGTTCTTCTTCCCTTTGGGCACTTACGAGGTCTTTCTTTTGCTGGCTGAGCTGTTTCCATTTATCTCCGAGTCTGAGAGCGACAGCAAGTCCGACTGTGAATACTATCATTACCACATCACGGAGCAGAGATGAAGTCCAGCGGGCGATACGTACATATTCCGGCTGCTCTTGAAGCCTTTTAGGTATTTTCTTGCCGGGAATGTGAAACTGGTCTCCCCAATATCTCCAAATCAGATACAGAATCAGTAGGGCGGTAAGTACGACAAGGAGATTGTAACCGAGAAATCGGAGCACCTTGTGTGGCTTCTCAATGCTACGTTCTATTATGTAATAGTAGTTGACGTAGAATATGAATATGTATACTAACGCCTTGGCGTAAGCCCATACGTGCACGGGTTTGAGTGGGGATGATAGACCCCAGAGCACTTCCGGCAACACAAATAGTATAGTGATGCAGAGTAGATGGGTCAGAAACGTTGTGAATTGCTGCTTGTGACTGTAATCGCGCATGTGTGATAATTGATGTTGGGGAAGCTAAGTCATGCAAAGTTATGCTATTTTGGTCGTGAAAGCAAGAAATTTAGACATTTCCCTTTGTTTCGCCGACAGATTTCATATAACAATATGTAGATAAAAAACAGTCGGTTGCCGAATTGTTCGGTAACCGACTGACGTATTGCGATGTTATGACTTTATTAGTCCTGGTTCAGGTTTACACGCTTGAAGTCAACAACTACAAGACCCTTCTGAGTCTGGTCAAGGAATTGACCTACTGTGAGCTTGCTGTCCTGGACATATTCCTGCTCCATGAGGCAAGACTCTTTGAAGAACTTGTTAAGACGACCGTTTGCGATATTCTGAATCATAGCTTCGGGCAGATTGGCGGCCTTGGCTTCAGCTGTAGCCTTCATGATTTCTCGGCCCTTAGCTGCATCTTCTTCAGTAATCCATCCTTTAGAGATGTTACTTTCGATATGATCTTCGGTATCAAAGTGATTGGGGTTGAGACCTGCTTTCTTCAATGCTGCCTCAACAGCCTTGCGAACCTGCTCCTGCTTGGTCTTTTCAATAGCTACGCTTATTTCCTGATCAATGGTAGCCTGGGGAACGTCGTTACGTGACACGGCTACGGGGTTCATTGATGCAATCTGCATGCATATTTCGCGACCAACCTGTGCGTCAACGCCTTCAAGGTTAAAGCCTACGATGGCTGCAAGCTTGTTGTTAAAGTGGTTGTAGGCTGCTGCTGTAGGAGCTTCAACGGTTACGTATGCGCCGATTTCAGTCTTTTCACCGGTCTTTCCGCTCTCCTCTGTGATGAGGTCTGCGATAGTCTGACCGTCAACAACGAATGCCTTGAGCTCTTCAACAGTCTTGAACTTGTTCTCCATCGCGATGTCGATGAGTTTAGTAGCAAGAGCCACGAAACCGGCATTCTTAGCAACGAAGTCAGTCTCACAGTTGAGAGCGAGGATAGCTGCGAACTTGCCGTCGGTCTTGGCGATAACGTGACCTTCAGAAGCCTGACGGTCCTCACGCTTGGCTGCTACTGCCTGACCCTTCTTGCGAAGAATCTCGACAGCTGCCTCGATGTCGCCGTTAGTTTCGGCAAGAGCTTTTTTGCAGTCCATCAAGCCGGCGCTGGTTAGGTTGCGGAGCTTGGTGATTTCTGCCATTGTAACTGCCATAATATATGTAGTTTTTAGGAGTTTAAAATTGATTTAATTATTCGGCTGCGGGTGCTTCTGCGGGAGCTGCTGCCTCGGCGGGTGCCTCTGCTGCATCCTTGCGGTTAACACGACGGCGCTCGCGACGGGGGGCTGCTTCAACGTTCTCGGCAGATGCTTTTTCGTCTGCCTTCTCTACCTTACGCTCCTCGAGACCTTCGTTGATTGAATCACATACGGTGTTGAGGATAATTTCGATTGACTTCGATGCATCATCGTTAGCGGGGATGACAAAGTCAACGTTGTTGGGGTCAGAGTTGGTGTCAACGATGGCAAATACGGGGATACCGAGGCGGTTAGCTTCAGCTACTGCGATGTGCTCCTTGCAAACGTCAACAACGAAAAGAGCAGATGGAAGACGGTTCAGATCTGCGATAGAACCGAGGTTCTTCTCAAGCTTGGCACGCTGGCGGGTTATCTGAAGTTTCTCGCGCTTTGAAAGGTTGTCAAATGTACCGTCCTTGAACATCTTGTCAATGGAGGTCATTTTCTTAACGGCCTTGCGGATAGTCGGGAAGTTGGTAAGCATACCACCGGGCCAACGCTCTATAACATAGGGCATATTGACGCTTTCAGCTTTAGTGGCAAGGATTTCCTTTGCCTGCTTCTTGGTTGCAACGAAGAGAATCTTCTTGCCACCCTTGGCTATGTTGCGGAGAGCTGCTGCAGCCTCCTCAAGCTTAGCCTGAGTCTTATAGAGGTCTATGATGTGGATACCGTTACGCTCCATGAAGATATAAGGAGCCATAGCAGGATTCCATTTTCTTTTCATGTGGCCAAAATGGCAACCTGCTTCGAGGAGTTGGTCAAATGTTGGAGTTGACATGATTGTTGATAATGTTGTTTACGTTCTTTTGAAAATTTACAATCAGGGAGTAGGGAACGTGTCCATCTCCAAGATTTAGATACTAAACACTTGAGGGGAGAGGTAATAATATATGAAAATATTAACGCTTTGAGAACTGGAAGCGCTTGCGTGCTTTGGGACGACCGGGCTTTTTGCGTTCTACAACGCGAGGGTCGCGAGTCATGAAGCCTTCCACACGAAGTGCGTGCTTGTCCTCGGGGTTGATTTTCACAAGTGCGCGGGCAATGGCGAGACGGAGTGCCTCAGCCTGTCCCTTGTAGCCGCCACCATCAAGGTTAACCTTGATATCATACTTCTCAGCTGCATCAAGTGTGGTGAGAGGCTGCTTAACAATATACTGAAGGATGGAAGAGGGGAAGTACTTTTCCAAGGGGCGCTTGTTGATAGTGATTTGGCCGTTACCTTCCTTAACGATGACGCGAGCCACAGCGGCTTTACGACGACCTACTGCATTAACTGATTCCATTCTTCAATTATTTAATTTTATTAATGTCGATAACTACGGGATTCTGAGCTTCGTGGGGATGGTTGGGACCATTGTAAACATGCATGTTCTCAATGATGTGACGACCAAGACGGTTCTTGGGGAGCATACCCTTTACAACCTTGGTGAACAAGGGATGGTAGCCGGGTTTAACATGCTTGTTGAATGATTTCTTCATCATAATCTCGGGAGTAGAGACGCGCTGTCCGCCGGGATAGCCGGTGTATGACAGATATTCGCGGTCAGTCCACTTTTTGCCGGTAAGACGTACTTTGTCGGCATTGATTACGATTACATTGTCTCCGCACTCCATGTTGGGTGAGTAGCTGGGCTTGTTTTTGCCACGGAGAATCAGAGCGATTTTTGCGCAAAGACGACCGAGCACCTGATCGGTAGCGTCAACGACAACCCAATTGTGCTCAACGTTCGCTGCGTTGGGGGTAAGGGTTTTGTAGCTTAAAGTATCCACGTTAAATGTTTAATTAATAGATAGTTACTTTGCGAATGCACCATATTCAAGCTTGGCCAAAAGCATGAGCATGAGGCTATTCAGTTTATTAATTGGACATAATCGGACTGCAAAGGTAGTGATTTCTTGTAAATTAACAAAGTTTGTTTAGACATTTTTAACAAATGCTCCGCTTTGAGCCTGAATACATATAATCGGAAGTGGGGATAGGTTTATGAGTGCAATTTTATTATAATATAAGGTGATGAAGTTTCGATTTAAAACGTTCTGGTTCCAATCGTCCTGAGCGGGCGTAACCGGATTATTTGGGGCTTTCTTAAATTATGTTTAATTTTGTCTGTGAATTAAAACATGTGACATTATGCAGTTATCAGGAAAACAGGTGTGGATGTCGAGTCGCGACTATATCATGATAGTCCTCGCATCGCTTTTGTACGGTTTCGGGTTCTCGGCTTTTATCCTTCCGGAAAAGGTCGTGATTGGAGGTGTGACCGGTTTGGGTACTATAGTGTACTTCCTTACGAAGAATCCGTACTCAATCGGTATCACTCAGTATGCCATCAACCTTGTGCTATTGGCGGTGGCATGGAAGGTAGTGGGTAAGCCGTTCGTGCTGAAGACTATATTCGGCGCCACTGCGATTTCGCTTGTGGTGACATTTATGCCGGCCTTGTTTCATGGAGCCTTGGTCCCCGATCAGCCCTTTATGAATGTGTGTATCGGCGGTATAATTTCAGGTATAGCTTTGGGCATTGTATTCACGCATAATGGTAGCACTGGCGGGACTGATATAGTAGCAGCGATTGTGGCGCGTAAAACCAATATGACGGTCGGACGTACGATGCTCTACGTCGATTTTGCCATAATTTCATCATCTTATCTGTTCTTCCATGAAATTTCAAGAGTTGTCTACGGTTTCGTGGTGCTTTTTATCACTACATATATGGTGGATCTGTTGATTAATACCAACCGCCAGGCTGTGCAGTTTATCATCATATCGAAGCACTGGCGCAAGATTGCGACTGCCGTCAACAATCATGCGCGTCGTGGGGTGACGGTAATTGATGGTATGGGATGGTATACTAAGCAACCAATGAAGGTACTCCTTGTGGTGTGCCGTAAGTCAGAGTCTGTCACGATATTCCGTATTGTCAAGAGCATCGATGCCAATGCGTTCATAACCCAGGGGAATGTGAATGGCGTTTACGGACAAGGTTTTGACCAACTTAAGTTGAAGAATGATGCTAAGCTTAATGAAAAGCTTAGCGGTGACATTGATGACGAGCCGGTTGGAGAGATTGCCAAAGAGTGATGAAAGGGAAAATTAACTAATATGTCCGGTATTTGTTAATTTTTTTGGATATATGTAAAAAAGTAGTAACTTTGTGGCGAATAGAAATATTCGCATCCCTATAACCCCTGCTTTATCTTATCTAATGATTTTGTTTATGGATATTTGGATTGTCTATGATTCACTTATTTTTTAGAAAGTCCGTTGATGGACAAGTAAAAGAATAGATTCCGGAGATAAGTCCGGTATTTAAAAGAGAAATGTCCGATGCTTCAATGCGTCGGACATTTCTCTTTTGATCTTTTTTGTCGGTCGTGCCGAATTAGGGTTGTGGTATAATATCGTATTTTCGGAATATCTTTGAAATCGTTTCAAGCGCTCGATCGACTTGCTCCATGGTGTGGGTTGCCATAAGGCTGAAACGTATTAATGTGTCGTGGGGGGCAACTGCCGGTGACACCACGGGGTTTACAAAGATACCTTCGTCAAGTAGGTCGCGGGTGATAGCGAAAGTCTTGAAGTCGTCTCGGATAAACAACGGGATAATCGGAGTTGAGGTGTTGCCGATTTCAAAACCGAGAGAGCGGAATCCGTCAAGTGCGTGATTGGTGAGCTTCCACAAGTTCTCCTGGCGTTCGGGCTCTTTCTCCATGATGTCGATAGCGGCAAGCGCAGCTGCTGTCGATGCGGGTGTAATGCTTGCGGTGAAGATATATGAACGCGAATGGTGGCGTAGGAAGTTGGTTATTTCCTTGTTGGTGGCGATAAAGCCGCCAAGCGATGCGAATGATTTGGAGAATGTGCCCATGATAAGGTCTACATCGTCTGCTACTCCATAATGATGGCAGACGCCACGACCGCCAGGGCCAAATACGCCGATGCCGTGCGCTTCGTCGATCATGATGCTGGCATCGTACTTTTTCGCAAGTTCAACCATCTTTTTGACATCTGCGACATCTCCTTCCATGGAGAATACACTATCGCTGACAATGAGTTTTACCTTGTCGGGAGCGCATTTCTGGAGCTGCTTCTCCAGTGACTCCATATCGTTGTGCTTATATTTGAGCTGTTGGCTGAAGGAGAGGCGGCGTCCCTCGATGATTGAGGCATGATCCTGCTCATCCCAGAGGATATAGTCTTCTCGCCCGGTCAGTGACGACACGACTCCGAGGTTGACTTCAAACCCTGTGGAGTAAATCATCACATCCTCTTTACCGATATATTCAGCCAGTCTGGCTTCAAGCTTCTTGTGGAGATCAAGAGTGCCGTTAAGGAAAGGGGAGCCGGCGCATCCTGTGCCGTATTTCTTGGTAGCTTCAATAGCTGCTTCTTTGATGCGGGGGTCGTTTACAAGACCTGTGTAGCAGTTGGAGCCAAACATCAACACCTTTTTCCCGTCGATAATTACCTCGGGATCCTGCTCGCTTGAAATGGCGCGGAAGTAAGGGTACACTCCGGCTGCCTTTGCCTGCTGGGGTGCGGTGTACTGAGCTAATTTCTGTTGTAATAAATTCATAATTGTCTTAAAAACAATGACTGCCTTAAAATAATCTTTCCGATTGCAGGGTGCAAATTTAGGTAATTTATTTCACACTTTTATACAGAATGTGTTGTTTTTTAATGTTAATTATACAAAACGGGGCTGTTTTTGTGTGAATTTGTCGTATTTTGGGCTATTTAACTCCCATTCGCTCAGAATACGCATCTTTTTTGCTAATTTTGCAACTTGTAAAAAATAATGGTAAAATTAATATAGTAATCATAAATACATGATGGACGGAAAGTCGACAAAAACTTCTCAGGAGGTGAAACGTACAGTTCTCGACTATGATGATATAGTAAAGATGGCTCCTTTTTTCAAAGGGAAAAAGAAACTTGTGAATTTCCTGATGAAGCTCCTTGCTATTGATAAGGTGAACTGGATACATGACCATAATTTTGACACTCCGGGTCCGCAGTTTTGCCGCGGGCTGCTGGAGGATTTGGACATAAAGCTTAGGATTGACAATGAGGAGGTGCTTGATAATCTCCCGGAAGGTGCGTTTATTACTGTTAGTAACCATCCTTTTGGTGCGCTTGATGGTATCACGCTGATTGATATCATTGGCAGCCGTCGGCCTGAGTTTAAGGTGATGGTCAATATGATTCTTAATTATATTGTTGCTATGCGCCCCAATTTCATTGCAGTTGACCAGGCTGCCAGCGATGACCCTGCCAAAAAGGCGGTTTCCATGCAAGGGATCAAGGAGGCTATAAGTCAGGTTCGCAAGGGTTATCCGGTCGGATTTTTCCCGGCAGGTGCTGTCTCGAATTACAACAAACATTTGCGCTTTGAAGATAGGGAGTGGCGCCCATCGATAATAAGGCTTATTCAGCAGCTTAAAGTGCCGGTGATACCTATCTTCTTCCATGGATATAATAGCTGGTGGTTCCGTTTTCTCGGCATAGTCAGCTGGCAGTTGCGTACTCTCCGTCTGCCGGGTGAAGTGTTTAGGCGCAAAGGCGATACAATGCACATATCGGTCGGAGACCCTATTTCTGTTGAAGAAATCAAAGCTCATAGCGGCTCGGTGGAGGAGCTCGGGGCTTATCTCAAGGCTAAAACCTACGAATTAAGGAAGATTAAATAAATAGGATTAGAATATAAAATGTTTGGTTGATGGAACTTAGTCTTCATGATTATCCGCAGGAGGTGCTTCAAGCTAAGCAGCGTTTCGGCATAGTCGGTAATTCACCTGGGCTTCTTGCCGCCATCCAGCGGGCTGTGCAGGTTGCACCTATTGATTTGTCGGTGCTTATCACCGGTGAGAGTGGTACGGGAAAAGAGTTTTTCCCGAAAATAATTCATGGGTTTTCCTCACGCAAGCATTCCAAGTATATAGCCGTAAATTGCGGCGCTATACCGGAGGGGACTATTGACTCTGAGCTCTTTGGGCATGAGAAAGGGTCGTTTACGGGTGCGGTTTCTTCCAGGAAAGGATACTTTGAGGAAGCTGATGGCGGCACTATATTCCTTGATGAGGTGGCGGAGCTCCCTCTGACCACACAGGCGCGCTTGCTACGTGTGCTGGAGAGCGGTGAATTCATCAAGGTTGGCTCGTCGACGGTTCAGCGTTCTAATGTCCGTATCGTTGCTGCTACTAATGTCGATATGGCAAAGGCTGTAGCTGAGGGTCGTTTCCGGGAAGATTTGTACTATCGGCTTTCCACGGTGTCGATACACATACCTCCGTTGCGTGACAGAGGTAATGATATTGCTTTGCTGGCCCGCAAGTTTGCGGCAGATTTTGCTGAGCGTTACGCTATGCCGTCCATAACATTCGATGATTCGGCGAAGGCGTTGCTTCTTCATTACCGCTGGCCGGGCAATGTGCGTCAGCTTAAAAACGTAGTGGAGCAGGTGGCGCTTTTCGATGCCGGTAATGAGGTGGATTCTGTGACGCTTGAGCCGTATATACCGCAGGCTGCCATGAGTTATGCTCCGGCAATTGCCTCCGGGGAGACGGCGCATATCTATGCTGATGAGCGTGATGCGCTTTTCGGTATGATATTCCGTCTTCAGAAGCAAATAGAGATGCTTAATGCGCGTATTGATGCGGTTGGCGGGGTAGGGGAGACCGAGGTTCCTGCTATGGTCCGTTCGGTCGAGACTGTCGAGCCATCTGAGGAGACCACACGTTCTATTGTGAAATTCCAGCCGTTTGCATCTCCGATAGTCGCCCGTCCGGCGGTGGCGCCGACAACGCTTGAGGAGACTGAGAAAGAAACCATACGGCGGTCTTTGGAGCGCAACGGTGGACGCAGAAAAGCAGCCGCCCGGGAATTAAACATTTCCGAGCGGACTCTGTATCGAAAGATTAAGGAATACGGAATAGAGTGATGCTTGATTATTGTTCCTGAATGCGGATTACCCGTATGCCGGATATGTTGCGGTTCTTGCGTAGATATTCGTCGAGCGGGAGTTTGTCGATTATTACTTTACCTTCTTTGGACGATGCGTGCATCAGATGCGCACCGTCCTTTTCAATTATTATTATGCCCATGTGGCTGACGTCGAGCCCGTCTGTTTTGGTGGTCAGAGCCACAATGTCACCTTCTTTAAGTATTTTAGTGCCGTTTTTGCCCATTAGCGTTGTGCTTTTTATGTAGGGGTAACGGTGTGAACGGTAGCCCACCTCCATGTTTTTGATTCGTTCGTATTGCGTGGAGTCTTTTAGTGCAGGGTAGCTGTCGCGGTGACGTGACATGTAGTCTATGGTTTTTACTTGGTATGATGATTGCGTCAGTCGGTCTGTCACGTCTTTTAGTAGTCCGTTGTGGGAATTTGTCACAATCCAGTCGCTTATGTAGTGTAGACGGGATGCGTACCCGTCCACCTTTCCCTGCCTGTAACGCATTCTTTCAAGATTGTGGAGGAAGTCCTGCCATGAATTTCGTCTTTCCTCGATGGTTATTGCCATTGCGGCCACGACATCAATGTAGGTGGTGCAGTCAAATTCGTCTACGTTTATTGTCAGCATTTCCGGTGAGCCTTCAAGCGTACCCGCAACATATGGGGCGCCGAGAAATTCTTTGCCGATGAATGCGACTATCTCATTAGGCGATTTCGCTTGTAGCTCGGAAGCGGAAATGAGTATATTCGTGATTTTTGTCGTGTCGTTTGCTTCATTGTGCCAACGGACCTCTGACGGTAATATTGCGTTAGCATGCTGTACTGACAGCGCTGTGATGCCGGTGAGAAGGATGTTTCTTATGATAGAACGCTTTTCCATTATTGTATTCTGAATAAATTTACCCCAAAATTACAGAAAAGTTTTCGTAACGCAAAATTCCCGGGTTCTGTCTCCTTATATTATATAATAAGGTGAAAATACGGTTTTGGGGGCGAGAGGAAGGGTCGAAGAGTGATTGTTCACGGCGAAAGTGTTAAATAAATGTTAAAACAGTATATAAAATTTGGAGGGTAACATAAAAGTGCCTACCTTTGCACTCGCTTTAAGGAAATAGCCTCGGCGGAGGCGC
>CATWQI010000018.1 GCA_958352885.1 uncultured Duncaniella sp.
AGATAATACTATACTCCGACATCTCCTTGTGCCCACCGGAAAAATCCGCTGACCCATTTTGTCCCCCAATTTTATTTCTGCAAGTTTTTGTCCCCCATTTTGGGTCAGCGGATTTTTCCGGTGGGCGCCAGGCAATGTCAAGAGTATAGAGTGGCAAGTCTGAACATAAAGAACTTTATGTCGCCGACACCCCGGAACTGGGTTCTGAACGCCTTGATTTTGGCATTGAAGGATTCTGCCGAGGCAGTTGTTAGCCTTCGCTCGAAATAGTTGATTATTGTGGTGTTGTGGTTCTCGAAAGTCTCCAGAACTTTGTTGAATTCATTATTCCTGAAAGCCCCCACTTTGTTGTACCATCTGGCGAGATTCAGCCTGGCGACTCCGGCGGAAGTCTTCTCGCTGAATATGTCCACAAGCTTTAGAAACAGCCCGTATGCCTTTTCCAGGTCGGGAAACATCCTGAACAATATTCCGGTGCGTATTGTCTGTTGTTCGTTCCATTTTGATTTGTGCTTGAGCATGATATGCCGGCTGCGCGCCATGACCTGAGGCATGGCCTCGCCCCCTCTCGGGTACCCATTAAGCCACACACCAAAATGGGCATCGTTTTTTTCATATTGATTGATGTCGGAGTGGTCTATCAGGACTTCGGTTAGTACGGCTCTGAGCCGCTGATTCGGCTTCATTTTGCAAAGATAACACTATGATCTACCTCGTGCCCACTGGAAAAATCCGCTGACCAGAAAAATCCGCTGCCCCCAAAGACCTTTATGTACCGCAATCAGAGTTATGCCCGGATATTGCAGCCAGACAAAAATAAATAGAAGATGGCAAGTCTATGCCATCTTCTATCAAAAAAACTCTTTACTCGAAAGATTATCTGCTTATTCAGCAGCGGCGTCTTCTGCAGGTGCAGCTTCCTCAGCGGGAGCGGCAGCAGCTTCTGCCTCAGCGGCGGCAGCGGCGGCTTCAGCTTTCTTCTTTGCTACCTCTTCTGCTTTAGCCTTGTTCTTGGCTACCTCAGCTTCAAGACGAGCCTTGGCATCAAGTTCTTTCTTGTCGGCCATATCGGCACGAAGTTTGTCTACTGATTGCTCTTTCTTAGCCTTCCACGCATCAAAACGACGCTGTGCTTCGGCTTCGTCAAAAGCGCCCTTCTTCACACCGCCCTGAAGATGCTTCATAAGAAGCACGCCTTCGTTTGAAAGGATAGTGCGAACTGTGTCGGTGGGTTGAGCACCAACGTTAACCCAATACAAAGCACGCTCGAAATTCAATGTAATAGTAGCAGGATTAGTGTTCGGATTATAAGAACCTATCCTTTCAATAAATCTACCATCTCGTGGTGCCCTGCTATCGGCGATAACAATAGGATAGAACGCATAGTTCTTACGACCATGACGTTGCAGTCTGATTTTTGTTGCCATTAATTAAGTGATTTGTATTTGATTAATTCGGGTGCAAAGTTACAACTTTTTCCCTCCCCGTCCAACCATTTAATCACTTCTTATCAGGCAGTCGCCATTGTTTAACATCATTTAACACCATGCATCATCGGCATGATTATCAGCCATCCCCATCAATTAGAATGCGGATTGCGGGGATGGTAGAGCCACCCGCGGAAATCTGCGCCCATCTGCCGGACAATCTTATGCCAATACGAATCTTCCGCACCACGCAGAAGGGAGTCGACATCCCTTATATCCGTCACTGCCCATACACTTTTCAGCAATTCCTCGTCAAGCTGCCCCGGGCTCCATCCACTGTAACCGATGAAAAACCTCACGGCACCGTCAACATCGTATCCGTCATTGAGGACTGAAAGCAAGGCATCGAAGTCGCCACCTATGCTCAACTTCTCAGTTATCTTCCTTGATTCAGGTATAACATCACCAAGGGTATGTATGAAATAGAGCCTGTCACATGACATAGGGCCACCGCAGTAAATCGGAATAGGAGTCTTCACCGTAACCGCCGACACCAAATCCTGCAACGAATAGCTCGTTCGGTTGTTCAGCACTACCCCCATAGCCGTACCGCGAGGCTCATAATCCACCAGGCAGATCACCGCATGGTGGAAATACTGTTCTCTAAGGAACGGCTCCGCAACCAGCAGCGAACCGCTACGTGGTATGCGCTCCGAATTGATGTCGATGTTAAACAATAATGATTCGAAATCTATCATTCTAAGTTCCTCCTTTTTTCCTTCTGGCAAAAAAGCCGTGTCTTAGTTAGGGACTGATGTTACTATAAAGGTGTCGATATTTTTGCCCTAAATTATTAATAATTTGCATTATGCACAAATTTAATATGTTAAATTTTCGCCAAGTTCCCTATTTAGATACACTCCCGACCAAAACTTAACATTATTTGTTATATATTTGCATCTCATTTTAACGTCATGAAGAATATGCCACAGGAACCGAATCCGCAGCAGAGCGTAAAGATAGCCCGACATGTCACCTGGGTGGGTTTCTGGTGGAATGCCGCATTGGGGACAGCTAAAGTCATTGCCGGTGTTTTTGGCAGGAGCAGCGCACTCATAGCCGACGGCATACACTCGTTTTCCGATTTCATAAGTGACATAATAGTACTCGTGATGGTGGGAATAGCCCGTAAAAAACCAGACAAAAAACATGAATACGGGCACGGCAAATATGAAACGCTTGCCACCATACTCCTTGCCGTGGTACTGTTAGTCGTGGCTATAGGAATCCTATATGGAGGAGTACGCCAAATCATCGGATTTATCCACGGAGAAGAGATACCGCGCCCGGATGGCGTGGCATTGATTATATGCGCCGGCTCAATAATAATCAAAGAGTGGCTTTACAGGTACACACGGAATGCAGGCATACGAATCAAGTCGGAAGCCATAGTGGCTAATGCGTGGCACCACCGTAGCGACGCATTCTCATCCATAGCCACACTCGCCGGAGTCGGGGGCGCTATGTTCCTTGGCGGATGGGGAAGAATATGTGACCCCATAGCCGCTATCGTAGTTGCCATATTCATCGGTATTGTCTCTTGCAGAATGGCATCACCAGCCATAAGCGAACTCCTTGAAATAGCATTGCCTGAATCCGAGCAGGAAGAAATAACCAAGGCAATAACCTCCACTCCGGGGGTGATGACTTTCCACCGCCTGCGTACACGTCGCAGTGGGGCAAATGTCATTATCGACCTGCACATCAAAGTCGACCCTGACATCAAAGTTGAAGAGGGACACCTAATAGCCACAGCCGTGGAGGACAATATCAAATCCAGATTCGGGAAATACTCGACATTCACGAATATCCACATCGAACCCTACCACGGGGAAATGATACTCCCTGATGGTTCATGCAAATAACCACCCGTGGAGGTACAAAGAAGTCTCACTCCCCTGCGAGTTCACCGATAAGAGTCGCCGATGACGAGTCGATCACCCTCACGCTAACGATGTCGCCCACTTTGTAGTTACCTCTTGGAAACACAAGAGTCTTGTTCTGCTGGTTACGCCCAACAAACTGCTCCTTAGAGCGCTTGGAAACTCCCTCCACCAGCACATCGAAAGTCTTCCCGACATCCTTGGCATTGCTCTCCTTTGACAATTCATTTTGAAGCGCAATCATTCGGTTGAGACGGTCTATCTTGACATCCTCTGCCACATTGTCGGGCATAGTCTTCGATGCAAGTGTGCCCGGTCGCTCCGAATACTTGAACATAAACGATGAATCAAACCCGACCACCCTCATCAAGTCAAGAGTCTCCTGGAAATCCTCCTCACTCTCGTCATGAAATCCTGTAAACAGATCTGTAGAAATACCGCAATCAGGAATCGCCTCACGGATAGCCGCTATCCTCCCGAGATACCATTCACGTGTATATTTTCTGTTCATCGCCTTCAGCACCTTGTTCGAACCGGATTGAACCGGGAGATGTATGTGATTGCACACATTTTTCTTATCCTTAATCACAGCAATAATCTCATCACTCATATCCTTGGGATGTGAAGTGGTGAAGCGGATGCGCATGTCAGGAGCGGCATCAGCCACCATCGCAAGAAGGCCGGCAAAGTCCAGCGCTCCGCCATTTCCATCTTCCCAACGGTAACTATTCACGTTCTGCCCCAACAGAGTAGCCTCCTTGAATCCACGTTCCCGCAGGTCAGCCAACTCGGCGAGTATGCTTTCAGCGCTCCTCGAACGCTCCCTGCCGCGAGTATAGGGCACGATGCAATAGGAACAGAAATTGTTACAGCCTCGCATAATGCTGATAAACCCCGACACACGATTGCTCCCGATACGCGCCGGAATGATGTCCCTGTAAGTCTCAGTGGTACTCAATTCAACATTAACAGCACGCTCGCCGGCTTCGACCGAAGCAAACAGATTGGGCAAGTCAAGATACGAATCAGGCCCCGCCACAAGGTCAACACCATGCTTTGACACAAGCTCCTCTTTGACTCTCTCAGCCATACATCCGATAACCCCCACTATAAGCCGTGGCTGCTCCTTGGTGCGTTTACGGCGCAGCGACGCAAGATACGCAAGCCTCGACACAATCTTTTGTTCAGCATTGTCACGGATTGAACATGTGTTGAGAAGGATAGCATCTGCATCCTCCACATTCTCAACCATATCGTAGCCCACCGTCTCCATTATTGAAGCCACCACTTCGCTGTCAGCCACATTCATCTGACAGCCGTATGTTTCGATATATAATCTGCGATTTATCATAATTTTAGCACAAATTCTTTGGCAAAGAACTCAATATTCAGTAATTTTGTGGCAAATTTACAAAAAACCGAGCAATGGAAAAAATTATAATTTATGCATTTATAATTGCCATTGGCATTCTCTTTGAATACATCAAAAAGAGAGTGCGGGGAGACCAATCCCCCAACTCAAAAAAGCAGGCGCAAAAAGACGAGGCTCCCTTACCTGTCCCCTGGCAGGTTATGTTTGACTCCGCTAAATCCCGAATAGCACCGGTCATGCGCATGGAGCGAATGCCTGAAACCAAAACTGTGGCTTCCGTAAAGCGGCAACCCAGGCAGGATGCCGCGATGCCTGAGCCGCCAAAGCAATTCCTTCCCGGTGAAGATATTAGCGAGATAATCACCCCCATCGAGGAAACGCCGGTGTCAGAACCTATGCCGGAAGCCAATCCTCCCGCGGACAACACAGAACATTACGCCAGATGGCGTCAGGCCATTCTCGACGCTGAGATTTTACAGCGAAAGTTCTAAGTCCCCCCTTACTTGTCATTAATTCAGAAATCAATAAAGAGTCCCTCAAAACTCCTATTCCAATTTTAGAAAGCAATTATGAGATTCCCTATTATCACAGCAGAAGAAGCGGCTGACTTGTTTTTCAACGATGCCCATTGCGGCTTCTCCGGATTTACTGCTCCTGGCTCTCCAAAGGTTGTCACCCAGGCAATAGCTGCGAAAGCTGAGAAACTCCACGCCCAGGGCGAGCCATTCAAGATTAACATCATTACCGGTGCTTCAACCAGTGACCTTTGCGATGGTATCCTTGCACGTGCCAATGCCATCGGAAAACGCACCCCATATCAGAATCATCCCGATCTCCGCAAACGTATCAATTCCCACGACGCCCATTACTTCGACCTGCATCTGTCAGAGGCAGCCCAGAAACTCCGTTACGGTTTCTTTGGCGAACTTGACCTCGCCATCATCGAAGTATCCGATATCAAAGACGACGGCACCTGCGTTGTCGGCACAGGCGTAGGCAATGTCCCCACCATAGCCAAAATGGCTAAAAAAATCATAATCGAGCTCAACGAGAAGCTACACCACGCACTCCTTGGACTGCATGACATCTACCTGCCGCTCGACCCGCCTAACCGCACTGAAATACCCATATTCAAGTGCAGCGACCGCATCGGTTCGCCCGTATTGAAAATCGACCCCGAGAAGATTGTAGGTGTCGTGATGAGCGATCATTACGAAGGCGTCAAACCATTCACACCGCTTGATGACACAACCAAGCAGATTGGTGCCAACGTATGTACATTCCTTATCAACGAGCTGCGCGCCGGTCGCATCCCATCGTCTTTCCTCCCCCTCCAGTCAGGTGTGGGCAATGTCGCAAATGCCGTGCTCTACGGCCTTGCGGATGCCAAGGAAATCCCGCCGTTTGAAATGTACACCGAGGTTATCCAGGACGCTGTGATTGAACTCATGAAGCAGGGCCGTTGCAAATTCGGTTCCACTTGTTCACTCACCGTATCAAACGACGTGGAGAACGAGGTCATCAGCAACATCGAGTTCTTCAAGCAGCACATTGTGCTCCGCCCGTCTGAAATCTCCAATAACCCCGAGGTCATCCGTCGACTCGGTGTCATATCCATGAATACAGCTCTTGAAGCCGACATTTTCGGCAACATCAACTCGACCCATGTAACCGGCACACGAATGATGAACGGCATAGGTGGCTCAGGAGACTTTACCCGCAACGCCTATATCTCCATATTCTCCTGTCCGTCCGTAACCAAAGAAGGAAAGATTTCAAACATTGTACCTATGGTATCGCATGTGGACCATTCGGAACATTCAGTCGACATTCTCGTTACAGACCAGGGCATAGCCGACCTACGAGGTCTCGACCCGGTGGAAAGAGCTCACGAAATTATCAACAAGTGCGCCCATCCAATCTACCGCGAACTTCTCAACGACTACCTCAAGCTCAGCACACGCGGAGGCCAGACCCCCCACACACTTGAGGCATCACTCGGATTCCACACAGAATTCCTTGCGTCAGGCGACATGCGCAATGTAAACTGGGGCAAATATATCTAATAATCAGCATATCAATCTTACCTATTTATAAAATGAGTCAGGGATGCCTCGGTGGCATTCCTGACTCATTTTATCTAATGATACCCGGACAACGATAAGGTTTGCTCCCCTTCGTAAAAGTCAGGCTGTAATATTTTACAATCTGGTGACACATCATTATGCTTCAGATACTCTTCTACTATCCTATGACCTATGAATCTCCCCGCCCTTCCCGGCGCATCAGGATGCAGTAATGACGTGACAGACGATGGACGTACCAGACTCTCTCCTACCGACTCGTCCGTACTATAAATCAACTTCCGACCCACAAGAGCATTCCATATCTGCTTTTCATTGCCAACAAGCCACATATACGAATCATGACCTATACCCAGCGCCTCCTCCTCGGAAATTCCTGCCACCGCCATCACAACCTCGACCACCGCACCCTCGTATAACAGCCTTGACAACGCCGTTGGATAATCCGACATCGGCTTGTATGGATAATATTGACGCACCAGAGCCTCAACCACGTCCGGAACAAGTCGTTCTCTCCGCTTATTCAATCTGATATAATCAGGAAAATATTCATACGCCCGGTACTCAACACCAAGGTAATGATTCAACCCAACGAACATCACGGAGTCAACTGTTATAACTGATTGATTGAACGGAGAAATTACGGCATAAAGTTTCGGAATATGAATGTCGGGATATTTGTGACTCATAATCCCAAACGCCTCCCCCATACAGGCTTCCACATCTTTCATGTCAGCAAACGCACTGTCAACCGCTTCCCGGTGGTATATAAGTGATGAAGCCGAGTTATATACCGCCAACGATGAATCGGTCAGAGCTCCATAGCCTGATATCGCAAACAGGCTCACCGCTGCCGCCCGCATATCCTCATTGACAGGCATTCCTCCTTTCCGCAACTCAAGGTCAAGCCTCTCCACATGCACAGGCATTCCATGCTGTCTGCTTCCACATCCCTCCCAACCTAAGGCTAATGCCACAACAGACATTACAATGATTATATTCTTGATTGAATTCATTGTCCAAAAATAGATATTTTTTGGCACATACGCACAAAAATCAGTATTTTGAGTGACTTTTAATGATACTTTTGCTAAATTTGCATAATTTTTGAACATTGGACACTACTGATGAGACTCGCAAAAGCCATACGACTGATATTTATTCTCATTGCTCTTCCGCTTGCCGCCACAACCACGGTCGAAGGGAAGGATTTTGTTGTGGTAATTGACCCGGGACACGGAGGCAAAGATGCCGGCGCGCTCGGGCAAAAGACCAATGAGAAAACCGTCAACCTTGAAGTGGCAAAACGCCTTTCGAAACTCATTTCTTCAAAAATGAGTGACGCCAAGGTATACATGACCCGAGAGTCTGACTATTTTGTCACACTACAGGGACGTGCTGATTTTGCGAATAGCAAGCATGCCGACATTTTCATTTCAATACATGCAAACTCCGTGGATGCCAAATCTCCGGTACGCAACCAAGTCAACGGAGCGGCTGTATATACTCTCGGTCTGAACCGAAGCGACACCAATCTGAGCGTGGCGATGCGTGAAAATGCCGTAATGAAACTGGAACCTGACTATACCACCACTTATGAGGGATTCGATCCTTCATCGGCTGAAAGCTATATCATCTTTGAAATGATGCAGCATAAAAATCTGGACCAAAGCATAACCCTCGCAGAGCATGTGCAAAATCAGCTTGTCCGCACTGCCGGACGCAAGAATAACGGTGTGCGACAAGCTCCCTTCTGGGTCCTTGTCCGGACAAGCATGCCTGCAATCCTCGTGGAACTTGATTTCATCTGCAATCCCACAATGGAACGGTTCATGGCATCATCCGACGGTCAGGACAAACTTGCACGTGCCATATATAACGGTATAGAGAAATACCGGAAAGCTTCCGCTTCCACATCCAAGAAAAATAAAAGCGCTTCCAAACAAGGCACCGGTTCGCAGTCAAAAGAACAAACTCCCACTCCTTCACGTTCAAAATCTGTAGAAAAGCAGGAATCAGAAGTCGCAAGCAACTCAACTGACGAAATTATATACAAGATTCAGTTCTTGACAGCTTCAAAAAAACTTCCGGCAGGCGACAAACGGCTCAAAGGTCTCTCACCGGTCGATTATTACACTGACGGTGGAATTCTTAAATATACATTCGGCAAGTTCGGCTCCATACAGGATGCCAATCGCGAGCTAAAAAAAATTAAATCGAAATTCCCTGATGCCTTCGTGATTAAAACCCGCGACGGCAAACGAATCAAATAAACGAATATTCACTACACAACCCATATTGTAGAAATGAAAAAATTTTTCTCCAAAGAGGTCATCATCGGTATCTCAGTACTGTTCTCGCTTTTGATACTTTTCTTCGGAATTGACTATCTGAAAGGAATCAACTTGTTCAAGGCTGCCAACTATTATTACGCATCCTTCACCAATGTCTCCGGTCTCGCTCAGTCAGCACCCGTGACCGTCAACGGTTTCAAAGTGGGTCTTGTACGCGAAATCAAATACGAATATAACAACCCGGGACATGTCAGCGTGGAACTTAGTCTTGACCGGGAGCTTAAAATCCCCAAAGGCACACAGGCAGTCATAGCCACAGATATGCTTGGCACATCGAGCATTGAACTCAGAATGACATCCGACCCCGACTACCATAATGTTGGAGACAAACTTATAGGTGTGGAGGGTGCAGGACTTATGGATAAGGTTTCATCAGAACTTATGCCGACAATACTGTCAATAGCCCCGCATATCGACTCACTCGTAATGTCACTGAATGCTCTCGCCGGAGACCCGGCTCTGCTCAACGCAGTGAGACGTCTTGATGTGATAATGGCAAACCTCGAGACCTCCACAACACAACTCAACCGCTCAATGGCTGCCGTTCCGACACTGATGACTCACGCCAACGGAACAATGGCAAATGTGGAAGAGCTTTCCGCGAACCTAAATCAGGTATCAGCAGCACTGGCTGTAATCTCTGAGGATTTAAAGAATATGCCGCTTGACTCAACCATGCGTAACATCAACAGCATAACAGCCAATCTCGACCTTGCCACCAGGCAGCTCAATTCCACAAACTCATCACTCGGTCTGCTACTCAATGACCCGTCACTCTACCACAATATCAATAACAGTGCGGCTCATATTGACAGCATCCTGATTGACTTGCAACGACAGCCCAAACGATATATACCGTCCATCAAGGTGTTCTAAAAATCCGGTAATGCCCACCTTCAACATTTAATACGAAACATGAAGCCCGGTGCGAATTCGATTCGCACCGGGCTTCTCTCTTATTGGTAAATTATGCTAAGTATATTTGGAATTCGGGTTACTTCGCATAAAGCTTTTCACGAGTTGCAAGTACCTTCTCATCGGTGATGTAGTCATCATAATCCATCAGCTTGTCAATAGTGCCGTTGGGAGTCAGCTCAATGATGCGGTTACATACAGTCTGTATGAACTCATGGTCATGACTTGACAGGAGCAGATTGCCCTTGAATCCCTGAAGCGTATTGTTGAATGCCTGGATTGACTCAAGGTCAAGATGGTTGGTAGGCGAATCAAGGACAAGAGTATTAGCATCTGTCATCATCATCCTCGCAATCATACAGCGCATCTTCTCGCCACCTGAAAGGACTGAAGCTTTCTTCAGCACCTCCTCGCCCGAAAACAACATCTTGCCCAGAAATCCCTTGAGATAAATCTCGGAACTGTCATTGGAGAACTGTGACAACCAGTCGACAAGAGTCAAATCAGTATTGAAAAATGCGGAGTTGTCAAGCGGAAGATAAGCAGTGGTGATTGTTTGCCCCCACTCATACGTACCTTCGTCTGCCTTACGGTTACCGGTAATGATTTCAAACAGAGCAGTCATAGCTCGAGGATCATGACTAAGGAAAGCTATCTTGTCACCCTTCTCTATCTGGAAATTCACATCCTTAAACAGCACCTCACCGTCCACACTTGCTGAAAGACCCTTGACTTCAAGAATCTTGTTTCCGGGCTCACGCTGCGGGGTAAAAATTATACCTGGATATCGACGGGATGACGGTTGGATCTCCTCGACATTGAGTTTCTCCAACATCTTCTTGCGAGAGGTGGTCTGCTTTGATTTCGCCACATTCGCACTGAATCGCTGTATAAACTCAAGAAGTTCCTTACGCTTCTCCTCCGCCTTCTTGTTAGCCTGCTGCTGCTGACGGAGAGCGAGCTGCGAAGACTCGTACCAGAAACTGTAATTTCCGGCAAAAAGCGTCAGTTTGTTATAGTCGATATCAAGAGTGTGGGTGCACACAGAGTCAAGGAAGTGACGGTCATGGCTCACCACAAGCACTGTATTTTCAAATTTCGAAAGATAGTCCTCAAGCCAAGCCACAGTCTCAAGGTCAAGGTCATTGGTTGGCTCGTCAAGAAGCAGGTTATCAGGATTGCCGAAAAGAGCTTTTGCAAGAAGAACTCGCACTTTCTCATTACCGCTCATGTCACGCATCAGAGTATAGTGCTTGTCCTCCTTTATGCCCAGTCCGCTGAGGAGCGCTGCTGCGTCACTCTCAGCATTCCAGCCTTCGAGTTCTGCAAATTTCTCCTCAAGCTCCGACGCACGTATGCCATCCTCGTCTGAGAAGTCCTCCTTAGCATACAGCGCATCCTTTTCCTGCATTATGTCCCAAAGCACTGTATGTCCGCGTAGCACTGTCTCCATCACAGTACAGTCGTCAAATTTGAAGTGGTCCTGCTCAAGCACGCTCATACGCTCACCCGGGCCCTGGGTTACCGTGCCGTGGGTAGGTGACAGTTGGTCACTCAGGATTCGCATAAGTGTTGACTTCCCGGCACCGTTGGCTCCGATGATACCATAACAGTTGCCTGGAGTAAATTTCAGATTCACATCCTGAAACAGGACTCGTTTGCCAAATTGTATACCTAAATTGTTTACAGCTATCATTTACGGGGATGTTAATTGATTTCGGGGTGCAAAGGTACGAATTTTTATTCACATTTCCCTATACCATATATAAATAGGTGTTGAATTTTCTTTTTTACTTCTAAAAGTTTTGTGTCATCACTCATATTTGATTATATTTGCATCTAAATAACCGGAGCCCGTAGCGGCTTCTTACCTTGGATTAACAATATCATCAATCTAATGAAAATTGAAAAGAACTTAGCGCAATCCCCCAAAGGAGAAATCACGCTATATACCCTCACAAACGTATCCGGCGCACAAGTAACGCTTTCGTCGCTTGGTGCCGGCATCGTATCGGTTATCGTACCGGACAAGAATGGCGATTTTGCTGACGTAGTACTTGGATATAAGAATCCGGCTTCGTACATTTACGACGGACCATGCGCCGGCAAAATCCCCGGACGATTCGCCAACCGTATAGCCCTCGGGCATTTCACTCTCGACGGCAAAGAGTACACACTCGCAATTAACAATGGTCCCAACGCCCTTCATGGCGGTCCGGAAGGATTCCAGAATCAGATTTGGGACAGCGTCGCTGAAGATGGCTCTGTCATATTCACCTACCATGCCAAGGACGGCGAGGAAGGTTATCCGGGCAACATGACCATAAATGCGGTGTACACATGGAACAATGACAACGAGCTTACGCTGAAACTTACCGCCACAACCGATAAAAAAACGGTAGTGAACCTCACCAATCATGTATACTTCAATCTTGACGGTGAAAACTCAGGGACTGTCCTCAACCATGAGATGCGCCTTGCAGCTACCAGGTACCTGCCCACGGATACGACTCAGATTCCTACCGGCGAATTAGCCCCGGTAGCTGGCACACCAATGGATTTTACTGAATTCAAGGCAATCGGAAAGGATATTACCGCCGATTTCGAACCGCTGAAAATCGGCAAGGGATATGACCATTGCTGGGTCATAGACGGATACGAGAAAGGAAAACTTCAATCAGTAGCTGAATTGCGCGCTCCGAAATCAGGTCGTACCCTTGAAGTGCTCACAACGCAGCCCGGCATGCAAGTCTATACCGGAAACTGGCTTGCAGGTTGTCCCGAATCAATATCAGGAGGTAGTTATGAGGACTATGACGGCGTGGCGATCGAATGCCAGGGATTCCCGGACGCACCTAACAAGGATTCATTCCCGACATCAGAACTTAATCCCGGAGAGAAATACGACGAAACCATCGTATTCCGGTTCAAATAATAAATAACACTTAATTGTCAATTAAATATACATAATGAAACCAACATTATTCGTGCTCGCTGCCGGTATGGGTAGCCGTTACGGTGGTCTGAAGCAGCTCGACCCTCTGGGTCCCCAAGGTCAAACTATCATGGACTACTCCATCTACGATGCCATACAGGCAGGATTCGGCAAAGTGGTCTTCGTGATTCGTAAAGATTTCGAGAAGGATTTCCGTGAAAAAATTCTTTCTAAATATGAAGGTCATATCCCTGTTGAAGTTGTATTCCAGTCTACCGACAAACTTCCCGAAGGATATACCTGTCCCCCTGACCGTTCTAAGCCGTGGGGCACAAACCATGCCGTGCTAATGGGCAAAGATGTAATCAAGGAACCGTTTGCAGTTATCAACGCTGACGATTTCTATGGTCGTGACGCATTCCGTGTCATTGCTGAAGATCTCATGCGTCCCCGTGACCGAAAAGGCGACTACTCTATGGTCGGATTCCGCGTAGGCAACACTATGACTGAAAATGGCTCTGTTGCCCGTGGTGTCTGCTCCACCGGCGCTGACGGCAATCTCACCGGCGTAGTGGAACGCACAGCCATCTCCTATGCTCCTAATGGTGACATCGTTTTCACTGATGAAAACGGAGTTGAACAGACTCTTGACCCGATGACTCCTGTGTCCATGAATCTATGGGGATTCACTCCTGACTATTTCGACTACAGCGAGCGTGAATTCCGCTCATTCCTTGATAAGGACATAAATACTCCCAAGGCAGAATTCTTTATCCCTCTCTGTATCGACACCCTCATACACAACAATGAGGCGACAGTGAAAGTGCTTGACACCGACTCCCGCTGGTTTGGTGTTACATATGCTGCCGACCGCCCTGGAGTGGTTGAAAAATTCGCAGAACTTCATGCCAACGGCACATACCCTGAAAAAATGTTCTGATTTCTCATATAAACAATACAATAAATTATAACCATGGAACTAAAAGAAAAAGTCACAACAGCCTTTGCCTCTCATTTCGGAGGCGAGGGCACATTATATGCTTCTGCGGGGCGTATTAATCTTATCGGCGAGCACACTGACTACAACGGTGGCTTCGTATTCCCCGGCGCAATCGACAAGGTAATTCTTGCAGACATCCGCCCCAACGGCACTGACACTGTCAATGTCTACTCTATCGACATTGACGAAGAGGCTCACTTCGGTCTTAACGAAGAGGACGCACCTTCTCAGCAATGGGCTCGTTACATTTTCGGTGTATGCCGAGAAACACTTAAACGCGGTGGCGTAGTGAAAGGATTTGATGCCACATTCGCAGGTAATGTTCCCCTCGGTGCCGGGCTCTCTTCATCTGCCGCTCTTGAATCATGCTTCGCATTCGCTCTCAATGACCTTTTCAACGGCAACACTATCGACAAATTCGAGCTTGCCAAAATAGGACAATCGACCGAGCACAACTATTGCGGTGTGAACTGTGGCATCATGGACCAGTTCGCTTCAGTATTTGGCAAGAAGGACAATCTCATGCGCCTCGATTGCCGTTCACTCGAATTTGAGTACTTCCCCTTTAAGATTGACGGTTACCGGCTTGTACTCGTCGACTCTGTTGTAAAGCACGAACTCGTTGACTCTCCCTACAACAAACGCCGCCAATCATGTGAAAACGTTGCAAAACGTCTTGGCATCGAAACTCTCCGTGACGCAGACATCGACATGCTCAATGCAATCAAGGCTGACATCTCAGCCGAGGACTATATGAGAGCCAAATTCGTTATCGAGGAGAAAGAACGCGTACTCGATGTATGCGACGCACTTAACCGTGGTGATGTCCAGACAGTAGGTCGCCTCATGTACGAGACTCACCGTGGACTCTCCGAGGATTACGAAGTTTCATGCGAGGAACTTGACTATCTCAACGATATCGCCAAGGAATGCGGCGTGACAGGTTCACGCATCATGGGTGGTGGTTTCGGCGGTTGCACAATCAACCTTGTACCCGATGCTCTCTACGACAAATTTATCGAAACAGCCAAGGAAAAATTCAACGCCAAGTACGGTCATGAACCTAAGATTTACGACGTTGTAATATCCGATGGAGCTCGCCGCTACACCGAATAAGAGACGATTCTAACACAGTATTATCCAAGAGGATACAGACTTATGTCCGTATCCTCTTGTTATGTCTGAAATTCTTCGTATCTTTGCACTGAGTAACTCTTAAGAATCGATTTGTACTTAACCCATCGATTGTTATCAGAACAATACAGCTGGAGTACCGCGGATGAATTCTGAGTTACTTGGTTGAACCACTAATACATACGATTTAATCTTACAGAGTTACATTATAATTCTAACTTTCTATGAATTTCTCGAGACTCTCAGCCATCGCATCCATACTCTTTGCCTCAGCTTCTATTCTGCTTTCCGCAGGAGTCAGAGACCTTCCGGTCAAAACTGTCGGGGGCAAGTCATATTACTATTATGAGGTACCAGTCAAGGAAACTGTCTACTCCTTGACCCATAAACTTGGAGTAACCAAGGATGAAATAATCAGACATAATCCATCTGTTGCTGACGGGCTCAAGGCTGGGACCACTTTATACTTCCCTGTTGACGAAAGCACTGACATTTCAAGTTCTTCCGATGTGACAAACTCAGTAGGCTCACGTACCGTAACTCATAATGTCGAAAAAGGACAGACTATCTATGGAATAGCCACTAAATATGGCATCTCTACTGATAAACTGATTGAGCAGAATCCCATAGTGCGTGAGGGACTAAAGACCGGTCAGGTACTTCACATTACTATTCCAGGCAGCTCCGCACCTGACAAATCCGTGGCGTCTTCAGCTCTCGCGACAGCGCCTGCTTCGACCGGATCGAAAGCGAATGATGAGGTAAAAGGATACATTGTAAAGAAAAAGGAGACTTTCTATTCCATCGCACGTGTGCATGGCATATCTGTCGCCCAACTCGAAGCAGCCAATCCTAACGTGTCAATACTCAAAGAAGGGCAGGTACTCAATATTCCCGCTCCGATCGTGACCGAGGAGCTTGCCGTGCAGGACAACTCGGTGACCGACTCAATTCAGGCACCTAATCAGATTGACCCTGACGCTCCTCTCACCATAGCTGTAATCCTCCCATTCATGCTCAATGAAGAAACACCATCCAAGAACGCACAGCGTTACACAGAATTTTACAAAGGAATGCTGCTTGCTGTAGACAGCCTCCGGAATAACGGCACACCAATCCATATCTCTGCCTACGACTCTGAAGGCTCGTTGGATAAAGTAAAGGAGCTTCTTTCCCTCCCTGAACTCAAGAACAACCGCATCATAATCGCACCTGACAATGCCGCCCAGCTCACAGCGATAGGAGAATTTGGCAGAAACCACAATATTAAAGTGTTCAACACTTTCATCGTGAAGGATGAATCCTACTTAGTCAATCCGGAAATGATGCAGGGCAATCTTCCGAGCAGCAAAATGTATGAGAAAGCCGTCCGGTCTTACACCGAACGCTTGGCTTACTCACATCCCGTCTTCATTTCCATGGCAGGCTCTACAGGGGACAAGGCAGATTTCATCGCTGACCTTAAAAAGAATCTCGACGAAAAAGGAATTGCTTACAGTGACATGACTGTCGATACGAAGCTGACACAGGCGGAACTTAAACAGCTCCCGGTCAAGGACGCTTACACTTTTATCCCGACCTCTTCCAAGCAGAGTGACTTGAACAAGATAATGCCGGGTATTATCGAATGGCGTGACGAGGCTGTAACAGCGTCTGTGAAACTTCTCGGTTATCCGGAATGGACCACATTCCGTGGAGAGACGCTCACAAACATGAAGAACCTGAATACCATAGTATACTCACGTTTCTACACCGACGATGACAACCAACGAGCTCGCTCGCTTGAAAACAAATACAAAAAATGGTATGGGAACAGTATGGAGAGTGCGGTACCTCGTCAGGGACTTCTCGGGTTTGACACCGGGATGTTTCTTATAAAGTACCTGAAATACCCTGCTGCCAGATATGACGGTATCCAGAATGGATATTCGTTTGTTTCACCTGATGGTGTAGACGGTTATTTCAACGATGTCCTATATCTTGTCAATTTCCGTCCCGGCGGCCTCATTGAGAAAATAAATCTCTAAGAGCATACATCACGGATTTCAGATCCGGCACAAAAAGATTGTCCCAGACGAATCCTCCCCCTTAACCAACCTCCAAAACAGCTAAACAATGCGTAATATTTTACGAAAAATATTTTTCCTCATACTTCTCTCTTTCTATCTGCCATTTACTGCCAGTGCACAGAGAGAGTACTCCCCAAACTTTGCCATAGGCGCCAAAGCCGGAGGAACCATGTCCAGGATGTCATTTTCACCGGAGGTCCATCAAAAATTCACGAACGGACTGACAATGGGCGTGACCGCACGCTATACCGAAGAACGGTTCTTCGGTCTGATAGCTGAAATAAATCTTACGCAACGAGGCTGGGCAGAAGACTTTGCCCGTGACGAGGCTCCTGAATTTTCCTATTCGCGAACACTCACCTACATCCAGATTCCACTGCTTACCCATATCTACTTCGGCTCTAAAAAATTCAGAGGATTCGTTAATCTCGGTCCTGAATTCGGATATATGATAGGTAACTCCATCAACGCCAACTTTGATTACGACAATTATGCGTCAATACAGGGATTTCCACAAGGCTACCGCACCAACGAACAGTTGAACATGGAAATCCAGAACAAGTTTGACTACGGCATTGCTGCCGGCATAGGTATGGAATGGATTCTCAAGCGCAAGCACTCATTCTTCCTTGAAGGAAGATATTACTACGGTCTTGGCAATATATTCAAAGCCACTAAACGTGACTTCTTTGCCGCATCACGTGGCATGTCGATTGAGCTCACTCTCGGATATATGATTCGGATAAAATAGAGTTGACTTTCTCCAACCCGTATCTACTCCTCCTTACTTAGCTCATATCTGAATATTATAGGTATGAGCCAATTGAATACGAACAACGTTGTTCCATACGCAAGAAGCAATATCACGGCATCAACCTTAATAGGTAACAGATTCCTGAATTCTCCCCCGGATAAGAATACTATGAAAATCACCCACATCAGAGCCTGTATGGTAAGACATAATGTACACCAGGCTCCAATTTTAAACTTCTGGTATGCCACGCTCCATATTGTATAGGGAAGACAGCATACGCTGATTATCGCAAGATAATTCACACATTGTGGATATAATAATATGGCTATCTCACTGACCGTGAAATATGACAGGCCAATCTCACACCAAGGGAAAAGACCAAAAAGCCTGGAAGCATCAGTATCAAGCACTGTACCACACCCGTTTTTCTGAATTATCCCACAGACTGAATCTGCAGCATCACTCTGAACGTGCGATTGCTTAAGCACAAGCAAATAACATACATATATTCCCAACCCATACAATACAGGCAAGATAACGGTAGCCCATGAATTATAGAGCCTATTATTTACAAAGCCATAGACAACCATAAACACTACAGACAATATCACAAACCAACGCTCGAAATATTTTGCAATCTTCTTTAGCCTGTGTTGCATCAACTGCGTCTCCCCCGACTCTCCCGTTTTGGCACCAAACACGAATGCTCCATTCCACTTTTCCATGAAAGCGTCAACAGGCTCCTTGATTACCTTAAGCGAACGAGAGTGATATGTAACCACATCATCAGCTATAGATGTGACGATTACATAATGACCATCCACCAACTGCGCCACAAAAGGGACTTTGCACTCCGACAAGTTCTTGCTATCGTTAGACTTCATCCTCACAACGTCCACATGATACTCACGTAGCAAATCCTCGATTCCAATCAAAGCAAGCTTAGGAGGATAGGCTATAAAACGCTCACTGCTATACTCCTCTGTATGGGGTATACCCAATATGTCAAGATAGTCAGAGAATAAAGTTCTGTTGTTCATAACATCGGATAGTTAAAGTATACGTATTCAGAACAACATACCCGAACGTTAAGTTCTATTCGGAACTCCGGATGAAGCGGAGGGATATAAAAAAGGATAGCCGGTGTCCCGTTTCGGGAACCGGCTATCGGTTAGAG
>CATWQI010000019.1 GCA_958352885.1 uncultured Duncaniella sp.
GCCATCGCCTCTAAATTGCGATTTATTCAAATCATTTCCGAAAGCATTAAGTTTACTTTGGATACTGTATATGTCAGATGAATGGAACTCCTATAAGGAAAATAATACGGAGCATAGAAAAATACGTCAGTTATTCTTGTTAATAAGGTTGATGATGACTTTGACCATTGTGTCCATTTCCTCGGTTTGGCTTTCGGCAAACATTAGGATGAGGGTTGCGAGTGTTTTGTCGGCAATGTGCTTAGCATCATCGCAAAAATAACGGTTATTAGAAATATAATCAATGAGATAGTTTGTATGCTGCTAAAGTATTTAGTATAATTGCATGATACTTAATTCCCTCATTTTGTCTGGAGCATCTCCATGAGATGTGGTTATTTCCATTTTGGAAATAACTTATCATTCGTCGATGCCGGTTGGTTGGTCGTCTATTGCATGGATTATTTCAAGTTTGAGATCTTCTGGATAGTCCTCGTTTGCCATATAGCAGGTGATGATGCGTTGGAGTAGGTCTTTGTTGATGCGACCGGCGGCGACATGGTAGATTATTGCCTCCATGCACTGCATGAAGTTGTAGGCGTGCCAGTAGTAGCCATTTCAAGTATCCGGGTACGAACCTGCTTTGCCTTCTCGCTCTCAGTAAGAAGCATACCCATATTGAGAACAGCACGGAAACTGAATAGCCCGAGCTGAGTGGTTTTGGTCATCTCATTTATGACATGACCAAATTGCAACTTTAATTCTTTCAGCAACTTACCCCTACATAAAAAGTAGCCGTTGTATTTCAGCTCCTCTTCAAATTGGGATATGTAACGGTTGATTGTCGAGAGATCCACCTCATAGAAATCCGCAACCATTTTCTTGGTGAAACGGTATTCACCCTCAAAAAGCATCCCCGTAAATCCAAGATTATCCTGAAGGGCTTCCACGGCATAACGGTTGTTAAGCACATTCTGCCGTTCGACATTTGATACAGTAAGGTCGTTCATAGTTATAAAGTTATGAATTTTATTTTGATTATCAGCTATGTGCATACAGTTTTGCATATACCTTAGAAGGATATATCCGGTAGTGAGTCAATGGCTTCGCGTTTGAGAGAATCAACGGCGCGGGTGTATTTCTCGGTGTGCTTAAGTCCGGCGTGTCCGAGGAGCGAGGCTACTGTTTTGATATTGGCTCCGTTGTTGAGCAGGTTGACTGCGAATGAATGTCGGGCGCAGTGCCAAGTGATGTGTTTCTCGATTCCGGCGCGGGCTGTCCAGTGGCGCAATGCCTTCAGACACATGGTGTGGGAAGGTAAGGGAAAGATGAGCTGATTCTTGTCGCCGTTCGCCGGCTCTCCCATGAGCTTGAGATGAACGTCGTTCAATGGCATGTTGACCCAGCTTGCCGAACTGCGTCCGGCGGTCTTCGCCTGATTGAAACGGAGAAGTCGGTTGGAGAAATCGACCTGAGCGAAAGTCAAGTCCTTGACATCGCAGAATCTCAGTCCTGCATAGAGGCAGAACAGGAACGCCCGGCGTATAACGGGATTCTCGTTAGAGTAATGTGTCATTGCAAGCTGCTTGATTTCGTCCATCGAAAGAATATCTTTCTTAATTTGCTGACTATCGATTGTGATAACTACGCCATCACACGGATTACGTAGGAAGATTTCATCCTCTGTGGCTTTCTTAAACACCTTCTTGAAACGCTGGAACAGGGTGTGTGGCCCTTCGCCTGTGAACCGAGACTGTAGATAGTCGGCAAACTCCCGAATCATATCCTTTGAAATCTGGTCGGGACGGATGGTTTCTGCAAAAGCCTTATACTTTTTCTTCTCCTTCAGGAACTCTTTGAATATGGCAAGCCCACGGCGCATGTGGCGGACATCCTTCTTCGTGTAGTTGTCTATGAACGACTGGAAGTAGTCGAAGAAATTGATTTCTTCGGGATGCTTCGCAAGGCGTAATCCAGTCTGCTGCTCCTTCAGTTCCTGCTCTTTCTCGAAGCGAATTTTCTCTGCCATTTCGAGAATTTCACGATTCTGCTGACGCTCCACTGGCGATGTCGGTTTGGCAATGAGATAGAAAGGCAACGACTCCTTCTTGCGGAGATGGGTAACTTTTTTCTTCGGCTTTCCCTTCATCGCACCTTCAGTGTAATACACCACTTTGCCATCAGCATCTTTCACCACCTCCTCGCTTCGTCCGAGGTAGTATTCAAGGTAGAGCGCAATGCGTCCGTCCTTCAGCTCACGTTGTTCGAGTTTGGGGTTCTGCTTGGTCTGTTTCTGTAGCTTTGCCATAGAGTGAGAGGGTTTTGAGTGTATTCGGTTTTCCAACCTGCAATTATTAGTACACCCGACGAAAAGTACACTTTTCCGGTTGGAATTACGTCATCGCAAAGTTAAGAAAAAGATTTGATTTAAGGTGTACTAAAAGTGTACTAACTGCAAAAATATGGGCAAAAACATCCAAATAATGAGAGTTGCCTAAATATTAATATGCTGATTTATAGCTATATTATTTCTCTTGTTTTCTTATAATTATACAGTTTGATGCCTGTTCTGGGCACCACAAAAGCGACTTAACAATGTGTAAATCACGAAGTTAAGTCGCTTCTTTTATTTTCTACAGGCAAATTACAGGCAAAATTCAAATATTCCGCGTAACTTTTGCCTGCCAATACGCATAGACGGCATTAGAGAGTATCACATCTTTTGATGGATTCCTATGGTAAAAATCTTTGCAGGAGGTCATTCATTGACCATCCGCAAAGTATTCCAAATTTTATAGAGATTGTCTGTACAAAACCTCCGGAACATTATTCAGAGGAGGGCAGAGTACATCGCTGTAAGTAATTAATAATTGATTTTGCGTGCGGGTCATTGCAACATACAATGCTTTTCTTTCATCGTCTGAAGTCGCACCTTTAAACCATGGTAGAATTACGACATCGAATTGAAGTCCCTTTGCGCTATGATAGGTCATAACCTTAGGTAAGATATTTGTGAAATCCAAAGTGTCATATGGCTCATATCCTCGTTTCTTTCCACTGGCTTTCTGCAATTCGTATTTAAACTCAAATGGAATATCGAGTGAATAGAGTTGTTTGCAGAATTCAAGTACCATAGAATTATCCGGCAAAAAGATGCCAATGGATTTATCTTTGTTCGCTTCAATTACTTCCGCAATAGCGATTATTTGGGATTCTCTGTCATCATATTTCACGATTGAAGGAAGCGAGGTAGAATCATTGACATATATACGTTCTGAATATGGCTCAACATTGACACCTACATATCCTTGTGTGATTTTAGCAACAGTGCGAGGAAGACGATAATTGGTAAACAACATCATAGGTTCTAACGTAGTCAGTTCCGAAATCTGCTCCATACTCATAACATCTTTCTTGAATGGCGCATAAATTGATTGTGC
Organism: uncultured Duncaniella sp.; assembly: GCA_958352885.1. GTDB lineage: Bacteria > Bacteroidota > Bacteroidia > Bacteroidales > Muribaculaceae > Duncaniella. The sequence continues at coordinate 3,420 of CATWQI010000019.1, forward strand.
TGAATCGCCAAAAAAGAAATAATGCTTTTTTGATGCTTGAACGAATTCTGTAATTTCATCAGAAGTGAAATCCTGAATCTCATCAACTATGATGTAATCAGCCGATGGACAACCAGCTTTTCTCCATTGATGATGATAGTAAAAACGACCAATTTCAGCTGGAAGCCCCGACTTCATGTAGTTATTAAGGGATTTGGTATAAGCAATCGTTATAACATCCGCACCAAGCTCATGCAGTTGTCGAGCCTTTTTCATGGCTATTACGGATTTGCCACTACCTGCACACCCACATACAAGTAATGATTCTTCTTCAGCAGCCAGTATTATATCTTCTTGATCATAATCTATCTTATCATCTGCCAAATCTAAGTCGGAATTTGGTCGCTCAATTGGAGTAGCCAAGGGTCTTGCATGAATCACAACAGATGAAACAGCCTTTTTCTTTTCAACCTCATCTTCCAGCTCTTTTATTCGTCTGTCTTTTTCAGTAATCGACTCCTTAGACAAGCGTATTATTTCTTCCTGTTGACGCTTAAATTCCTCAATTTGAATTAGAGCTGCTTCTAATTCTTGCTTTTGTTTAAGATATTGCTCGCTAATTAGTCTTTTCTCAGAGTTGATTGACTCTATTTCTCCAGCATCAACGATCTGTGTAAGTTTGAGAGACGATAATCTGGCGATATTATTCTCGTTCAGTATTTTATTATAAATTAAAAATGAAATGAAATCGGAGAGGATGGAGGCATATTTTGTAGCATTATGCTTTATTTCATCAGTTTGGGTCGAAGAATGACTGCTTGCACTTGCAATGCTGTAGAATCGCCGCAAGCAACTACTGAACATCTCCATATTTTCCCTGAGTCCCTTAAGTTGTTCATCAAGTTTAGCTTCTCTAACATCTTTTCTTTTATATAGAAAGGAGGAAAGCATCGTTTCCGTTAGTTGGCGACCTTTAATTTCCCGAGATGTCCCACTTTGAATAGTATAGTCTCCGCCTGACCTCCGGATAGTTTTTCTTCCGTCAAAGATATCCGAAGGCTTACATTTCCCGTCTAATTGGTCTGCAACTATAAGTTTACACAACCATTCTAACGCAGGACGTATATTCCTGAAATAATATATGTATTCACACTTGCCATAGCTATCCATAGCAAGAGTATAGTCATTACGTAGATTATTGAATATTTCTTCCATTTTAGTCTTTTTTTACGCCAAATCCTGCAATTTGGACAATATAGACGAATCCTTGATCTTTAGCCCGTTGTATCCAACGGGTACTATAATTGGTCTGATGTTCAGAGTCGTATCTAACAGAATCCTGATATTCCCAAGCAAAAATATCACTCACAAATAAACCGGAAAGACAATCTATATTATCCTGCTCCATTTGTTTTCTTATTGAGCTATTTGAGGATAACTGTCCAATGGCCTTATTTGATAAAGGATCTATAATGTCATAAGCATTCCAAATGGTGCCATTAGAAGCTATAGTCGTTTTTTGTATAATAACAGGGCTGTTTGTTTTAATATTATTGAGCACAACAATATTATTAAATGTAAACTCCCTATTTGAGTGATATCCAAGATTATATTTATCGAGACCCGGCTCTCGCTCCGTAATTCCCAATTTAGATTGAACATCTTCTGGAGCTATATAAATCGTCATATTTGCTAACGACTTTTCTCGTTCACTATTGAAAATATATAACTTTTTCCTAGCACGAGTATACGCTACAAATCGCAACCGTCTCTCTTCTTCAATATCAGCTAAATCATCCTCCATAAGATTCTGTTCAGGAGTGTAAGATCTATGGGGACGTAATGGTAGATTTGCGAATGATGGTGTTACAACAACAATGTCGAATTCAAGCCCTTTCACCTTGTGCATTGTCGTTAAAACTATTGTGAGAGATCTTTCTTTAAAGATACGCTCATCTTGGTATTCATCGTAGATTTTGAATACCTGTCCACCATCATCCCTTCCGGCAATATCCTTGATGAAATTTGCAAGCTCACCATAAGTATGAGTTCTTTCATCTGTACGAATAGTTTCTAAATAATGAAGGCACAAAGTATATGTTATATCAAGATAATAAGAATCCCAATTTGGAGCAGCTTGTATAATCTGCTCTATCCAATTCTTAATCATCGTCTTGGTCTCATTATTCTTCAATACGACCTTTGTATCCGGATTATTGCTAAAGTATGACACAACATGATAAACCTCGCGTTGTCTCCACATCTCACAAGAAGACGACCCCTGAATTCTTATCCGTATCTTTGAATCCAGATTTAGTCCTTTCAATCGTGAAAAACCACGATACACTTCGTTATTGGTTCTGAAGAAAATAGCGATGTTATTAATCATTCGATTAGTATCCTCTGTATTATTTTCTGCCAGTGCAAAGTTGACAATGTCCTTTATTTGAGAATACCAGCTTTTATTCGATGTCTCATATACGCATGGAGAAGAAGGGAGGTGTTCCATTAGTGATGTCGCTGATTTCGGCAATTCACAACCTTCGGGTACAAATTCAGCTGCCTTATCGAGGATTTCCTGATAAGAACGGTAATTTGTAAACATTCCCATTTCTACAGGATTAAGCATTTCATTAAGCCGGGTGTAGTAAGGTTGTGGAGATAACCGTTTTGCGTATTGTTTGGGTGTCCCTATAAATCCGCTTACACGATCAAAACCATATATACTCTGGTTGATATCGCCAATAGTGAAAAATTTGGCATCCGGATAATATTCATGGATCTTTGAAATTGTTTCCAAACGAGGTGCCGTTATATCTTGAAATTCATCAATAAGGACATGATCAATATCCGAAAACTTAGCACGTAAAATAGAACGATTTCTTTTGATATAGTCGCATAGAAGATTCTCCCATTGCTCTGTAGGTACATTGTCAAGTTTTTGGCCCATTACAACTTTCGCAAGAGCATGGAATGTATATACATGCATTTGATGTGCCATACGACTTAATCCTAAGCTTCTAAAGAGTCTGTTCAGACGATTCTTAAGCTCAACTACTACGGCTCGATTGTATGCTAATACCAATATATGAGAAGGGTCGACGTGTTCTCTATAGACCAATTTAGCACATCTCAGAGTAAGTACATGGGTTTTGCCAGATCCCGGCCCGGCAAGAACATTGATATTTTGAGAGATTGAGCTATTATAGATAGCCAACTGTGGTTTATTCCCTTGCAGTCGAGACTCTTCTTTCGCCAAGGCTTCCTCACTTAGCTCTGCCAGAATATCGCTGTATTCGTCCGGGCAATAGTCACCTACTAACCCCAAAAATTCATCATAATTACGACTCTGAAAATACCTTCGAATGAAGTCTGATTGTTTGTCAGGACTTATCTTGCTGAAGATATCCATAGAGGAAAGACGTATCTTTTTTAGCTTCTCTTCCCGTTCAAACTCTTGACGTTTATCGTATACACTGGAATTTTTTTCAGTTCCATCATCAATGGGCATAAATGCGTTTTCTGCAGCTCGGACTTCAATCCCTGACTTAACTAATGGTGTATAATCAATGTACTGAATAGCTTTCAGTAGAGAGAGTGAGTTATCTAAATAGGTAAAGCCTTTATGTCTGGGGCTAAACATATTAAGATTGAATATCATTTCAGCCCATGAGAAAGCCGAGTCCTGATTTTTAATATATTTTAGTATATTAAATAGATCGTTTTCCCAATCTTCGATATATTCTTGCCATAATTTGTTGTGCAAAGTTATGATATAAAATACATCACCTTCATCCGAGCGTTTTTCAATGGAAGTTACGCCCGGAATATAATTAAGAAGCCAAAATATTTTAGGACCGGTCCTTTGAACAATATCCTTTTTGAAAGTTTCGGCTCTTTTTACATCCATTCTTGGAGATGGACCATCAGTTCGATTCCGCCAAGGCATGTATTCTATTTCATTCTCTTTAATAGTATCGAATTGAACGTCGTCGGTAAGTTGTCCAACTATTCTTCTTATTTCATCATTTTCGAACACTCTTGACTTTCCAACTCCTACCTCGGATAAGATGGATTTAATTCCATCCATGACCACATGTAACGCAAATATATTTTTATTGTGAGTCACCATGTAGTCAGTCTCAGAAAAACGGCGAGGTTTGATAATTGCTCTAATGCTATCATTTATTGTGAGAATCGAATTTTTCTGAGCCTGAAGAAGGATATCTACAATTTTGGGCCATGAATGCCCTATTCTATCCCTCATTTCTTTAATAGGAATAAGAGAAGGAACGCCTAATCCTTGACAATAGTCTTTTAAGGCTTTTCCAATTTCTTCTTTGAAATTGGCACTTGCACTAATGCCAATTGGACTCCACGCTTTCAAAAGAGTTACGTCCATACATGCCTGATCCAGGTAACCGAGACTAATAAGATTTAGATGTTCAAGCCAATGAAACGCAATACGAGAGGCGGTCGTGTCATTGAATCTCTCAGGAGTTTCATCTTTTGTCCAAATATTGAACGGTACAACAGTCTGAGTATTAGATGCTTCATCAATACTTTTAAACCGTTGTATATATTCAATAATCTTTTGACGGGCCATGTCAAGGTCAGACCAACTCATTAGAGATCGAATCAAGAGCTCCTTTAACTTTCGGAAATCTTCAATTGATACAAGACACTGTGCTGGAATCTTGCTGCCGTCAGCAAAAGCTTCGTTATACATCTGTTCATTTCTTCCGGCTCGCCCGACCTCCTGTAAATAGTCTTCCATAACTGAAGGTGGACTGAAATGGAGTACATAATGGATATTAGGTATATCCATACCCATTCCAAAAGCCTTAGTTGCACAAAGAATGTACAATTCAGAATTTACATTATTTTCATGTCCTTTAAAGAGTTTGTATGTTTCATTACGTTGGTCAGAGTCCATACCGGCATGAAAAAATCCAATATGGTCACTGACTTCGTTTAATAATGGCGAATCAATATTCTTAAAGCGTTGAGCTAAACTTGCACAAACCTCTTCGCATTGACGTTGCGTTCTGCAAAAGATTATCATTCGACTTTTTGCAAAGTCTATTTGTTTGTCTATAATATAACTACAGATTTCATCGATTCGTCGCTCATCTTCGTGGTCAGTTAACTTGAATGCAATCCCAATATGCTGTCTGATTGGATTATAATCCTCAACAGCTTGTCCCATTCTTCTTATATCAGGCAGGAAAGTACGAATATCCTCTTCAATTTGAGCGGTAACTGTGGCTGATAATAGGCATAGTTTGATATCAAAACGCTCCTTTAGTTTGGAACATTCTAAAATAGCATTCCTATAATCTGGGCGAAATTCTTGCCCCCACTGAGAAATACAATGTGCTTCATCAAAAATCACATATTCCAATCCCTTATCATGTTCTAACCTCTGCTGTAAGGCATTGACGAACCCTTTAACTCTAAAACGTTCAGGGGTAATATAAAGAAGTGCTATTTCACCTCCACGTATTTTACGATAAATTTCTTGGATTTCGGGATATGTCCGATCCCCACTTATGTAATCTACCGCAGATCCAAACCCTTTTTGGACTAGTTCTTCTACCTGATCCTGCATTAAAGCTCTAAGAGGAGAAATTACAATGCTTAAGCGATGCGATGATGCGGCGCGATATATTGCAGGCCCTTGGAAAATTATGGATTTACCTCCTCCTGTGGGAAGTGAAATCAGTAAATCGTTTTGCCTTTCTAAAACAACAGGCAGAATTTCTTTTTGATAATCATGCCAAGTGTAATTTGGGATGAAACTATTTCTGATAGCCTCCATAGCAGTGTCGGTGTTAAGTTCCGGCATGGAAAATTCAGTATCCTTGAAATAGGTTTCACTCACTGTCATTAACTCTGAAAATCCCCTTGAATTTGCGGGTGAATTGAATTGTTGATACTCGCATTTACATATATCTGCGATGTCAGGATTATCATCGAAATGGGAGTCAATGATAAACATTTGAGAATCTCTAGAGTTGGCCTTAATTAATGAAAAGTAGTGTCTCATTATTGGCCAAGCTGCAGCAATACATTTCCTTGGAGTTGTTCTACCAGATCTATTGTCTATCTCATTGTTATCATTGTCTATTTCATCATCTTCGAAAGGAAGTACATCCCACATTAGACGCAATCGATCAATATCCATACTATCCCATATATAACAATACGGTTGATTTGTACGATATTCACTAATTCCATTGACGAATTGGTCCTTAGAAATTACCACTAAACTATTTGCATGTGATTCAATATGTTCCAATTTTCGGAAACCGGTACCAGCAGAAGGGACATAATAACCCAATGCTCTCGCAAAACTGGAAAGTGGTTCTATCTCTTGAGAATTATTAATAACGTATATGACTGGTAATTGGGAACTTATATCTTTTATGATTCCGAATTGGTATGTCCAGTACTGGGAACGAAAAGTGGTACTGTCAGAAAGCCTGACAGTGTCTTTATCGTTTTTTATAGTGATTATGGTTGGATTATTGTGCTTTTTATCTTGCTTCTCAAGTTCCCATTCTATATGCTCATTAATAGCATTAAAGTGAGATAAAAAACGCTCCTTGGCAATTTTGAATTTGAAATTTTTAAAAATAGTAATTTTTCCAGTTGAATCTCGTTCTGCCCAGATTGATGCCGTTAAATCATCCTTCTTGATGCCAAAATGATTATAATCAGATGTCGGAACAAGAGCATAATTGCATGAGGCCATCGAAAGAAATAATTTGGATAATATTATGTTTGGCCCTATTGAGTCGTAACAATCTCCAATCTGAACTCTGTGAATTCTATCATGCAATTCTCCTCCAATCGTAATGATTTTAGAGTATTGGCTCTTCAGATTTTTGGTTGAGTTGAAAGACTCAAAATCAATACAATCAATTCTGCCATTCGATGGGCGTGCTATATTCTTAAGAATATCGTTAGATATGACGAGCGAACGATTACCTTCTCCGAACCGTAAATACTGAGGCAGATTAATAACTAATGGAGTCCGGGCTTCTTCACAAAACCTATATAAGATTTTATATAAAAGCACATTTATTCCTGTAAAATCAGCAACATCGATTGTATAATATTTCTTTGAAGTCTCTGCTGGAAACCTCAAAGATACATATGGTGCAATTCGTGACCAGATATCTTTAGGGGCTATTACTAAAATATCTTCTTTTTCAGAAGCTACATCAAGATCTCTGAGCTTAGATATTACAGATTTACTTAACGGAACAAGCTCCTGAAAGAACTGATAGCCATCTTTTGCCTCCGTTTTGAATGCTGCTGCAAAAAAAGGGTCCTGTAGTTTTTTGAGATATTCATTGATTTCTTCGGGAAGTTCAGATCTTAATTCATCACACAGATTCTGATTAGATGAAAGTCTTAGCAATTGATTCCAAAACAGGTCATCCGTCAGTTCCACATCATCTTTTGCAATATGAGTGGTTTTTAGAGAATAGGCATAACGACACGGATTGAGTAATAACTCAATTTCCAATGTATCCCAGATGAATCCATTGAAATCCAATCCGTATTTTGTTAGAATGGGCAAATCCCATTCCTTTATGTTATGGCCAACGATTATAGGTGTATCGTTAATTCGTCTAATTAATGTCTTTATTTGCTTTCCACTATGATATGAACGAGTGTTTTCTTCGTGACGAAAAGCGAACTCGGAAATATTGTCACCATCTGATTCAAGATCAAAGGTCAAATGTGGAACCTGCAACTTTAGTTTTTCCCATTGTTCGTGTATAAAATGGGTATATAAACTGGTATCGTTAAAATAACTAAGGATTACATCCTTTGCTATCTGCAAAGATAGTTTATTAATAGTTTCGAGTTGAGTAGATTCTCCCTCTAATCCATTTACGCACTTAGCAATGAGCGAAATATCAATCTTATCTGCGATATTTTTCTCATTATCGTCATTCAAGAGTAATACTAAGAACGCACCACACTCTTTTTGTTGACTTCTATCAATCCATTGGCTAACTTCCTTTACTGATAGATGAGAAATATACGAAAACTCACCCTTAGAGTAGATATAGCTTTGAATGTAGTATTCTACAGGCAACCCTTCTCGGTTTCCCCAGACGGGATACTCAAATTTTCGTATAATTGCTTCTACAAATTCTTCATCTAAATCTTGGAGAGGAAGTTCGTCTGTTAATTTATCGATTTGTCCAGCTGTAAAGTTATGTATATATTTGTTGAATTGAGAAATTCTATCGTCATTATTTTCATCCGTATTTTCAAACAGAAAAGAAAGAGGTTTGTACAGAACATTTTCACCCTCAACATAATCTACAGCTAGCTGACCAGCTGCTGAGAAATCATTATTTAAAATATAGTACTCATACCTAATTTGATGGGGAAAATGAGGTACTAAATTTGAATCTATAAATGCAATAACTCGCTTGCGGACTTCATAACCCAGGTCGTTGGATATTGAATCCATCGACCTGTCAACCGAATAGTATTTACTTAGGAACGGCTTAACAAGTTTATCGTCATCCACAATCGTTTGGAACGAATTTAAATCAATAGGGTAGTCTTGTTCTATGTCAACAAGGTATAATAATCCTTTCTCTAATGGGTTGTCGGTTTTGTTGGATATGAACAGGGGTAGTTTTGTAGGGTAGTTTAAGTAAATAGATTTCAGACTTTCGGAGTCTAAATATAGTTTATCCGTCCTTGCAAGTAGGTCTTGTAACAGATCTTCACTCAAAGAGACAATATTTAAAATTGAGTCTTCTTTCCAGCAATACTCTAATAAAAGATTATACAATTCCGCAGAGAATGTGAGGAATATATGCCACTTATCTATTAATGACCAATTTATATTATCCTCATTCTCAGAAATCTCAATAAATAAAGCTGTTGACAAAATATCCTTACTTAAATCATCTAGCTCCTGTATTGGTATATCAAGCAAGAGATTTCTTGTTTCTGCATTTGATAAAAAAAGACGGATAGCCTTGGTTTGCTTTTCTGTATTAGTTTTCTTTGAAAAGTGATTAGAAATAATAGTAAGTAATCTCGCATCACTTTCCTTCTTGATATATGAAGATGCTATTGTGCAGAAAATATTAATATCATAGTAATCCCCTTTTCTATCGTTACCTTTAATGCATGCTCTTGCATCTGTATATTTCAGTGATAACAATAAGTCTTCTTCGCCGAAAGTAACAATCTTGACTTTGTCGGCATAAACGCCTCGTTTTCCTTTTTTCTTTTCAAATGAGACCCACTGATTATCTCTGAGATTAGACGAGTCAATTATATTACTCGAATTTACATATATGCTCTCGATTTCGCAAGTTGTGGTTTGAGAAATATATTTATTAGTTATTATGAATCCAAATCCTTTAAAAGAATCAAAGAACTTAACAAGCCCAAGCTGCCTATTGTTACTTTTCTCTTTGACATCAGTTCCCATTGGTCCCTCTGTTTCGGATATTGGAAGACTCGGAGATGTTCTATTTATGTGCTGACGTCCCCCATGATTGATCATTGATAGGTCTATTTTGCCAATCACCTTAAGATCTTGGCCTGAAGGCCCACCATAACGGGATACATTGCTTGCGCCTAGTTCGGAAGTATTTGTCTGTTCCAAATTCCTCTTCTCGGATCTGTCCTCAACTTGCAATTCTTCCATATTGGGTTGCAGTTTTGATAGTTTCTGAGTAGTTGAAGATTTTCTTCCTTTTGTTTTGTATTTAAGTGAAAAGGATAAAATTGGGTCAATAATTTTAAGTTCACTTTCAGAGAAAATATAATTGTCATCATTTGGCAATTCCAGACCCTTAGCCTTGGCATAATTAACAATGTCAATTAAGGAGCTATCCTTGAGCTTAATATATTCTCCGAGTGTCATAGAAAGTAATTACGTATTATCTGTTTATTAAAGAGTGGACTTCTGTATTTAAGATAAGTGAAATTTCTTTTAACGTATATAAATCAGGTTGGGAGGAATTCGTGCACCATTTGGAGACTGTGACAGGGTCTTTGCCTAATTGTTCTGCGAGCCACTTGCCGGTATGTCCTGTTTCGGCTAATACAGCTTTTATTCTGTTTAGTTTCTGTCGTTCTGTTTTTGTCTCCATTGATTGATTTATTAAATTTGAACGTAAATTTAATAAAGATAAATGAGACGGCAAACGAATATGCTGTAAAACATAGTCATTGCCGTCTCATTTTGGCCGGATTTCAGTTACAGTGTCACTTCCGAGCGCCTATCCGGTGCTGGCGGAGGAAGGCGTCGAAGTCGGCGCGGTTGACGTAGATTTTGCGGCCTATCTGCGAGAAGGGGATTAGGCGTTGGTCGCGGTAGTTCTGCCACGTCTTGGGAGAGATGCAGAGGATTTTGCGGACTTCATCGGACTCAAACCAGTCCTTGTCGGGACTTCCGGTCCGGGTTTTCTCGACTATCTCAATAAGACGGTCGAGTTTCTCGTGCAGTGATTGCCACTCCTCCTGTGGAATCATCAGCATGAGCGATGTCGGAGCGGAGTTTTGCTGAGATTTACTCAAGGGGTTTGTCATATTCTTTAGAGAGCTTGACGATTGCGTCCTTGCATTCGTCGAAGTGCTGTCTGAGCAGGTTGTTGATGAAGGTTGTAAGATTGGCTTTGCGGTTTCCACATAGGAGTTGCAACTGTTTGATCTGCTTTACAAATTCAGGGCAGATTCTTACATTCGAGCATCCGGATGGTGGACATAGATACGTCAGATCATCAATAAATCTTCGTCTGTATTCTTCCGCTTGTGTCGTTAGGGCCGAATTGCGGGATTTTGATGCAGAACGTCCCTTATGGTTGGATTGTACCGAGGAGGGAAGTTCATGTGTCGTGGAATTTGAATCATCAGTGTTGCTTAAAGGAGCGGAAGGCGGAGCTTCCTTAGCGCGGAAATTCTCCACAAAGGCATCTGCATCAAAGTCGTTGTCATATCTTTTTGCCATAATTCACTATTTCTGGGGTTAACATACATCTTGACTATTAGATTGGACGCTTCCACATTTACACACCTTGAGCTGTCCGAGCTTACTGTTAAAGTCCGGATGATTGATGTTCGTTCTGAGCAGCATACTCCTTTGGACATAGGACGATCAATCATTCCAAAACTCATCAACTGAATGTGACGGCGTATGTACTCGGATAAATATGCTGATTCAAAAGAATCTGGTATATGGCGGGAAGCAAATTTCAGCAAGCACGAGTTCTGTGGCTTTTTCTCAAATAGTCCGGCAGTGGAATATGAGGAGTCTGAAATTCTAAGACAAAGATAGCATGACGCCGTCTGTCTACCCAAATTTTCATACATGTCGGGATTATGTAGCCTCGCATTGCCTGAAACTGTCGCGATTTGTGGCTATGAAGCTGCGTGGCTGCAAATCCGCATTTATACGTATAAATGTTTGAATGAATAAACAGATATATGATTTTGCGTTCTTGCAAATGGATATTCCTATATTTTCACATCAGCACTATCAAACCTCCATTTATAAATAAGTCAATCATGATTTATGCCTATAAGGATATATTAAAGCACATAAAAGCAAACTGATTCATAGGTGTTTATCAAGTCGTATATACATTCTTATAATAGGAAGTATGCTCAAAAGAGTGCATATACTGACACACTTATCTCCGCATAAGAATACGACAAAGTTAACATCAATAGATATGCAAGTCCAAATATCTGAATATATCGGGCATCCGGGGCCTGAATCTGCCGTCAAATGCCGTCTGTCTCACCGTAATTCATGTATGGCACCCCCGGCTCGGTCATGAAAGTGGATAGAATCTTCAACCGGTCCGATTCCATTAACCGTCGAATTTCAGACCTTGTTCAATCAGATTTTCGCCACATGCAGATGGGAGGAAGCGGAATTTGACAGTTTCGGAAATTTTTCGTATCTTTAATATGGCATTCGTGGAAACATCCAAGGCCGGATGTGGCAATTCACTGAAAAAACAGGCATCCACATGGATGAGCAAGGTATGTTGCAAGGCACTCGAAATAAAACCGATGCCTCACAACCCTTGCTCTCCGAGGGAATGGGTTCCTCCGGAGTCGGAAACCCCTTTCAACGCCTGCGGCATTTCTCAGCGAAGCAATCTGCGATGCCATCTCTTATTTTTATGGGTAAATACTCAAACAACGGAGGTCGCAGACCCAAGGCCGACCCTTCCGTGAACCGCTACGTCGTGCGGTTCAACGCAGAGGAAAATGCTCGATTCCTCTCAATGTTCGAGCAATCCGAAGCCATCAACAAGGCTGCCTTCATCAAAAACTTTCTTTTCCAGATGCCTTTCAAGGTCTTTGTTGTCGATGAAAACACACGGATTTTCATCAATCAGTTGTCCTCGCTGAACGCACTCTATCGGACTTACGGTGTCAGTTATGACACATTGGTAAAGACGCTTCGCGAGAATTTCAGCGAAAAGAAATGCAATGCCGCCATCGAGAGGCTGCGAGAAGCAGCGATGAGGCTGGTGTCTGTATGCCTCGACATTCAAGAACTAGACAAATAGTTCGACTATACTGGCAACAAACCATGCAGGATAAATAAGGTCATCGAAAGAAAACGTCGGCAGGGAGCAACCTTCTTGCCGACGTTAATTCTCTCTATTCATCGTTCCGATTATCATTCCAGATTGTTCCGGTCATTGTTCCGCATTGTTCCGCTGGTACAGTATTGGTGACATTATTGGTGCCAACATTGGTGTCAACAATGAATTTATTGGTGACATTATTGATGACATGAGGCATTTCCTATGTTATTTCCCGTTATCTATGACTTCAGTCATGATGCGGAAATTATACTGCAATATATCAGAGCAGTTTCTTCAACTCGTCCATATCCGGGAGGGTATCTTTTAGCATTTCGGGCATTTCTTTAGTTGTAGTATATGTGGCAACGCCCATCGGTTTGTCGTAGTCCTGCATTACGTATTCCACGAAACTTCTGTTAGCCTCCTTGCATAGGACGATTCCGATAGATGGATTTTCATGCGGCTTTTTAACTTTATCATCAAGAATCCGCAGGTAGGTCATCAGCTGGGCAAGATAGCTCGACTTGAATTTGCCCGATTTGAGCTCCACTACTACCAGCGCGTTTAGTTCCCGGTTGAAAAACAATAGATCGGGGAAGAAGTCCTCTGAATATATTTCAAGATGGTACTGATTGCCGACGAAAGCAAAATCCTTACCAAATGTCATTATGAATTTCTTAATATTGTGTACTATCTGTTGCTCGACTACACGTTCATCAATATCCTGCAAATCACGTTCTCCGATTTCCTCTGTGTTTATGAAATCCAGAAGATAGGAGTCTTTGAATTGCATGACAGCCTTTCGAGCCAGATTCTTATCCTCAATTCGCTCTATAAAGTTATTAGGAGCTTTTCCGGCTTTTTTATACTCACCTTCTGATACAACTTGTTCGAGGCGTGGTACTGACATATGTTCTTCAACACACCTTCCCATGTAATAATACCGTTCCTCGTTATTCTTGCATTTGCGAAGTAGTACGGTATGATGAGTGAACGGAGTTTTAAGATAGTCTTCCATTGGAAATGCCGATGGTGTCTCAATCTTGATTAGACCCAATATATCTTCCACATTGGCAATAAGTTGCAATTCGTCGGTTACAACCGACGAATTATCTTTGGTCAAATCGTCGGTTGCAACCGACGATTTAGAGTCTATGAATGACCAACCCTCATAGAATAATCTCATCTCTTTAAGTTGGGTCTCCCCATATCCCCTAAGTCCAGGAAGAATCTTTCTGAGCCGTTCGCTAATAGCTTTCAATGCCCCGGTTCCCCACACTCCGTTTCTTGTGTTTAAAGACACATATTTCCCAATGGCAAAATATGTAAGCAGTTGCACTCGATTGACACCCTTTGCAGCTTCATATTGGCCTTTCAGAATAGCATTCTTTATGGTTTCAGCCGCATGGTTGTATATCTTGGTTATGTCTAAGCTCTTTTCCATATGCAAATTTACTGATTATTTGTCGGTTGGTCAAATTTCCTTCGGAATCGCGCACCGAGCTAAGGTTCGACATGTGCTATTTGCCAACTCGCGAATAAGATTATTTGTTGATTGCCGAAATCACGGCCATGATTTGCTCCGGGGTCATACCCTTTAGCAATTCGATTGCCTGCTCTTCTTTTGTCGCCCCTGATTCCTCCGGTGCTGTTGCCGAGGATTGTTTCTTGGCGAAGACGTTCCGCAGTGTTTCATCGGTCTTGGAGGTGTCGAAGCTACCCATATAACGCTCGGTTGTGGCGAGGTTGCTATGGCCGAGGATATTCTTGATGGCAGATGATTCGGCTCCGGACTCTTGCGCTATATAAGCGAACGAGTGACGGCTGATGTGCATTGACAGTGGTTTCTCTATCTCAGCTTGCTCTGCAATCTTTTTGAGATATTTGTTGATAAGGGCGTTCTTTGATGAAATATCCTGATACATCTTGTGGCGCAGTTCCGGGCGCATCCTGTCCTTGTCGGCTTGCGTCACATATCCGGCATATTCGGCATCATTTGAGAGCAATGGGAAAATATAATCCATAGCCTTTGCGTCCTCCCGCCGATAATTGCGCAGGATTTTAATGGCCTGCTCAACGAGAAGAAGGTCGCGCTCTTTATGGTTC
>CATWQI010000020.1 GCA_958352885.1 uncultured Duncaniella sp.
TAAATTGCGATTTATCTCACGATTAAGTGCAACCTTTCGGTCTATATCATGGAGAAGCTGTCCGATTGCTTTTTGATTGGCTAAATCAGGGATAAAAACAGTTAAATCCTTTATCCTGTCAGGGGTGGTGTGTCTGATTTTCGTTTGTTGAGCACCTGCGGCTAATTGTTGCTTTACTATCTTGGAAGGGAGAAGATAATAACAAAAATTTCGGTCAAGTTTTGATTCATCAGGTGTAACCAATGCCACATCCTGACTTTGAATATATTTTCCCGATTCAGGAATCATAGCTGTACTTCCAAGCAGACCGGGAGTCTGTTCTGTCAGAGGTGTAATAATGTCTCCTTCGCTAAGAATGAATTCCGGCTTTACCGGTCCCGTAAAGTACAAATCATTTTTAGAAGTATTGTCTTTGAATCCACCACCTTGATAGTCGAAATTTCCAAGAGTGAGACGTATAAGATCTCCCTCAGTCGCATAGTACTCGCCAGAAAGTGACGTTCCACGGCAAACATCAATTAGTTCACCCAGTTTATATTTTTTCAATTTAAACATTAACAAAATACGAAAGATATTAAACATGGCTTTTTAAGACTGCCGATTTGACATTCTATTTGCCTTTGTTTGGAATTTTTTATATTTTGAACGCATAATATAATACGTAAAAGCATTCCTGATTTTAAAATGCATTTGACTATGAGTATGTCGAAATATACCATTAAAGATTTGTATGCCTGCTGTTATTGTACTAGCCCATTCGTTGTGTTTTTTCTTGGATCTAAATATGTTATTATCGCATTTAAATGAATTAATTTCAATAATTTGTTTCTCCATCCAAAACAACATCATATCCAAGAAGGCATCATAATATCGACCGAATCGTTTAATTTGATTGCGCCTAAAGGATTCTTCTACTGCTTGAGATAAGTGATATAGAATTCTAATTATAGTGTTATTAAAAGTGAGAAAGTAATTTGAATACGCAATACTGATTTTTGTAAAATTTGTGTTTTGAAGGTGCGTGAGTACGATATTTTTATTTGATTTATTTGATACAAACATCTCGAAATACTGATTCTCGGCTTCGTCGAAATTTGTAAAGCCCTGAATCTCAGGAATACCATCACTTCCTGTGGCAATGAGGAAAAAATGTTTGGATTGAAGACGGAGTGAATTCCAATGTTTTCGTACCTCAATATAATTCTGCGCGAAGACTTCGCCTAATTTATGTATATATCCATATTTGATGATTGTATCTGCAATAATATTTATTTCATTCGGACCAAGTGTTTGTATTGCTTTAGATAATAATAAGTGTAAGTCGAACAATTCTTCGTTACAACTTCTCCCATTCTCTTTTAATTTAAGACCATATAACAAATCTGAAATTTCTACCAAAGTAGCCCAATTATGGTGTTCAAGACTTCTTAATTGTATTTCAACTCTACGATTATCCCCTTTCACCACCACATTTAGATGAATCGATTTGTAGCCACTTTCTTTAGGGTTTGCGATATAATCATTTATTTTCCCTTTCAATTCAAAAGGGAGTTTAGAAATTCTTTTTAATATGCGATTGTATAAATCATAGACTTGCTGCTCATTAGATAAAATACATCGACATCCTGCAATATCTTCTGCACGATTCACTTGCATCTCAGGGAAGCGAATAAGTTTACTTATAATAGATTCAATTCGTTTTATTCTATAAGTGCAAACGCAATTCGCATCAATTTTATGAGCTAATTGTTCGATACTATTAAAAATAGTAGACAGAGGTGACTTGTAGCTGGTTCTAAGATACTGTAGCATCTCATAATCAGCATCAGAGATATTGTTTATGTCCGCTCGAATTCTATCTCCCAACTTTTTATAGTCACTATTTGAATATGCTTTACTCATATACTATTGTCCATAATCATCAATAACTAAAAAACATCTACGACCATTCAGTCCTTGTCGAGCATACCCCGGATTTCCTTGTCGAAATCGGAGTCTATTTGCTGGATTGGATTGAAGAGGTCGTATTCGGCTTCTGCCTTGGCTTTGGCTTGCGCAGCCGAGATACTTCCCTTGTTGGGAAGAATCTCATAGTCGTTGAACGTCAAGAATTTGTTGACGCTTGCCGCGAACTGCTCCATGTTGAAGACGTTGCCACGCTCAATCTGTCCTTCGATATAGTCGAAGTAAGAGGTAACAGTGCGTTCAAGCGAGCGGATTTCTTTCTCCGTCAGATAATTCTTAGCGATGGAGACATCAGATTTCAGTATGCGTCCTTCGGGCGCATACTTCCATGTTGTCAGACCCATGTGCGGCTTTGTATGGTCCGCTCCGGCATGGATGATTTCAGCGGCGGTATGTCCGGTAATAGCATAGTGAAAGCGGTTCTGCACCATTGCGTAAAACTCTTTGGTAGTCGGGGCCAAACGGTCATAGTCAATACTACATTCGGCATAGATGTCGGTTATCTGCTGCCAGATGCGACGCTCGCTGGCACGGATAGAGCGCACCCGTTCCAAGAGTTCACGGAAATAATCGCGTCCGAACACCGCATTTCCTTGCTTCAGTCGGTCGTCATCAAGCACAAACCCCTTGCGGATAAATTCATTCAGTACGCGAGTTGCCCATTGCCTGAATAGCGTTGCTCGTTGACTATTAACACGATATCCAACGCTGATAATCGCGTCAAGGTTATAAAACGATCTTTCGCGTTCAACTTGACGATTTCCTTCGGTTTGAACTATTCGAATTTTTCGAATAGTTGAATCCTCGGTCAATTCATTTGATGAGTATATTTCTTTGAGATGATAATTTATAGTGTTGACTTCAACCCCGAAAAGCTCTGCCATGGCTTTTTGTGTCAGAAAAATTGTTTCATCCTGAACGATAGCCTGTACAGTTCCCGAATTGTCGGGCAGATTATATAGAATAAATTGTATTTCCTTTGCCATGATTTCAGCTGTTAAATTTAAGGGATTTCAGTTGTGTCAGAATCTCTGTCTCCAGACGGTGGCTTTCAGCAAACATTTCAGTTAACTTGGACTCATAGTCAGCCATACGCCGGTTGAACTCCTCTTCTGTTATATCAACGTATTCAATCTTGATATCGAAGTATTGACCGGCTGAAAGCGAGTAGCCCTTCTCCTTGATTTCATCGTAGGTTACGGCAACAGAGAACCCATCCTCTGCTTCACGGTTACGGAAAGTAGTTACAATCTTGTTGATTTCTTCCGGACGAAGGCGTTTCTTCTGATTGTTTCCCTCCTTGTATTCTTCACCGAGTTTGGAAGCGTCAATCAGGATTACTTTATCAGAAGATTTGGAATTGTCGAAGAACAATACCGAAACATTTGTCCCGGTGTTTGCAAACACATTCGAGGGCATTGACACAACGCCATGAATAATCTTGTTGTCAACGATATATTTCAATATCTTGTTCTCGATTCCCGACTTGGCAGTAATAAAGCCCGTGGGAATAACTATCGCACCTTTGCCATTAGGCTTCAGAGATTTGATAACGTGCTGAATAAAGCATGTATATATCGCCATACTCTCCTTTTTCTTGGCAGGGACATTCGGGACACCTGCCCAGAAACGAGCCGTCTGGGCTGCAATCTTTTCGCGGGTGTCGGCAAAGTCCATCTTGAACGGTGGATTGGAAACCACATAGTCAAACTGACGGATGGCTGTTCCTTCATCGTTCTTGTGGTAGGGCGACACAAGGGTATCACCTTGCACAGCATGGTCGAGCGAAGACACAAGTCCGTTGAGGAGCAGATTTAATTTCAGCATTTTATTGCTTCGCTGCGAAATATCCTGAGCAAAGATGGTGCATTTGCTGTTGCCAATCTGATGTGCAAGAGCCATAAGCAGAGTGCCGGTTCCTGCCGAAGGATCGTATGCCTCGATGTTGTGCAGGTCGTCGTCCTCACTCACAAGCAGACGGGCCATGATAGTGGCGATGGCGTGGGGTGTATAGTATTCGGCATATTTACCACCTCCGGCTGTATTGTAGTCTTTGATAAGATATTCAAAGATGGTGGCAAAGAAGTCATAACCCTTTTCATCAGAGAATGCTTCCTCAAATGAGAATCCGACAAGTTTGTCAACCAATGCGCGGGCAAACGCCGGACGCTGGTCAATGTCGGTGACGTATGGTGTCAGACGCTCAAAGAGCGGAATTTTTGTATTCTGGGTGGTCTGTGTCGAGAAGATTTCAATGTTCTGCTCGGCAATATCAGTCATGGTTGCATCGAAAATCTCATCAAAGTTTCCTTTGCTCTGATTGTTCCAGAGTGTGTAAAGAAGATGCTGCGGCTGGAGTTTCAGCGACTCCGGGGGAAGGAACACCATCAGCAGTTCACGCTCAGCATCGCCGAGTCCGGCATAGGCGAGTTCCCAGTGCTCGGCCACACTGAGTTTCTTTGCAACAGGACTCTTCGATTTCTTGAGTTCGTAACCGAACTTATCATTGAGAAACTTATACAGAAATATCTGCGTGATAATCTTGTATTCGTTTCCGTCGTTGCCGAGTCCGTATGACTGGCAGGTGGCTTTGAGGTCGTCTATTAGACGTATGGTTTTTTCTTTCAGATCCATTGTCGGTAATTAACACGCCGCGTAGGTGGCATTATATTGGTTGAGATACTGGCGGGCAATGCCGTTCTTGACGAAGTTGTAGTCATCAAGAGTGGCATCATCGCTGATTTGCGGGAAATGTGAAAGCATATTGGCCACAATCTGCAAGACTGTCTGCTCGAAGTAGGCATCCTTTTTGAGGATGTCGTTCTTGTCATAGACACGTTGGTCAACATCTTCTTTTATCATATTGAGTATTACGCAGATTTCGTAGTCGCTGAAAGTGAATATAGGCTTCTTCTCCTGAGCCTTTCGTTCTCCGTTTATCTCACGGATACGTTTGTGGACTCTGGCAAATTTGGCATCACCGTTATATTTGCCCAACAACGCCTTGTTTGCACGTTGTATATCTTTCAGCCTTCCGATTATCTTGTCAAGTTCGGCTGTCTCCTCGTTGAATTTTGCAATTGAGTCGATAACGAACCCACGCTCCTTGAAGCGTTCAGTAAATGCCTCTCTCAGAGTAATGAATTCAGGGTCATCGGGGTCGATATTGTCAAGGAAGGCACGTATAGTGTCACGCCACTTGTCCTGAAGTTCACGCCCACCGGAAATGAGTTTCAACTCTTCCTCGCCAATCTTGGAGAATGTAAACTCAATATCCTGCATTGCCTCGTTTACCAGTACTGTGGTCTGCTCATCGGCATTGAACGCTTCCTTCTGATTTATAATGGTGATATGATGCTGCACCTCCTTGAGCATGTCGGGGAGTTTAGTCAGTTCTACATGAGAGAACTTCTCCTTGAGGTCGTCATCGCCGAAAGTGCGCACAAGGTTTCCGCAGTCTCGGGCTGCTTCGAGTGCCTTTTTGAGTTTCAGAAGCACTTCTTTATCCTGAATAGTCGAGACTTCCGAACTGAATTCCTCTACATTGTCAACCGTATAATCAAAGAGTACATCATGTATGTCACGCATGGTATCAAGTATCTCCTGTGGATTCTCGATAACTTGTGTGAAAGTATCTGTAATACCGGTGCCATCCTCGTGCGGGTCATTGAATCGATTGAGTTCCTGAAGGTATGCCTCATTGGTTTCATCAAAATTGCGTTTGATGTCGGCAAAATCGATGACATAGCCATAACGGTTATTCTTATACGGTCGGTTTACGCGGGTAAGCGCCTGAAGGAGATTGTGGTCTTTGAGCTTACGCCCGAAGTATAGACGCTTCAGACGGGGCGCATCAAACCCTGTCAAAAGCATATTGAAGACTATGAGCACATCGACTGTCATATTCTTTTTGAAATCCTTAACAACCTGTTTTCGAGTTTCCTTGTCGTCGGTGTCGTGAAGGATAAGCCGAGCTTTGAGATTGGTCGGAAAAGATGCGTCTTTGTTCATCTCTCGCTGCACCTCGTCCCAATATAGTGCGAGATTTCGTGCCTGTCCACTGGTTTCACAGATAATCATACCTGCAAGAGTTTCATCTCCATGCTGACGGCGGAAACGAGACAGGTCGGTTATGATATATCGAATCAGTTCCTTGACATAGTTCTCATGCTCTATAATAGTAGCTTTCTGAACATCTTTTTTCTGCACGAGCTGATCAAGTTTATCAAGCACTGCTGTGAGTTTCTCCTTGTAGGACGTTTCTATTTCCTCTCGTATTATCTTCAATGTAT
Organism: uncultured Duncaniella sp.; assembly: GCA_958352885.1. GTDB lineage: Bacteria > Bacteroidota > Bacteroidia > Bacteroidales > Muribaculaceae > Duncaniella. Next base: position 6,258 of record CATWQI010000020.1, read on the forward strand.
AACCGTCTGCGATTGAGCGGTCATAATAATATGTATGGAAATACTCGTTGAAAACACTGGCTGTTGCTTTCTCTTCTTTCAGAAGTGGAGTGCCCGTCAGTGCAATCTTTATTGAATTAGGGTCTGCTTCAAAAAGGTTGGCGAGAAAGCAACCGCCGGGGCGGTAGCCTCTGTGCGCTTCATCAAGAATAAAGATGCGTTGAAGATTTGTGGCGTAGTCCGGCAATTTAACCTTTTCCTTGTCCTCGGCGAAACGCTGTATGTTGACAACAGTTATCTCTTGCTTGCCGGAGGCTCCCTGCTGGGACTGATTATTGCGGAACTGTTCCATCAATTCCTTGCGGGAATTGGCCGTAGTCACGACAAGTCCTCGGGCTTCAAACTCTTGTGTGGCCTGTTCGAGAAGGTCAAGACGGTCAACTATAAAATAGAACTTGGCGACTTTATCCTGTCGGGCAAAATAATCATTGAGGATATATGCGAGATGATAAGACAGAGCTGTCTTTCCGCTGCCCTGCGTATGCCATACCACACCGGCTTTAGCCCCCTTGTCGAGATGCTCGCATATAGCCATTGAAGCAAACATCTGTTGATAACGCATAATGTGCTTCTGGTCTGTTATCTCAATCTTGCCGTCAACCTCTCGTTCTGATTTAACGTAAGCAATGCCATACCGAAGAATGAATAGCAGACGCTCTGGAGAACACATTGAGGTAAGGATTCGATTGGTCGGTGTGTTCGTGTCGAGATTTGTCTTATACTCAGGGGTTGTATGAATTACCTGACAGTTGAAATCTTTTAGAATCTTTTTCTCTACCTCTTTATCTATCGGTTTATATGGATAATTCCGATTATATGGCGCAACATCGGCATTGGAACGGTTCTCTTCCCTAAAACAGTTAAACGGGGCAGACTCACGCGCTGCTGTGCAATAGAACGCACCCTGCAATGGTACAATACCACCCATCGCGTCATATTCCATGTTGTTGGAGAAAATCATCAACTGGGTAATATTGATAAATGAGCGGAAACGCTTGTTAGGGAACCGTTGAAGATTCATACGCCTGCTTTCCGCCACCATTCCCCCGCTGTTATTAGGCTTCTTAACTTCGATGAAGACTAATGGAAGACCATTTATGAACAGAGTAATATCCGGGCGGAACTCATCCTGCCCATTCTTACAGGTGAATTCAGCAGTGAAATGGAAGGTATTGTTTGCCGGATTCTCGAAGTCAATGAGTTTTACAGGAGATACCGCTTTGAGACGCTGATAAAAAGCCCGTCCGAGGTCATCGTTCTTCAAATCATTGCGAATATCCTGAAGCATCTGTTTTGCTGATATTGCCGAATCGGGATTAAGACGCACGAATTGAGTCTCAAATATTTCAAGTAAAATATTTGTGGAAGAATCATAAACTTTTCCAGCATCTTCTTCTGAAATTTTACCGAAATATTTATACCCAAGTCGGGTCAGATGCACCATTGCAGGCATCTGGACTCGTGTTGCTTCGTTAAATTTACTCATTGCTCGCCGTAAGATGTTGAGGGTTCACATGCCATCGCCGTCTCATTAGTACTGTTAAGCAACGACCGAATATCCACATTAAGACATTCTGCAATAGCTGTCAAAGTCTCCAAAGACGGCTGTGCTGTATTGGTACACCATTTGGAAACGGTTGCAGGGTCTTTTCCAAGCTCCTTGGCAAGCCAAAGGTTGGTCTTGTGTTGCTCAGCAAGAACTACTTTTAATCGGTTTATGTATTTTGCCATTGCCTTCTGATTTGCGAATTATGCAAATTTAGTGATAAATTCCGATATGGCAATAAAATATGCTGAGAAACATAAACCCATAAATGACAGCATATAAATATCGGTGCGGTTGGTAAAAATTGTTGGCAAAAGTAGTCGATATTTATATGGATTTTGGGGCAAATAAGTGAATAGTAGGGAGAAAGGGCATATATAAATAATCGCCCCATTTGTAAAGTTTGTGAATGTCTGGATGACAGGCTTTTATGCTACAATCTATTTGCATAATTTTGCCGTTGTATTGATACGATGTCAATTGCAGAGACATCTTTTCAGATGGTGAACACGGGAATGCCTGCAACACTTCCCCGACGACCATAACCGCTAATACATCATATCATGGCGGACAATTCTAATTTTCAATCAAATCAGGCAACCAGCGTGTTGCCAACATCTTCCCTGAAAGAAATCCTCACCATCGAGGAAGCTGCTGAATTTCTCAGTGTGTCGAAAAGCTATCTCTATAAACAGACGAGCGCACAGGCAATCCCTCATTACAAGCCTACCGGCAAACGGTGTTACTTCAAGCGAAGCGAACTTGAGGCATGGATTCTTGCCGGAAGAATATCTACAAAGTCTGAAATCGCGCAACGGGCGAATGCCTATTGCCTCAAAACCAGAAAGTGATGTGCGCTGAGGTTATCTCTTTCAATGCGGAACTGTCACCACCTACCTACGGACTCCCGTCAACGATGCAGAGGATGATTCGAGAGGTGTCGGATAAACGTCAGGCGGCCATTGACTTTGCTCTTGGTCCGGCACTTGGAGCTGCAAGCATAGCCATAGGAAGCCGGATTATTCTCAATGCCTACGGTTATAGCAATCGGCTCAATCTGTGGGTAATGATGATTGGTCGGAGCACAGCCAATAAGACCGCACCAATGAAAGACATCTATGCACCGTTGTACAAAATCAACAATCGACTGTTTGATGAATACAGTGCGAAGGTGGAAGCCGTAAAAGCCGAGAGAGCAGCCGGCAACGATAAACCTTTTCCCAAGACAAGCCAGATTATGATTGAGGATTCCACACCCGAAGCTCGCAATCAGGCACTTGAAGATAATCCGCACGGTCTTCTCAACAGCCGCGAAGAACTGACGGCAACAATTGGCGACATCGGACGGTATGGGAGCAGCGGTGAATTGAGTGCATTGCTATCACTGCGAGACTGCACACCATTCACGACCAACCGCAAAGGCGAAGGGCTGAAAGTTATAAAGGCTCCGTTTTACTCATGGGTGAGCGGTATTCAACCTGGAATGTTGAAACCGACATTTGACAATCCGAAATTTCTGTCGATGGGATTCCTCAACCGTTTCCTGGCACTCTATCCCACAGAGATGCCAAAACGCACGGCGCGGAAATCGCCTGAGGCGGTGTCCATTGACCTTGTTATAGCTGAGGCGTGGGACAAGCTTATCAGCGACACTTATAATAATGTGGCAACATCGGTGATAACCGCTTCCGGGTCGGCAATAGATGTATATTGCCGTTTCGTTGAAAACTCTATCCGGGCAGATGAAGCATCAGCGACAGATTACGAGGCGTCCATTTGGGGTAAGTTGAGAATCTATGTCCTTCAACTCGCGGGAATAGCGTGCGTTATGAACGCCGTCGAGCAAGGAAATCAACCGGCTGTAGTCACTGCGGAACAGATGAGTTGGGCGGTGGATATGGCATACTATTCACAGGCATCTCAACTCCGTATGCTGACCGATATAATTGGTTCGACTAAAACAACTCCGCAACTCACCAACAAAGAACTGTTGCTTTTATTGGAAAGTAGATTTCCGCATCTAATTAAATCTAAGCTGGCAGAAGCGATTGGCGTAGATCCTCGACAAGTCAGACGATGGCTAAATGAATAGAATGCCCTACGTCCTATGTCCTGTTCAAGAACCTTTCGGCAGGACGTAGGACATAGGGCAGAACATGACAATTTTAATTCACCCATGAATATTCTTGAAACTCCTATAACTGCATTTGATCGTGTCGCATCGACTAATGGTCGTGTCTCATCTCTTGCCAAATTCCTTAATGATGCGTCATCGCATCAACTCATCCAACAAATCCGAATGACGGAGGACAGGGCTGAGCGCACCCGACTAAAATCCTGTCTGCCATGCGCTACCATTTCGACAATCTGTCCCGATGGACGGAAGGCTGATGATGCCTTCGAACATACCGGGCTTATTTGCATAGACATTGATTGGCAAGACAATCCCGGATTTGGAAGCGGTGCCGAATTGAAAGCTGAGGTTTGCAAAGTTGCGGAAGTGGCATATTGCGCCATTTCGGCGAGCGGTAACGGCTGCTTCGCCATCTTTCTGTTGACGCATCCCGAAAACCATCTCGGACATTTTCTCGCCTTGCAACGACTGTTCATATCACGTTTAGGTATTGTCATAGACGGACAATGCAAGGATGTGAAACGGCTTCGCTTTGCGACTCTCGATTCGGAACCGTATATCAATGACAATGCCGAGCCTTTCCGCATAATTGATGCGATAACTATTCCCAAACATAATCTGACAAAAACGACAGCGATAATGGAACAGCGCACGTGGAATGGAAGCCCGGAAGAAACACTTGATAAAGTAGCGCGACTAACCGAAGAAGTTGTGAGACGGGGAATAGACCTCACAGACGGATATAGCAATTGGATTGAAATTGGCATGGCATTAGCGAATCTTGGTGAAGCAGGACGCGAGTTTTTCCATGCAGTCAGCTCTGTGTATCCGGGATATGACCGTGCAAAAACCGATATGAAGTTCACAAACCTACTCAGAACGACCCGAAAGGTAACAATCGCAACATTTTTCCATCAATGCGAGGCGCACGGCGTCACTCTTGATAGAAACGATTGACAGAAACCAATGCGCTTGCGCGAAATGAGCCTGTTGCCGCATTACTCGGTATCGGGGTAGCCTAATACCCCCTTCCTCCGAAATCGGCGCGAAGAGTTGCCGAATCGGCGAGGTCTGAGCAAGCTCCCCGAATGTAGATTTTCAGCCAATGAGAAGCCGTGTATTCGTCCAAAAGACTCTCAAATGGTATTGCTTTCAAATAATGTTGCTTTGGCGTAGGCTTGCCGTATAAAACCCAGCATGGGAAGCCTACTTCCCCCTGCGGGCATTTGCGACAACTTTCGTTGCTATATCCAAGACTGCTGTGAGCATGGTTTTATACGGCAAAGCGACGGCTATATTTGCTGGGTTTATTCAAAATTAGGTTAGCCAATACATGGCTCTCTTATCCGGCTATGGCATTCGGCAGTCTAATTTGGCAATGACCGGGCTTGGCAACATACCAAAAGCCCGGAATCGCTATTCGGTTATAAAGGCTATATGATGTTTGGCTATCTGATGCGAAACTCAGAAAAGATAAACCAAGTTCCGTTATCCGAAAAGACCGATTATAATTGGGGGATTTTAATTAACTCATCGGAATTGGCAGACAACACCGGATTTTAGACGACGAGCTTCTACTATGTTGGGATAGTAGAATAACGACATCAATATTTGTTGTGTGCAATCAAACTATGTGGTTGCCGCATCAAATTCATATCTGATATGAAACTACACAATCTTCTTAACGAGCTTTCGAGTGGTGCATGGTTCGGCATCGGGCTAAGAATGTTGCCATATCCCGATATGAAAAGTTATTCCGGTCGATAAAATATCAAGCGTAAAAGGTTTCGTCGTTTCTTTCTTTTTGTAGCTGACTATTGCAGTACACTTTCGCATTGAGTACTCTTTTAGTACACCTTGGAAATAAGAAACCCTTTGGTAATCAGTTGGTTATCAAAGGGTTGTGGTGCCCAGAACAGAACTACTAAAACTACATTCCATTACTTTATAATACTTTTACATATTACTTTATATTAGCAGTTTATGTAGACATTGCGGATTTTTGAGATTCTTTAAATTGCTTAAAATATCGGAATTTTGCCTGTAAATTTGCCTGTAGAATTTAAAATAACTACCTTTGTTTTCGATTTCGGCTCGAACCTCAGAAGTGCATAACTACTGATAATCGACAACAAACTCGAACCTATGTCAAACATATAAATACTCTCCAATGGCGACATTCAGATTTGAACTCAATGGACGACCAACAAAGAATAAGACATACGTGGTGTATCTTCGTGTGACGGTCGGCGGCAAAAGAAAACTTATCAAGACGATGGTCGAGATTGCCCGACCATCCGATTTTAATGCAAAATGCAAAGGTGAGAATTGGATACGTGGCGGTGTCCGCGACGCAAAGGTGCTCAATGCACAGCTGGCTGATATTCTCGCCAAGGCGAAGGAAACGTATAAGGAACTCGACAAGGAGGGCGAGGTCACGACCGTCGCGCTTGCCAAGGAGATGAACACAGAGGTTGTTTCTCCTTCATTCATGGCTTTTGCGCGCGAGCGGGCTCAGATGATATACGATAATGGAGGCTGGCGCAACTGGCGTAAGTATTGCGGTCTAATAAATAAGCTGGATGCATTCCGAAAGAAACGGCGTATGGCTGACATTACTGTTGCCGACATGACGGTTG
>CATWQI010000021.1 GCA_958352885.1 uncultured Duncaniella sp.
TTACTCTATTGGGTATGCAGAAAAATACCGAATCAGATTATCGGGCTGATTCTTACATTGGCTATTAGACAATTTGTATTTGTATATAAAGTTAATGAAATGTATCCGGCATTTTTGGCAGGAGCTTACCTATATAGTCATAGAGCATACCTTGAAAAAAATTGGCTGAATATATTTTTAGTTTGTCTAATAATTTATTTGATATTGTTCAGCTTTGATGATTACGAAATGTTTTCATATCCTGTCCTAAGGTTGCATAAATATCTAAGATCACCGGAATTAATTTTTTACTTATCAATTCAAGCATATGTAGTATCGATGGGGATTTTTGGCACTCTTTCGGTGGTTTCATTATTTATTGGTATCGGGCGTATATTACCACATATGCAAATAGGAGAGTATATGTCTCGTTGGGGATCTGAAACTTTAGGAATATATCTTATTCAAGCAATACTTTTAGAGCATTTCTTGATGAAGACTCTCAACTTTTCCAATGTTTCATGGGGCTTATTCAATCTTGTAATAGCCCCGACAATAGCAATTTTAGTAATCATTCTCTGCCTTACAATTATCTATGTGATGAGAAAAAGCAGTTTTTTTAGGAGCTATTTTCTTGGAGAAAACAAATAATATGAAGAAAATACTTTTACTATGCGAAGCTCTGAATAATCGAGCAGGCATTGAACGGATGACAGTTGAACTTGCGAATTTGCTATGTCGATCGTATGATGTATTAATCGTGACTATTGATCAGTTTTCATACAAGTCTTGTCCGTACAAGATTGATTCTAAAGTAAACGTAGAATCCTTGAATTCCCAATTCTTTAAAAGAATTTATTCATTGAACTACAAAAATATAAAAGCCTTACGTAAGATTTTAAAGGAAGAAAATCCAACTGCTTTGATTGCGGTAGCCACTCCAATGGTAAGAATTGCAGTCCCGGCAGCTTTAGGATTGCATATCAAGACAATTGGATGGGAGCACTTCAATATATTTGCTGGTTCCAAGATAGGAACTATTTATAAAGTGATTTCGACCTGGATGGCAGATCGGACCGTTGTACTCACTGAAAAAGATTCCGCTGATTTCAAAAAGATGCTCTCCAAAAGAATAGAGGTGATTCCAAATTTCACATCAATAGGTATTAACTCTCCTTCTAAGTGCGATGAGAAAGTAATCCTTGCCGTTGGCAGACATGAACCACAAAAAGGCTTTGACATGCTAATTAAGGCATGGAGTAAAGTAATTGCTCCAGGTTGGAGATTGAGAATTATTGGAGATGGTTCCAAGAAGAATGAAAACATACAATTGGCGTCAGATTTGGGATTGACTGAAACTATTGAATTTAAAGATGCGACACCAATGATAGCAGAGGAGTTTCAAAATGCGTCCTGTTTTGTTCTTTCTTCACGGTTCGAAGGTCTCGTTCTTGTTTTGATTGAGGCAAAGATGATGGGGTTGCCATGCATAAGTTTCGATTGCCCCAACAGTCCTGCGGAAATAATACATAATGGGGTTGATGGTATTCTTGTCCCCCCGGAAGATATTGATGCTCTGGCAAAAACAATCGCATCAACTTTACGAGATATGTCACAACTCAAACAAATGGGCATTATGGCACGGAAGGATGCGTTGGCAAGGTATAGCGCAGAAGCAATAAAATCTAAATGGAATAACATACTACAATAATCTATTTTTATAAAGGATGAATGTTCTTCACATTGCTAATATTGATCTTAGCGTTGATGGCGGAGGGATGAATCTTGTAATCCCAGAGTTGGCAAGACTTCAGTATGAAGCTAAAAATGAGAGCGATTCTATAAATTTATTAGTTCTCAATAGTAAGAAAGCACCAGCCAACAAATATAATTTTGACATCTTTTATTGGGATGAAACAAAGAGCCTATCTTTCAATCGGTTTGATTTAATTGTATTTCATTCAGTATATAGTATAAAATATTTCAATTTATATAAAAAATGTTTGAAATATAACATCCCTTATATAATTGTAAGTCATGGTGGATTGGCCAAAACGACTATGGGGAAGAATATTTTGAAAAAGAAACTTTATAAAAAATTTTTCCTTGATTCTTTTGTACATAGAGCAGCATCACTTTGCTTTACAAGCATCAACGAGCATGAACATTCTCTTTTCCCCAATAAAAAATCCATTTATGTGCCAAATCCTATTCAGTCTCATACGGAAGATCCATTAATTGAGAAACAAATAGAGAAGGAAATACAAATAATATATCTTTCAAAGATTGATTTCTATTACAAAGGTTTAGATTTGTTGATGAGCGTTTTATACAACAGTGAATTAGCAGATCTAAATTTCAATTTCACTATATATGGATATGGAGAGTCAAAAGATATTGACTTAAATAATATTCCCAAAGGAGAAAAAGATGTGCTCAGACTAAAATCATTGATAAATGATAACCATGATATTAAAATATCCTATAAAGGCCCGATATTTGGCAAAGAAAAACTAAAGACGATAAGAAATTCAGATATTTACATTCTTACTTCGCGGTCGGAGGCAATGCCTTTAAGTATAACTGAGGCTTTATCGTTAGGTGTCCCCTGTTTAATTACAGAGGGTACCAATATGGGTGATTACGTAAATAAATTTAATGCGGGATGGGTGTCAAAATTTGATGAAGCCGACTTGCAACAAACGATAAAAAAGGCCATTAGTGAATATAGGAAATCTCCTGAGTATTATAGAAATAATGCCTATAAATGTTATCGATGGCTATCATCAAAACAAATAGGAAAAGATTCACTTAAAGATTACAAAAGGGTAATAGATGATTGGTCTGAATCTTGTTTTCAATAGAAATAAAAATCATATATAATAATGCCGTTTTCTGTCTTGATGTCGCTCTATACAAAGGAGCGGCCTGACTTTTTACGTCAAAGTCTTGATAGTATTTTCGACCAGACCCTTCCCCCGGATGAGGTGGTGCTTATTGAAGACGGACCCTTAACAGAAGAGTTATATTCCGTCGTAGAAGAGTATTCCAAAAATCATCGAGAAATGAGGGTGGTATCTCTGCCCGTCAATGGAGGACTTGGCAAAGCTTTAAATGAGGGGCTTAAACATTGCTCCTATGAACTGATTGCAAGAATGGACACCGATGACGTTGCCAAATCTCACCGATTCCAAAAGCAAGTCTCTTTTATGGAATCTCATCCGGAAATTGATAGCTGTTCGGCATGGATAGAGGAATTTATTGATACTGTTGATAATATTGTATCAATCAAGAAAATTCCTGAAACGAATGCTGAAATTTTAAATTACGGAAAATCCCGTTGTCCCATTAATCATCCGGCTGTAATCTATAGGAAATCTGCGATTATTGACAGTGGAGGGTATGGTCCGTTCCCTGAGGATTACTACCTGTGGGGAAGGATGTTGACAAAAGGATATAAGCTCCATAACATTCAAGAAAGTCTGTTGTATTTTCGTTCCTCAAAAGATATGTATAAGCGTCGTGGTGGGTGGAAATATTATCAAGACATGCTCAAATTACAGAAAGAGTTTTACTCTATTCGCTACACTTCCTATCCAGAATATTTACGCAATATCACTATTAGGACAGCGGTTGCTTTATTGCCTAATAGCATCAGAGCTTTCATATACAAAACATTCCTCCGCGATAAAACGTAGACAAATTAAATGGTTTAAAAGGCGCCTGTTAATTTGAATAACATCGATAAGACATAAAGAGTATACGTCAACCGCAAGTGAGCTAAAAGTTTTTAAGTTTGAGGATGTTTCCTTGTCCCACTACAAAGCGAAGAGGCTTTCCAAGAACATCACGGTCAAGGTATTTTTGAATTCAAAATAACATGCCGATGAATATCATTGACAAGTCGTGTCGTGACACATATCATCACATCCTGCTGATGAAAGTTGAGAGAGGCACAGATATCACGTTATCAATAATTATGGGATTGAGCATAAGAGAACCTAAATTTTAGTTATAAAAGATACAAACTGAGTTTAAATGTCCAGTTCCTGTGATTTACAAATTCTCCTTCTACGCTTGAACATTTATGGCATATTTCTGGAATACAAAATTCGATTTCTAACAGTGTTAATACTCTATTTAATTCCATAAATAATGAAAGGCATAGTTCTTGCCGGGGGATCCGGCACTCGGCTTTATCCCATTACGAAAGGGGTCAGCAAGCAGTTGCTCCCCGTATTCGATAAGCCGATGGTTTATTATCCTATTTCCACGCTGATGCTGGCGGGAATAAGGGATATCCTGATTATTTCTACTCCGACTGATTTACCGGGCTTTAAGCGTCTGCTTGGCGACGGCTCTGACTACGGCGTGAAGTTTTCCTATGCCGAGCAGCCCAGCCCTGACGGTTTGGCTCAGGCTTTCATCATTGGCCGTGAGTTTATCGGCGACGATTCAGTCTGTCTCGTGCTTGGCGACAATATCTTCCACGGTTCTGGTTTCTCGGATGTGCTCCGTAAGGCAGTCGACGATGCAGAAAAGGCATCGAAGGCTACCGTATTCGGTTATTGGGTCAATGATCCTGAGCGCTATGGTGTGGCGGAATTCGACCGTGAGGGCAACTGCCTTTCGATCGAGGAGAAGCCGCAGAACCCTAAGTCCAACTATGCCGTAGTTGGACTATATTTTTATCCGAATAAAGTGGTGCATGTGGCTGAATCTATTAAGCCGTCAGCCCGCGGTGAGCTTGAAATCACTGCGGTCAATCAAGAGTTTCTAAAGGATGGCGAGTTGAAAGTGCAGACCCTTCCTCGTGGTTTTGCATGGCTTGATACCGGCACTCACGATTCGCTTGCAGAGGCATCGATCTACGTCGAAGTGCTAGAAAAGCGTCAAGGGCTGAAGATTGCATGTCTTGAGGGTATAGCCTACCGCCAAGGTTGGATTTCGAAAGAAAAAATGACCGAGATTGCAAAACCAATGCTCAAAAATCAGTATGGCCAGTATTTGATGAAGGTCGTTGATGAAGTTGAACGCACTGGTGATAATAATTTGTTGTGATATGGAAGTAATAAAGACAGATATTGAAGGCGTAGTTATCATCGAGCCTCGCATTTTCACTGATGCGCGTGGCTATTTTTTCGAGAGCTATTCCAAGCGAGAGTTTGACGAAAAGGTTTGCCCGGTGGATTTTGTGCAGGACAACGAGTCGATGTCGTCGTTCGGTGTGATGCGCGGCCTGCATTTCCAGTGTCCGCCCTTCACTCAGAGCAAGTTGGTGCGCTGTGTCAAAGGCCGTGTGCTTGACGTAGCAGTTGATATTCGTAAAGGCTCGCCCACCTACGGTTGTCACGTGGCTGTGGAGCTTTCGGAAGACAATCATCGCCAATTTTTTGTGCCTCGCGGATTCGCCCACGGCTTCGCAGTGCTAAGCGACATCGCCGTCTTTCAGTACAAGTGTGACAACTACTACCATCCCGAGGCCGACGGTGGCATCTCCATTGCCGACGCGTCGCTCGGAATCGACTGGCAGATTGACCCAGCTAAGGCAATCCTATCGGAAAAGGATCTGAAGCATTCTGTGCTCGCCGACTTTAATTCGCCATTTGATATAAACATTGATCTCTATCTGAAATGAATATACTCGTAACTGGAGCCAACGGTCAGTTGGGCAATTGTATTCGCAATGCGGCCAAAGGCTCGAAAGATAACTATATTTTCACCGATGTGTCCGAACTTGATATCACGGATGCACAGGCTGTGACCGCGATGGTGAAAGACTACGATGTGAAAGTCATCTTGAATTGTGCTGCTTATACCAATGTGGAAAAGGCCGAAACCGAAGCTGAATTTGCTGAGATGCTTAACGCTATGGCCGTGGCCAATTTGGCTAATGGTATTAGGGGCAACGACGGAACACTGATACACATTTCTACTGACTATGTGTTCGGTGGATCGCATGGTAATACTCCGCGTACGGAGACCGAACCGGTGAATCCGACTGGTGTATATGGCTTGACCAAATTGCATGGCGAACAGGCGGTGGCGGAAAGTGGCTGTAAGACTCTGATTTTTCGAACAGCCTGGCTTTATTCGGAATATGGTAAGAATTTTGTCAAAACGATGTTGAATCTTATATCTGCGAAGCCGGAACTTAAGGTTGTTTTCGACCAGGTGGGAACTCCGACTTATGCTCAGGATCTTGCGGATGCGGTTTTTGATATAGTCGAAAATCGCAAATTCGAGGGTAACGAGGGCATTTATCATTATTCGAATGAAGGTGTCTGCTCGTGGTTTGATTTCACTAAAGCTATTGCTGATATTACGGGTAACAATGATTGTGATATCCAGCCCTGCCACTCCGATGAGTTTCCCTCGCCGGTGGTCCGTCCATCTTATTCAGTCCTCGACAAAACCAAGTTTAAAAACGCCTTCGGACTACGGGTTCCGTACTGGACCGATTCGCTTCGCAAGTGCATCAAAAATCTCAAAGAAAATGAAGCGTAACATCCTAATAACCGGCGGTGCCGGCTTTATCGGGAGCCATGTTGTTCGACTGTTTGTCAACAAATATCCCGACTACCATATTGTCAATCTCGACAAACTTACATATGCGGGCAATCTTGCCAACCTAAAGGACATCGAGGATAAACCCAATTACACATTTGTCCGCGCAGACATTGCCGACCTTGACGAGATGCGCCGCATAATTAGTGGATACAAGATTGACGGCATCATTCACCTTGCTGCCGAAAGCCATGTTGACCGCTCGATCAAAGACCCGTTCACCTTTGCCCGTACTAATGTGATGGGAACGCTCGCCCTGCTTCAGGCTGCAAAGGAATATTGGGAGACTCAGTCCGAAAAATACGATGGCAAGCTGTTCTATCATATTTCGACCGACGAGGTCTACGGTGCACTCGAAATGACACATCCCGAAGGGGTGCCTGCGCCGTTCACCACCAAGGCGTCGAGCAATGATGACATGGCTTACGGTACCGAGTTTTTTGTCGAGACCACAAAGTATAATCCTCACTCGCCCTATTCCGCCTCGAAAGCTTCGAGCGACCACTTTGTGCGTGCATATCACGACACTTACGGAATGCCTACGCTGGTGACCAATTGTTCTAACAATTACGGCCCTTATCAGTTTCCTGAGAAGCTTATCCCGTTGTTTATCAACAATATCCGCCACCGCAAACCGCTGCCGGTCTACGGCAAAGGAGAGAATGTGCGCGACTGGCTTTTCGTCGAGGATCATGCCCGTGCCATAGACCTTATCTTCCACAAAGGTAAAGTGGCCGAGACCTACAATATTGGTGGATTCAACGAGTGGAAGAACATTGACCTCATCCGTGTTATTATCCGCACCGTCGATCGTCTGCTTGGCAATCCTGATGGTTACAGCGATGAGCTGATAACCTACGTCACCGATCGCCTCGGCCATGACATGCGCTATGCTATCGACTCTCGCAAACTTCAGTCTGAACTGGGGTGGGAACCATCACTTCAGTTTGAGGAGGGGATCGAGAAGACCGTTCGCTGGTACCTCGACAATCAGGAGTGGATGGATAACATCACCTCGGGCGATTACGAGTGCTACTACGACGATATGTACAAGAACCGCTGAGAGTAATTCTTATTACGCAGCATTATTAATAACAGAGCGAGTGGTAAGGTCCACTCGCTCTGTTATTATGTATAAGTCCGAGTGGTGCGAGGGCTCTATTATGAGCTGTGGATGTAGATGCTGTTCTCAGATACCGTCTATGCGTATCGGCAGGTAATAAGTTACTCGGAATATTTGAATTTTGCGTGTAGAAAATAGAAAAAGCGACTTAACTTGTGGTTTGCACTTTGTTAAGTCGCCTTTCTTGTGCCCAGAATAGGACTCGAACCTACATGCCGTGAAGCACTCGCACCTGAAACGAGCGCGTCTACCATTTCACCATCTGGGCATCGTTTCGATGTGCAAAAGTAGTGTTTCTTTTTTATTTCGCAATACTTTTTCGCGTTTTTTTTGACTCGAATGTCGCATTAACTGTCGGCTCGTTGCGCAACGCACTGTAAGACAGCGATTAGTCTTGGAAGAATTTGTAGTGAAACAACAGCAGATAAACTACCGCCACCGAAATGTATGCGTCGGCGAGATTGAATATCGCACCGAAGAAGTAGTTGTTGCCGTCGACCAGAAACGAGAGCCATGACGGCACTCCGTTCCATTGGAACAGCGGAAAGTAGAACATGTCCACCACCTTGCCCATAAGCACCGTGCCGTATCCGTCGCCGAAATGCGCTGCCTCCATCGGTGTCGACTGCGAGAATATCACACCGTAGAACGCCGAATCGATCAGGTTGCCTATCGCTCCTGCGAGGATCATCCCGAGACCTATCATGACGCCTTTGGGGGTATTCTTGTCCCGCCGTCCGAGGTAATGAATGTAGTAGCCGAGCAGACCTATCATCACAATGCGGAAAACGGTCAGAAGCAACTTGCCCCAGTCGACGGCTCCCGATGATGCTATCTGCATTCCGAATGCCGCGCCGTTGTTCTCCACGAAGTGCAGGCGGAACCAGTCGGGGATTATCATTATAGTCTCGTCGAGCCGCATGTTGGTCTTAACCCATATCTTCAACAGTTGGTCGAGCAATACCAGAACGACGATTATTACGGTAATCTTTCTCAGTTTCATATCGATGTTTTTATCGGGTGCCGACGCTTCGGTCGCAGCCTCGATTCATTTCGATAACAAAGGTAATATAAAAAAACGAATTTCCCGCGGACTGCCGGTTTATCTCCTCGGCGCTTTTCGGCAAGTCGAACCGGCAGGCGGTATTTTGTCGTAGCTGCCGAAAACCAAAAGAACAAACTGTCACAGATAGTATATAATATAGGTAAAACCCCGAAAAATTAAAAAATCTTCATAATTTGTGAAAAAATGTTCGGAAAAGTTTGCAGGTATCGAATTTATGCCTACCTTTGCATCCGCAATCAGGAAATGAGTTCTTCGAAATAGCGATGATGCCGGCCGCAAGGCGGTTTCGAAGCGAATCGAAACATGATCTCGAAAAGAGGTTGCAAAAAAAGTTCTTGAAAAATTTGGAGGTTCAAAATATTTGATTTACCTTTGCACCACTTTCCGTTACGAAAATACGAACGGGGATTTTTCAAACGGTTCTTTGATTTACTGGTTTTTAATGAGAGAAAATGTAGTATTTATCTGTCAATTCTTTAATGAGAATGAAGTAGTCAGGACTCTAACAATACATTAATTAATACAATGGAGAGTTTGATCCTGGCTCAGGATGAACGCTAGCGGC
>CATWQI010000022.1 GCA_958352885.1 uncultured Duncaniella sp.
AACATGCTCGACGAGGTCATAACCGTAGCTTACGGTACTGCAAAACGTTCGGCATACACCGGTGCGGCTTCAGTCGTTGACGCCTCTGTGATTGAGGACCGTCTTGTGTCAAATGTCACCAACGCCCTCAGCGGTGTGGTTGCCGGTGTCCAGACTCTTAACTCAAACGGTCAGCCGGGTACCTCATCCACAGTACGTATCCGTGGTGTCGGTTCAATCAATGCGTCAATGGATCCCCTTTATGTGCTTGACGGTATACCCTACGACGGCGATATCGCTTCAATCAACCCAAGTGACATCGAGGCAATGACAGTGCTGAAAGACGCAGCTGCGGCAGCCCTCTACGGTGCCCGTGGTGCAAACGGTGTCATCCTTATCACCACCAAGCGCGGTAAGGAAGGCAAAGCAAAGGTTACATTGGATGCACGTTGGGGTACGAACTCCCGCCAGGTGACCAACTATGATGTCATCGAGTCACCTCAGCAGTACCTTGAGCTCACTTATGCAGCCCAGCGTAACGCAGCTATCTACAACCTCGGATACACTCCGGAGCAGGCACACGTATATGGCAACCAGATGCTCTTCCAATCAACCGGTTACAATGTGTTTACAGCTCCCGCCGGAGAGTATCTCATTCTTCCTGACGGCAGCTTCAATCCTAATGCCACAATGGGTTACTCAAACGGAACCAACTATTTCCGTCCTGACAACTGGGCTGACGCTACTTTCCGCAACGGTATGCGTCAGGAGTATAACCTGAGCGTATCCGGCGCAACCGACAAGCTCAACTACTTTATCTCAGCAAACTATCTTGAGGACGAGGGTGTGATTGACAATTCAAGCTACAACCGTCTATCAACCCGCACAAGCCTTGAATATCAGGTGAACAAATGGTTGAAGGTCGGCACCAACATGTCATACTCTTACTCAAAGTCACAGTATCCCGACGAACAGACCGCTACCGCCTCTTCGGGCAATGCGTTCATGATTGCCAACTCTATCGCCCCGATTTACCCCATCTACGTGCGCGATGCTTCAGGAGCTATCATGTACAATGAGCACTACGGCAACAAGATTTATGACTATGGCGACGGCAAGTCAACCGCTTATTCTCGCTCATTCATGTCACAGGCAAACCCCGCAGGTCAGCTTATCTATGACAATGAAGAGTACCTCGTTGACCTCTTCAACGGCAAATGGTTCGTCCAGCTCACTCCTATTGAAGGTCTTACATTGACCGGTTCGGTAGGTGCCACTATCGACAATACCCGTTACCACATGACCTCCAATCCTCTCTATGGTCAGTTTGCCACTACCGGCGGTCAGACCCTCCAGCAGGACCAGCGTCAGAGCGGTCTTAACCTCCAGGGTCTTGCCAACTATACCAAGACATTCAATGATGTCCACACTCTTGACTTCCTCCTCGGTTACGAAAGCTACGAATGGCACGATGAATATGTGTATGCTATCGGTAGCAACCTCTATGACCCCACCGACTGGACCGTCAACAACACTCTTGCCAACAGCAGGCGCAAAGGTTACGGCGCATATGGCGAGTATGCCACCCGTGGTATCTTCGGACGTATCAACTATGACTACGACAATACCTACTTCGCAAGCGTAAGCTATCGTCGTGACGCTTCCTCCCGTTTCCATCCCGACAACCGCTGGGGTAACTTCTACTCAGTGTCTGCCGCTTGGAACATCGCAAACGAGTCATTCCTCCATGACCAGGCAACCTGGCTTGACCAGCTGAAGCTCCGTGCGTCGTTCGGTCAGCAGGGTAACGACGGTATCGGCAACAACTACGCTTACCTTGACCAGTACACCATCCAGGGTGAGGATTCATGGTCAGACGGCAAGCTCGCTTACAAGGGCAACCGTGATTTGACATGGGAAACTTCCAACGCATTCAACGTGGGTATTGACTTCAGCTTCTGGAAAGGCAAACTCTCCGGTACAGCCGAATACTTCAGCCGTCAGACATCTGACATGCTTTACAACAAGCCCACCGCACCCTCTTTGGGCTATACCTCAATACCGATGAACATCGGCTCTATGCGTAACAGTGGTTTCGAAATCGAGCTACGCTACCGTCCCATCGTCACCAAGAACATCACATGGGAAATCAACGGCAATGCCACATTCATCAAGAACAAGGTGCTTGAACTCGCTCCGGAACTTAACGGCAAGTGGATCAGTGGCTCACGCTACTTCCGCGAAGGTGAGTCAATGTACCAGCTTTACATGGTGAAATACGCAGGTGTCGACAAGGCTACCGGTGATCCTCTTTTCTGGGGATTCGATACTGACGAAAACGGCGATAAAGTTCCCGGCTCCGATTTCGTGACCAAGGAATGGCAATCTGCCTACCGCCAGTCAACCGGCAACCTCCTTCCTGTGGTTTACGGCGGTCTCGGCACCACACTCAACGCTTACGGCTTTGACCTCGGCATAGCTTGCTCATACCAGCTCGGCGGTAAGATTTATGACCAGGGCTACCAGTACTTCATGGGTTCAGGCGCAGAATCGGAATATGGACACAACTGGCACAAGGATATCCTCAATGCCTGGACTCCCGAGAATCCGAACACAGATGTGCCTCGCCTTGACGCAAGCGCATCCTATTCATTCTACTCTTACCTGTGTGACCGCGGTCTTATCAGCTCTAACTATTTCGCAATAAACAATATTACCTTCGGCTATACTCTTCCCGCATCACTCACCGGCAAGATTGGTATCGAGACAATCCGTGTCTACGGTGCCGCCGACAATGTGGCTCTCTGGAGCGCACGCAAGGGTCTTGACCCCCGCCAGAGCTACACTACATCCACAACCTCTACCTATACAGCTCTCCGCTGTATCTCAGGTGGTATCAAGGTGGTATTCTAATTAATTAATATGGCTAATATTTGACCCATAATGAAATCAATAAGCAAATACATACTATTCGGCGCTCTCGGTTTTACAGCAGTGGCTTGTAATGACCTTGACACCGCACCACAGGGCGACACCATCACATCTGACCAGAAGGGCGATGTGATTAGCCGCGACCCTGCCATGATTGCCGCAAGTGCCAACGCCATCCCTACCATGTTCAAGCAGGTAGAGAATATTTTTGGTGCTGGTTCAAATGTTCATCTTGACTTCGGTTATCCCGCCATCATGCTTGCGCTTGACTGCCGTACTTCCGACATGGTCAGCGACGTAATCGGTTATAACTGGTTCAGCGAAGAAGTCGAGTATAGCGATATCAATACGACTTCACGTATGACCCGTGAAATCTGGGGTACTATGTACAATCAGATTTTCACATGCAACGAGGTTCTCGCCAATGTTGATAAGGAGAGCGATGACACCGATATGAAGTACTATATGTCTCAAGCACTCGGATTCCGTGCCAACGCATACTTTGTGCTCGCACAGCTCTATCAGTTCACATACGTAGGTCATCAGAACGACCCCTGTGTTCCCATCATAACTGACGAGAACAAGGAAGAAGTGAGCATCAATGGTGCTCCCCGTGCTTCAGTCGAGGATGTATACACCTTGATTCACACTGACCTTGACAAAGCTATAACCCTCCTTGAGGAAACCAACAACATAGCTTACACAAGCCGCAATGACAAGGCATTCCTCAGTGCCGCATCCGCCCATGGTCTCCGAGCCCGTGTCAATCTGGTACAGCAGCGTTGGAGCGAGGCTTATGATGACGCCATGTTTGCCATCAGAAACGGTAGTATGACTCCTTATACCATGGCTGAAGTAGGCGTGCCCTCATTCTGGGACGCATCTGACCATTCATGGCTTTGGGCTGTGACTGTGGACATGAGCGACCGTATGGTTACCTCAGGTATCGTCAACTGGCCTTCGATGGCTTGCTCGTTCTCAAGCAACGGTTACACCGCAGTAGGCGCATGGCGCAAGGGCAGCAAAGCCCTCTACGAGAGCATAACTGCTTCCGATGTGCGCAAAGGCTGGTGGCTTGATGAAAACGGTGTGTCAAATAACCTCACAGCACGTCAGCAGGCTTATCTTGACGAATCAATCCAGGCACCTTCAACGCCACAGTATGTCAATGTGAAGTTTGACATCTACGAAGGCAACTTCTCCAACCCCTCCTGCGCAAATGACATACCTCTTATGCGTGTCGAGGAGATGTATCTCATCGCTGCCGAGGCTCTCGGCATGGGTGGCGATCCCGCAGGCGCGTCTGCACTTCTCCGTCAGTTCGTGTCAACATATCGTGACCAGAACTACTCGTTCAACACCGGTTCGGCTCAGGAACTTCAGGACGAGGTATGGCGTCAGCGTCGCATCGAACTTTGGGGCGAAGGTATGGCTTACTACGATATCATGCGTCTCAACAAGGGAGTGGATCGTCGTGGAGCCGGCTTCCAGCCCTCGTATGTGTACAATATCCCCGCCGGCGACCCCATCTTCCTGTTCCAGATTCCTCAGACAGAGGTGGAAGGCAACAAGGCACTTGGCGCCAATAACCCGACAACCACACGCCCGACACCCGTGGCTGACAGATAATCGAGTTTAAAACCATTATTTTAGAGAATACAGAATTATGAATATTTCAAAATATCTGATGGGGGCAGCATCCTTGATTCTTGCTCTTAGCTCATGTAGCGACGACGGCTACTGGGACGAGTATAACGAAAAGGAGGTGACCTATTCATTTGAACAGTCCACTCTAAACGTGGAGACCGTGAAGGATGCAAATACTTTCACCATCAACGTGGTCCGCAGCACCAAGAAGGGCGCTACCACCCTCCCCATCACACTCTCAAATGTAGCTGACGTTACTTTTGACGGTGCTGACCCGTCAAACAACATCACCCTCTCAACCAACACACTCACTTTCGAGGATGGACAGAACGAAGCGTCAATCGATGTGACTATCAACTGTCTCGGCGGTCATGAGTATGTAGGTCAACTTTCATTCCCTGCCGAACAAGTTTCAGTCTCCGGCTCATCTGTCTGCGAAATGACATTTGCCACCGAGCACAACTGGGTAAGTCTCGGAACAGGTCTTTTCATCGACCAGTTCTTCCTTGGCGACGGTGAGTATCCTGTGGAGATTCTCCAGGCAGAAGGATTCAACAGATGGCGTGTGCTCCAGCCCTATACCGCAGGTATGGAAGCTGACGACGGCGGTCTTGCGGATTGGCGTACCGGTACTTACCCGGCTTACCTTGAGTTCTGGCAGGTAGGCGAGTACCTCACTTGGACTCCTATAAGCCTCGGTGTCAATTATCAGGCTGTTTCCGGTCAGGCAATCTGGAGCTATCCTCCCTCCGCTCTTGGTTCTTCAATGAGAAACTGTCGCTGGTATCAGCCAGGCTATGCAGTTTTAGCTCCCTATTACTTCATTCCTAAACTCAACGGCGGTTTCGACCAGACCGGCTCTTTAGGAGTTGTACAAATTATTTTCCCGGAACTCTTGGGTGAATAACAGACTAAACCACAATCGGTAATCCATAACAGGATTCGCCGATACATCAGAACCTTAACAGGCATTTCGCTCGAACTGAGCGGGATGCCTGTTTTTATTTCCAAATCATACACATTACAACCTAATAGTCAGCGAATTGAGTATATCCTGCCGATAATGGCGCTTATAGGAAGGAAAAAATAGGTTTCCGACATACCAAA
>CATWQI010000023.1 GCA_958352885.1 uncultured Duncaniella sp.
AGTTGCCGACATCTTTTCCTTTCAGACCAATTGCATATAGACAAAGATAGTTTATTTGCGGAAAGGGTCTTAGGCTATTTTTCTAATTCGTTTGCAATCCATAGAGTCCACTCGTCAATATTATCAGCGAGAGAACTTGGATAATTGATAGGTATTACTACGTCAGGAGCTATACCGGTTTTATCAATGCCATTATTGGGCAATCTGCACGACCTTGCGGTAGGTATGAATATCGGATATCCACTATTGGGCAATGCCGATTCCCTGACTGATGAGCAATCAAGGCATCCCCCCGTGTTCTCTTTGCCATAAATAATTGTCCTGTCAGATATAGCCTTGGCCTGGATCAGCAACTCTTCAGTTGCCGATCCATTGTTAGCATCTATGATGAATGCCACCTTATGAGGCTTTTTCCCTGTATATTCCGGAACTTCTATCTCAAGATCCTCTTTGTCTGTCAAAAGAATATATGATTCCTTGGTTTTGTTATACTTATCCAGAATCATTTGAGCCTCCGGAAATTCGGCAGCTGCCTGCCTTAAAAACTCAATATTGTTGTCTGACATCCTGAATTCCACGCTTTTGGTGGTTCCGGGATGGTCATGAAACAATGGTAACAACTGATGCCATATTCGTTCATCACCTCCTCCGTTACCGCGCACATCGATTATAAGATTCTCGCATGTGGAAGAATTGAATCCCTCAATGGCGTTTCCGAGCCATTCAGACGAAACGATTTCCTCATCGAATTCAGGCAACCGTATCAGGTATGTTTTGGAGTTGACCTGCGTTGCTGTCGGTTCAGGCAAATATGGACGAATCATCCCGTAAGGCTGATACTTCCTTCGATCCGACATATATTTGCCTGTTTCTTTATAACTACCCATATCCATTCCGAGATGTCCGTCATCAAACCATGAATATAAAAATAAGGCAGCATCATATCCGGGTCTCACTTTTAGCTCAATTTCATGTCTAAGAGAAGATACAATTGAGTCGTATTCACGGCGGGTTGAATCGTTCACATATATATCAAAACCGGCATAACTGTTTTCTAATTCTTTAAGCGCGAAATCGAAATCTTCAATGTTTTGAGCCACCGTAAGCAACGAATCATGCGGTTCCTTTCCCATCTCGTTAGCTTGCGCTACGATGCCGACCGTGGCAAGAAGATACAATAAATATGCAATAACTTTTTTCATTCGTGATAATCGGTTTCAAGATAATCGTACTTACGGCTTTCTTCGGTTACGGGAGCATCGGTACCTCCGCCGAGTTCATGTCCTGTCGCAGCTTTGAACATAGCATGGCTGTTTTCACGGTAATGCCTTTCGGCGCGGAGCATGTCTTTTCTGTCCATCTTCTCATACTCTGTATTGAAAATAGGGAAAATAGGCTGTGAGGTTACTTCAATTCCGGTGATAGAAAAGCTATGTTGGCCTGATGGTTCGCATGCCTCCATAATCAGCCCGGGCAACCCACAGAATTTCCACGGGCCGTCTTGCATAGGAATTTCAGGAGTAAACCACACTGCCCATTTTCTTCCGTGATAATCGGTTGTTGCCATGACGCATTGATAGCCCAAGATTGTTTTTGTACTGTCTTCCACTATCACCCAATCTATTTCGGAAAAAGGCTCGTCATAATAACCACATTCCCCCATCCCGGCCTCATCGTAAATGGTCGAAGTGGATTTAGTAAAATCTTTAAGCACATATAGTCGTGAGTGATAGACCACACCATCCATAGCACTGCGGTCGCGACCTTGTACATAAGCAGCGACGGCGGCATCAAACATCTGCTTTGCTTTTGCGCGACCCGAAGGTGTCGATTCCAGCGAATCCTTGAACTCGGTACTCGGACAATAGAACTTGCTCTGACTGCGGTTGGAAAGAAGGATGAACGGTGTATTTTTCTCTACTATTACACCGTCGCCGTTACGCAGAAACTTGTAATAATAATTATATTCCACCTTGATTTCTGACTGTGGATAATCCTGTTTCTTCTTCGCCCTCG
The DNA here is from genome assembly GCA_958352885.1 of uncultured Duncaniella sp. GTDB lineage: Bacteria > Bacteroidota > Bacteroidia > Bacteroidales > Muribaculaceae > Duncaniella. The sequence goes on from CATWQI010000023.1 coordinate 2,017, forward strand.
CTCCGAGAGCGAAGCAAAGAATAACTAATATTGTAATAAGTCGGTTTGTTGTCATCGTCAATACCTTTATTGATGTAAACATATATAGCGTACCATGTAGACAATGCTCTGTATAAGTCATTGTGCTACAAATTTCCAAAACACTTTGTCGCCGTTAGGCGGCAATACAGGATTTCTAATTGATTCATAATAGCAAAATGTTGAATCAAATTATTTCATAATAGCCGAGGAGGCACCCGACTGTTCTCCAACTTCGTTGCCTCGTTGTACTTTTTTGCCATATCCGAAAGTATAGGTTACAGAGAGGTTTAAGCGGCGATGAAAGCTGTTTCCATCGACAAATCGTGTTTCTGAATATAACGGAGTTGATAATGTATTTGTGGCACATAGCCAATCGTTGCGAAATAGATTCATTGCGCTGACTCGTATATTCCAGTTTGAACGACTCCATCCTGCGAGAATCTGATAGAAGTCTCGATCTTTATAGACTACACCACGATTGCCTTGAACCGTAAGATTTCTTGTTTGATATGAAGCCTGAAAATAGAAATTCCCAAGATAATAAGTCGCAGAAGCGTTACAAGTAAATGGAGTACGTGTTATGTCAAACAATCCGGTCATACGATAGAATGATACAGACGGTGAGGTCGCAAACTGTAGATTGCCGTTCAACAACTTGTAATTGAAAGATATGCCGATTTGAGTACGGTTATAGTCACCGTCAGTTTCAAAACCTCGCAGTATAGCCGCTCCATTATTGTACGGTTTGTAAACAGGTACATACAGATTATATTCTCCAAAGTATTGGGCAAAAGCCGAAGCTGAAAATTTATTAGACTGCATCCAGTTATAAGACAAATTCAACGTAATCTGTCGTGACAACCCGAGATCAGGGTTTCCTGTATAATACAACAGTTCGTTTTGCTGAAGAATATTGGGCGTTTTTTCACTTGCACCGGGATAGTTTGCCCCGAAGTGAAAATATGCTCTGAAAGAATGCTTTTGGGATGGAGAAAATCCGGCTGACAGATTTATGAGCGGATATACCTCGGAAATGGACTGGTCGTTGATCCTGTTTCTCTCCCATTGTAGTGCAACATCAGTACTCACATTCCATATGTTATTGGAAAAATTGTAACCGAGTGCAGCTCCGGCATAAGTGTCTGAAAAATCATTGTTGTATGGTGAAGTACCGAAATAGCTTACATCATTTGATGTTGAGCCACACCATGCCCGTAAAAAGGCATTTTGCCGGTCGGTGATTTCCTTGTATAGAGTAGCACTTCCTCTTAATTGCCAGACGTTTTCCTCGGATTCATTCATAATGCCATCGTTATCATCAGAGGTCTTATAACGATAAGAATAATCCGTATGTCCGTAATTTATTCCCGGAGATATGCTTAGATGAAAATTGCGCGGCAAAATGAAATAGTAATTGCCTGACCATACAATAGAACGACTCGTATAAGGCTCGCTCCGTTCATATGAATACTTACCGTACTGTTCAGGTTCATACGACAAATTACCTGCGGTTTCGGCTATCGGTGACTGGTCAAAATTAAAACCAATTGTATTTGCAATCTGCACTTTATCGGAATCATAGATAGCCCTGAATGTTACAGGGTACTGATTATACTTGAAGTGAGAATAATCGAATATTTCGTTACGTGTTATATTATAAGGCTCTCCAAGGTTGTTTTCAAGAGTATAGTCTCCGATGATTGACGTTCCGGAGTGTTTTATGTCATGGTTTGACCCACCGGCATATAAGTCGTAAGTCATTCTTTTGTATGCGAATTTGGAATATACAGAGGCTCTGCTTGACAGCTTTCCGACGAGGAAATTTTCGCTTACTGTCGCTTTTGTATAGCCTCCATATTCATATTTCTGCATTATAAAGTTGACAACATGCTCGTTGCCTTGAAAACGTGGGTCGGTTGGAAAATCAAGATACTCCACACGGCGCACATCAGCAGTTCGTATACCCTCTATTTCTTCTGCCGATGCGGGTATATAGTTTATATAGACTGCAACATTCTGTCCGCTTGGGGTTGTAACAGCATTGTCCACAAGATTGATATTGATTTGTGGAATCGCAAGCTGACGCAGTAGATCAATCGCATTTTGTGCAGATGATTTTTGCTTTCCATTTGGAATATATGTTGAAGTCGATGCTCCGGTTCGTTGCATCTGCGCTTCCACCATTACCTCGTTTAACTCATGTGTTTTGATAGAATCAGGCTCGGCAGATTGTGCTGTTGCAAACAATGGCGTAACGGTGAGAGCCGAAAGAAGAAGTATATATTTTTTTATTTTCATATAATCTTGTTTAATGGGATTACATTTGCGGACAATAGCGGCTCATCATCACTGCTGCATGATACAGCAATGACAGCTAAGAGCGCAAGGGCTAATCCAGTAGTTGCAGGCATCATTTTTTATGTCTTTTATGGATTTATTTGAGCAAAATTAGTAATTATAAAGTTTCCATGCAAGACAAAAAGTTTAACGG
>CATWQI010000024.1 GCA_958352885.1 uncultured Duncaniella sp.
TCACCGCCACCGACAGCCATACGGCAGTCATCACGAGCGAGTATAATATGGAGTGTGTGAAAGAGTGGCTGCAACGACAGACACCCATTGCCGAGATGCGAGAATTTTGAACAAGTTGGCGGTGTCCGCACCGCCAACACTTAAAACCCTAAAACAACGGATATGATAGCACAGACGATATTACAGCAGATAGGCGGAAGACGCTTCACCGCCATGACGGGAAGCCGTGACTTCATAGATATGGGCAACGGCTTACGGATGAGCCTTGCAAGGAACAAGACAAGTGCCAACCGCCTTGACATCATCTATGATGCAGGGGCAGACCTCTACAATATGCGTTTCTACCGCAGGACATTCAGCAAAAAGACATTCGAGAGCAGAACAAAGGACATTGCCATACACGAGGGCATCTATTTTGATATGTTGGAGGAAATGTTCACGATGGTGACGGGACTTTACACACGCTTTTGAGTGGAGGGGCGGCGAGAGCCGCCCTACTTTCTTTCAGTGAGCATGATGGCGGACAAAGAAAGTAGCAAAGAAACCTTTGTTTCAATCGCTTGTTAGCGATATATAAAATATTATGAGTATCTTTGTAAAAGTATTGATACTCATAATCATAGTAATATTATGTGTGAATTAACAATAAGTCAAAAGCACATCATAACAGAACGAAATAATAGTAAAGGTGAATATCAGCCGGCGTTTATGCAGATTCGTATTCACAATTCTTTTGATGGAAACATCGATGAACTTGATGTCCCAACATTAGGAATGTATTGTCCTGACATAGGTTGACTCGGGATTAAACTTATTTAAGGATTAATGAAAAAGAAATTCAACCAAATTACGGACGAAGAAAAGCGCGGGTACGTCGATCTGTATCTGACAGGAGAGTATACACTTCGTGAAGTGGCAAAAATGGGAGGAATATCCCACACCACGCTGTACAAATGGATAGTCAACGGCATACCATGCAAACGTAAATCACGTTATATAATCGTGAACGAAAAATCAAAGCCACAACCGGTAGATTCTCGCGATGCTGAAATCGCTCGACTGAAAGCAGCTCTCGAAAAAGCAGAGTTGCGGGCTCATGCCCTTGATACCATGATTGACGTGGCCGAAGCCAACCTGAACATCAAAATACGAAAAAAAGCTGGCGCCAAACAGTAGAATGCCTACGCGCGGAAAATCCCCAATTGAAAGTGGCGGATCTGTGCGAGCTGTTTGGTGTGAGCAAGCAGGCATATTACAAAGGTAATCGTACTGAATACACGGAAGTTATCACAAATGAAGTTGTAACGGAGATGGTTCAGGACATACGTCGGCGATGTCCCGGAGTCGGAACGCGCAAACTTCAGAAGATGCTTGATAAATACTATAATGTCAACTACGGCAGAGACCGCCTTTTCGCGTTGCTTGACCGACATGGGCTGCTTCTTCGGCGCAGGCACCGTCAGCCGCGGACGACGTTCTCCGGACATATCTTCCCAGTATATCCAAACCTCCTGAAGGAGATTGCGCCCATGCGTCCTAACCAGGTATGGGTCAGCGATATCACATATATTCGTATGAAAGACGGTTTTATGTATTTATTTCTCATCACTGACATGTATTCGAGAAAGATCGTCGGGTGGGCATTGGCTGACAATATGATGGCAAAAAACGCTGTGGCGGCGCTTCGGATGGCAATTGCCCAGAAGCCCGACTTGCGGTTGCAGACCATCCACCATTCGGACAAAGGCGCTCAATATTGCTGTGCCGCGTATGTCAAGGTGCTGAAACGTAACAATATCCTGATAAGCATGACTGAAGAGCCTGATCCCAGGGAAAATGCCTATGCGGAGAGGGTGAACGGAACCATCAAAAACGAATTCCTAAGACAGTTGAACCCCACTCGCAAAAATGCATACGAAGTTGTAAAAAATGCTATTATGAATTATAACACTTTCCGTATCCATGCTTCAATCGAGTGGCTCACTCCGGAAGAGGCCCATCATTGTGAGGGTCCGTTGGAGAGAAAGTGGAAACATTATCCATGGTATCATAGGGATGAATCAGAAGAAAATGCTAATTTTGCAGACATCCCCCCGATAGGCGATACATCCTTTAAACGGAGTAAGCCTGAAACTGCCGGGGCATCGAGCCCCGACAGTTTCATTCCCCCCTCCTGGCTCCACGAACCGATACCGGTGTAAACCTTGAGCCGGACGAAATGACTCGAAAGTAAACCACGAACCGAACTATCGTGAAATTAACTTCATATTAACAATTTTTGAGTCAACTTTTTTCAGGACACCTCAGAACTCTTGTTCATGAATACATCCACTTTCTTCAAAATGTATCAACTCCGTGGGGACTATATGATAGTATGGTTCGATATAATATAATGGCGGAAACATATGCTTTTGTAGAAAATGCTACATCTACTATCACTCTCCCATTAAATATTGATTATTCTCAAGGATTGAAGAATAAAATGGATATTGTAGAATGTGGAACAGGATATTGCCCACTTTCAGATACACGGAGAAATAATTTTAAAATAGATGTAAGTGAACGGATTTGCATCCATAGAAACTATAAAAAGGTAAATAATAGAAATTTACCAATAATAACATTAGATATCAGTTTTACGGATGGTTCAAAACAAACCATTGTTTTGGGTGCTAACATTATTAAGGAGAGTATGGCAGCATTGTATCAAATGCTCATAGATGAAACTGCAACTCATGAAGAATTTGACCTCCCATATAATTTAATTAAGATTATTGCAGAACAACATTTTTCTGCAATAGCATCTGATAATATAAAACTGATAACTATTTGCTATATATCTTTGTTTAGCCTTTCTCCTGCTGAAGTTCTAATAGATAACTTAGCATACGCGAATGAAAATCCGGATTTATCTGCAATAGAATTGTTTGAACGGTTCGTCAATGAAGATAAAATATACATCAAGGGAAAAGCAATGTCAGTTTGTGACTTTTTTGATACTCTTATAGACACATTCAAACAAGTCTTTTTTAAAAGTGTCCGAGTCGGAATCGATTATATTGGCGAAGTTTTGGAACGAATTCGTCCTGCCAAAGGATTTGTTCCTATCTTAACTTTGATTACTGATTACCAACCCTTATCTAAGGAACGAATTAAAACGTTAATAGATTTTTTAGGAATGCCTTATAGCTATACAGACAGTGGCGATTTTAATCCACCACCTTCATCCTCAATAGATTCCGAAAAATTATCTGATGATATGTTGGCACTAATAGGGCACAATGCATTATTTTCATATTTAACGAGATTGCACAAATATGGTTATGTATGCCCATTGCATTCGTTTTGTGAAAAAGAAAAGTATGATAAAGATGAATGTTATGATGAACCTTGGAATGGGAAAATGTGCCCTATGACGATTATGGGAGATGTGATACATATTAAAGAGAAAGAAGTAAAAATTCAATTTTAACAAACCGGAAAACCTCCGATGAAGTTGTGGTTTCATCGGAGGTTCTTTTGTCTATTTACATTTATGGGATATACAACAGCGCAAACTCCGCTTTTCTCCGTTTGAGCAGCATGGCGTGGCGTTTACCCTTGTAGTTGCAGAAGGCGATATACTCACGGTAAATGTTCCTGTCGCCAGCTTCCAATTTCTTGATTAAGGTACTTTTGGGGAGTGTCTTGCTGCCTAACAGCTTCGCCGGTCCCACATTGTAAGCTAACGTGCCAAGCAAAGTCGAATCAACTCCGAATTTACGGAACATGGCGACAAATTTGCGCAGGTCTTTCCGCAAAAGTTCAT
>CATWQI010000025.1 GCA_958352885.1 uncultured Duncaniella sp.
CTTTTGATGAACGGTCAGGTATCGGTTATGCCGATAGCGGTAAATTGCGATTTATTTGGCTATCAGCAGAAATTTTACTAACTTTGGGTATGATATACTATCATTATACAACGCTGAAGGCTTTTTCAGGTATTCTTCAAGAGAATCCGACTAAGGACAAAGAGATTTGCTTTTGGGCTACTCGTTATGACTGTTTTAGAGATAAGACAGAATATAAACATGGTATCGCAAAAATATATCCCGCTCTTGACAATTTTGAAGTTCAGTCAAGCATTCAAGATGATAGAAAAATTGCTCCATTTTTCGCTCCAACAGATGTTGAACGAGCATTAGGATTGCCAGTACCATATGTCATTTCGATTTCGGCTCGCAAAGACAACGAATATATGTGGAAACATTATGCGGATAACAGCCATGGTGTTGTAATGGAGCTTGGGTTTAATAATCCCCAAGGAACTTATGATGCAGCAATGTTTTCAATTGAATCATGTATATATGATTCTAAAATAACCAATGAAGAGCTATATCAACTTGTTAAGGATAAATATTTTGAGATGGCCGGTATAATGCTGAAAAGCAACAAAGAACTCGCTATCACTCTTTTGAGAGATAATCCTTCAGTATTCGTTCGGTTTATTGCCATGTATCTTTTGGCATTCGTCGCTCCACGATTCAAGAAAGATGAATTTATAGAAGAAGAGGAGACCCGAATTATTATTTCTTCTCCCAAGAAAGAATATAACAATCTATTGGACAATGTGCAGTGTCCGGCTGTAATCGAAAATATCGTAACTGAGGTAAAGAAATTTGTTGATTGTGAAAAACAGCGACCGGATAACAAAAATTTCTTCCGTGAAATCTTTATGCCTATCTCTGTGTTAAAGCGGATATATGTCAAAGGAGACAAACAAAAGCACGAGGTAGAAGACATTTTAAGAAAAAGAGGATTGAGTCATATCCCGATAGAAGTAATGGCTTAGAGTTAGAATTCTGTGACGTTAGACTCTATATAGAGTTTTTTGAGTATAATAGTTTGTTAAAAACTTAAATAAGATGAAAGACAAACTATTGGATAATACTATCGCTAAGATGAGCGGTATTCTGACCCCGGCGCAGTTGTATGAGTTGCGCAAGACGCTCGAACAGGAGTTAAGCGGCTATGAGATAGTGGTGGCTCCTTGTCAGAAGGAGCGCACAAAGCAAGCTAATGAGGAACTGCTTGGCAGCTTTATCTCTGCTAAAAGAATTGAGGGGTGCTCAGAGAAAACGCTGAACTACTATCAGAATACAATCAGTGCTTGGCTTACGACTATCAGCATGGAGCTGCGTGAAGTCACAACCAACGACATACGTTGCTATCTCTCGGAGTTTCAAGCCAAAAACAATTCAAGTAAGACAACGATTGACAATATCCGTCGTATCTTCTCCAGTTTTTTCTCATGGCTTGAAGATGAGGATTACATCGTGAAAAGCCCCGTAAGACGCATCCATAAAGTGCGGTCAGAAATTACAGTTAAGGAAACAATAAGCGATGAACAGTTAGAGACACTCCGCGACTCATGCTCTGAACTTCGTGATTTGGCTATGATAGATTTTCTCGTCTCAACCGGAGTGCGCGTAGGCGAACTTGTAAATATCAATATCTCTGACATCAATTTCAATGAACGTCAATGCGTTGTACTCGGCAAAGGTAATAAGGAGCGGACGGTATATTTCAATGCCCGCGCAAAGGTGCATCTGCAAAACTATCTTGCCACTCGCACTGATTCCGATGCTGCTCTTTTCGTCTCGTTGTCTCGTCCGAACAATAGGCTGACTATAAGCGGTGTGGAGAATCGGCTCAGAGAATTGGGCAGAGCGGCAAAAGTCGGTCGAATACATCCACACAAGTTCCGCCGAACATTGGCAACAATGGCAATCGACAAGGGAATGCCAATCGAACAGGTACAACGTCTCCTTGGACACTGCAAGATTGACACTACGCTTCATTATGCTATGGTCAACCAGAACAACGTAAAAATCGCCCACCGCAAGTTCCTCGGATAGCCCGACAATCAGCGATTTTCATTAACTTTGCAGTCTATAAAAACCTGCAAAGAATGAAACTCAAAGATGTTGCCGATTATGTTAGTGAAAAAATCAGTAGTGATTCTATTGATTTGGATTGCTATGTAACTACAGATTCTCTTTTGCAAAATAAGGCAGGTAGAGAATTGGCTACCAATCTGCCACCGCAAATTTGTACACTAACACGTTTTCGTACAGGAGATGTTCTAATTGGCAATATACGTCCATATCTTAAGAAAATATGGATGGCTGATATTGACGGAGGTTGTAATGCCGATGTTTTGGTTATTCGTGCGAAAGAAGGACATTCCCCCGACTTTATATACGCTCTTTTGCTTCAAGATGCATTTTATCAATATGCAATGAAAGGAGCAAAAGGAAGTAAGATGCCGCGTGGAGATAAAGACCAGATTATGAGATATGAAATTCCGACACTATCCTCATCAGAGGAAAGCATCGGAAAATTCATTGTGGATATACGAGATAAAATTGCAATCCTCAATCAGATAAATCGCAATTTA